>DATDBU010000207.1:0-5028 GCA_036524675.1 Chthoniobacterales bacterium | reverse complement strand
CTATTGTGCGACCTCCGGCTTTGTAGATTTCCTGGTCGATCACACCATAGAATCCATAGTTGGCGCCCACATCATTAAGTCCGCCGGTGCCGAGAGCATCCTCAGCCTGAGAATTCCATGTGCTGAACGGCCCCGTGTGCACGAAGGAGCCGATCTTGTACGTGCCGACGAGTCCGCGATCGTTCGGAGATTGATTCAAAAGAAAGCCCATTTCGGAGAAGATTAAGGCTCCGTTGTCGGCGTTAAAATCGAAGTTGAATCCGGTGGTATTTTCATCCTGCGCGCCGGTATTGCCGTAATATGCGCCAACCTGCGCGTAGAACTTCGAGACTGGTTGCACAAAGATCCGGATGGCGGGCGCGGCCATTGGGTAGATCGGCGGATTCGGGAGATTCGCGCCCACGAGAGTAAACGCCCCGAAAGTTCCATTGATAAAAAGGCTTGAGTAATTCGATGCGAAGAACTCCGCATCGGCGGCCAGCAAACCTAGCCGCAGTGTCGCACGGCGATTCCAGAAGCTCTGTTCGAGCCACATTTCCTGAACACGGAACGTGTTGAATCCGGAAATGTTGCTCGTGTTGCTGAAGTCTCCGACATAGTGCTCGGAGAGGCTTCGCCCGTAAATCCACAGGAAGTTCGTATGAAAGGTAGCGTTCTTCCAAAAACCTGTGACGCGCTCAAGATCCACGTCGGCCGCAAGATTAAAGACGCCATCAGAAATTGCCCCCTGCTTTGTGCCGCCCGCAACGTTGCCGAAAACCTCGGCGATATAGGTCGGTGCAAAAGAAAAGCCTGTGTATAGAAGCTGATTGCGAAAATCGTTTAAGTCACCAAGCAGGGTGTCCCGTTTCCAGATGCTACCGGGTATGTACATGAGTCCAGCGACTCCCTCTTCATCGCCGACCACGGCAAATGTTCCGGGAGCCTGCTGGCCGGGCTGGGCGAATATAGTGGTCGCGGCTCGAGTGACAGTTTGACCGCAAGCCAAAACGAGGCTCATGGCAAGGGTAAGGCTTAGCTGATGTGATGTCTTCATCTTTTAAACTGAGGCGTTATGTCTAGGCGACTGCGATGACGGCATTGGTTCTTCGCGAACGTTTCGACCGGATCTCCAGCGCGTGAAGAGCCAAGCCCCGCCCACGTAGGCAAGAGAGGTGAGCGGAATTAGGATGCCCTCCCAACTCGGATAAAGGCCAAACCATAACCCAACCCAATTTGGCATGTGGAGATGTGGAACGGGATGGATGGGCAGCCATCCCACTGTCTGGAAAAGTCGAACCGCGGAACCGACGAAGGTAACCATGATCGTTACGACCAAGAATCCAGTGACAACAAGCAACTTGCGGTAGGGCAGCTTGACCCCGTAGCGGAACGTAAGTACTCCAATACTCCCGATGAAGAAGAGTGCCGCGGCGCCGCCCAGCACAACCGCTTGGATGTTCCCTTCGAGCAAGAGGGACTGAAGGAACAGAGCAGTTTCAAACCCCTCGCGATAGATGGTCAAGAAGCCAACGCTTAGTAAGGCGAGCCATTCCCACCGCGGTGAACGAACGCTAGCCGCTGACTTTGACAGCGATCGAAGCTTCGCGTTCCAACCCGCCCAGTAATACTTATGAAAAACCCAGTTGGTGACGATGAGAAGAATACCCACCGCGAGAATCGAAACGACGGCTTCCAGCCTTTCGCCGTATTGAATGAGCGAAGTGATGATGGTGCGTGAAAGCCAGAACGTGACGACGGTGGCTAACAGCGCGAGCCATGCCCCAATAGCGATGCCTTTGCGCGTCTGTGATTGCTCAGGGCCGCGGAGCCCTGCGAGCAGCGCGGCCAGAATGACAACGGCCTCCAGCCCCTCGCGTGCAACAATGCCGAATGCAGTCGCCGCGATCGTGCCGGGTGATACAGCGACCTTGAGCATTTCCATGCTTTGGTCGAGGAGGCTCAGACAGCGTTCATAGGCCGCTTGGATTTCTTCCATGGGCGCACGGCGGTCGAGAGCGAGCTTGATGCCAGGAGCGCCCTCCTCTCCATCTAGAAAACTGCGTTCGGCGCGCCGGCCCAGATCCGGATTGCGTGGAAGGACGCGCGGTTCGATTTCGGAATCAAAAGCTGTATAAGCGTCGAGGCGAAGTGCCTCGGCCGTTTCCCATTGGCCAGCTTCTACTGCAGCCAGCGAACTGCCTAGCGAAACCCTGACTTCCAGCGCCGTTTCTTCGATAATGTTTCCCTTGTCGCCTGCACGGCGTGCAGAAATCTGGAATTCCTTTTCCAGGACGCTCGTAACCCGCGAGACGAGATTCTGAATTTCGCCTTGAGGGCGGAGGTTCGGGATGTCTTCGGAGAGCTTTGTCAAAAGCACCGTAATTTCATCGTGGGCTTTGCTGTAGTTCTCGGCATGTTCCACCTTCCAAACCGGGGCGAGCTGATTGACCAAGCTTTGGGCCTTTTCCGTGAACATAACGGCCTCCCGATATTCGAATTCAATCGTGATTTGGCCGTCGCTGACTCCGTTTTCGTATTCACGGGGTACAAGCTTTAGTAGCCGGGCTAGCAGCCGCTGCATGCGGCTGATGTCCGTATCACTCAAAAGATTAGGCAATGTCGCCTCAAGTTCTTCGCGCCACTGCGCGATGGCGGAAGCCTGCACTTTAGATTCCTCCGCTGCTTTCCAATCCGGCGCGGTGGCTGCGGCACTATTCTGCGGCGGTAGCTTGGCCGTTTCCAGTAACTCGCCTGGAAATGAGGCGAGCGCCACTGTTTCTCCAGTATAGGCATCGATAACGGCTTGCGTGGCCGTTCCGCGTTCGGCCTGGTGCTGGAGGAAATCGAGCAACTGCCGCACTCGCATCGTCTGCCAAAGGAGGTACTCGCGGGCGAGCGTCTCGCTGATTTCTGGGGTGGTTGCCTGCGACGGGTCGGCAGTTTGCAGAAGAAGCGTGCTGTCCTGTTCGCTTACAAATCTGGGCAGGCTGATCAAGGCACGCCATTGACGAGCGGCCGGGATATCGCCAGCCTTCTGGGTACTCAACATCTCCAACGCCGCAACGTGCTGCAAAAGCGCCCGTTGGCGTCCAATTTTTGCCGTGATGTAGGCTCCACCATCCGAAGCCGTCTCAATCAACCGCTGCGACTCCGGGCTTTTCAGGTAGGGAGCCAAACGAGCAATACCCTGGCTGGATAGCATCAGTTCCCCGTTCGACGAGTCACCAGCGTAGGCGTCGAGGAGCGCCTCGCCAAGCTGCTGCTGGATTTGGTGAAAATCTTCCGTCAATCTCGCCCACGCAGCGCCAGCGCCTAGGGCTGTTGCTATGAGCAGCAACCCGACTCGTTGGGATGGACGGTGCATGGTGTCGCCGCGCGACTAGGCAAGCACAGGCTTGCGGGGTAGTTTCAGGCCGAGAACGGCTGCCATTTGCTTAAGGTGGGGCGCTATTTGATCAGTGAGGGATTTCGCCTGAAAGGCCATCTCCTCGATTTCTGCAACGGACATTTTGCCTCCGTTG
This sequence comes from Chthoniobacterales bacterium, assembly GCA_036524675.1. Lineage (GTDB taxonomy): Bacteria > Verrucomicrobiota > Verrucomicrobiia > Chthoniobacterales > DASVRZ01 > DATDAW01. The sequence goes on along the minus strand of DATDBU010000207.1, from coordinate 1,525 downwards.
GCCTTATCGCGGGCGTCCACCCGCGCGATGAAGCTCATGATGCTCTCGTATTCAAACTTTAGCTGATCGGCTAGAGCGGGGTCCTTTTTGCGAAGTTCAGGGAGGATCGCGTTGCAGGTGATTTGGAGACTGGACATGATACCGCGCATATCCAACACGCGGCTCTGAGCAACATAGCGCCCAGCAGAAGCAACAGGATCGTAACGAGAATCCCGCCATTCGTCGAAATAGGCATTGAGAGTTGGGGTCATCCAAACGAGAGCCCCCACGCATTCGTCCAGTGTCGGTTGCCAGGCTTGGGCACGCGAAAGAAGGTCAGAAATCTTGCGCGAAGCTTCAGCGGATGCGGCCGTGACAACGTCTGCCTTCGGCAGATATTTTACCCCAATCTTTTCGGAAGCGGCGGTGTTGAGTCTCTCGACCAGGAAGGGCTTGGTACCCCACAATGCAGGTTCAATGATATAGTGAAAAAGATTGCCGCTGCGGTCGCTGATAATGCGACCGTTCGCGGCTTTCAAAACCAACGGAGAATACGGAGAATCGGTGGAGGCTTCAGCCTTTGGCACCCCCGCATCCATGTACACGTCAAAGTCAACGAATGTCTTTGTCCCTGCAACAATGCCCTCGATGTTCTCGTATCCCTTATTGTGAAAACTGCGGTAATTATCCTGCATTTTCGCGACGAGCTTCATGATCTCCGGGCCGTGTTCCATGGCGGCCCTGTTGTAGTCCCCTCCAGTGCTGTCGATAATCCTCTGATAGGCGGAGGTGTTTCGCACGAAATCGGCTGCCGCTACGTTCATAAATTGCACCTTTCCAACGAGATAGCCCTTGATCTCAGATAGAGCCTGCTCGGCCCCGTAGCCGGCTGACGCAATCATTGAGACAACGGTTGCTGCAATTGCTACTCGCCAAAAATAGAGGAAAGTAGTCCGTGAAAAATCGATGAACGTTCTCATACAAGGAGTAGCGTTCGGGATTAGGCTGCTGCCGGGTCGCAGTCAAGAACTATTGAGATAGAGTCTCATGTTCAAAACGAGGACGGTTCGGTGTCACCTTGCATGGCTGAGGCATGATGTCGACGAAAAGCCCGAACGAGCGGGCGGCTTGCCTAGTCCGGCTTACTGTCTTAGGCGGATGCTTATTACAACCCTGCGCGACGAGGAGCCCGGGGGCCTTCCTATCGATCGCGATCGCGTTCTACAGAAGGCAGTCGCCATGCTCAAAATCTCATTGACAAGCCGACGAATGGATTGAAACCCTCCGCCGACTCTGTGACGCCAAAGTTGCACCCGCAGTCGAGTTGTATGTCCTCAGTCAACGCGTAAGTTAGCCCAGCATCCAGAGTAATGATCAAGTCGCCCTCGGTAAGCTGGCTAAAGAATTCCACGTAGCCGGCTAGGTTGCCGATGATGTCGTGACTGAAGGTGATGGTGTTGATGAAATCCGGTCCGTAACCGCCCCCTTCGCGATAAACGATGTCGAACTCCGTCATGGCTCCCATACCCCAACCATATGGCAGTTC
>DATDBU010000206.1:0-67060 GCA_036524675.1 Chthoniobacterales bacterium | reverse complement strand
CTCCAGGGGCTTCTCTCTGGAGCGTTTCAAGGGTTTCCCGGCTCAGCGGCGTCATCGCCAGGCTTTATGAACCACAATAAGTGCTAGTACCAGCCTTTTTTGCCCATTTGCAAAACTTTGCCTCGAGGCTAAACAGATACCCTCCCGGAGGGAGTCTCTCTCCGTGTCGCCCTCGAATGACGTAATCATCAACCTCGACGAGGGACGGGCCGTTCTGATTCGCCAGAACAAGCCAGACCGTCGCATGGCGCTTGTCGGACATCTCGACGGCAAATTGCAGATTGTTCAGTTGGAGCAGGGCGGCAAGACACCTCGAAGCTTGGACCTCATCTCCAAAGACAAGGCTCAGTTCAGCGTCACGACTGGCTCCGGGCTAGCGCTCGTCCTGATACTTGACGAGGACGGCGACGGCTTGCCCGACACCAAGATCGAAGGCAACAAGAAGTTCAAACGCGGCAACATCGAATGGATCGAGATTCAGCGTGCCAAATGAATAGCCGAACGTCGCCTAACCATAGACACCGCGGCCACTTCACCTTTTTCCTCCTTACGCCTGCCGGTTTCTGGTTCGTCGTCCCGTTCCCACGGAATCACCGGTAAGAATCTCGTTCCGGATTACTCCGGCATCGTTGCTTGAGGCATTCACGGTTTACGGAGCCGCCAAGAGCGTTCAGGTGGGCAGCACATAGTAACAAACCACGAAGAGCCATCCATGGGCCGCAGCGAACGGCGGTGGTTGGAATTGGCGCGCCTGGTGGCCGCAGTCGCTGAGCTTGGGGTCGAAGAGCGCTACGGCACAGCCCTCATCGCCCGCCTGCAAAAGCAAGCCCGCCCATTTCGGCTTCCAACTCACCCCGCAACCATGTACCAACAGTTCTGTTTCTTAGAAGGCGCTTCTGAGCTTGTCCCGAAATCGGCGCACCGTATCTTCCAACCATGATCCTCGAAACCATTCCAGACGTGAATCGACTGACACCGGCGCAGAAGCTTCTTCTGGTCACCGAGCTTTGGGACGATCTGGCGGCCCATCCGACCGAAGTTCCTGTGTCGCGCGAGCAGATTGCCGAGCTCGACCGCCGCATGGAGGCTTACCGCCGCGATCCAAGTCAGGCCACGACCTGGGAAGCCATTCAGCAGCGCATCCTCGGCAGGACTCTCAGCGGTGGGTGAGCTTGTTTTCCTTTTCTCCGCCGATGCCGACATCCAGACCGCTTACGAGTTCCACGAAGCGGTTCAGGCAGGGCGGGGCGAGGTATTCATGCGTCATCTCGACGTGGCGTTCGGGCAGCTACGCACGTTCCCACAGATTGCTCCTGTCTTCCACGAGTCCTATCGCCGGTTGCTCGTCCACGGATTTCCATACGGCATCTTCTACTCATTTGAGGGTCGTCGCGTCATCGTCTCTGGCGTCATGGACCTCCGCCAAGACCCAGACATAATCCGCCGAAGACTCCGGGGACGAAGCGCCTAACCCATATGAAATGTGTCGAGCGTCGGACGGACGATATTCGGAATTTTAGCGAGCAGCTACATGGCTGGGCGGATGTCGGGCGGCCTGTCCCGGTTTGGGATAGATTTGTTGGTTAATCTTTGGGCAGCGTTCGCTGCAACCGAGATGATTCGTCATACTGTAACATATCCCACTAACACGTCGCTCCCACGATCATGCCATCTTTGTCCACTTGGCAGGACCGTTCCACGTGACCTATTCGGTCGGTGGCAGCGGACCGCGGGGAAGGCTCGGAGTGCGGATATGCACCCGGGCCGCCCCAACGAAGGGTCCAGCGCAGCCATCCTATGCGCCGATCTGGGTGAATTTGCGAAATCTGCGGATTGTTTTGATTCGCCGCGACTGACTCTTCACTATTTTATTCTCCGTGCTAGCTTCCTTAAATTTATCTATGACTCTGCGCAAAACATTCTTAGAGCCCGAATAACCAGTGCTCGAATACGCCTCTTGCAAGGCCGCTAACGTAAGTGGATCCCTCGAACCAATTTCTCCAAGAGCTTCAGCAGCAGTTTCACGCAGGAGATAGCGATACCTGCCATGTACCTAAGGAAGCACTGATTTAATCCGCAGATTTCGCAGATGGACGCAGATTTTCTTAAAAACTCTCGATTCAGGCCTTCAAAATCTGCGAAAATTTGCCAGCGCTTCGCTTGCCCTTCGGGCTGCCCCGCCGTCGCGGGGCAGGCCATCTCGCTGATACCGTTTCCAAAGTTATTCATAAGCGGCGCAGGAAGGCTCCCAAAAAGCCTTCCTCACAGCTGGCGCCGATTGTGAATAACTTTGCCGCAGACGCGGCGCTAATTGTCAACAATTTGCCTGCGAGCGACAATAGCTCGGGGCGCAAAGCGCCGAGACCGCTACGGTCCTGTCTCGCTCACCCTGTGAGGGTTCAGCGCAGATCACCGGCCGGTTTTCGAGCGCCTGTCCAAATGTCTGAGAGAACTTCATCCCACGAGGATTCTTGTATCAGCTCGACTAGAGACAGGCCGCCTGCGCCACGGCCATTGCAACAACGCAGGAATCCAAAAATGAAACCATGGAATGAAATCACCCATTATGCCGGCTTCGATTGGGCAAAGGATCATCACGATGTCGTCATCGTGGATCGCCATGGCCAAGTCGTAGCCGACTTTAAGATCGAGCACTCGGCTGAAGGCTGGAAGCGCTGGCGCGACCAGGTCGCTGCGCTCGGCGCCGGCGTGGCCGCTTGCGTGGAGACCAGCCAGGGCGTTGTCGTCGAGCATCTGCTCGAGAGCGGCGTCACGGTCTATCCCGTCTCTCCGGCAAGCGCCAAAGGCTACCGCGAGCGCAAGGTGCCCAGTGGCAATAAGACCGACCGCGTCGATGCATGGAGTCTCGCCGACGCTCTGCGCGTCGATGGTCACGGCTGGAAGGCTCTGGCAAAAGAAGATCCGCTGGTGGCCGAGCTGCGGCTGCTCTGTCGCGACGAAGTCGCGCTGATCGAGGAGCGCACCGCGCTCATTAACCAGCTCCAGAGCGCCCTGCACGAATACTACCCGGCGGCCTTGGAAGCCTTTGACGACTGGACGCTCTCGAGCGCCTGGGCCTTCGTCGAAGCCTTCCCGACACCGCAGGCCCTGAGCGCGGCGGGCAAACGCAAATGGGAGAAGTTCCTGCACAGCCACAAGCTGGCTCGGCCGCAGACTTATCAAAAGCGCATGGAAATCTTCGCGCGTGCGGGTGAGTTCGTCTCCGGCGAAGTGCTTACCCGGACCAAGAGCCGGTTGGCTCTGGCGCGGACCCGGATGCTGCGCATCCTCCAGAGCCAGATCGACGCCTACCGAGCCGAGATCGAGAAGCTCTTTGCCCAGCACCCCGATCACGACCTCTTTGGCTCACTGCCCGGCGCCGGCCCCAAGATCGCGCCGCGGCTGCTGGGTGAGATCGGCTCGGATCGCTCGCGCTTTGATAATCCCACCGCTCTCCAATGCCTGGCGGGGACCGCGCCGGTCAGCTACCAGTCCGGCCAAATCCACAAAGTCTATCTGCGGCGCCAGTGTAACAAACCCATGCGCCATGCCGTGCATCTGTGGGCCAACCTGAGTCGGCAGAGCTGCCCGTGGGCCGCCACCTATTACGACCAACTCCGAGAGCGTGGGAAAAGTCACGCATGCGCCTTGCGATGCCTCGGCCAGCGGTGGCTGAAAATCCTCTGGAAAATGTGGCAGACCGGCACGTCCTATGACGCCGAACTCCACGCTCGCAATCAACTCGAACACGGCTCCTGGGTTCTGAAACTCCAGTCCGCCTAACCGCCCTACTCCCATGTCAATAAGTCGAACAAAAAAGTCACTTGAAACCCAGAGAACATCTGCGCTCGGTTGTAAAATCTGCGGACCATCTCTCTTCGTTAGATTTAATCAGCGTTTCCCTAAGTATATTTCAGCAAGGAGAAGTCGTGCAAGACCGTATCTGGTCAACCAGCCTTGAGATGCCGTCGTGTGTTCTAAAGCAGCGATCCCAGGCCCAGTTTCCTTGCGCCAGATCATGAAGGACTTGGATTGAAACTCGATGAGTTTCCGTGCCAATGACGGGGGCCGCTGCCGCGCCAATTTGCAATCACAGCCAAAAATCAATACTAACAACGCAATTCAAAACACAAAATCCCGACGCCGCCGGTATTCAGCGACCGCGTGACAATCCCTCCTCCCGGTCCAATGCCCCTCTGCTGTGGCATTGCAGATTTCGACAATGGGGTTCCAGACGTCTGTTGTGGCATTTCCGATTTCGGCAATGGGGCTCCAGGCGTCTGTTGTGGCATTTCCGATTTCGGCAATGAGGCTCCAGGCGTCTGTTGTGGCATTTCCGATTTCGACAATGGGGCTCCAGACGTCTGTTGTGGCATTGCAGATTTCGACAATGGGGCTCCAGACCTCTGACGCAAACCAACGCGGGGCAGCAGCGCCGCAGTCCAGGGCTTTCAGCTCGTGAAACGTCTCGTTGTTCAACGGACACCGCACCTGCAGGCCGGCATCCCCGGTGTCCCGCTCGCGAAATCCTTGTTGCCAAAGGGAAATATTTCGCGGCATTCTCCGGCTAAAACCACGAGTATGATGCATCAATCATCCGACGCCGTGGTTGTTGCCGGGAATCAGGGAATTCAGGACAGCAACCTTATCAATGCCGATCTCGCGCCCGTACCCGCCTCGGCGAGGACGTGGAATCTCTGGCACATCGCAGCGCTCTGGATCGGGATGGCCGTCTGTATTCCCACGTACACGATGGCGAGCAATCTCATCGGGTCGGGAATGAACTGGTGGCAGGCACTTTTAACCATCCTGCTCGGAAACGTGATCGTGCTCATCCCAATGACGTTGAATGCGCACCCGGGCACGGCGTATGGGATTCCGTTTCCGGTGCTGCTGCGATCGTCCTTCGGCACGATCGGCGCTAACATCCCGGCTCTGATGCGTGCAATCGTCGCCTGCGGCTGGTTCGGAATCCAGACATGGATCGGCGGGTCGGCAATTTACCAAACCGCAGCGTTGATTTTCGGGTTTGATCCGGCAGCAAAAGCGAATCTGCCGCTGCTTGGGATTTCCGGAGGGGAATTGCTCTGTTTTCTCATCTTTTGGGCGATCAACGTCTATTTCATCATCGCCGGAATGGAGTCCATCAAATGGCTGGAGGCGCTCAGTGCACCGTTTTTGCTGCTGGTAGGCGTGGCACTGATGATTTGGGCCTATCGCGCTGCCCACGGCTGGGGACCGATTTTCGCGGAACCGTCGAAATTCAAGTCGAGCGCGGAGTTCACTCCTGCATTCGCCGCAGGGGTGACGGCGATGGTCGGCTTTTGGGCAACGCTCTCGTTGAACATCCCGGATTTCTCCCGGTACGCGAAAACGCAGAAGGATCAGATCCTTGGGCAGGCCATTGGGTTGCCGCCAACGATGGCGCTGTATTCCTTCATCGGAATCGTCGTAACGAGCGCGACGATCGTCGTGTTCGGCGAAGCGATCTGGGATCCGGTGGCGCTGATGGCAAAATTCGGAAGCCCGTTGTTGTCGGCGGTTGCGCTCATCGCGCTCTCGGTGGCGACGCTTTCGACGAATATCGCGGCCAACGTCGTGTCGCCGGCAAACGATTTTTCGAATCTGGCGCCGAAAACGATTTCGTTCAAAACGGGCGGAATCATCACGGCGATCGTAGGCGTTCTCATGTTCCCGTGGAAATTGATGGCGGATCCGAGCGGCTACATTTTCACGTGGCTCATTGGATACAGCGCTTTGCTGGGTCCAATCGCGGGAATCATGATCGCGGATTATTTCGTGATCCGGAAACAGAAGCTGGATGTGGCGGCATTGTATGACGAAAACGGCGCCTGCAGGTTCGCAGGCGGCTACAATCCAGCGGGAATCGGGGCGCTGGTGCTGGCGATTCTGCCCAATTTGCCAGGGTTTCTGGTGGCGGTGAAATGGGTGCGGCCAGAGTCCATGCCCGCAGGGCTGGTGGCGAGTTACAATTACGCGTGGTTTATCGGATTCGGCGTGGCGTTCGTGGCGTATATCGTCCTGCGAAAGGCGATCAAGGCGTAGAACGAAGTCGCTTCCGGCACTCGTCGAAACAGAAAGGAGAAGGGGCGCCTCTTCTACGTTTTAACCAAACCCGCCAAGGCCGCGCACAAGGCGTCAATTTGCTCTCCCGTGTGGTGCGCATTGACGGTGATCCGCAGCCGCGCCGCGCCTTTGGCCACAGTGGGGAAACGGATGGCAGGAACATAGAAACCCTCGTCGCTCAACGACCGTGACAGCAGAATCGCTTCCTGCTCTTCGCCCACGATCCACGGGAGGATGGCGCTGGTGGCTTTCGGAAAATTCAGATCGATCCGGCGTAATCCTTTCTCCAAATGACGGATGTTTTGCCAGAGCGCTTTCCGGCGCTCCTCACCCGCGTCGGTGAGCATAAATTCGATCGCCGCCAAAGCGGCGCCTGCAAGAGCGGGAGGCGGTGCTGTGGAGAAAATAAAACTCCTGGCCCGATTAATGAGCAGGTCGATGAGAAGCCGGCTACCGGCGATGTAACCGCCACTGACGCCAATGGCCTTACTGAGCGTGCCCATTTGAAGGTCGATTTTCGAGGCGATGCCGAGCTTTTCGCCAAGCCCGCGCCCGTTAGCGCCCAGGACGCCAATCGCGTGGGCTTCGTCCACGAGCAGGAAAGCTTCGAATCTCGTCTTGAGCGCGACAATTTCTTCCAGCAGCCCGTAATCGCCATCCATGCTGAAGACGGATTCCGTCGCGATCAGGACGCGGGCATCGGGATGGTTTTCGCGCGCCCACTGGAGGTGACTCTCCAATTTACCGAGATGGTTATGGGGAAAAACGCGGACAACCGCCCCACTCAGCCGGGCGGCATCAATCAGGGATGCGTGGACGAGTTTGTCCAAGATGATGACGTCATCCTTGCGCACCAGCGCCTGCACAGCGCCCAGCGCGGCGGCGTATCCGCTTGAAAACGTAAGCGCCGCTTCGGAGCGTTTGAATGCGGCGAGTTTCTTTTCCAGGCGGACATGCGGGCTCAGCGTTCCGCAAACGAGTCGGGACGCACCCGAACCAACGCCGAATTCGTCGATTGCGGCCTTTGCGGCGTCGATGAGGATGGGGTCATTGGCCAGTCCGAGGTAGTCGTTCGAGGAAAAATTGATAAGCGTTTTCCCAACGAGTTCGATGGTATTGCCCTGTGGAGTCGCGATTTCGCGCAGCGAACGCCGAAGAGAGCGGTTCCCCAGTTCGGCTAGTTGGGACTGGATGGTTTCGGACATATGACAATCTTACTCGATGCTCGGGCGCGTCCACCCAGAGCAAGAGCCAGATTAAGAGTAAGAAAAAGAGGCCTAGCTCCCCAAGCCCCAGCTCAGCAATTTGAAGGAATCATTCCAGATTCCTGCCTTCGTGCTATGCATGACGACTACGATGGCGTCCCGTCCGTTGCCACGGCCACTGGAAACGAGGCAATGCCCCGCCGCATCCGTGTAACCGGTTTTCATTCCGTTACAGAATGGGGCGCGTACCAGCAATTTGTTCGTGTTCTTGTACGTAATAATCCCGCGGCCGGGACGAGCGAAGTCGAGTGTCTTCATCGAGACGATGTTCCGAATCGTCGGGCTGCGATACGCGGTCCGGGCGATGATGGCTATGTCGCGGGCACACGAATACTGGCCCTCGGCGGGAAGGCCATTTGGGTTCACAAAGTTTGAATTCTGCGCGCCCAGGTACAGGGCGAGACGGTTCATTTTGTAGGCGAACGCCGGGATGCTTCCTGCGTTGTCACGAGCCAGCGCGCGCGCTGCGTCATTGCCGCTCTTTACGAGAAGCGCCTGGAGAAGCTGGAGGCGGGTATAGGTCTCGCCGGCCCGGAGATAAACTTTGCTCGGCTCTACCATGGTATCGCTTTGCGTAATAGTGACCGGTTTGGAGAGATTTCCCTCCTGGATGACGACAAGTGCCGTGAGCACTTTCTGCATACTCGCTGCAGGCTGGCGAAACGTTGCGTTTTTATCGAAAAGCACGCGCCCGCTGCCGGCATCCACAACGATGGCGCTGCGCCCCTCGATGATCGGCCGGGAGAGTTGGACCGACTCGTTAACGACGGGCTGAATCTCCGGAGGAACAGATTGCGCGCTGGCGATCGCGGCAAAAGTGCCGGTGATAATAACAAGAATAAATGCGGAAATCGGCCGTGGCGCCATGTCGATGCGAATGGCCCGGATTTTCCGGGTGCCGATCGATTTTGTCAATCGGCTAGCGTGACTTCCCGGCACCTTTCTTTCACTCGACGGTGACAGCCTTCGCGAGATTGCGTGGCTTGTCGATGTCGCAGCCGAGTTTGGCAGCCAGATGATACGCAAACAATTGGAGCGGAATCACCGTCAGGAGCGGTGTGAGGAAATCCGGCGCTGGCGGAATATAGATAACATCGCTGCTAACCTTCTCGAGTTCTTTGCTGCACTCCGTCCCGATGGAAATGACCGGCCCTTTCCGGGCGCGCACTTCCTCGATATTGCTGATGTTTTTCTCAAAAACAGCGTCCCGCGGCGCAATGACGACCGTCGGAATTTCCGGACGGACGAGTGCGATCACGCCATGCTTCAGCTCTGCACTGGGATGACCCGAAGCGTTCAAATAGCTGATTTCCTTGAGCTTCAGCGCGCCTTCGAGAGCAATCGGATAATTGAATTGCCGGCCCAGAAACAAAAACCCTTCAGCGTTCGCGTATTTTTCGGCGATCGCTTTGATGTGATCTGTCTGCGCCAAAATTTTGGCAACTTTGTCCGGAATTTCTTCGAGGGCAGCGATGATCTGTGAGCCTTGCGAGCTGGACAAATGACGCATCCGGCCCAGCAGTAGCGCGATAAGCGTGAGGACGGTGATCTGCGACGTGAAGGATTTGGTGGCAGCAACTCCGATTTCCACCCCCGCGTGCATGTAAACCCCTCCATCCGTTTCGCGGGCGATGGTGCTGGCAACGTTGTTGCAAATGCCGAGGGTCCGATGGCCTTTGCGTTTGCTTTCGCGAAGCGCAGCCAGGGAATCCGCGGTCTCACCGCTCTGGCTCAGAACAAAGACGAGTGTGTCTTTGTTGGTCGGCATATTTCGATATCGAAATTCGCTCGCGAACTCCACTTCCGTCGGCACAAGCGCCAGAGATTCAATGAGATACTCGCCGACCATCCCCGCGTAGAGCGCGGTGCCGCAACCGGTAAGGACGATTCGATCGATCTCACGAAGTTCTTTGGCGGTCATTTCAAGACCGCCCAATTTGGCCGTAGCCTCTTCCACACTGAGCCGGCCGCGCATGGCGTCGCGGATGCTTTGCGGTTGCTCGTAGATTTCCTTGAGCATGAAATGCGGATATTTGCCTTTCGAGATATCCTGCTCGTCGATATCGACCTTGCTGACCTCGTAAACGGAGTCTTCGCCTGCGAGCGACGTGACTTCGAAAGAGTCTTTCTCGACCGCAGCGATGTCGAAATCGTTGAGATAAACGGCTTCCCGTGTGTGTGCGACGATGGCGCTGACGTCGCTCGCGACAAAATTTTCGCCTTTCCCGATGCCCAGGACCAGCGGACTTCCCCGGCGTGCAGCCACGAGGAGATCTGGCACATCCAAATGCAAAACGGCGATTCCGTACGTGCCCTGAACCTGCTGTAGCGCTCGGCGAACGGCCTCTACAAGCCCAGCCTTACCGGGGTCGCCACGCATTTCGTCAAAGTATCGGCCGATAAGATGCGCAAGAACTTCGGTATCGGTTTCAGACCGGAAAATGTGTCCCTTTTCGAGGAGTTGGTCGCGCAGCTTCGAATAATTTTCGATCACACCATTGTGGACAACGGCGAGCCGCTCGGAACGGTCGTAGTGCGGGTGTGCGTTCGGGACAGTCACACCTCCGTGCGTGGCCCAGCGGGTATGGCAGATGCCGACGGACCCTTTGGCCGGATTTTGTTTGAGGAGCTGTGTGAGGTGTGAAATACGCTCGGTGGTCTTGCGAAGATCGAGCCGGTTTTCGTCGATAGTGACGATTCCAGCTGAGTCATAACCGCGATATTCGAGACGCCGCAAGCCATCCAGGAGAATGGGAGCGGCCTTAGCTTTGCCGATGTATCCGACGATTCCACACATATATTTTGGTGGGGACGAAGGTGGATGGTTTTTGGGGAAGACGCAACCCTTCCTCAGTGGCCGATGTTCAGAGCCTCGCGATTCAAAAATCCGCGCAGGTCAAGGGATTGCTCGCTTAGCCGCATTTCGAGAGCTCCCGTTTCGTCCTGCCTAAACAGGCGGACATCCGTTTCTGCAGAAAATTTTACCAATTTCAAAGGGACCCGTTCGATTGCCGGAAATGAAACGCAGCTGGAAACGATGGCTTTCGGGCCCGTCTTAAGGAAAAAATCCAGAGCAACATCGCGGTCGGTTCTGTTTCGTCCCATGACGATGACGTCGGCTTTCGCTTTTTCGATGAGACCGGCATTTTCCAGCAGAGAGATCTCTGTCGAAAATCCGGAGTCGGACATCAGCAGCACGCTGTGTTTGCCGGTCCGAAACGCCAGTACAAGGGCATTGTCATCAGCACGGCTTTGACCTGTCGTTTCCGAAGGGAAAAGAACTTCGAGAACCGCGTCGTTCGAGAGCGTCAACATATCACCCGTTTTCAATCCATTCGTTTCTCCAAGGAGTCGGAGACGTTTGAAAACGGTCGATTTTTCGGAGACAACGGGCACGAATACAGGGACTTGCGGGAAGTCGTTCCGGGCACGAACGATCCCGCCCACATGCGCTCCGTCACCGTGCGTGAGCACAATGCCTTTCAACGAATTGATCCCTCGCTTTTGCAGGAACCGCTGGACGATACGGCTATAATCAGCGTCGGAACCCGTGTCGATGAGCCAGCAACCCCGCGGTGTTTCGATGACAACCGAACCGCCTGCACCAAGATCGAGCACGGTGATTCGGTGTTCGTTCGTGAATTCGATCCAGCGTCCGCCGATATGCAAATAGCCCGCAGGAAGCGACGCGAAGAATCCCACCAGCTCCAGCATTATTTTCACCACCAGCCAGTTGGCATTGTTGAACAAGACTGACAGGAAACTGCCTGCCGCCGAGGTGACGATACTCAGCACTCCGAGCAGCAGGATCCCCGAAGAGAGCGGAACGACGACCAGATTTGCCACCAGAGCAACAGGCGAGAGGAGATTGAAATACCAGGCGGTAAGCGGCAAAGAACCCATCCATGCAGCGACGGTCAGGCCGACGCTTCCTCCGAGTTTTTCTGTAAGCCACCACAGAGCGCGGCGGGTTTTCGTCAGAAGTTTCCGCGGGATAAACGGATCCGGCGCAACCAAACCCTGCACGAACCGGCTGATTCGGCCCGCCAAGAGAATGATCGCCGCGACGACGCTGTAAGACAGCTGAAATCCCGTCGCGAAAAGTTGATTCGTGTTCGTCAGCAACAACAGAAACGCCGACGCCGCGAGATTGTTCAACGTAAACGCCGGGCGATCAGCCAGGATTGCCGCAAGAAAAATGGACGCCATCAACGCGGCTCGCACGCTCGACGCGCCCAGGCCGGTGATCGCGGCGTAGAACAAAATCACCGGAATCGTGACAAATACCGCGACTCGACGCGGAACCCGGCACGTCTCGAGGGCGAACATGACCATTCCGGCCAGCACCGTCACCTGCAATCCACTCACGGCGAACAAATGCAGTGTTCCGGTCTGCTGAAAACGTGCCTTGAGCTCATCCGACGTCTCGTTTGTGCTCCCCAGCACCATCGCCTTGATGATTCCGGCAATTTCCGGTTCGCTCTCCAAATCCATCGCCAGGCGAGTCTCCATCCACCGACGACATCGCATCGCCATCCGTGTGACTGACCAGCCCGGCGCAGGATCAACGACTGTCGCATCAAAGGGCATCCGCACATTCACGACGCTGAAAACCTGCCGCCTCCCCAGCCAGCCCGCGTAGTCGAATTCTCCCGGGTTACGCGGCGGCTTCGGATTAAACAGGGATCCGGCAAAACCTATCTTCGCGCCATATTCCGGACCAGGGCCGGGCCACGAGACCAATAGCCGCAGACCCTTTGCCTGGTCGAAGCCCGGGAAATCGATCCTGTCGACGTCGATCTCGAACGAGGTCTCGATGCGACCCTTGTGCTCCACACGCTGCATCGGCTGCGAATTGACAGTCCCCTCACCTCTTACCACCACGCGGCGGTCGCCAAGTTCCGCCGCAAGTAGCCTCCCGGGGTTTCCGTGAAATTGGAGAGAATGCAGGAGGATAAACGCAGCGGCCATCAGGGTCAGCAACGCCCAAGTCCGACGCAAAACCATCCAAAGAACAAGGCTGAGCCCGAGACCCGGCAAGGTCACCGCCAAACCCGGTTTTACCCACTCGGCGATCGAAATCCCCGCAACGCCGGCCGCCGCGAGGCCGCAAAAAGGTTGCCTTCCCCATTTTTTCTTCCCGTCCACCCATTTGCCGATTGGCGGCACAGCCTTTGCAAGATTCCCCACAATCTCACCGGTGACAAAACGAACACGCCTCACATCCGATTTCCTCTCACAGGCCCGAAGCGAAACCAAGTAACAACATCAAAATTCGAGCTTTGCCAGGGTGTCGCACGTACCCCACGCCGCTCTACCGCAGAAGCCTCCAGATCCTTCGCTCAGGATTTTCGAAAATTCCGGAACTCCGTGCTTAGCCAATTGCGGATGAGGGCCTTTTCGTAGTACAACGAGTCGGAGTAATTTGGCTGGAAACTGCTCGTCAGAAAGCTGAGGTCCGTCAATTTGCGCTCACCTTCGCGCAGGAATTTTCCTTTCTGGTCTGACAGACGGAACGTGAGGTTGATCCGCGGCGGATAGACGTCTTTTACGATACGCGCATCCCGGAACTGCCTGCGCCATGGCTCAAATCCGCCCGCCATATCGACTTCGGTCACTTGGATGTCGAGTCTCAAACCTGGGCCCAGATATGCGTTCGCCATTTTGCGCATGCTGGCGGCCAATTCATTGAGGAGGCTGGTGCGTTCGCGGTCTGTCGTAAAACGTTCCCGGCCCACATCGATAAACTTTTCCGGATGGATGAATTCCACAGAGACGCGGTCCGGCCTCACATTTTCGGGTTTTGCGACAGCCAAACCGGTAAAAAGAACAAGCAGCATCACGCTGAGAAGAATCGTTTTCATAGGTCACACATTTGTTGACTGTGAGATTCCCTGGTTGGCAAATGCTACACCTGTCAACCAGAGGGCGCCAACTGCGTATCGCCCAGCTTTCGCCGGCGCCAACGACCCGTTTTGCCCGAGAAACTGTGTCAACTGTTGCCGGCAGCGACAAACGCAACAAGTAACTACAAATCAATCCACCGCTCGCCGCCTGCGTTTTCGACGAAATGCATTGATGTTCAATGGGTTGCGGAAAACCACAACATGCTGGCACGAGCAATGCTCTAAGGCTTGAAGGCACAAGCTCTCCGTTAAACATCATTCTCCCTTTCCATGACAACCACGCCCACCGTCGCCACTGTCGAAGCCGAACCCTACCCGTACGAGTTCCAGCCCGAAAAGGCCGCCCTGATCATTATCGATATGCAGCGCGACTTCCTCGAACCAGGCGGTTTTGGCGAAATGCTGGGCAATGACGTCTCGCAATTGCGTCGGACCATCGAGCCTAACAAAAGACTCCTTGCAGCGTGGCGCGCCCATGGACTGCAGGTCATCCATACCCGGGAAGGACATCGCCCGGATCTAACCGATTTGCCGCATGCAAAGAAAATACGAGGCCGCAGTGCAACTTGCATCGGCGACGCCGGTCCTATGGGTCGCATTCTGGTGCGTGGCGAAGCCGGTCATGATATCATCGAAGAACTTTATCCCCTCCCTTCCGAGCCAGTGATTGATAAGCCTGGCAAGGGCGCATTCTTCGCAACCGACCTCCATGCAATTCTCCAGAACAAAGGCATTCAAAAGCTAATCGTGACCGGCGTCACTACGGAAGTTTGTGTTAATACAACGGTTCGCGAAGCGAACGACCGTGGCTATGACTGCCTGGTGCCGTCCGACTGTGTCGGGTCTTATTTTCCGGAATTTCAAGAGTTCGGCCTAAAGATGATCAAGGCACAGGGAGGGATTTTTGGCTGGGTGTCCGATTCTGAAAAAATTCTTTCCGCCCTGGGGTAAAGGCGGATCTGTCAGTGCACTTAACCACCCTATCGACCATGAATGCTTCCACTAAACCAAAACTCTGGACTCCGGGGGATTTCAACGCCTTCTTTGGGTTTGGAACCAATATTTTAGTAAACCTGCTAACACTAACTGCACTGCTGCGGTTTGTGTTGAAGATGCCTGACGAAATTGTCTTCGGCCGCATTCTTCCCGCCACCGGCGTGATGCTTTGTTTGAGCACGTTGTACTATGCCTGGCTCGCCTATCGGCTGGCCAAGAAAACGGGACGCACCGACGTTTGTGCGCTGCCTTCCGGGACGAGCGTGCCGCATATGTTCGTCGTAACGTTCGTCATCATGCTGCCGATCACTCTCACGACGGGAGATCCCATCAAAGGCTGGGAGGCCGGCCTGACGTGGGTCTTCATCCAGAGCTTCGTGCTGATGGTCGGCGGATTCATCGCACCTGTTATTAGAAAGATTACGCCACGCGCTGCGTTACTGGGAACACTCGCCGGAGTTTCGATCACGTTTATTTCGATGAAGCCGGCTCTCGAGATGTTCATGACTCCGGCAATCGGGCTTGTTTGCTTTGCTATCATCCTGCTGAGCTGGTTCGGAGGCGTGAAGTATTTTAGAGGCATTCCTGCGGGCCTCGTTGCCATCGCAGTAGGCTCCCTCATCGCCTGGGGTTCCAATCTTTTTGGGCTCCACTACGGAGGCATGACCTATGACAAGTTACTGTCGTCGTTCTCGAATTTTGGCTTCTCTCTTCCGCTACCAGCACTCAACCATATCTTTTCCGGCTTTCAATTTCTCGGCGTCATCCTGGTGACCGCGATTCCATTCGGGATTTACGACTTGGTGGAAGCCCTGGACAATGTGGAGAGCGCGGAAGTGGCGGGCGACGCCTTTCCAACGACCCGGGTGCTAACTGCGGACGGCGTCATCAGCCTGATCGGCTGTTGTCTGGGCAACCCGTTCATCAATGCGGTGTATATCGGTCATCCGGGGTGGAAAGCGATGGGAGGCCGCATTGGATATTCGGCAATGACGGGCATTGTCGTGATTGTATTGGCGACCTTCGGCATTATTTCCGTAATGTCCTCGCTAATTCCTGTGGTGGCGATCTCGCCGATCCTTCTCTACATCGGAATGCTGATCGGAGCGCAGGCCTTCCAGGAAACACCCAAGAGCCATGCGCCGGCAATTGTCCTTGCTCTAACTCCTCATGTCGCAGCCTGGGGAAAAACCATGATCGACAATGCACTAGCCGCTTCCGGAACCATTGTGGGGAAACTGTCCCCCGAAGATCATCATAAGCTGGTCGAAGGCATGGGCCAAAATGGTGTTCTCTATCACGGTCTGGAAATCATGGGGGGCGGCGCGATTCTAAGTGGGGTCATTCTCGCGGCGATTGGCGTTTTCGTGATTGAACGAAAGTTCTACAACGCCGCTGCTTTCGCGGTTGTCGGCGGGGTTTTGACATTTTTTGGGTTGATGCACGGAGAGAGGATAGGCTTTGGCATGAGTCCCGTGGTGGCTTGCAGCTACCTGGGAGTGGCAGCAGTGCTTGGGCTGTGCGCGAAGTTCGCCGCGGTGGAGCCGAAACCGGCCGAAGCGGAGCACAGCGACGCAGGCGCTGCCCTCCCAGGTTTGGCGGCAGAATAGAGAAACAGCGCGGTTGGCCGTAGTAAAAACAAGCCGGCCGGGACAGAGTTGAAAGTCCCGGCCGGCTTGTGCGGTTTTATTTGGAAGAAGTAAAAGCGGGCGAGAGCAAGGAGATTTCAGCAGGCAGCCCTGCTAATCGCAAACGATTGTAGAGAGCAGGAAACGCCCATCTTGCGGCGGCGCGGGTTTGATTCGGCGGGTCCTTCAGTCCGCTGACATTCACATTTTCGTTTGTGCCGGGCGGGGGTTGTGCTCGAACGTCGCGGCAACCATGACCGGCATTTTTCCACAACAATTCCTTGATGATGCGGGGGCTGCGCTCGGCAAGTCTGCCGACAGGATCGGCTCCAACGCGCACCTCGTGCACGATATTATTTTCGGAATCAGCGCCTCGAGGCTGATTGCCTCCGGGATCCTGCTCGGAGCGACGGCGCTGCTGGCATGGCTCGTGATCGCCGTCGCCAATGCCATGGCTGGCAATGTGCCGGAGGCCCAAGCATGGCCGCGCGCCATCGTTGCAACGGTGCGCAAACCCGTTGCTGTTTTGCTGGCCATTTTCGGCACGTACATCGCCCTTGGTGCGTCCGTGTCCGGCATTTCCGATGCGGATGTGCGCCATGCTACGCAGGCGGTTCTGACTGGGTTCCTGAACGTGCTCGGAATGGCCACGGTTCTCTGGCTGGTCGCCCTTCTGGCATGGCTCGCACAGAAGAAACTCGAGCGTTTGGCCGTCGGCATTCCCAGCGTATGGACCCGGCTTGCACTGGAAATCGCCGGTCACGTTCTGCGCGTCAGCATTCCCCTCATTGCGCTGATCTTGATGGTGCCATTGCTGGATTTGCCGGGACGATTCGAAAGCCTGCTCCAAAAAATGACCGCCATGGGCCTCATCGGAGGAATTGCGGGGCTGATCATCCGTTCCACACTCCTTTTTCAGAAAGCGATGCTCGCCATGTATACGGATGACATGTCGCAGGATCTGAGCGCGCGGAAGGTGTACACCCAGATCTCCGTCGTCACCAAAATCATCATTGCCATTGTCAGCATCGTCGCCTTGGGGTGCATGCTGATGGTTTTCGACGTTGTCCGGCAGGCAGGCGCCAGCATTCTCGCCTCGGCGGGTATCGCGGGAATCGTGCTCGGGTTCGCCGCCCAAAAGACGCTGGGCAATTTTTTCGCCGGAATGCAAATCGCCTTTTCACAACCGATCCGCCACAATGACGCCGTTCTCGTAGAAGGCGAATTTGGCTTTATCGAAGAAATCAATCTAACGCATGTCGTGGTCAGACTCTGGGACCTCCGCCGGATGGTGTTGCCGATCACGTATTTTGTGGAGAAACCGTTTCAGAACTGGACGCTCACGGGCTCCCGTCTCATTGGGGCGGTCGTTTTGAACGTGGACTACACGATCCCGGTGGATGAAATCCGCGCGGAACTCCGCCGAATCGTCGAGGCGTCCGCCCTATGGGATCGCGACGTTTGCGCGTTGCAAGTCACCGATGCCAAGGAGAACACGCTGGAAGTCCGCTGTCTCGCCACGGCGGCCGATGCGGCCAAAACTTTCGACCTTCGTTGCGAGATTCGGGAAAAACTCGTCAAATTCATCCAGGAGCGTATGCCTCAGTCATTGCCGCATCGAAGGACGCTGACCCGGGCGCCCCTGGATTAACAAAGACGTTCGCTCCGCGCTGTTTTCAGCCCAATTTCTCCCCAAAAAAACGCAGGAGCAGACCGATGCACGCGCTCGCAAGGGCCGGATTGTAACGCGGCCCTTCGTCGCGCAGGAAGGCGTGGGCGGCGTTGAACTCGTGCCACTCATATTCCACGCCGGTTTCGTCGAGGCGGGCAGCGATTTTGCGGCGTCCTTCCAAAGGCACATGCGGATCTTGCCGGCCCCAGACGAACAGAAACGGTGTCTTCTCACCTTCAAAGCGCGCCAGCGTATCGTCGTTCTTCCCTGCGCCCAGCGATCCTTGATGGACGTCCGTAGGATAAAACGCCACGACGGCACTCACTCCTGGGTGGAATCCGGCACGCACCGCGAGATGTCCGCCCAGGCAGACGCCGAAACTCCCGACTTTGCCCGTGCAAAGTTCGTGTCCCGCCAAATACTTCGCCAGAACATCCGCGTCCTCGTCATACGAAGCGAGTTCCTTGGTGTGCTTGAGTTCATTTCCGCGGTCTGATCCCGTCTGATCATATGCCAGCACCGTCCCTGCAGTCTCGAATTCGTGATAAACCTCCGGCACCGCCACGAAAAACCCATTTCCGGCCAGAGTCGCAGCGAGACGGCGGATTGGTCCCGTGACCTGAAAAATCTCCGAATAAAGAATTGCGCCCGGCCGTTTCCCGGCGTTTTTCGGGATGAAAAGGTGCACCCGCATCGGTCCGTGTGACGTGGGCAAATCGACAAAAGTCTCGGCGTCAATAATCATGGTCTGGTTCTAGCGAACAGACCTGTTTTGCCGCAAGCCATGTAACCAATTTGTTCGGCAGAGATTGTGGAGGAATACCTCACCCGGGATCGGAATCGAGATGAATCATGAACGAAAACAGGCAGGAAGCCTGGCCGTTTTCGATGCGATAGAGCACGCGATTGAGTCCTTTTTTGAAATGGACTTTGCGGTAGCCCTCGTTGGCCTTCCACGTTTTTTGCTTGGGTCCGCTGGCCCAGATGAGCATGTCGTTGAGCCAGATTTTGGAAAAATCGTCGCTGCCTACGGCGACCCAGAGGTCCCGCTCCTGATCGAGCCAAAGTGTCGTGTAAGCATAATAGATCGAGTAATTGCTTTCCTTGGGCGGATGTAGAGCAGCCTGATTGCCTTGGACAAATGTCCAGCGAATGGGTTGGTCGTCCTTCCCTACGTAGGTCGCATCGAGGTCAACGACGGATTCCGGGGCAAAATGCATGTCGATATTGCGCCGTTGCGGATTGGGAAATGGACCCATGACATACCAGGAATCCAGATACATCCATTTGGCGCCGCCATCACCCTGGCCCTGGGCGTGCACTTTGCGTCCGGGAACGGTATCCACAACACCGCCCGGAGCGGGAAACCCCATCGGCCCCGTGCCGCGGCCCGGGGCTATCACGCTGGTTCCAACACCCACCCCACCCTGCGGCCCTGGTCCGCTAGCCTGAGGGCCGCCTTGCCCTGGCGAGCCCTTCATCATGCCAGTCAGATCAACGGCATAATTTCCGTCCTGGTAATCGGCAGCCATCCCCGCGACTTCGTTGGCTTGGGCAGCCTGCGTTTTCATCGTATCGACGGAAACCGTTACACCCTGGCCACCTCCCGTGTTCCGCGCCTGGAACGCCATGCCACGGGTAAGTGCGAGTATCGAATTAATTTGCTGTGTCGCGTCTTCGATCGCCTGCTTTTGTTTTTCCAGCTCGGCCGTGCTTTCGGTGGCTTCCGACGAGAGTCCCTTGGAAAGGTCCGGGCGCGTGGGACGAGCGATCTCGACGTATCTTTTCGCATCAGTAAGGGGAATGTGGCGAAGAGCCGCCGTATCTACGGCGCGGATACCGCGATAGGATTGAGCGATGGCCTCTTCCGCTGTTACAGCGATTTTGTAAAGATCCGAAAGGCTCTTACCATCGAGTGAGGGGGTTTCCGGGACCGCAGGGCTGGCTGCAATAGCTGGCGGCGGTTCGGCTGCCTCGTTAGATTCCGTGGCTTGCGAAGCTGCAACCGTCGCAGCAGTTTGCGCTTTCGTCTGCAGTTCGCGCGCCGTTTTTTGCGCTGTCAGTGCAGCATCCTGCAGGTCACGCATTTTGGCGGGTAACTGCGTGTAGTCCTGTCCGGTTTTCTCCGCATCCTGCCGAGCCCGAGCTGCAACAGCTTCAGCATCCACCACAGCTGCCCTGGACTTCTGGACATCTTCCTCCTGTTTGCTCCGGTTTGCTTCCGTGTTGCGGGCGTTATTCAGGTTCCGTTCAGCTCGCGCAAGGCGTCCTTTTTGAAGATCAACGACGCGTTCGGCGCGCATGCGGTCGCCGGCGGCCTTCTCGGCAACGCGCTTGCGAGAGCCAAGCTCGTCGAGGAGTGCTGCAGCCTCGTCCTGTTTGGCATTGGCCTTTTCCTGGGCGGTCGAGGCGTTTTCCTGTGCTGTGCGAGCCTCCTTGAAAGTCTTTTCATCGCGAAAACCAAGCTGCTGAGTAGCGTTAAGCTGCGCGGCCGTGGCATTGGCTTGAGCATTTTTCGCGCGTTCCTGGGCCGCGTTGGAGCGCGACGCTGCGGCTGCAGCCCGCGAGTCCGCGGCAGCTTGTTCGGCTGGCGATTGCGCTGTCATCGCTACCTCCCGGGCAGCTTTCAAAAGCTCTGCAGCTTTCAGAGCTTCTTCCTGTGCTTTTTCGGCATCAGCCTGCGCCTGTATGGCTTGCACAACAGCGTCCTGCGCAAGCTGGGGTGCGGTGTTTGCCATTTCCTCCGCCAAATGGGAAAACTCTGTCTGCTTTTCCGCCTCGAGACTAGCCAGGGATTTTTGCGTCTCAAGAAGCTCTTCAACCTTGGACCGGATCTCGTCTGCCTGTGTCGTCTCGATTTCCTTGGCAACTTCCTGGATGCGGTCCGTGGACGCAGCAACAACGGGTTCTGCAGCGGTATTGGCGGATTCAGGGGGCGTGGCGAGATCCGCCACGGGCACATGGAAGATCAGCCAGCCGAGAATCAGGCCATGGGCGAGAATCGACAACCCGAGCCAGACCGCTCTCGGCCCGCCGTCACTTGCCGGGAGACTTTGTACGGAAGCCGACATTGCGCAGGTTGTTGAATTCGCACATTTCGACCATCTCGACGACGGCGGCGTATGGCGTGCTGACGTCCGCATCGAGTCGAACACGGCGTTTGGGGTTCGCGAGCGCCGCAGAGGCAAGGCGCTGACTCATGACTTCCGTCGTAACAGGTTCCGAGCCGAAAAACTTCTGACCCGCTCGATCCAAACCGATCACGAGCACGTCCTCTTTTTGTTCCGTATCGAGAGCAGCGCCCGACTGCGGGAGATCGATGGGCAATTCTTTCTCGGTTTTTTTTAGCGTCGTAGCGACGAGAAAGAAAACCAGCAGCACGAACAAACAGTCGATCATCGGGATCAACGGAATTTCGAAATCCTGATCCGCATGTTTGTTCTTAACTCTCATAGACCTCCTCTTTCTTGGGGCTGAGGAACCATTCGCTGAGCAGACTGGTCATTTCCTTCTCGAGCTGAGAGCCGAACATATTTGTGCGGCTCTTGAAATAGTGGAACAGCGCAAGGAAGGGAATGGCTATCGCCAGCCCGAGACCTGTCGTCACGAGCGCTTCGGAAATGCCACCAGCCAGTTGAGCCGGATTGCCAAGTGCCCCGGCCAACGCAACCACTTCGAAGGTGTTGATCATGCCGAGAATCATGCCGAGCAAACCGAGCAAAGGCTCGAGCGTCGCGACAACACCCATTGGATAGGCTCGTTGATGATTTACCTCGAGCTCTTGGGAAATAATGTCGCCGGCACCGACAGATACGTCGGCATAAGAGCTCTGGCGATGCTTCGCAACCCAGGCAATTGCGCGTCCCAGCGTGCTCGATTCCGTTCGATCAAAGGCCTCAAGCGCCGCAAAATTCCCAGCCCGCCAGAGCTGAAGCGCTTTCTGCGAGAGGCCCCGCGGAATGATCTTGTGCCGGCGCAGGTTGAACAGGCGCTCGAAAATGAACATCGCGCCAAAGACCGACAGTGCGAGCTGAACGATCGCCGTCGCACCGCCTTCCTTCAGCTTCTGTCCCCAACCCGAAGAAAAACGCCGACCGACCTCCTGCTGCTCGCGTTGGCTTCGCGCGGCGGCAGCGGAAAGCTGTTCCTCTGGCGTAGCGGCTGGTGAGGTCGCTGGCGACGCAGCGGCTGTCGTCTGGGCAACGCCCGTGGTGAGTGTCACGGCGAGCGCCAGGAGGGCCAGGAAGCATCGGCGGAACGAAAGAGGGAGAGAGAGGATCATGGAAGGGAGGATGGGGCCGGGAGAGAAAATATCTTTGCTTTCTTATACACATTTGTCGGCGGCGCAAGTGCGTCAGGATGAATTGGCCCCAAAAGGCGCGAGGACTATTGCTTCACCGCTGCGGCTCGATAACTGAGATAGCCGTCGCGGGTGGCGATGTAGGGGTCGACCGCGGAGGCTTTCATTTCGTCGTACTCTTCGACCGTTTCTGGCAGATCGTTGACGCCAGCGAGGCCTGTGAGGGAATACTTCGCGGCTTCACTGATGAATCGCTCATCAACAATGCCCACGGCGTACCAGCTAATAGGATGGGCTACAGTGTCACCCGCGAAACCAACAAGGTCTCGCAAGTCCGTAGAGCCGAATACGGGAAGCACCAGGTAGGGACCGGCAGGTATACCCCAAACGCCCAGCGCCTGGCCGATGTCCTCGGCGGGCACCGAATCCAAGCCGGAAACATGATCGGAAACGCGTATCAACCCTCCTACTCCGACCGTGGTGTTGACGACGAATTTGCCGGTTTCCTGGGCGCAACGGACGAATTTTCCCTGAAGCAACGCGCCGACGAACCGGACGGGGAATTTTACGTTATCGAAGAAGTTTTTAATGCCAGTTCGTGCGGGACGCGGCACGACTTTGACATACCCTTTCGCCACCGGCCGAAACACATATGTCGTGAGTCCATCGTTGAACTTGAACATGGTGCGGTTGAAGCCGTGGAGTGGATCGTTGACTTTTTGTTCGGGAACGTAGTCAAAATTGTCGTCTGCGGCTGGACTTGAAGCCGGCGCAGAGACGGTGGTGGCAGCAGCCGTGTTGGGTTTCGCGGAGGTTTTCCCAGTCACCGCGCAACCGGAAAGGCCGAGAAGAAGCAGTGGAGGGAGCATGCGAAGCACGCACAAATAAGTATTCACGTGTTTGGGGGGGATGCTAGTTTGGTTTCGAGGCTTTGAATGACAGCAGGGGCACCGCCTTTCTGGACGATTCCCGCGAATTGGGAGCGATAGTTGGCGACGAAACTGACGCCTTCAACGACGATGTCGTAGATGCGCCAGCCTTCGGGGAGTTTGGTGATACGGTAAGTGACAGGAAACGGGTCTGGGTAAGAGGACGTCGTCACTCTGGTCGGCAATTCCTGGCGGCCCGGCGCGACTTCAATGGGACTACCATAGACGATTTTTGGCCGTTTCGTGCCAATAACCCGCCTGGCATAGGTCCGAATGAGCAGTTCAGTAAAAAGATTCGTGACGCGTTTGCGGTCCGCGTCAGAAAATTGTTTCCACCCGGCGCCTATGACCTGGCGGGTAACGAGCTCGAAGGCGAAACACTTCTCCAAGGACGGTCGGAGGCTCGCGGGGGTCGGGGCTTTACCGGGGTTGGAATAGGCAATGGTCAGCACTTCGTCGATCGAGTTGCGCAACATGGTTTCTGCGCCGCGATCCGCCCCAAAAGCGGGGAGAGCAATAATGCCTGCGACGACGATGGCGATGGCAAATTTGAGGGCGGCTTGGAACGGACGGAGATGCATGATCGCTAGGGTGCGGCTGAAGTTGGAGAAGGAGAAGGAGAAGGAGCGGCATCGACATTGCCAAAAGCGTAACGGCTGATGAGCGATTCCAGATCCACAGCGGATTCGGTGTCAGTGATAACGCCTCCAGGTTGGAGGTCATTCGTATCGGCGCCGGGCGCGAGCGCGATGTATTTGTCGCCGATAAGACCGCTGGTCTTGATGGAAGCAATCGTGTCCGCGGGTAGATGGACGTGTTGCTGCACGGTGAGACGAACGATAGCGGCGAACTGGCCATCGAGATCGATCTTCCCGACCCGCCCAACCGGCACGCCGGCGATGAGGATCTGGCTGCCCGTCTTGAGCCCGCCGATATTCGCGAAACGCGCTTTGATCTCGTAGGTGGAACCGCTGACGGCGGTACCTGCGCCAGCCTGGACAGCAAACCACACGATGGCTGCAATGCCCAATGCCACAAATATGCCGACCGACAGTTCGAGGTTGGATTGTTTCATGATCAATCAAAGGGTGCGGTATCGATCCAGACCCTTTTGGAGGGCCGCGATACTGTCGCGGAAATCTTGCACAAAAATATCGTCCGAAGCTGCGAATTCGGCCGGTGTTCCTTCAAAGACCATCCGGCCTTTCTCGAGCGCGGCGACACGATCGCTGGCGGCAAGCGCCTCCGGCACATCATGCGTGACCAAGACGGCTGTAAAATCGAACTCCCGCCGATAGCGGGCGATCATTTCGAACACCGCATTACGCGCCAAAGGATCGAGTCCGGCTGTGGGCTCATCGAAAAGCACTAGTTCAGGTCGCGTAACCAGCGCCCTGGCAAGGGCGAGACGTTTTTGCATACCGCCGGACATCTGGGCGGGAAAATGGTCCGCAAATTTCTCCAATCCGAGACTCTGTAAAGCGTCATGTACAGCCTGCGCAATTTCCCGGCGGTTTTTCCGCGTGGTTTGCTCCAGCGGCAGTGCGACATTCTCGAAGGCCGTCAACGAATCGAAGAGAGCGTTACCCTGGAAGAGATAACTGCAGCGCTGGCGGAAGCCGTTCAGAAGTCCGTCGTGAAAACGAATTTCCCCCCCATCAGGCACCAGCAGGCCCGCCAGACATTTCAGGAAAACGGATTTGCCCGTTCCGCTCCGGCCCAGCACACTCACGATGCTGCCGCGCGGCACCGTCAGGTCCACCGATGTTAGTACGGCCCGGTCGCCAAACTGCTTTCGCAGGCCAGTCACTTTCAAGATAGGTGCGAGCGACGAAACGGCCATACCGGAATTATACGAGAAAAGAGGTGATCAAATAGTCCGCAGCCAGCACTGCGACACTGGCAAAGACCACGGCCCGCGTAGTCGAAATACTCACCGCACGCGATCCGGCTGCGCCGGGAACGCGGTGCGCGTTAAAGCCGCTGTGGCAGCAAATCGCGATGGTGATAACGCCGAAAACGAGCGCTTTGAGTAGGCATTCGCGCACATCTGGCGGCTCGATCGCGGAATGAACAGCCGACCAGTAAACACCGCTGTCCAATCCCAGCAAAACCGAGCCCGAAAGGTATCCGCCACCGAGTCCAACAAAGGTGAATGCAACTGTCAAAATGGGAAAAACGATCACTGCGGCCAACAGTCGGGGCGTGATCAAATACCCGGCCGGATCGATTCCCATCGTGCCGAGGGCATCGATTTGTTCGCTATTACGCTGGATACCGATTTCCGCGGCAATGGCGGAACCCGCCTGCCCAACGATCATCAATGCGGCAAGGACAGGCGCCAGTTCACGAGCCAGGGTCAGGGAGACGAATGTTCCGAGCATTCCCGCGGAGCCAAACCGGGCCAAAACATAATATCCTTGGAGCCCAAGGACGAGACCCGCGAACAACCCCACAATAGTCACTACCGGCACGCAGCGGACACCCTGCTCGTGGACTGCCCGCACGCAACGCCTGCCGAGATGCCTTGTCGCGGGCACCGCGACGACGGCCCTCGATGCGAACCGCGCAAAATCACCGAGCCCGGCGACAGTCGCGAGACTGCTCCGGCCGAGAGCTTGCAAAAGATGCGTCATTGCGGTCCCTCCATGTTCCAGGTTGTCAGATTTTGCAGCCGGTATCCGGTGCGTCAAGAAGCCCACCTCGCAGCGCATTCATTGCTCTGCAAGGATCCGATTTGAAATTCGAGTGGAATTTCCAAGCATAGTTTTTCACACAAATGGTGATGGAATAGGTTTCAAAGTAAACACGCTTTTGAGAAACTTCATTTCATTCCAGCCGCTTGGATTCCGTCTGTTCCGCTCCTCTTTCCGCAGGTTTGGAAAACATCCACGCTCGCGAAGGAAGGGAATGGTGCCGCAAAGCTGGATCGCTGGCGCAGCCTGCGGTCCCTATCTATGTCCCAAGAACCGGATGGCCTGCTCCAAAGCGCGCGCCCGGTGGCTCAATTGATTTTTTGTCTCCGCAGGCAGCTCCCCGAATGTCTGAGAAAATCCGTCCGGAATGAAGATCGGATCGTAACCGAAACCGCCAGCGCCACGCTCGTCGTTGATAATTGTGCCCTCGACCGCGCCGTCGAACGTGGCAAGCTGGGTTCCTGCCCGAGCGAGCACCATGGAGCACCTGAAACGTCCAGGCGAAGATTTTCCATTCAGTTTTTCCAACAAAAGCGCCCGATTGTCCGCATCCGTGGCTTTCTCTCCGGCGTAACGTGCCGATCGCACGCCTGGCTCACCGGCAAGCGCGTCGACTTCCAGACCTGAATCATCCGCCAGCACAATGCCATCGTAGAGCGCGGAGATCCCTAGCGCTTTAAGTGCCGCGTTTCCGGCAAATGTGTCCGCCGTCTCCTCGATCTCCGGCCAGTCTTCCCCTGCATTCAGATCTTCGACTACAAAACGAGCCCCCAGCATTTGTCGGATCTCTTTCGTTTTATGCGCGTTGCGTGTGGCAATCAGAATGTGTTGCATGAGATTCGGGCGCGGCCCTGCCAAAGCTTGCAACGAAGGCACCGGCCAGCGCAACGTCTCGTTGTATTTTTTCCTGTCACAGCAAACAGCAAGGAACGCTTGGTTTTACTTTGGTAAATCGTCGTCCATGGCGTTTTTTACAAGGAGGGGCGCTTTCCTGGCGCCCGTTTTCAGGCGGTTGGAAACCGCCTCTCCTTGGTTCTCCGCCCGAAACCGTCGTGTTCAGTGATGTTTACCAAAGTAAACTTAGTGGTGGGCGGATTCAGGGCCAACGCCGTCACAAAATCGGTTGCGCGCGCAGGGGGTCGATAGTTGAGTGGCTTCCCTCTTTCTTACAGCTATGAGCGAAAAGCGAAAACCTTATCCCTACGACCAGATCGAGCCCAAGTGGCAGACGCTCTGGGCCACGGAGGAGACTTTTCGCGCGCCCAATCCAGGCCAACCCCGTTTCGATCCGGCGAAACCGAAGTATTTCGTCCTGGACATGTTTCCCTACCCTAGCGGGGACGGATTGCATGTGGGACATCCCGAAGGTTACACGGCGACGGACATCATCGCGCGATTCAAGCGATTGAAAGGATTTAACGTACTGCACCCGATGGGCTGGGACGCATTTGGGCTTCCGGCAGAGCAATACGCGATCAAGACTGGGCAGCACCCGGCGATCACGACGGAACGGAATGCGGAGCGATTCAAACAGCAGCTCCAACGCATCGGCTTCAGCTACGACTGGAGCCGCGAGGTCAATACAACCGACCCCGGCTACTTCAAGTGGACGCAGTGGATTTTCCTGCAGATTTACAACTCCTGGTTTAATCCGACGACCAACAAAGCCGAACCAATCTCCACTTATACCGGCAACGATCCGGATTCCATGCGGCTCGCCTACGTCGCCGAGGCACCGGTGAACTGGTGTCCGGCATTGGGCACCGTGTTGGCAAATGAGGAAGTGATCGATGGAAAAAGCGAAGTCGGAGGGTTTCCAGTCATTCGCAAGCCCATGCGCCAGTGGATGTTGCGCATTACTGCGTATGCGGAGCGACTGATTGACGAACTGGAAGGGTTGGATTGGCCGGAAGGGATCAAACTGCTGCAGAGGAACTGGATCGGAAAAAGCGACGGCGCCCGTGTGGAATTTTCGATTTTGGGTTCTCGATTTTCGATTTCGGTGTTTACCACGAGACCGGACACGTTATTCGGCGCGACTTACATGGTGCTGTCGCCCGAGCATCCGCTGGTCGATCAGGTCACCACGCCAGAGCAGAAAGGCGCTGTGACGGCTTATCGCACGGAAATTGCCGGCAAATCAGATCTCGACCGCACCGATTTGGCGAAGGACAAGACGGGGGTTTTCACTGGAGCTTTCGCAATTAATCCCGTTAATCAGGAGAAAATTCCCATCTGGATAGCGGATTACGTGCTGATGAGCTACGGCACCGGCGCGATCATGGCCGTGCCCGCGCATGACGAACGCGACTGGGAATTTGCGAAAAAGTTCAATCTGCCAATCCGTTTCGTTGTCGGTCCCGTGGAAAACGAAGATGAGTGTTTTTCCGGCCAGGGAATCTCAATCAATTCGGGACTTATCGACGGACTGCCCACTGCGGAGGCCAAACACAAGATCACTCAGTGGTTGCAAGATTGCGGTCACGGCCAGAAAACCGTCAATTACAAGCTGCGCGACTGGCTGTTTTCGCGGCAACGGTACTGGGGCGAACCGTTCCCAGTCATTTGGGAAAACGGCAAGCACCGCGCCATTTCAGAGGGCGAATTGCCGTTGACTCCGCCACCATTGGAAGATTTCAAGCCCACCGAGTCCGGCGAACCTCCGCTGGCCCGCGCAACGGATTGGATCCGTTACTCCGACGGGGCGACCCGCGAGACCAATACCATGCCGCAATGGGCCGGCTCCTGCTGGTATTACCTGCGTTACTGTGATCCACAAAATCCGGATCGTTTCGCCAGCGTCGAAGCCGAGCGTTATTGGATGACAGGTGAACTAAATGCCGAATGCCGAATGACGAATGACGAAATGCCTGACAAAGACGCCATTCGTCATTCGTCACTCCCGGCGAAGCCGGGCGGCGTTGATTTGTATGTTGGCGGCACTGAACACGCTGTTTTGCACCTTCTTTACGCGCGGTTCTGGCACAAAGTGCTCTACGATTTGGGCTACGTCAGCACCGTCGAGCCGTTTCAGAAATTAGTGAACCAGGGCATGATCCTAGGTACGGACAACCAAAAAATGTCCAAGAGCCGCGGCAACGTCATCAATCCCGACGACATCATCACCGATTACGGCGCCGACTCGCTGCGCCTGTATGAAATGTTCATGGGACCGCTCGAACAGGTGAAACCCTGGAGCATGAGCGGCGTCGAAGGCGTTCACCGTTTTCTGGCACGCGTGTGGCGGCTGGTCATGGAGGAAAACCAGGAGGGAAATTGGGAAATGTCCAGCCTGTTGGCGGACGTTGCGCCCACGAGCAAACAGGAGAAGGTCATCCATGCCACGATCAAAAAGGTGACTCAGGACATCGAAGCGTTGGCCTTCAACACGGCCATTTCGCAGATGATGGTGTTTACCAACGAATTCACGAATGTTGAAGCGCGTCCCGTGGCCGCGCTGCGAACATTGCTCATCCTGCTGAACCCTTTCGCGCCGCATTTGACCGAGGAACTGTGGAGCTTGTTGGCCGGAAAATTTGCTGGTTTCGAAGGCCAGATCGCCGGTCAAACCTGGCCTGTTTGGGACGAAACCCTGTTGATCGAGGACGAGATCGAGATTCCCGTCCAGATCAATGGGAAGGTCCGTGACCGGATCACGATCAAGAAAGATCTTTCGCAGGAAGCCACGACCATTCAAGCACTTGCAATGCCGAAAATTGCCGAAGCCACCGCGGGCAAAACCGTTCGCAAAATCGTCGTCGTCCCCGGTAAATTGGTGAATATCGTCGTGGGATAAGCCAATTTGTTATCGCGGAATAATCACCGCATAACCCAAGTCTTCCGCAGCTGCCCGCTGGATATTATCGTTGGTCATCAGTCGTTGGAGCTTCAATTCCTCCATCGCCGCAAGATGTAACCGATCCAGCGTGCGCAAATGTAGTCTGGCGGCGGTGAAGTCTTGCCTGACTGCTGTGGCGAATACGCTTCCCGTGAGTGCAGCAAAACGAAAAGGGGCCATCTCACGTAATTCATCGAGACCCTTTAAAAACTCCAAATATCTGCCGTGATTGTAATCGCCTCCTACCCACGCGGCCTTGAGCTGAATCCGAGCTTCGAGATCGACCAGGCTTGAAATGACAATTTCGTCCTCCCGCACAACGATATCCCGAATGGCTCCGCTCTCTGTTTCATTGTGAAACAATTTCAGCAATGAGCTCGTGTCGATGTAAATCACCGTCGTGTCTACGGCGAAGGTTTATTTTCCCGGTCTACCATTAAATATTTGTCGACTAGGTGAACGACTTTCCCTTCGTTCATTCTCTTCTGCCAATCAGCATGCACGTTCGGGTCAAAACGCCTGCGTGGCTTTTCCGTCCCGATGTAGCGCACCAGCTTCGCGATGGGTTTCGAATCTCGGGTGATGACAATTTCTCCTTCGATGTTAAGCAATGCCTCCGCTTCCGGCCATTTGTGACGCAAATCCCGAATGCTTAATGTCGTCATGTGTCATGTATAACATGTTTTACATATCCCTCAAGCCAGTCGTCACTTGCCATCTCTTGCCGTCTCGAGGAACTTCCCGGCCGTGAATCCAATCCTCATCGCCGATGACGAGCCGGACATTCGGGAAGCACTTCAGTTTCTCTTGAAGTGCGAAGGCTGGCGATCGGAGACCGTTCCCTCCATTCCAGCAGCGTTGAAGGCTCTGGAAGCGAAGGATTTCTCCCTGATGCTCATGGACCTCAATTACTCGTGGGACACAACTTCGGGGCGGGAAGGTATTGAAGCGTTGCCGAAGATTCTCGCCATTGACGAGACACTCCCCGTCATCGCGATGACCGCCTGGGCCACGGTCGATCTTGCTGTCGAAGCGATGAAGCGCGGGGCGAGAGATTTCTTCACAAAGCCTTGGGACAATGATCGCGTGGTTTGCACCATTCGCACGCAACTAGCCCTTGGCGAGGCCCTTAGAAAAAGCAAACGATTGGAGCAAGAAAATCGTCTTCTGCGCGGCGAGACACCAGGCTTCATCGCTTCCTGCCCGGCCATGCAGCCTGTCCTCGACATCATCAACCGGGTGGCAGCTTCCGACGCGAATGTTCTAATCACCGGCGAAAACGGCACCGGGAAAGGCGTGGTTGCACGGGCTCTCCACGATGCGTCCAGACGCGCGGACAAGCCAATGATCTCAGTAAACATGGGCGGCTTTTCCGATGGCGTCTTTGAGTCGGAGCTTTTCGGCCACGTGAAAGGGGCATTTACTGACGCCAAAAGTGATCGCGCGGGACGCTTCGAACTCGCCGACGGGGGGACTCTATTCCTCGACGAGATTGCCAACGTCCCGCTCAACCTCCAGGCCAAACTTCTTCGTGTTATCGAAACCGGCGAATACGAACGGGTCGGCTCGTCGCGCACGTTGAAAACCAGCACGCGTATCGTTTCCGCGACAAACGCCAGCTTGCATGACGAAGTCGCCGCCGGACGCTTCCGTCAGGATTTGCTTTTCCGCTTGAATACAATCGAGATCCGCCTCCCGCCGCTGCGCGAGCGCCCGGAGGATATTCCCGATCTAGCCAGATATTTCCTGACAAAACACGCGAAGCGCTACAGCAAGACGATTGTCGGTCTCGAGGAAGCAGCCATACGTTCTTTGCTGGCGCACACTTTCCCCGGCAACGTTCGTGAATTGGATCACATCATCGAACGCGCCGTCCTGATGGCGCGCAACAACCGGATCGAGCCCACCGATCTCGGCCTTTTCCCGACTGCCACTCCGACTGCTAACATCGACGCCATGAGTCTCGATGACCTCGAAAAACTGCTCATCCAGAAAACCCTGGCCAAATTCCCTGGCAACACCCGCCTGGCATGGGAGGCGCTCGGCCTTAGCAGGAGCGCGTTCTATCGCCGCCTCCAGAAGTATGGGCTGTAAAAAGAATGACTAATGACCAATGGAACCTATCGAACCACCGCATTGTTCGACTGCCAATCATTAGTCATTCGCCATTCGTCATTCGTCATTCGCCTCCATGTCCGGCCCTCAATTTAGAACCGTTCGTCCACGGCACGATCCCCTCGAGAACCGGCTTGCGTGGCTGGCCTTCGCTGCAGTCGCTCCTTCATTGTTAGTCGCACTTTTTTTGCTTTG
This sequence comes from Chthoniobacterales bacterium, assembly GCA_036524675.1. Classification (GTDB taxonomy): domain Bacteria; phylum Verrucomicrobiota; class Verrucomicrobiia; order Chthoniobacterales; family DASVRZ01; genus DATDAW01. The sequence goes on along the minus strand of DATDBU010000206.1, from coordinate 35,433 downwards.
GGCGGACGATCATTCGGCCAAAGTCCGCTGGACATTTACGCTGCTTATTCTGCTGTCGGGCATCGTGGGGCCCCTGATTTTGCGGGCCCGGGCAAAGCGTCCGCTCCAAACGATCGCGAATTTGCTCGCCGCTCTGCGAGAAGAGGATTTTTCGATCCGGGCTCGTGGAGCTCGCCATGGAGACGCACTCGGCGAGGTATTTTTTGAAATCAATTCGCTCGGCGACACTCTGCAACGACAGCGGTCTGGTGCGCTCGAAGCGTTGAGCCTCGTGCGACTTGTCATGGCTGAAATCGATGCCGCAGTTTTCATATTTGATCAGAATGCCCGTCTTCGGCTTGCTAATCGCGCAGGCGAAAAATTGCTGGGCCAGCCTTTGGCAAAAATGGCCGGACGCCTCGCTGCGGATGTCGGGCTTTTCGAAGCGCTCCAAGCCGCCGAAGATGTGCCCCTTGCCCTTTCCCTGCCTGGCGGGACGGGACGCTGGTCGGTTCGACGCAGTTGGTTCCGTGAAAACGGACTGCCCCGAACACTCGTCATTCTTACCGACGTGAGTTGGGCGCTGCGCGAGGAAGAACGGAATGCCTGGAAGCGGCTCGTCCGCGTGCTGGGTCATGAATTAAACAACTCGCTGGCACCGATTAAATCCCTCGCCGGCAGCCTTGAAATCGTCGTAAACCGCCAGCCGCGACTACCCGATTGGGAAGCAGATTTACAGCGCGGATTGCAAATTATCCGGACTCGTGCCGAGTCTTTGCAGCGATTCATGCAGGCTTACGCCCAGCTCGCGCGCCTGCCGGTGCCCACGCTGCGCAGCGTGAATATCGACGAATTGATTCGACGCGTCGCCGGTCTCGAAACACGAATTGCCGTGCACGTTGAATCCGTACCGGCCGTTGAAATTCAAGCCGATGGCGATCAGCTGGAGCAACTTCTGATCAATCTCGTCCGGAACGCAGTTGATGCTTCCCTGGAGACGGGCGGCAAGGTTGTGATCCGCTGGACTTCCATCAGCTCCAATATCGAAATCGAAGTGCTCGATGAGGGGCCGGGTTTGATGAGTGACGCCAATTTGTTCGTACCATTCTTCACGACAAAACCCCATGGAACAGGCATCGGATTAGCTTTGAGCCGTCAGATCGCCGAAGCGCATGGCGGCACGTTGATTCTGGAAAACCGGCCAGACCGCATCGGCTGCGTGGCGCGGCTGCGACTGTAATTTTACTTTGGCAAACAGTACTGAACACGACGATTTCGGGCGAAGAACCAAGGAGAGGCGGGTTCCAACCGCCTGAAAAACGGGCGCTTGGAAAGCGCTTCTCCTTGTAAAAAACACCCCAACGTAAGGGCCATCATTCCAAGCGTATCGTCGCCGATCGTGCGTGAGCATCCAGACCTTCTAGTGCGGCGGCTGCGGCAATGATCGGAGCCGATGCCCGAAGCGACTCCTGGTCAAACTCGACGATGCTTGTCCGGCGTTGGAATTGATCGACCGTCAAACCAGCGAACGATTTCCCGGCTCCGCCGGTGGGCAAAGTATGGCTGGGGCCGGCAAGGAAATCGCCACCGGCAACCGGAGACCAGGCGCCAAGAAAAATCGCGCCGGCCGTGCGAATTTCGCCGGCGATTTGGGTAGGGTTTCGGGTGAAAACAGCCAGATGCTCCGGGGAAAAATCATTCGCGATCTGGATCGCCTGACCGAGATCCTCCACCAGAATGAGAAAGGCGTTTTTGGTGATTACTTCGTGTAGAAACGTTTGGCGAGTAAGGGATTGCGATTGCGCGTCGATCTGAGTTTGGACGGCGGAAAGCAGGGATTCGGAATCCGTTAGAAAGCAGATAACGCTGTCATGACCGTGTTCTGCCTGCGCCAGCAAATCTGCCGCAATCCAGGCCCCATTTGCCGTGTCGTCGGCAATGATCATTATCTCGCTCGGCCCCGGAAGCTGGTCGATGCTGACTTTACCGAAAACCTGTCGCTTGGCCTCGATGACATATTGATTCCCGGGGCCGAAAATCTTCGTGACCGGCCGAATGGTTTCCGTGCCAAACGCGAGAGCGGCGATCGCCTGTGCTCCTCCGACTCTGTAAGTTTCCGTGGCACCAGCGAGTTGGAGCGCAGAAAGGAGAGCGGGGTTGATTTTGCCATCAGGCCCCGCAGGAGTGGTGACAACGATTTCCGGGACGCCGGCGACGGCAGCCAAAGTGACCGTCATGATTGCCGTCGAAACGAGGGGGGCCGTGCCACCCGGAACGTAAATCCCAACCCGCTCGAAGGGATTAAAAGTTTCACCGACTCGAACACCCTGGGCGTTACGGACGCTCCAACTTTCCCGCAATCCGCGCCTGGCAAAAGCGGCAACATTAGCATGACACGCAGCCAGCGTTGCCCGGATGTCTTCGGTTAGCGTGGCGACAGCGGCTAGCGTCTCCGACGGATCGACCAGCAATTGGGCGGGTTCGAGCGAGGGGCCACCGAATTTGGCCGTAAAATCAAGGAGCGCGATGTCGCCATTGGAACGGACATTGGCAATGATTTCCGCAACGGTTTCGCGGACATGGGGGGACGGCTCCGCGGAACGGTCCAGCGCGGCAATGGCTTGGGAGAAATTGGAGTCTAAGTAACGTAAGACATTCATGGCATGGCTCTTACTCTTACTCCTGATCATAATCGTAATCTTCCATCCTCTCCCTCACTCATCGTCCTCTTTGAGGATGGGAAGAGAATTATCGAGCAAGGAAGATTACGATTAAGGCTGTAAGTAAGAGCAAGATTTCTATTGGCGTGACACACCGGTCGAGCGCTTCGCGAGGTTGCGACCGGTTTTCTTGGGAGCGGCGGAAACGTCTGTTCGATGCGCAATTTTTCCGACGGTGCCGGATTTGAAATACTGGGCTTTGAGGTTTTCGAGCAATTCGTCGCGACGGGCGTAGAGGTTTTTGCGTTTCCGCGGAGCGACTTTGCTCAGGGCATAGGCAGTGACCAATGGCAATGCAATGGTTGAGTCGAGGTAGCAGACGACGCAATCGAGCAGTTTGTCCGGATCGACTTTTCCCCAGCTGACGGCTTCGCCGGGCGTCGCACCGCTGAGGCCACCGGTATCGGGGCGCGCGTCGGTGATTTGCAGAAAATAATCGTGGCCGCGTTCTTCGATCCCCATCACTTCTTGAATTTGCGGCTCGGTCTGCAGCATGAAGTTTTTCGGTGAACCTCCGCCAAGGATCCAGACGCTGGAATTCAATCCGCTGGATTTTGCATCGTAAACAATTGCTGCCGTCTGATTTACATCGCGATTGACGTCAAACTGCAGGCCGGAGCCGCGCAGCGACATGGCGGCAACGTTCATACCAATGGAGCTGTCACCAGGCGAACTGGTATAAATCGGAACGCCGTATTGATATGCGGCGCTGAGGACGGATGTCTCAGGGATCTTGAGCTTTTTTTCCCGCTCGAAGACGTACTTGCCGAGTTTGTAATGGAATTCATCGGTCCCCATCGACGTCTGAAATTCCGGTCCCTGGATAACTTGACGAACAAAAGCGTCGGTATCGAGAAGGACGTCGTAATCGAACAAAACATCGTAAATGCGAATGATACCGAGGTTGCGCAACTCGATGTCGTTAAGAAAGGGGGAGCCCGCATGGAGCGCCATGCCCAGTCCATAATGGAGGTCGTGGTAGAGATTTGCGCCGGTGGAGATGATCCAATCGACGAATCCGGCTTTCATCAGCGGAACGATGGCAGCTTTACCAAGCCCGGCTGGTGTAAGTGCACCGGTGAGGGACATGCCGATGGTGCCATTGTTCGGCAGCATTTTCTCCGTCAGCAGGCGACAGGCTTCGCCAAGGCGACCGCTGTTATAAGCTTTGAAGGTGCCGTCGATAAGATCAGCGACTTTGACACCCTTTTTGATGGGCGTTGGAAGGAGACGCGGGAAGCGGTTGAGTTGGGACATGCGAACGGGTCTTAAGTTTGTAAGTTTTAAGGGGAGCTCTCGAGGAATTGCCAGGCTAGTTTGTGAATGTCTTAAGACTTACAAACTTAAAACTTAAGACTCGTTTATTAGGCCAGCTGCGGCTCAAGAACAGGGCCAATCTTACGGAATTTGTTGTACCTGGATTCAAGGAGCGCCTCCGTAGGTTGTGCAGTGATTTCGTCAAGCGCGGCTAAGATATTTGTTTCAAGCAATCTGGCGGCTGCCTCGTGGTCGCGATGCGCTCCACCGAATGGCTCAGGAACAATTTCGTCAACAAGACCAAGCTCCAGCAAGTGCGTGGACGAGAGCTTCAACGCTTCGGCAGCTTGCGGCGCGAACTGGCGGTGCTTCCACAGAATTGCCGCACATCCTTCAGGGCTAATCACGGAATAGTAGGCATTTTCCATGATCAGCACTTTGTCGGCGACCCCAATACCAAGGGCGCCGCCCGAACCTCCTTCGCCGATGATCACCGCAACGATCGGCGTTTTCAGAACCATCATATCCCGGATATTTACGGCAATGGCCTCCGCGATGTGTCGCTCTTCCGCGCCGACGCCAGGATAAGCGCCCGGCGTATCGATAAGCGCGACGACAGGCAGGCGAAATTTTTCGGCCAATCGCATCAGGCGCGACGCCTTGCGATAGCCTTCCGGATGCGCACTGCCAAAGTTGTGCCGCAGGTTTTCCTTGGTATCGCGGCCTTTTTGATGACCGATGACGACGCATTTATATTCGCCGATCGTCGCGAGCCCACCCGGCATTGCGAGGTCGTCGCCGAAGAGACGATCCCCATGAAGTTCTACGAAATCCGTGAAGCAGTTCGCGACGTAGTCGAGAAAGAAGGGTCGGGCGGTATGCCGAGCGATCTGGACCCGTTGCCAAGCAGTCAGGTTTTCGAAAATATCCCGCCGCATTGCCTCGATTTTTTCTTCCATGCGCCGGATTTCGATCTCGAGATCAAGATCGCTCGCAGTGGACTGCTTACGGAGATCTTCGAGTTTTTTTTCGAGATCTGCGATAGGCTTTTCAAACTCTAGAGGCTGAACTTTCATGGCAACAAACGGGAAAAAGGGAATCAAGGCACAATTGTAATAGGCGTCCCGCGATTCACGAGGGCAAAAAGTTCTTCGACATCCTCAGGAGAGAGCTGAATACCAGCGAACGGCTTGTTGACATCGGGCGGGGCTCCAGCGTGCTTTTCGATGACCGAATAGATGGTGAACTGAGCGCCGCACGATATCCAGCGCGTACTGCCGAGATAATTCTTGTGTCCAAAGGCAACAGGACTCCCGTTGTACCACGCGACCTTGTCCGTTACCGTCAATTTGCCACCTCCCGGGAGGCGTTTGGGGATGTTCGCTGCGAGAATTTTATAATCTTTAAAGAAAATCCCGGCATTCAGAAGAGTGAAGACGCCGGCCTTTGGCGAAATTTCGCCGCTAAAATCCCCGGTGGGAATGATGAATCTGTCGCCGGGATGGATGAGAAGCCGGTCGAGATTGTTCGCCCGAATCAGCGTGTCGTAGGACACCTTGTGATGACTCGCAATACGGGCAATGGAATCACCGCGTTGAACGACGTACTCAATTTTGTTCGGGCCGGGAGAAGGCGAAAGGAAATCATCCGCATTGATCTGACCCAATTCGGTACGGGCATCGGCAAATTTCGGAGAGTCCGAATAGCTGGCCATGAATTTTTGCAACAGCATTCTCTTCTCGGAAACAGACGCCGTTTTAAAAGTCGAATGCAGTTTCTCCCATTGAACCGTACTCGGCTCGGGTGTCGGGACCGGTGTGGGCGTCGGCAGATTCTTTTTGAGAATGATTGCCCGCGGTTTGAGATAGAGGTCGTAGGCGAACCAGGCTGCGCCACCAAAAACGGCAACAAACAAAACAAGTACAACGAGGACTTTGATAACCGTCTTCACCAGTGGGCATTGCTACAGCAGGCCCCGCCTGCGGAAATCGTCCATATTCCCCGAGGCAGATCGAAGAATCATATCGATGGAGAACTTGAGCAGGCAGATTTCCCAAGCCTCATCGACTCCCTGGATGACCGCCGTCGAAACCTCGGCAGCGGCAACTTGTTCGCGAACGCGGCCAACGACAGCTTCGAGCTTGTCGTGAGCAAACGTCTCAGTGACGTCTCTTTTGGAAAGTTGAAAACCGTATTTTAGAAATGTCGCCAGCCGCGGATTGCGCTCGAGATATTCGGCAAATTCCTGGGCTTTCTCGCCGAAACCTTCAAGAAGGAGATGAGAAAGCCTCTCGGTTGTAAGAATTTGTGGCCGTTCAGCCTCCACCCGCCCCTCGCGAATGCGGATCTCGTCGACACTATCCATGAGCTCCGAAACCAAAAAAAACTTGAAGCTCGTAGTGCCGAACGTCTGAATGAGTTGTGAAGGACTCACAATGACAGACGTGTTTTCAATGGCGTATTGAAAATCGTCGGGCGTGAACATTGGGGCGGCAGAATACATGATTACTCAGCAATCTCCACTTGGAATTGTAAGCCGTATTTGCCGGGTTTGATCTGATATTTTTCCAACGTGTCAGGCCCGCAGCTGCGGGTACCAAGTCCGCGGTGAGCGGCGTCGATGCTGACCACCACCTCCGGACGCGGAGTGAGGTCCTTCGTGTGTTTCGCCTCAAACAAGTCGGCTGGCGTGAAATGGCTCACCGAGAAAATCAGCGGTTCATCGACGGCCGAAACCTTGAATTTCGGTCCTTTCTCGGGTCCAAGGGAAAACCAGCGGACGCCTGTCTTCAGGCCATGCTCCTGAGGCAGAATGTAGGGGACGTATTCCTGGGAGACGGTGCTCACAAAACGGTCAATCCACGTGCTTCGCAGCCGGTCGGGATAGCTTTCATGTGGACCGTGCCCGAACCATTCGAGACGCTCGAAATCGCCAGCAAGCTGAAACGTGATGCCGACCCGAGGCAGATCCAGCAAAGTCTTACCGACATCAAATGTGTTCGTGATCAAAACACTTCCATCAGACGAGAAAAGCCATTGCTGGTCCAGACGGACAGATCCTTCGGTTTTCGAGGGCCTCGCAACCTGTTGGATTTTCAACTGCACGCTGCCGTCCTTGTTTTTCGATGCCTTTACTTTCCGAATTTTTACGACCGTTTCATCAAGTCCTATGGCAAGCCATTTACCAAGCGGTTTGCTTTCCTGGCCCGACCAGCCTTTGATCCCATCGTTATCCGTTGCAGCACGCCATATCTGTAGCTGCGGAGCGGCAGCCAAAAGATTCTCATCATTTAGCAGAAGTGAGTTCACTCCAGACGAATCGGCCATCACCTCAAGGGGCCCGGATCCGATACGAATGGCTTCTCCGATCGTGCGCAATTCGACCGGAACGTTCGGCTTGCGAACTTTTTTCCGTAACACTTTCACCGGAAACGCTATCTGTTCCCAGGCGACTTCATGCCCGGCTTCGGCCCAGGCAACGTCTTTTGTCGTGCGAAAGCGAAAAGTAATAAAGACTTCCTGTCCGGCCAAAACGCTTGGAATCTCGAGGGGCAATTCGATTTTTTCCGAGGCCTGAGGAGCGATTTTCAGCTTTGGGAGTCGACCAGTCTGAATAATCTGACCGCTTACGGCAACGGACCATTCTCCTGCGAGCCACGCCAGTGTCCTGAAATACTGTTTGTTGGTGACCGTGAAAGTCCCTTTGGTGGCGTTGGCAAGTTTTACAGAGACGGGCTGCGCCAGCTTTTTGAATTCATACAGACCTGGATGAGGTTTGCGATCAGGCCAGACGAGACCGTCACAGCAGAAATTGAGGTCATTTGGCGAATCACCAAAATCGCCGCCGTAAGCCCAGTACTCACGACCTTTTTCGTCCGTCTGCTTGATTCCATGATCGATCCACTCCCAGATAAAGCCTCCCTGTAAACCCTTGTAATTTTCGAAAGCATCGTAGTACTCGCCAAGGCAACCGTTGCTGTTGCCCATTGCATGGCTGTATTCGCACAAGATGAGCGGTCTCTTCTGATCCGGATGGTGACGATCGCTTGCCCACTCGATAATTTTTTCGATTTCGGGGTACATGGGGCAGACGATGTCCGTCACATTGTAGCCGGCGTCGTAGAGCTTTGCCGTGGCCCGGGTCCAGGTGCCTGGCTCGAAGTGCAATGGCCGGCTCGGGTCGTAGCCGCGAACCCAGCCCGCCATGGCGTCGTGATTCGGTCCGTATCCGGTCTCGTTTCCCAACGACCACAGGATGATGCTGGCATGATTTTTGTCTCGCTCGACCATACGGACGGCGCGTTCCAGGAAGGCGCCAGTATAGCGCCGGTCGTTCCCGAACTGATCGTAGTAGGCGTGTGCTTCGAGGTTGGCCTCGTCGATGACATAGAATCCCATTTCGTCGCAGAGATCGAGCCAGTAGGGGTCGTTGGGATAGTGGGAGCAGCGAACAGCATTCACGTTGAAGCGTTTCATGGTGACGGCATCCCGACGCAAATCCTCCTGCGTCAGCGCTTTACCGGCGGTATCGCTGTGGTCATGGCGGTTGACCCCGTTAAGTAGAACGGGTTGACCGTTTACCAAAAGCTGACGGTCGCGGACTTCGATCTTGCGAAACCCGATACGGACTGCAGTCGAATCGACAAATTCACCGGTTTCGGAGCGCCGTAGCGACACGATTACCGTATAAAGATCCGGCGTTTCAGCGGACCAGAGTTTAACCTTGGCAATTTCGGCCGTTAAGGTCACTTCCAGTCGCTCGCCCCAGGGGCGGTTTGGAGCAGCGGTGATCGGTTTAACGAGTGGATTTTTGAAAACTTCCGATCCTGCAGGGTCGCGCAGCTGAACCGCGAACTCCCAAGCGGGCTCTGGTTGGCCAGGGAAACCGATTTTCGCTTTCACAGAGAGCGTAGCGCCTTGAAAACCCTCGTCAGGAGTGCCGACGGCAAAGACATCGGCGATATGCGTCTGCGGCGTGGAATAAATAAAAACGTCGCGATGGATGCCGCCCATCCACCATTGATCCTGGTCTTCAATGAACGACGCATCGGACCATTTCACGACGATTGCTGCCAGTGTATTCGGAGTGTCCGTCGAGACAAACGACGTCACGTCGAACTCATTTGGCAACCGTGAGTCCTTTCCCATGCCGAGAGGATGACCGTTCACCCATACATAGAGAACGCTTTCTGCGCCCCCGACGTGCAACACGATCCGCCGTCCGGTCCATTCCTCGGGCACAGCAAATGTTGTTCGATACAACCCCGTCGGATTCGCCGCCGGAACATTGGGAGGCTCCGTATCGAACGGCATTTTGACGTTCGTATAGTGCGGCTTGTCGAAAAAGCCATGGAGCGTCCAATTCGACGGCACAGGGATCTTACGCCATGACGACGCGTCAAAATCCGGCCGTACGAATTCCACGGGAACCGCTTCCGGCCTTTCTACAAGGTCGAAATGCCAGTCGCCGTTTAGCAAGCGGACGAACGGCGAATCCTCCCGATTGAGCGACGCGGTATCCGGTGCGGGGAACGGATAAAACGTTGCCCGCATTGGCAGGCGGCCAATCGATACGAGTTCCGGAGCGACCCACGTACGAAGCGAGCCAAGCGAGAGAAGATCCATCCGCAGCTTTGTGAGCCAGCCACGGTTGTGACGCAATGGAAAAATGGATTCCCTTTAATCGGGTGTAAAAATCACCGGTGCACCGACTTTCCCTCGGTGCAGTTTCCCAATTTGCAAACGCACAACTCCTTGGATGCGTTTGCTGATATGAAAGCCCGTTTTCTTACTCGTCGCCGTCGTCGCCAATCGCTTGCTGGGGACAAATCTCCAGCGCATTTTGGGCCGCTTCGAGTTCCTCTTCGCCTTCCGGCTGCTTGAAGAAATACACGTAGGTCTCGTCGTCGTTGTATTTCAACAGCTGGGGAGCCTCGTCCAGGCACACGCGACAAGGTGTGCATGTATCGTCCACATACCATTTCCCGGGGACGTTTTCGGACAGGATGTTGTTTTTGTCTGCCATATCGCCCAAATACTGTCTTTTGCCCCCTCAACTCAAGGCAAAATTCAGCACTTCGTAGCACGCACCCATGGTGTGGTAATCGGTTTTGCCAGGAGGACTCTTTTCGTCGCTGTATTTGCGATTGTCAGAAGTCAAAATGCGGTACCACGCGCCATATCGGTGATCCACAAAATGTTCCCAGCTGTAAGCCCAAATTCGGTCGTAAAATTGCCAATAAATTTCGTCGCCCGTGCGCCGTCCCAGCAGCGCAGCAGCGGCAAAAGATTCGGCTTGAACCCAATAATACTTGTCACTGTCGCAAATACTGTCATCGGGCGCGAACCCATAAAAAATGCCACCGCGTTCGGCGTCCCACGCTTTGGCGAGAGCCGCATTGAAGAGCTGCAAGGCGCGCGGAAGGAGCCAGTCGGCATCCCTATCGAACGAAGCGGAGTAGCGTTCGAGAATGAGCAGTAGCTTCGCCCACTCCGTCAGGTGACCGGGTTGATAACCCCACGGCCGGTAAATGTTGGTTTTATCGTGAAAATTGTATTCCCAATCCACGGACCAGTCCTCGTGATAGTGTTCCCAGATCAATCCACCGGCCATGCCAGCTTGGCGCTGTGTAATATTTTCGGCGATCGTTAATGCGCGGTTGAGATAACGCGAATCGCCCGTCGCTTCGAATGCGGCAATCAACGCTTCGCAGGTATGCATGTTCGCATTTTGGCCGCGATAAGGATAAATCGTCTGCCAGTCGGCGGTGGCCTCGTCGGCATAAAGACTGTATACGGGCGACCACAATCGGCGCTCCATGAGGTCGAACGTTTCGGCGAGATAACCGGCTGCTTCCCTGATTCCCGCGCGGAGGGCCTGTGCATAAGCCAAGAGGACGAAAGCCAGACCATAACAGTGGTTGGTGGCATCGAGCACTTCTTTCCTGCCGTTCTCGAAGCTCATCAGCCACGTGTAACCGCCCGTTTCCGCATCGCGATGGACGTCTCGCAAGAAACGCACTCCGTGCCGGACAGCATCCTGATAGGCGGGATCGCCAAATTGCAGATCCGCCATGGCGTAGTTGAAGATAAAACGCGTGCTGCTTACGAGATGTCGCGTTGCCCTATCGTAAACAGCTCCATCGTCCTTAAAACAATGAAAAAAACCACCGGACGGATCGATGCATCGAGGATGATAGAACGCCATCGTCTGCCGAATATGACGGAGCAGGAAGTCGCGTGTACGAAAGTCAGGCATCGCCATTTCAAGCATTATTCAATCCCTATAGCCCGGATCGGCGAACCGTCGCGGCCTTGAAAAAGCAGGGGGAAACCGATGAATGTAAATGTATCCGGCGCTTCGTCGAGATGTGCAAGCGACTCGACAATAACAATTTCCGAACCAAGAAGGATATGGTGGACTTCATACCAGTCCCGCCCCGGCGTCGGTGTATCCATGCCCAGTAGGCGGATGCGTTTTCCTGCTAGAAATCGCGCCGCATCCTGCGTGAGCGAAGGAAAATTCTCGAAGAAATCCTGGGAGCCAAATTTCTGGCCCCAACCCGTTTCGAAAAGAATTTTTGCTTCTGGTAGAAGCAAATGTTCGAAAGGCAAAAAATCCTCTATGGTAATGTCGTCCCCGGCCTTTTTGGGAATCCGCAATACGCTTGCCGGACCGTAAAACCATTCGAGTGGCATTTGATCAATTGTCCGGCCGTTATCGATAAAATGATACATCGCATCCAGATGCGTTCCCTGATGGGAACCCAGCACGATCTGGCTGATATTGTATTTCGTTGTCGCCACCGTGCCATGCGGCACGATGCTCAATTTCGGATCCGCCGGAAACGCTGGCTGTCCATGGATAAGCGGATGCGTAAGATCGATGAATTTCATAAAGTTAGGCCACTGATTGTCCAGGGAACCCACGGTCCCGCGCGGGGCTTTTCAGGACATCGTATAGACTCTAACCGGGCTGGAGTCCCGGTTTGGCGAGTTGAACAGCTTCCAGAGATTCGATGTGCAACTTTCGCGCAGCGGCATCCGCGTCCGGAGAAGGCGTAACGGAAATGATGACGAATTTCGACGTGGGCGTATTACTTTTTTGCGCCACACTCCCGATCGGAACGAGAACATTTGCCTCGGGAAAATAGGTCGCCGCACAGCGACGCGGAATCTCGAATGGCGTCACGAGGAAATGTTTGGCAACGCGTTGCTCGTGATTGAAGTAACTCGTCAAATCCACCAATTGCCCGGCCTGCAAGCCCTCTTCAGCGATGTCTTCCGAATTCAGAAAAACGACCCGACGCCCGTTGTAAATGCCCCGATAGCGATCATTTAGACCATAGATGTGTGTATTGAACTGATCGTGTGATCGGATGGTCATCATCACGAATCGACCCGCCTCAAGCTCGTGATCCGGAATGGGATGTACCGTAAACCTCGCTTTTCCAAGGCCGTTGTTGAATTTCCTACGATCTCTCGCGTCGTTCGGAAGGTAAAAAGTGTCTTTCGCGATACGCTCGTTGAAATTCTCAAAACCGGGGATCACACGTTCGATTCGGTCGCGGATCAGGCCATAATCGTTAGCCAGATCCTGCCATGGCACGGTCGTCCGCTCGCCCAAGGTCGCACGTGCGAGCCCGGCAATGATCTGACATTCACTGCGTAATTCATCGCTCGCCGGTTCAAAGATGCCACGGGAAGAGCTGATAACCCCCATCGAATCTTCAACAGTCACAAATTGCCCGCGATCGATCTCGCTCCGACCCAAACACGGCAAAATGAGAACGATATCGCCGGTGATGAGATGCGAGCGATTCAGTTTGATCGAGACATGTGCTGTAAGCCTGCATTTTCGAAGGGACCGCGCAGTGAATTCCGTGTCTGGCGTCGCGGAAAGAAAATTACCACCAAGTCCCAGAAAGAAACGAATCCTCCCCTCGTTCATCCGCTTGATCGTCCGAACTGTATCCAGACCATGCCCCCGAGGTGGTTCGAAGCCGAATTCCGCACCCAGTTTGTCCAGGAATGCGTCATTCATCCGCTCACAAATCCCCATCGTGCGGTCACCTTGCACGTTCGAATGACCGCGGACTGGGCACGGACCTGCACCCGCCCTGCCAATGTGGCCCCCGAGCAGGAGCATATTCATTATCATCTGGATCGTTCCAACCGCATTCCGGTGCTGCGTGAGCCCCATGGCCCAACAGGCAATAATGCGTTTGGCATGAATGGCAACGTCCGCAGCCTCACGGATCTGTTCCCGGGTGAGACCGCTGTTTGTCGTGATCTCGTCCCAATCGGCAGCACGAATATCGGCAATTAACTCGTCAAAACCGGCCGTGTGATCACGAATAAACTTGTGGTCGAACACGGTCCCGGGTTTCGCCTCTTCCGCAGCCAGCATTTCTTTCAGAACACCCTTGAAAAGCGCAAGGTCGCCATTGATCCGCACCGGCAGCCAGATATCAGCGAGTTTGGTCCCCCGGTTGAATAGCACCTTACCCGGAAACTTGAGAATATTCGGATACTCCTGCGGATTCGGGTTCACCACGTGGAGCAGCCCACTCTCCGGCAGTGGATTGATCGCTACAATTTTCGCCCCGTGGCGTTTCGCCCGCTCGAGGGATGACATCATGCGCGGATGATTCGTACCGGGATTTTGTCCGATGATGAAAATGGCGTCGCATTTTTCGAAATCTGCCAGGGTTACGCACCCCTTGCCGATGCCGATGACCTCATTCAACGCTGTGCCGCTGGACTCGTGGCACATATTGGAGCAATCCGGTAAATTGTTGGTGCCAAACTGACGTGCAAAAAGCTGGTATAAAAAAGCCGCCTCGTTGCTCGTCCGTCCCGAAGTGTAAAACGCAGCTTCATCCGGACTGGCGAGCGCGTTCAACTCTCTCCCCATGAGAGCAAATGCTTCATCCCACGAAATAGGTTCGTAGTGAGTGCCGTTCTCGCGTTTCGCCATTGGAACAGTCAGACGCCCCTGCTGGCCGAGCCAATGGTCCGACTTCTCCAGCAAATCTTCAATGCTGTACCGGGCGAAAAACGCTTCCGTAAGCCGTTTGGTCGTGCCTTCGTCCGCAAGGGCTTTGACGCCATTTTCACAAAATTCGAACAAATGCCTGTGGTCATCCGGACTTGGCCATGCGCAACTCTGGCAATCGAAGCCGTCTTTCTTATTCACCTTCAACCACGCTTTCACGCCACGGCCCGCCCCCATTTGCTGGAACGTGAATTTCGCACTCTGAACGATGGCCTCCATTCCGGCGGCGTTTCGATGAACGTGTCCAAGATGCGTCGTTAACCCCGTCTCGTCCGGCGGCTGCGCACCTGGGACGTGTTCAGAGCCCTCCATTTGCGCGCCATGATTTATGGACTGTTGGGGTGCGGTTGCGCTCGAGGGAACAGGCCGATGAATCGTTGAATGAGTCTCGTCGTTCATGACGATGGATAGGCTGAGCTCTTGAATCCGGATATCAGGCTCTTCACAAGAACGGTCGGGCAGGATTGCATTTCAACTTGTTTCACCGAATCCGCGCTTTGCCAACGCAGATAAGCCTTGGCGCTAGTTGTCAAAATGCCGCTTAGGGCTGATCTTCAACTCGCCAATTTACGGCGATTATGCGATATGGCCACGGGAATGGTTAATCAGCTCACGCGCATTGAACCTGCTGTCCTTGAGGATATTCCGCAACTTACGGAATTGCTCATCGACCTCTTCTCGCACGAGCCTGATTTTCGCGTGGATTCCGAAACACAAATGCGGGGTCTGCGCCTCATTATGGAACAGCCGAATCGCGGTCGCATCTTCGTCCTGCGTACGGACAACGCCATCATTGGCATGATCAATTTGCTCTTCACGATCAGCACCGCCGAGGGCGGTTTCGTTATCCTCCTTGAGGACATTGTCATTCATCATCTTCACCGCGGCCAGGGTTACGGTTCTCAATTGCTCAAATACGCTATCGAGTTCGCGCGGCAGAAAAATTTTCTCCGGATCACGCTGTTGACGGACCGGATCAACCCAGATGCCATGCACTTTTTTGAAAGTTATGGCTTCGTAAAAAGTGCGATGGTACCCATGCGTTACTGGCTGAAAAGGTAACGCCATGAATCACGCATCGTTCGTGCAGGCTGAAAATGCTCGCGTCGATACCGGGCGTCACGGCCGTTGCGGTTTTCCAGAAGTTATTTTTTGCGAAGGGAAAACGGCGAGTGAAGTGGCCTCCATTTCCGTTGTCCTCGCCCACACGGCTGGCGTTGTCCTGGGTACGCGAGCCAGCCGGCAACAATTTGATGCCGTCACAGCCGTACTGCCGGAGGCGGTGTTTCACGAACGTGCCCGCTGCATCACGTGGAATCAGGCAAACGCCTCCAGCGATAACGGTAAAGTTGCCGTCGTGTGCGCCGGCACTTCCGATGCGCCGGTTGCTGGGGAGGCAGTCGTCACTCTCGAAACTTTCGGAGTGGAAGCCATGCTCATCACCGATGTGGGCGTGGCCGGCATCCATCGCTTGCTGGCTGCGCGCGACGACATCAACGCCTGCGACGTCATCATTGTGGTCGCGGGGATGGAAGGGGCATTGCCGGGAGTCGTCGCTGGGCTCGTCGAAAAACCCGTTATTGCAGTTCCCACGAGCGTAGGATACGGCGCTAATTTTGGCGGCCTGGCTGCACTACTCGGGATGCTCAACAGCTGCGGCAGCGGCGTTACCGTCGTCAATATCGACAACGGTTTCGGCGCTGCCTATGCCGCCGCGACCATCACACGGCTGCTGCACCGGAAGTAGAGAACAACCGCCTACGCGGCTACTGCAGTTTCCGATTCTTCCGGTTCTTCCGTCTGCCAGCCGCAATACTGGCGCGTCAGCGCAATGCTGATTTCCATCAAACGAAGCTGGATCCGATCCAGATATTGGTGCAGTCCGAACGCAAAAATGTCTTTGATCGTCGTAAACGCCAGATCCGCGTGCAAATGTCCCGAAAGGCGGTCTGCCTCTGTCCGGAATCTGCCTCGCGGCGCCCCGGAAAGTTTGTGCAGCGTCTCATCTACGCGATCCACACAAAAGTTAATCGAACGTGGGAACAAATCATCGGTAATCAGGAACTCCGCCACTTTCCAAGGCGCTACCTGATCGACGTAAATTTTCCGATAAGCCTCAAGAGCGCTGCACGAACGGAGGACACCCATCCACTGGACGGTATCGACATTGCCCCCAACTTCTTCGCCGGAAGGAAGTAGGACATGATACTTCATATCCAGCAAGCGCGACGTCCGGTCAGCGCGTTCAATGAAACGGCCCGCCTGCGCAAAATCCCAGCCTTCACCATGAGTCATGGTCGCATCGGTGAATCCCTGAAAAAGATGGGAGGCTTCGACGATGTAGTTAAAAAACTCGAAAGAGCTGTTGCGGAAAAGCCTCTGGGCGTCATCAGATCTCAGGAAAAGATAAAGTTTATTGATCTGTTCCCACATTTCGCTCGAGATCTGTTCCCTCACCGTGCGTGCGTTCTCACGGGCATAAGCAACGCACGAATAGATCGAGTTCGGATTTTTCCGAGCAAACGTAACAAAATCCACGACGTTATCGCCGCTCGTAGAATCGTAGAGTTTTTGGAAAAGTTTGTGATCCTCCAGCGTGCTGATGATCGGGTTCCAGTGCCGCTCGGCTGTCACACCGCTGTGCATTTCGTAATCCAGCATTACCTGGAGATTGACATCGAGCATCCGGGCATTGTTCTCAGCCCGTTCGATGTAACGGCTCATCCAATATATGGCGTCGGCGACTCTGCTTAGCATAATCTTGTAATTGACCGTTTAGCTCTGACTTTGGCTTTGCGTCGAGAGGGGCGCGTCTTCGTCGAGCACCCATGTGTCCTTGCTTCCACCCCCTTGCGAGCTGTTGACGACCAGCGACCCCTTGCGCAAAGCCACACGCGTCAATCCACCGGGGACGATACTGACCTTTTCCCCATAAAGCACGTACGGTCGGAAATCGATATGCCGGCCTTCGACAGCTCCCTCGCAATACGAGGGAGACCGCGAGAGCTGGATGACCGGCTGGGCGACATAATTGCGCGGGTTCGCCTTGATCGCCTCACGAAATTGATTGCATTTTTCCTTCGTCGAATGCGGACCAATCAACATGCCGTATCCGCCGCTTTCATTGGCGGATTTCACAACAAGTTGTTCAATATTCTCCAGGATATACGCGCGGTCACTCTCATCCGCGGAAAGCCAGGTCGGAACGTTTGGCAGGATCGGTTCTTCGCTAAGATAGAACCGGATCATATCCGGCACGTAATAATACGTGACCTTGTCATCCGCGACACCGGTGCCGATGGAATTGGCAAGGCTCACGCGTCCTTTGCGGTAGGCTTCAACAATGCCCGGGACACCGAGCACGGAATCTTTACGGAAAACCGTCGGATCGAGAAAATCGTCATCAATCCGCCGGTAGATAACGTCCACACGTTTTAGACCGTTGGTCGTTTTCATGAAAACTTCCGACCCCTGAACGACCAGGTCCTGGCCAACCACGATTTCGATCCCCATCGAACGCGCAAGAAAACTGTGCTCGAAATACGCAGAGTTGTAGATGCCCGGCGTGAGCAAGGCAATTGTCGGGTCCGGATTACCATCCGGTGCGATATAACGCAATAAATTGAGCAAGTCCTGACAGTACCGATCCACGGGTCTCACAGGATAACGCGCAAAAAGTTTCGGAAAGACCCGTTTCATCGCCTGACGCCCCTCGAGCACGTAGGAAACGCCTGAGGGACAGCGCCCGTTGTCCTCGAGAACATAATACTCCCCTTTGTCGTTACGGATGAGGTCCGTGCCGCAAATGTGGATGTAAATATCTTTCGGGACATCAAACCCCATGAACTCCGGCCGGAAGTGAACGGCGC
Organism: Chthoniobacterales bacterium; assembly: GCA_036524675.1. Taxonomy (GTDB): domain Bacteria; phylum Verrucomicrobiota; class Verrucomicrobiia; order Chthoniobacterales; family DASVRZ01; genus DATDAW01. The sequence goes on along the minus strand of DATDBU010000206.1, from coordinate 17,551 downwards.
TGTGGACGACCTCAGCAGGAACGATACCCTCTTTTATGATGCGTTGATCGTGATAAATGTCGCGCAGGAACATGTTAAGCGCGGTAAGACGCTGGGTAAGGCCCCGCTCGACATGCGCCCATTCGTCCGCGGGAATAATCCGCGGAATGAGATCGAAAGGAAAAATCCTCTCCGTGCCTTCGTCATTATTGTAGACCGTGAAAGTGACGCCCTGGGTCAGGAAAGACTTGTCAGCGACACCCATCTTTCGTCGGAAATCGTCAGGACCCAACTCCTGAAGCCGTTTGAGTAAAGCTTGATAATGCGGCCGGACTTTTCCCGGTTCTTCAAACATTTCGTCGTAGAACCCTTCCGTTTGATAATCGGCGAAGAAATCTCCCATGAGTTATTATTTTCTATAGAGCATACAGGGAGAGGCAAAGAAAAAAGGCGACTGTTTTCGATTGTCAAAAACTCGCCATTTCCAGCTCCGGACTGGCGGGACTAAAGCGGCTGCCGAATTTTGGATACACAAACTTGCCAGCCGGCATGCTCTTGCGCGTCATTCCAGCCGCTGTATCCATGCCGGCCGCGGCGAGATGCCGCAGCGATGCCGCCAGCAAAGCCGTCCCAAACCCGCGGTTGCGATACTCGACCAGTATGCACGGGCCGGATAGAAGATGCAGCATGTCGGTAGGGATCGGAGAGACAATCGACGCACCGATGATACGGCTGCCGTGTGTTAGAACCAGACATTGCGCGTCGCGGGAATCGAAGGCTTTTGAAATGTCTTCATCAATCCCGTGCCAAATACGTTTCAATACATCACTCCAATCGGCATCCAGTAAAAAAGCGCTCTGGATGGTTTTGCGCACCACGCCCTCTTCTTCGCGGATCGCCCTTCGAATCGAGTAATGCCGCGCAAGCTCAACTGGACCAAAATCCAGATTCCTAAGATCCCATTCAAACCTCAACCAGCTCAGCAGCTTCATGAAACGGCAGTATCAGAAATGAGCGCCAAATTTGCAACTGCAATTCCTAATATTCCGTGAATAAGGACAACATTTATGCAGATTTCAGCAATAAAAATTCTTCGCGTTGAAAAACCCAAAAGCGCCACCGGGCGGCAACGAGTAAAAAAGTGGGCTTGAACCGGAAAAAACGGCCCAACGGAGATATTCAGGGCGCGCTGTCGAAGTCGTCGTTTTTGCACGCCCACCAAACGCAGCTCAGGAGTGCGAAGGCCATGATGATAAAGCTACCCAATGTCATAAGTGCGGGCTTGTGTGTCAGGAATTGAGCAGTCAGTCAAAAACATTTTGTTTTCCTTCGTTTGCTAAACCAGCCGATTTCAGCACCGAGATGCACAAGGAACTGGTTGAAGGTTTCGCTCTTTTTAACTCCCGAAAACAAAGAGACTTGAAATCCGACGCTGATTCGCCTTTTTTACCGTTCCCGGTGGTTTCATCAAACAACGGGCTGTAGCACAGCTTGGTAGTGCGCTTGAATGGGGTTCAAGAGGTCGCTGGTTCGAATCCAGTCAGCCCGATTTTTTGAGATCCGGAATATAAAGAAAAGCGCCGGAATTCTGCCGGCGCTTTACCTTTTGAAATACTGCGTGGCTTGCTGTTTCAAACCCGCCGATTCAATCGCGATCGCGATGGTGGCGATGCTGCCGGCGATCGTACCGGCGATAACCACCATCCCGCCAATACCGGTAACGAGGCCGGTCGTAGTCCCGATACACCCGGCGATAACCCCATACGGGCCCATAATATCCCGAGCGATAATAAGTCCGGTAATAGGGACGATATCCGCAGTCATCGTAGTAATAGCCTCGATAGTAACCCGGGTTTCCTACGGTAATGCTGAAGCCGACCTGGCCTTTCGACTCGGCTTGAAAACCGAAAATGGCTAAAAGGATGAAAGAAGTGGCAAGGATAAACCTTTTCATAAGCGTTGATTTGCTTTCTAAAAAAATTCGACGCGCCTGCCTCGCCAGGCATTCAAAGTTTTTTTGAATCGATGCGACGCGTCCGTCTTTAAGTGACTCGGGCAGACAGATGAATGTCTGGACCCGACTTTCGGAAAGTCGGATTCATTAGCCGGATTCCTTCGGCATTGTCCCCTACCCCGAGTCCCGCTACTGCCGGCTTGTTGCCTCCTGTCAGGATTGGAGCATAAAAAAACTCGACGCGATCGACCTTTCTTTGGTCGAAAGCGGTGCCCAATACTTCCCCCCCGCCTTCGATCAGCACGCTGAGAACTTCACGGCATCCAAGCTCCGTAAGCGCCTCATCCAGAGAATTAAACACGAGTGTTCTGTCCTTCCATTCGTCTGTGAAGATATGAGCATCCCGAGGAAGATCGCCGCTGCGGGACAGGGCCACGCGCCAAGGCTGTTTCGTGGAGCGAACGCCTCGAACCGTGAGCTTGGGATTATCCCGGCGAACCGTTTCGGCGCCAACCAGAATGGCGTCCGCGCGGGCACGCAAACGGTGGGCATCCCGGCGTGATTCCGGCGAAGTCAGCCATTGGCTTTCTCCGGGTGGTCGGGAAATTCGTCCGTCCAACGACATGCCGCACTTGGCAATTACGAATGGCTGACGCGTGACGATCCACTTATTGAACGCCTCGTTGAGCGCTGTGCACTCAACATCCAGAACACCCGCAACAACCTCAATACCAGCGCCTTGCAAAATCCCGATACCCCGCCCCGCATGAGCGGGATTGGGGTCCACCGCACCAACAACGACGCGGGCAAATCGATGGTGGATAATCGCATCGACACAGGGCGGAGTGCGCCCGTGTGTGCTACACGGCTCGAGACTTACGTAAAGCGTCGCGCCGCGAGCTAGTTCGGGTGACTCAAGAGCACGAATAGCGGCGATTTCCGCATGAGGACTGCCCGCCCTGCGATGCCAGCCGCGAGCAATCAACTCGCCCTTCCGAACAATGACCGCGCCAACGGCCGGATTCGGGCTGGTTTTTCCAATTCCTTTGCGCGCTTCGGCCAGGGCCAGACGCATCCAATCAGCGTCGGATTTCACCGCAAAGCCAGGGCATCGGCGCCGGTTCCTGCGGAAGATGCCGTGAACGACTGCGAGAGCCGGTTGTGAATGGATTGGACCATTTCCTCGACGACCTTGCTGCGGGGACGGTCAAATACGAAAGCGTATTTGTCTTTTCCGTCGGCCGTCGCCAAACGGACTTCATCAAAAAGAAAGCCTTGAATGAGCTCCACGGAACCGCCTGCGAGATCGATTTTTTCGGCGGTTTTGTTCCAGCGACTTTCAGAGACAAAATACAGACTGTTTCTTTCTTCGAGAGTCGCAATGAGGGCCCCAGTCAGGTTGGGAGCGATGCATTTGCCTCGCTTGCTGATGCAGGGGACGGCCCACAATACTTTTTCTCCGAGGAGATTGGCACGAGCAAAACCCTGGGCGGTGTTGCCAGGAAGGCGGTCGGAAAGTCCTTCCTCCCCTTTTCCAATGGCTGGCAGATTCAATTTCCGGATTGCGAGCCACACTTTGACTTTCACTGCCCGGAAAAGTTTTGGCGCAAAAAACAGGATAACCGCGAAAATGAATAAGAAAACGACGAGAGCCACGACGGGATTGAATCCGATAAGCGCCAACCCGCCCAGCACGGCGGCATCTTCGCCAAGGCTCAGGCCGATATTGGAAAATGGCTCCGGTGATCCGTTTGCGATCAGGCGGGTTCCCGCCTTCAATCCGTGGGTGGCAAAACTCATGGAACCCGCGAGAAGACCGACAATAACCAATAACGTCGGCGACATGTCACCCAACGCCTTTGTGGCCAGCAGCGCGCCACCGAGCGGCCGGATGACGGTGTGTAGGGTGTCCCAGATCGTGTCCACCCAAGGAATTTTGTCGGCGAAAAATTCCAGCAGGAAGAAAGCGCCCGAAATTCCTAAAATCCACGGATCTGCCAAAAAACCAAGCTGATGGTATTGCTCACTAAGAGTGACCCAGCCCATCCGGATGGCCAGGCCGGAGGCGAAAATCGTCAGATACAAATTGAGACCAGAAAGAACGGCCAGGCCGAAAGCGACACCGAGCAAATCAATGGTTTGCATGTTCTGCGGAATATCAGGGCAAAGGCGGGAAACTCAAGGCAGGGTTCACCCGTGGCGGCGGCACTATTAGCCGAAATGTCTCGTTTCGTTGTTTCTCATTCTGGAATGTGCATTTCGAACATCGGGATTCGGCAAAAGACCGAATCGCCATCGTCGGTAAGTCCAAAATAGGCGCCTTCCGCACGACTATCGAGCGCCGCCACATGGCAGCTGTTGTAAGAAAACGATTCGCCCGGGGCCAGGCGCGGAAATTTTCCAACCACCCCGTCGCCCTCGACGACGATCTTCTGGCCGCGAATGTCGGTAATCACCCATTTGCGCCCTTTGATGGTCACGACTTCATTCGAGTCGTTGTGGATGGTGATGAAGTAAACAAAGGGATAAGGAAACTCCACCGGCGCATTGAGATCCGGCATGTAAACCACGTCATCGACGGAGACGCGCAAGTCTGTTAATTCGCGCATAGTTGTTTATGCAAAATGCCGACACTTCCGATCACATTCCAGCCCCGGTTTCAGGCAATTTCCAAACGCCACCGGTTGCGTTGACCATTGCAGGGTCAGACAACTCGGCTGGAGCGGGAATCCAGGCGGACTTGAAGACATTTACGCATTTTGGTGTGTATGGATTGACGGCCGTGACATGCGTTGTGGCGGAGGTTCCTGGCAAAGTAACGGCGATCCAGCCGATCGAACCCCGGATTTTGGAGGATCAGGTGCGATTGTCGCTCGACGCGTTTCCGGTGGCCGCAATCAAGACTGGGATGCTGTTTTCGGTCGAGATCATTGAAGCTATTTTGCGGATTTTGGACCAACGCGGCGCGTCGATTCCGCTGGTCGTGGATCCGGTCATGGTGGCGACTTCGGGCTCAAAATTGCTTCAAGATAATGCGATTGCTGCATATGAGGAAAAACTCATCCCGCGCGCAACGTTGGTGACACCGAATCTCGACGAAGCCGCCGTCCTTCTCGGAGAGGCCATCCGATCATTGGATGACATGGAGCGTGCCGGCCGGAAATTGGCTGAGAAGTTTCGTACGTCGTTTCTGATGAAAGGCGGGCATTTACCCGGAGGCGTTGCCGTGGATCTGCTCGTCGAGTCCGGCGGTTTGGTCACCAGGCTGGAAGGACCTTTCGTGAGCGGCGTAGACACGCACGGCAGCGGTTGCACGTATTCGTCTGCGATCACAGCGAATCTGGCGCACGGTTACTCCCTGCGAGAGGCGGTTTCGCTTTCCAAATCGTTTATGAATCAAGCGATCCAGCGATCCTTTAGCTGGCAACACCCGCATAGCGGTAAAGTAATGGCGCTAAACCATTTCCAGCACGAAGCAGCACCGTCGGCTTCTCACGCCGAACCTCCGGCTTAGGGCGTCGAAGAACTGGGCGTGGCCGCAGGCGAACGCGGAGGTGCCTTGAAGAAGGCATTCCACTGTTCGATTCGATCCGCTTCCGCAGCGAGGAGATCATATGGATCGTCGAGCAGCTCGACACTGAGGATCTTGTCTCCGACCGCGATTCGGTCCACAACCTCTTGTCCCAGGGTCACCTGCCCAAAGATCGTGTACTGATCGTTTAAACGCGGCACAGCTTTGTGCGTGATAAAAAACTGGCTTCCGTTCGTTTTCGTCCCCGGCCCTTCACTGGCCATGCCTATGACGCCGGGTTTGTCGTAACGCAATTTCGGCGAAAATTCTTCTTCGAAACCATAACCGGGCCCCCCGTTACCCGTCCCGAGGGGATCGCCACCTTGAATCACGAAACCTGGCTCAACGCGGTGAAACGTGAGTCCGTCGTAGAATTTTTTTCGCACCAGATTGACGAAACTCGCGACCGTCACCGGAGCGACAGATGGGAAAAGTGCGGCATGAATGTCGCCTTTACTCGTATGGAGAATAACGCGGAGATCTTTGAGCGTTGAGAGATCCGATGGAGCCGGCGTCGCCATCTGCGCCGCTCCAATCCAGGGAAACAGCATTAAGATTGCGAAAAATCGCAAAAAGAAAGGGTGTGTCATCGTCACAAATGTTGGAGGTTCACGCCCGCCCAAGGCGGGCTGCCTAAAACAGAAGCTCGCGCTTGGACATCAAACTTTCACAAAAATCGGTTTGTTGCCGCCGAAAACCTCCGCTTAGTTTTTTATCTATGCTTACTCCGCCGCGTGGAATCGTTCCCATTGGTCTCGTCCAAATGCGTTGTTCGGCTGAGCCCGCCGAGAATCTCGCGAAAGCGGTCACGCACATTCGCACAGCTGCCGCACGGGGCGCGAAGATTATTTGCCTCCAGGAACTCTTTACCTCGCTCTATTTCTGCCAGGCGGAAAAGCACGAGTATTTTGCCCTCGCAGAACCGATTCCGGGCCCGAGTACGGAAACACTTTGCAAAGTCGCCGGAGAATTGGGTGTCGTCATCGTTGCGTCGCTTTTCGAAAAACGCGCCGAAGGCCTTTACCACAACACCGCTGCAATCATCGATGCGGACGGCACCTATCTCGGGAAATACCGCAAAATGCACATCCCCGATGACCCGCTTTTCTACGAAAAATTCTACTTCACACCGGGAGACCTCGGATTCAGGTCGTGGCAGACGAAATATGCAAAAATCGGCGTTTGCGTGTGCTGGGATCAATGGTATCCGGAAGCGGCACGCCTCACTGCACTCACTGGCGCCGAGATTCTTTTCTATCCGACCGCCATCGGCTGGCATCCGTCGGAAAAGGCTGAATACGGTGAGCGCCAGCATGTCTCGTGGGAAACCATCCAGCGCAGCCACGCCATCGCAAACGGTTGCTACGTCGCCGTTCCGAATCGTGTCGGCCATGAGACTCCTGAAGGTGGAGACGGGCTGGAGTTTTGGGGCCAAAGCTTTGTGGCCGATCCATCCGGCATGATTCTGGATAAGGCGTCCGATTCCGAGGAAGCCATCCTCGTCGTCGATATCGACCTCGGTAAATTGGACACTCAGCGCACACACTGGCCGTTTCTCCGCGACCGCCGCATCGACGCATACGGAGAATTGTCAAAACGCTATATCGATTGATTGAGTGGCGGTTGTCTTGTTAGACTGTAGCTCATTCTCTCCATCGCGTATGACCACTCCGGAATCTCCGCAAACACCCGCCACTCTTGGCTATCGCATGCCTGCCGAGTGGGAACCGCATACAGCCACGTGGCTTTCGTGGCCCCGTCCCGACGGCATCAGCTTTCCCGGCGCCTATGACTCCATCATTCCGGCGCTGGTCGAGATGGTGGACGCACTCCGCGAGTCCGAGCGAGTCAACATCAACGTCCTCGATGCCGGGGTCGAAGCGCTCGTACGGAAGCAGCTTAGCAAAATCGATATCTCGCACGTCACCTTTTATCATATCCCGACCAACGAATGCTGGTGTCGTGATCACGGACCCATTTTCGTTAAACGCGATACCGAGCCGCAGTTGGCTATCCTCGATTGGGGGTTTAACGCCTGGGGCTGGAAATATCCACCGTTTGACTCCGACGATGAAGTCCCTACGCGAGTCGCCGAATTACTCGGCTTGCCCGTTTATTATCCGGGCATCGTCATGGAAGGCGGGTCCCTGGACGTTAACGGACGTGGCACACTGCTCACAACAACGTCTTGTTTGCTTAATCCCAACCGCAACCCGGACAACACCCAAAAAGAAATCGAGCAAGCTCTCAAAGATTATCTCGGCGTTACGAATATCCTTTGGCTCGGCGATGGGATCGAAGGTGACGACACGGACGGGCATGTCGATGATATCACGCGATTCGTCAGCCCCACGACCGTCGTCACAGCCATCGAAGAGGATCCGGACGATTCCAACTATGCACCGCTTCAGGAAAATCTGGCGCGCCTCAAGGAAATGACCCTCGAAGATGGCGACCCTCTTCACGTGCATACGCTGCCGATGCCATCCAAAATCATTCGCCAGGACCAGCGTCTCCCCGCCAGCTACGCTAACTTCTATATTGCAAACAAGGTCGTTCTGCTTCCAGTCTTCGGCCAAAGCCAGGACAAATGGGCAGTTTCCGTCCTGCAACAGGCCTTCCCAACGCGACGCATCGTTCCCATTGACTGTCGACAGCTGATTTGGGGGCTGGGAGCGTTCCACTGCCTGACGCAACAGCAGCCGGCATAGGGCAGGAGGTCTTAAGCCTTAAGTTTGTAAGTCTAGAGGTGCCACGGAGTCTTATTTGATGGTTTGGAATCGGGGGATCGTCTTAAGACTTACAAACTTAAGACCTAAGACTTTAAAGCAGCGTTCCCCTCAGCACCGTCGTGGCGATGCTGAAATAAATAATCAATCCCGTCACGTCCACAAGCGTCGCAACGAAAGGCGCCGACGATGTTGCCGGATCCAGCCCCAGCCGCCTCAATATGAACGGCAGCATCGATCCCGCCAATGTCCCCCACAGCACCACGCCCACCAGGGACAAACTGACCGTAGCGCCGACTAGCATCCCATGCGGTCCGTACTGTTTCGAAAACAGTGTCCATATCGTGATCCTCGCAAAACCGATCACGGCCAAAATACAGCCCAGAAAAAATCCCGCCTGGACTTCCCGGCGCATCACGCGCCACCAATCCCGCAACCGCACCTCTCCCAGCGCCATGGCTCGGATAATGAGTGTTGTCGCCTGCGAGCCCGAATTTCCTCCGCTGGAAATAATCAAAGGCACAAACAGCGCCAATACCACCGCCCGAGCAATTTGTTCCTCGAAAACTCCCATCGCCGTTGCCGTCAACATCTCACCCACAAATAGGACAACGAGCCATACCGCCCGTTTCCGGACCAATTTCCAGAGTGAAACGTCGAGGTAAGGCTCGTCCAATGCCTCAACGGCGCCTAACTTTTGAATGTCCTCCGTCGTCTCCTCCACTGCCACATCGAGAACATCGTCCACGGTTACGATTCCTAGCAATTTCTCATCGGAATCCACCACCGGCAGCACCGTCCGATCGTATTTTCGGAAAATTTCCACCGCTTCACTCTCGAGATCCGTCACTTTTAAAGGCGGCACCTTTCCTCCGTGAAGCAAGCGAACCTCAGTTTCCAGTGGTTTCAGCAAAAACTCATTAATTCTCACGTCATCAACCAGATGACCCGCCTCATCCACCACGTAGATCACATTCAGGGTTTCACTGTCTGCGCCGTGACGCCGGATGTGATCCAGGACTTGAGCCACCGTCCATGATTCCCTCACCGAAACAAAATTCGGCGTCATCAACCGGCCGACGCTCGATTCCGGGTAATTCAAGAGCGATTGCGCTACCGCCCGTTCCCTGGGCGTTAACAAACGCAACAGCTGCGACACGACATTTGCCGGCAATTCCTCAAGCAACGTTGTCCGGTCATCGGGCGACATCTCATTCAGAATTGCCGCCACCTGCTCCTGCCCCATCGCATGGATCAACCGCGTTTGGACGTCGACATCGAGATATTCAAACGTGTCCGCCGCAACCGACGAGGGAAGAACCCGGAAGATGATGACCTGCTCCTCTTGCGGCAAATCCGTTAGCAACTCGGCGAGATCCGCCGGCGGCCATTCGAGGAACCCAGTGCGCAAGGCATTAAAGTCGCGCTGAGCAATCATTTCCCGGATTTCCGGTTCGAGGAGTTTTCCGACCATGCGTCGAGCTTGCAAAGACGAGTGCGATCCCCGCAAGAACTAAAGAATCAACTTTAGTAACGATACAAAGTTGGAATCACCCGGGCCGGCGCATTAAGAGAATCGGACCCGGGACTACTAAAATTTTACCGCAATCCAAAAAAAACGGCCCGGAGAATCTCCGGGCCGTCTGGTTTTGCAGATTTGGTTGATCGGGGCTTTACAACTTATTCGGCATAGGTAAAACGTCCCGCAGACACTTTCTTGACGCCTTTGAGCTTGTAAATGCGGATCGAAAGGATCCGCTTCGGCTCAGGGTGAGTGAATACATAACCCTTCTTGAGGAGCGCTTCAGTGATCTCGCGGCAACTAAGAGGACGCTTGAAACGCTTGAGCACGGCAACAACAGCGGTCGAAAGAGGACCACTCGGAGAAGTCACACGGCCGCGGCCTTTCTTTGGACCGGTTTTCGCGGGCTTCTTGCCTTTGACGGTTTTCGGGGCTGGAGCTGGAGCGATAGGAGCAACAACTGCCGCAGGAGCTGCTTTAGCGGGTTTGACCGCCTTTGCCGGTTTCGCAGCTTTCGTTGCTTTCGCAGCAGGTGCTGGCTTTGCAGGTTTGGCAACAGGAGCTACGGCTACTTTTCGCGCGACTGGCTTCGCAGCCGGAGCCGGCTTTTTAGCAGGTTTGGATTTGACTTTGGTAGGCATAACTCGACATTAATAAAATATTTTTCACTTGCAAGCGCTATATTACCCATTTGAGGGGAAGATTACGGCCTTGTAATCCTTTATCTCCGATCATTCGGGGCGGCAAGCTAGGCTAACCACTCTTATCCGGGTTTTCGCAGTTAAATTCGCTAGCATACGACTCCTGTTGGGCACGTGTCTTTTCACTTCAAAACTAGCTTCCCAACGAGAATCCCAGCTCATTCAGGGCATGCCGTCGCCGCAGGACAAGATTGCGCCATCATTCGCGAGCCACGTCTGCGGAGAAACGCGGCCTTGCTGATACCCCATGAAGAAGTTCATGCAGCGCATGCCAGACGCCGCGAAGTCGATACCGTGTAAGCAGATTTTCGGCGAAGTGGCTAGCGAACTGGGCAATGACCTTCGGCGCGCCCCGCATCCATCTCCACCGGGTCAGCATAATACGCGGTATGCTCCCGTGTAAGGCGATCATTCCTCACTCCGATCGGGTCTCCAGCGATCCGGCTCGCCGGATCCTCGTTGTTGATGCTGCGGCAAGGGAACTCGAGTCCGGTTGGTCCCGGCAACCTGGCAGCCCGGAGTCCAATGAATCTTGCCTGTTCCTTCATAGGTTCGACGGTCGCCCGCCCGCAATGACTATGCCTCTTCTCCTGGCGACCATGACTGGAGCACCCTATTTTCGCCCTTCCCAAGCAAATCGAGACCTCACATCCCATGGCTAGCGGAAGATGGTCGTCACTACCGCTTTGCTTTTTAGGATGCCTGTATGAGGCTCGCCCAGCCTTGTTTTTTGCAAAACTGGCCATGTCATTGGTGTCCGTTACGCGCACCCTCACCTGCCAAACTTCTCCAGCCCGTTTCCGGCTCTTCGAGCAAGCGTTTCACCCGGCTTGCAAAGGCCCACACTGCACCCTCCCTCACCTGGCAACCTCCGCTTTACAAGAACCATTGACCGGCTAAGGTTGCCCGCTCTCGATATGAACGTATTAATTTACCTCCTCATCGGCGTTCTGGTGATCGTCTCCGCGTTGATGATTCTTGTTGTTCTGATGCAACGGCCGAAAAACGAAGGCTTGGGCGCTTCGTTTGGTTCGGGAATGACTCAGGATCTTTTCGGTGCTCAGACCACAAATGTTTTGCAAAAATTCACGGTTTATCTCGGCGGCGCATTTTTTGCCGTTTGCCTGTTGTTGACGATCCTCTACGCGAAGGCATCCACAAAAACTTCCGACGTTCAAAAGGGACTCGAACAAGCCGCAAAAGCTCAGGCAGTCGAAGCCGCCAAAACCACTCCAGCGCCAGCCACCTCCGTGACGCCCATGCCCGTTGAGACTGTAACGCCCCCTATTGCGACTCTAACGCCGGCTGCCACGACACCCGCTCCAGTCGAAACGGCAACGTCCCCTGCCGCAATCTCGACGCCGGAAGCCTCCGCGACAGCAACTGCCGCCCAGGAAGCTTTGACATCTGCGACCCCAAGCGTGGCCCCTTCGGCTACTCCGACCCCTTAGCTTTTGCTCCCGGTGGCAGATTGCTTCTTCCGCAGGTTTCCTCGCAACCTTCGGAATACTGTCGCCATCTTGTATGCCGGAACGCTTCTGGCTGCGTGTAACCGACCCGCCGATCGCGCCGACCTCGTCTTTCTCAACGGAGCCGAGCCCGAATCCATCGATCCTGCGGTCATCACTGGCCAGCTCGATTCACGAATCGTTTACGCGTTGTTCGAAGGACTCACTACCTTCGGTGACAACGGCCCCCAGCCCGGTATCGCCGAGACCTGGGAAATCTCGCCGGACGGCAAAACTTATACGTTTCACCTCCGCTCGAACGCCAGTTGGTCCAATGGACGCCCGGTGGTGGCCAAAGATTTCGTGGATAGCTGGCAGCGCACCCTCAGCCCGGAGCAAGCCGCGGAATACGCCTATCAGCTCTACTACCTGAAAAACGCGAAGGCATTCAACGAAGGCACTCTCAAAGATTTCTCCCAGGTCGGAGTGAAAGCCCTCGACGATCGTACACTGGTCGTCACACTCGAAAATCCTACACCGTTCTTCCTGGACCTGTGCTGGTTCGCCACGCTCCTTCCGGTGCCCATCGAGACGGTTCGGATGTATGGAGACGAATGGATCAAACCGAAGAACATCGTTACCAACGGAGCATTCCTCCTCGAAGAATGGCGTCTCAACGACCGTATCCGGCTCAGGAAAAATCCAAGCTATTGGAATGCTGCACATATCCGCCTGAACTCTGTCGATGTGCTCCCCATCGAGAACTCGATGACAGCTTATAATTTTTACGCCTCTGGCGTCGCCGATCTCATTATGGACAAGGGATTGACGCCTCCGGCACTCATAGCTGACTTGAAGAAACGCCCGGATTTCCATGCAGCGCCGTTTTTGGGGAACTATTTTATCCGCTTTAACGTTACACGTCCTCCCTTCAACGATGTTCGGGTGCGTCAGGCGTTCTCTCTGGTCATAGACAAGGATCTCATCGTCAACAAAATCACACGGGCAGGGGAAATCCCGGCAACGAGCTTTGTTCCGCCTAAAACCGCCGGCTACGAGCCGCCAGCCAGCTACGCTCGCGATCCCGAAAAAGCGCGGCGTTTACTCGCGGAGGCCGGATATCCCGGCGGGAAAGGCTTTCCTCCAATCAAATATCTCTACGACGATAAAAAGATTAACGAAAATATAGCCGTCGAGCTTCAGGCGATGTTTCAAAGAGAACTGGGTGTCCAAATGGGCCTGCAACGCCAGGAATGGAAAGTCTATCTCAACACGCAAAACCGCCTCGACTACGATCTCTGCCGTTCAAGTTGGGTGGGAGATTACAACGATCCGAACACTTTTATGGACATGTTTGTGACCGATGGCGGGAACAACCGAACCGGCTGGTCAAACCCGCAATATGACCACTGGATCGCCGAGGCTGCCGCAGAGCTCGATCCCGCAAAACGCTTTGCCATTTTTCAGAAAGCCGAGCGCATGCTCGTAACCGATGAAGCGCCGATCTGCCCCCTGTACTATTATGTGGGGATCCAGATTTATGATGCAAACAAGCTCGGCGGCATCCGGGCCAATGTGCTCGACGAACATCCGCTGCGTGCAATCTACCGGAAATAATCAGGGGCCTGGTGCCTCCTCCTATTCGCCTACGTCATGCTCGACCTTTTGACCTATCGGATTTTCCTGGCGACCGTGTGGGTGATCGAAAAGCTGCCCCTGGACATGACTTTTCGGTTCGGGCGCGCTCTCGGACTCCTGGGCTACATCCTGTTCTATCCATATCGGAAACTCGCGATCAAAAATCTGACGATCGCCTTTGGCCGCGAGAAAACGCCTCGCCAAATCCGCGCGCTTGCCCGCCAACATTTTCAAAATCTCGTGGCAAACCTCCTCGTCACGCCTGCTTTGGCGCGATTATCTCGCGAAGAAATTCAAAAGCGCCTTAGCTTCGACGGCGTAGAACGCGTACTGGAATTACTAAGAAGCGGCCGCGGAGTGCTGTGGTCGATCAACCACATGGGAAACTGGGAGCTCATTGCCCAGGCGATGTGCGTTTTCGAAAATTTCGAACTCACCGCAGTCTATCAACGCCTCGGAAATCCGCACATCGACCGCTATATACGCGAGACGCGTATACGCTTCGGCATTCGCATGCTCGAACGCAAGGAGGGTTTCGGCGAAGCCATCCGCATCCTGCGCGAGGGAGGCATGGGCGGGGTGCTCATCGATCAGCATGCAGGAGACGGTGGCACATGGGTCCCGTTTTTCGATAGACTCGCCTCAACGTCCCCCCTTGCAGCGTTGATGGCTGCGCGATCGGGCGCGGCACTCGTTTCCGTGGCGGTCCAAACAACAGGCATCGCGCGCTGGAAGATGACATTTCTGCCGCCCATCGAGGAAGTCACGCGTGATGTCGAACTAACGACTGCGCGCCTCAATCAAGAACTCGAACAACTCATTCGATTGAGCCCGCACGAATGGTTTTGGGTACATGAACGTTGGAAAACACCCTCGCCCGAGTTTCTTCTCGGCAATACAAAACGTTATAAGCGCGGCATCGTCCTGCCACCCGAAATGACAGCAGCCGACCTGCAGCCGTTCGAAATCGTGGTCCGCTCCAGCAACTGGCTGGGCGATGCCGTGATGACCGTACCCGCCGTCCGTGCAATCAAGAGAGGACGCCCCGACGCGCGCGTGACCGTGCTGGTAAAACAGAAACTAGCCGACTTCTGGCGCGTGATTCCCGAAGTGGACGAGATCATCCCCATCCTCCCGAAAGACGGTGTCTTGAGCGTTGCCAGAAAACTCCGCGCTAAGAAGAAACAAAATGGGCTTCCCTTTGACGTCGCCATTTTGTTTCCAAATTCCATGCGCACCGGCCTCGAGGCATTCCTCGCCGGCATCCCGCGCCGGACGGCCTACGATCGGCAGGGACGCAGTTTTTTACTCAATCAAATTATTCGTGATCCGAAAAAGGTAGGCCCGCCGGAGCATCAGAGCCTGCATTACCTACGTTTTGCGAAGCAAATCGGCGGCGACATGCGTGAGGCGGCTTTTCCAGCGCGTCCATCCATCCGCCGCGACGGACGCCTTAGGATAGGGCTGTGTCCGGGAGCCGAATATGGCCCTGCCAAGCGCTGGCTACCGGAACGCTTTGCACAAGTAGCCAATTCAGTCGCTCACCGGCGGGATTGCGAGTGGCATTTGTTCGGTGTCGCGGGCGACGCGGACATCGGCGATCAAATCGCTGCGGGTATTGACGGGCCGGTAGAAAATCATATTGGCAAAACAACACTCGCCGAGTTAACGGCTCTCCTCGAGCAATGTTCGGCCCTCCTAACTAACGACACCGGGACAATGCATCTGGCTGCTTTGCTCGGCGTGCCGACCATCGCCATTTTCGGTAGCACCGAGCCCGTCCTCACCGGCCCGATGGGTGCTGGGCACCGCGTCCTGCGGCATCAAGTCGAGTGCAGTCCTTGTTTTTTGCGCGAATGCCCCATTGATTTCCGCTGTATGAATGCCGTCGCCGTCGAGGAAGTAGTCGAGGCCGTGCTGCAAACCATCGATGGCTGATGCCAGCAATAATCTTACTCCTACTCATAATCGTAATCACTCCATCCTCTTTCTCCCTTCTCCGCCTCAAGGACGAGGAAGAAGGCGAAGAGTATTGAGGCGGAATGATTACGAGGAGTAAGAGTAGGATTTTACAAACATGCGCACCATTTCCTCCACACACATAGCCCAAAGCGCCGCAGCGAAATGCCCTTCACCCCGTGTCCTGGTTCCGACAATGGGCGCACTCCACGCCGGACACGCCGAACTCCTCCGCCAAGGCCGTGCGCTCGCAGGGAGAAACGGCACCCTCATAGTAAGCATTTTCGTTAATCCCATACAATTCGGCCCGAACGAGGACCTCAATTCCTATCCACGCCCGCGAACCGCGGACCTGCAACACTGCAAGGAGCTCGGCGTGAACTTGGTTTTTGCGCCAACACCGGAAGAAATGTATGCCGGCGATCACAGCATTTTCATCGACGAGCAGGCGCTCAGCACAGGTCTCTGCGGAGCATCGCGACCCGGACATTTCCGTGGCGTTTGTACGGTCGTTGCGAAGTTATTCAACATCCTCCAGCCGCAGGCCGCTGTTTTTGGAGAAAAAGACTACCAACAACTCGCCGTCGTTCGCCGGATGGTTCGCGATCTCAATTTTCCGATCAAGATCGTCGGCGTTCCAACGGTTCGCGAGCCAGACGGTCTGGCTCTCAGTTCCCGCAACACCTATCTCAGCGCCGAAGAGCGGCGAGCCGCGCCTATCCTCAGAAAAGCGCTCGCCGAGGCCCGCGAATCCGCGCAATCCGGCGAAACCTCCGCTGACGTTGTAATCAAGCGCGCCCGCCTCAGCATCGAACAGGAAACTCTGGCAAGAATCGACTACATCGAGATTGTCCACGGCGAAACTCTGGAAAAACTGACGCGCATCGAACCTCCTGCCGTTATGGCGCTCGCCGCCTTCCTCGGCCGAACGCGTTTGATCGATAATATTCGGCTGACATGACAGCTAAAATAGCTGACACATCCGGCTAAGGATGGAAGGCGCTTCCCAATTCCATTCGGTGCTAATAATTTCCGCTTTCTGGTGCTTGATCCGCGGGACAGATTTCGGCTTAGTTTTGCAGGACGATGCTTCTTTTCCCAGCAATTGATTTAATGAATGGCGAGGTCGTCCGGCTCCGGCAAGGACGGGCGGACCAGAAAACAGTTTATTCCAGCGACGCGCCGGCGTTTGCGAAACGCTGGGAAACCGAAGGCGGTGACTGGCTGCATATCGTCGATCTGGATGCCGCATTCTCAGGCGAATTTGGAAATCTGGATGCGGTAAAGGCGATTGTGAACGCTGTGGAAATTCCCTGCGAACTCGGCGGCGGAATGCGGTCGCTCGCCGCAGTGGACAAAGCGCTCGCGACGGGCGTCGCCCGTGTGGTTGTTGGCACAAAAGCCGCCGAATCACCAGAGTTCGTCTCGAGCCTTATCAAGGAATTCGGCGCAGAAAGAATAGCCGTGGGCATCGATGCCAAAGACGGCGAAGTTTCGCTTCGCGGATGGACGTCCGGCTCCGGTGTGAAAGCCACTGCTCTGGCCAAGCAAATGGCCGCGCTCGGCGTTCGCACACTCATCTACACGGACATCGCAACCGACGGTATGTTAACGGGGCCAAATATTCCCGCCTTGAACGAGATGCTGGAAGCGACCGGCGGCGAGCTAAATTTAATTGCCAGCGGCGGGGTCGGCACGGCGGATGACGTCCGCAAATTGCAGGCGATCCCTGGGATACACGGCGCCATTATCGGCAAAGCGCTGTACGATGGCGCGTTCACCCTTCGGGAAGTCGCCGCTCAGCCGTAGAATAAACTACCCTGCGGTGGCACGGTAAAACACCGTCTGTTTGCTTCTTTGCTTTTCGACAACACTCCGCCGCCGCTGTAGTCTGCCGCTCCTTTTCCCTTTTTCCAAAAGCCATGAAAGTCCTCTATCTCGACTGTTTTTCCGGCATCAGTGGTGACATGCTGGTCGGAGCGTTGACCGATCTCGGCGTGCAGCCATCGACCTTCGAGTGGGAGCTGACCAAGGTCGATATCGGTGATTT
>DATDBU010000205.1:0-4256 GCA_036524675.1 Chthoniobacterales bacterium | reverse complement strand
GAATGGATCTCCGGCGTTCAGACGTGCGGAATAGCCAAGTCGGGTTTTTGGTTCTTTGGTTTGAGCTTCGAATGGGTGGCGACTACCGTGGCGTGAACCAAAAAGGAGGGTGGGAGTTCCGGCGCGGGGGTTGCTTCATGCGCGGACCGTCTGCTTGCCAGTGAGGTCGCTCACTTATGTGATTGACTTTCATGACACTACATTAGCCCGAATCGCGAAAGTGTAGGATGAGGAATTCTGGTGGGATCAGTGATCTCAAATTGAAGGTCGAGAGAATGAGACCAGAGATCTGCTTAGAGAGGCCATGCCAGATTCTCGGCATCAAGCGGCTTCGTTCAACCAGGGCCCCCGCGCTTAATCACCTCGGCTAGAACGAGCGGATGCTTCCGTAGCGTCTTCGTGAGCGCATCGATCGCCTCGAGTGTTGAGCGGCTGATATGGTGCTCGATGCCCTCGACGTCTTGGCCCACGTCTGCGGCGTCAACGCCCAGCACTTGGAGGAACTCAGTGAGGATGGCGTGGCGCGCTTGGATCCGATGGGCTACGGCGCGACCCTTGCTTGTCAACCTCAGCCCGCGGTAGTTCTCGAACTCAATGAGATCCTGGCCGGCAAGGCGGCGCACCATATTGGAGACCGTGGAGGGCGTGAGACTGAGCTGGTCGGCGATGTCCGAAACACGCGCATAACCTTTACGATCCAGGAGCTCCTGAATGCGCTCCAGGTAGTCTTCGGTCTGAACGGTGAGCGTCGGCGGCCTCTTGCGACCGGTCTTCCTCTTTGGTGAATCTCGTTTCGGCATGACGCACGAAACCTAGCCGCTTCCGATGGCTTTGAAAAGCAATGAGTTCTGGTTGACGCACAAACAGTGCTCGTAATAAGAGAGTTTTGGCACACAAACTTTGTATTGACCGTAAAAGTACTTGAGCGTATCGATAACTCGGACGTTCATGACCTCTTTCGAGAAACCCGATTCGCTCGCCATTTCCCGACGCAGGTTCTTGCACCGTGGAGCGATTACGGTTGCCGGCGCGGCGGCGCTAACCACATTTCCGGCGCAAAAGGCTCAGGCCTGCATGGAGTGCCTGACTGAAAAGCTGGACGGCAAGTATCCGATTGGCAAAACGACGCTCGTTGGCGATCAGGTCGTCCCAGTGAGCTCGACAAGTGCTTCAGTCACAGTCCCACTCCAAGGACAGTATCAACCAGAGCTAGCTGAGGCGATGGACCCGACGAGGTATTTGACCGCCTTCGACTACGGGCGGGTTACCCCGCGCGGAGCCGGCACCTCTCAACGCGAATACTTGGTCGTGGCGGAGGACAAGGAGATAGAAGTCGCCAAAGGCCTCAAGTTTCCTGCTTGGGTCTACAACGGCTTCATGCCCGGGCCCACGCTTCGCGCTACGATTGGCGACCGGCTCATCATTTATTTTGAAAATCGGGGCAGCAAACCGCACACGATCCATTTTCACGGAGTTCATCCGGCAAACATGGATGGTGTATTCGAGGTCGTGCCAGAGGGAAAGACGTTCACCTACGATTTCATCGCCGAGCCGTTTGGCCTGTTTCCGTATCACTGTCACATGATGCCACTGCGCAAGCACATCTCGCGCGGGCTCTACGGCACATTGATCGTCGATCCAAATCCACCGCGTCCGACGGCAACGGAGATGATCATGGTCATGCACGGGCTCGATGTGGACCTCGACATGGAGAACGAGTTTTATGCGGTCAACGGTGTTGCGAATTATTACGCCGAGCATCCCATCGAGATCAACGTCGGCGAAAAAGTGCGGATCTATCTCTCGAACATGACGGAGTTCGACCTCGTGAACAACTTTCACCTCCACGCAAACATGTTCGACTACTACCCGAACGGCACTTCGTTACAGCCGGCAGAACTCACGGACACCATCAATCTCTGCCAGGGTCAGCGCGGCATTCTTGAGTTCAGCTACAAGTATCCGGGCATGTATATGTTTCACGCTCACACTTCGGAATTCGCCGAGCTGGGTTGGATGGGATTCTTCAACGTGAAAAGCTAGCGACTTATGGATGCCACTACCCACACGTCTTTCAGGCTTTCCAAATCGCTCGCCGTGCTTAGCGCGATCACCCCGCTTGTGCTGCTTGCTGGGTTGATCTGGTGGTTTTTCCATGGCGGCAGCCAACTGATCGAGCGGCCGGTGCCGCCGATCGAACAAATCAGCATCCGCCGCGTCGAACTGAAGCCCGGCGAGTTCAAACTGACCATCCGCAACACGGGACCGATGCCGGTGGAGATGACTCTGGTTACGGTAGACGAAGCGATCTGGAAAGCCGAATTCAGCCCGAGCCCGCACTTGGAGCGGTTGCAGGAAGCCACGGTTCGCATCCCGTTCGATTGGGTGTCAGGGGACCCCTACAAGATCGAACTTTTTACTGCCAGCGGATTGTCCTTTGAAAAGGAAATTCCGGTCGCAGTGGAGACACCGACTCCTTCAGCGCGCATGTTTCTGGTGTTCTCCGCGATGGGATTCTATGTTGGCATACTTCCCGTGGCGTTCGGCATCTTGTGGCTGCCGTTCCTGCGACAGTTAGGCAAACGCTGGATCAACTTCTTCCTCAGCTTCACCATCGGACTGCTGGTCTTCCTCGGTGTCGATGCGTTGCACGAGGGTTTCGAAGTTGCGGGCGCACTGCCGGGCGTGTTTTCGGGAGTAGGACTTCTGGCCATCGGCTTTCTACTGGCGTTCCTCTTCATTACCGGCATCGACCAGTTCCTGCGCTCGCGGCCTGACGCGGAGGGACGGGATGCCTCGTTGATCTTGGCGTATATGATCGCCTTCGGCATCGGCATTCACAACCTTGGCGAGGGACTCGCGATCGGCAGCGCCTATGCCTCAGGGGAGATTGCACTCGGAGCGCTGCTGCTGCTTGGCTTCACCATTCACAACACGACTGAAGGCCTTGCCATAGTCTCGCCACTTGCGCGCTCAAGGGTGAGGCTCTTTCATCTTGCTTTGCTCGGTATCGTCGGCGGCGCGCCAGCGATTCTCGGTTGCTGGATGGGAGGTTTTTCGTACTCGGACATCGCGTCGGCGTTCTTTCTCGCGATCGGCGCGGGCGCCGTATTCCAGGTTGTCTGGTCGATTGGAGTTCAGATGATGAAAACGGCCGAGGGCAATCTTTTTCACTTGAGCAACGCAGCCGGGCTGATGCTCGGCATGGTCGTCATGTGGGCTACCGCGCTGCTCGTCTCGGCCTAGTGGAATTGCGACTAACCATATGAGGACCTTCGGAAACAAACTCGCGTTGTTACTCGTCTGCCTGCTCACACTCGTCGGCTGCGGCGACTCGTCGAGCACGGCCGCTGCGCCAACGGTTCGCATTGTGCTTGTAGCCAAAGACCAGGCGTTCCATCTCGAAGGCAAGCCCGAACTGCGCAACCCGCCAATCACCCTCAAGCAAGGCCAGATAGCCGAACTGGTACTTCGGAATGACGATCCCCGCAGTGTCCTTCACTGCTTGTCGATCGGAGGCCTGGATGTCAAGACGCCCAGCATCGACTCAGGCCAAACGTTGACTTTGACGGTCCGCCCAACCAAGCGCGGCACCCTCACCTACGCCTGCCTGATGCATCCGCAGATGGGTGGAAAATTGATTGTCCAGTGAGCGTACGGGCCCTTATTCCAGCGGGCGAGGCAAGGCCGTTTTTCGCGTTCCCCCTATCGCAGACGTTATCGAGGGTCGCGGTCCTGTTGATTAACACTCTTCATCACTACACCACCGTGATCACAGCACCTAGAATTCCATGAATACTATAGAGAACGGCTTGAAGAGCGCATTGGGCATTTTGTTTCTCCTCGGAGCGGGGATCACGGAGGCCTTTGCGGACGAATCATCAGCCCTTACGACGGCCAATCGGAATAAATGGCAATACAACCTCTTCAATCCCACGCCTCGAGCACTCATGCGCGAAATGAGTACTGACCGGCCCGATAAGACCGAGAGTGCCTATACTGTGGATGCTGGCCATTTCCAGTTTGAGGCCGATTTGGTGAGCTTTGGCATAGACAACTGGAACGCCGATGGGGAGAGGGCTTTCGGCGTCAATGTGGTCAATGTGAACCTAAAAGTGGGTCTTTATAACAACGTGGATCTCCAACTGGTCGTCGAAAACTACGTTTACGAGCAAGTCCGTGGCGGGGGTATAACATCGCGTAAATCAGGCTTTGGCGATCTCGCTACGCGCCTCAAGGTGAACTTGTGGGGCAAC
>DATDBU010000204.1:0-3125 GCA_036524675.1 Chthoniobacterales bacterium | reverse complement strand
TTAGCTTGGTTGGATGAGACGTTTCAACCTTGCCGTGAGCTTCTCAAAATGTGTTCCAGGCCAGTAAATCCGACCGCAGCCGGAGCACCGGCGAAAATCATCGTAGAACCGCAAAGTCAGCGGTTCGCCGGAAAGCTGAGTAACCACCTCCGACTTTGGCACGGACATGAGCAGTGAATTGCAACGGAGACATCGCTGATATGGCACGACGTGGCCGGACTCGGAAGTGAGGTCGAAACGCTGGAGCACCTCGCGTGTTTGTTCCTCGGCATGGACGCTGCGCGGACAGTAACCGTGCCGGACGATGGAATGCATGAGCAGACGGCGATCGCGAGTCAGCAGCGCGCGATCTTCCGCGGCCATAATTTCGAGTAGCCGACGATCGTCGGCATCGCGTTCATAGGCGGTATCGATCCCAAGCAGCCGCAGGTTGCGCGCGAGTTTGCCGAGGTGACCATCCGCAACGAAGCGGCGCCAATGCTTCGTCTGCAACCGAGGCGCTTGGGGCAGGACGTCGGCTGGTGCACGAACGCCAAAGATTTCCACACGGCCAGGAGCCTGCACTTGCCAGGCAAAGGGAACGGCAATCCGCTCGCCGGTGCAAAGATCTGTCCCAACGATCAGATCCACTTCCGGGTGCGGCACTCCACACGCCTCGATCACATCCTTGACGGCGGTCTTTTCCGACAAAGCGCGCCGGAGGCAACTTCCGCTACGCATCCCACGCAGGAAAAACGCGAGTTCTGCCGAAAAGCTAAGTTCCACCTCAAACATCAGCACACAAAGGTCGTTTTCATCAGCAAACCTCTCCAAGGACATGCCTGGGCTGCCCGTCCTTTTCTCGGGCACGACGTGGAATATCGTCGCACATGCCACTTGCCTTTCAATTGTTCGACCCGGTCCATCTCGCGGTGCTAGCATCAATTGTTATTCTGCCGCTTGCGCTGGCTTTTGCAGCGCGCCGCCAACCTCGCTCCGGGCTTGCCTGCGGCATCGGCTACACGGCGGCCGCAGTGCTCGTTCTGAACAAAATCGCCGTCCTGATCCTCTCGCACAAGCACGGCGCCCTCGATCTCCAAAACGCGCTTCCCATGCATCTCTGCGACTGGGCGACAATCGCAACGATTCTCGCACTAGCCGGCCGCTGGCAACTTCCCTACGAGATGGCTTACTTCTGGGGACTGGCGGGCACCCTGCAAGCGATTCTAACGCCCGATATCGGGGGCGATTTTTCCGATCTCGCCGTAGTGCTGTTTTTCGTCGCGCACGGGGGAGTGATAGCATCCATCCTCTACCTCACCCTCGGACTGCGGATGCGCCCAAGGCCCGGATCGGTCGTCCGCATCTTCTCCTGGACAATCGTTTATGCTGTCGCAGCCAGCGCGGTAAACGCGCTCATTGGCGCCAACTACGGTTACCTCTGCGCAAAACCAGATCATCCATCACTCCTCGATTATCTCGGGCCGTGGCCGGCCTACATCGCCAGTCTTTTGGTCCTCGCCTGCGTGCTCTTTTTTGTGCTCTACGCGCCGTTTCTCATTGCGGATAAGATCAGGAAGCCGGACTCTGGCGCCTAACCTTCACCGAAGGATCTGCGAAACCGTGATTTTCCCGCTTATCCGATGAAGCTTGCCAGCTGGCTGCTGCGAATGTCGTGCATTCCGCTTTTGGTTTACGTTGGATTCACCGTTCTGCTTGCCGTGTTCCAAAACCAATTCATTTACTTCCCCTCGCGCGCTGAGGAGAAACAGCTTTTGCGCGAGGCTTCCTCAACAGGTCTCGAACCCTGGCGCGACGCCGGCGGCGCGATCATCGGCTGGAAAAGTGTCCGCGGAGGGGCAGCTGCGGCAAATCGCATGATCGTATTCCACGGCAACGCGGGCTACGCTGTTTATCGGTCCTATTTCGTCGAAGGCTTCGAATCCATCGACGCGGGTAAAACGTGGGAAGTCTATCTTTTTGAATACCCCGGATACGGGGCGCGTCCGGGAAAGCCGGGCGAGATGGTTTTCAACGACGCAGCGAATGCGGCGCTTCGCAGCCTGCTTGGCGCGGGCAAAAAGCCGGTCTTCCTCCTTGGCGAATCGATCGGGGCGGGCGTTGCATGCCATGTCGCGAGCGAACTTCCGAATGAAGTGGCCGGCCTGTTCCTGGTGACGCCGTTCACAACCCTGCCCGACGTGGCCGCGCATCATTACCCGTTTCTCCCGGTTCGCATGTTGCTAAGTGAACGTTATGACAATGTTGCAGCACTGAAAAAGTATGACGGCCCGGTTGCCTTTTTGCTCGCCGGAAGCGATGAGGTGATTCCTGTAAAGTTCGGCCGCAACCTCTACGACGGCTACACTGGGGCGAAGTGTCTCTGGACTCAGGAGAACGCCACGCATAACACCGTCGACTATGATCCCCGCGCCCCATGGTGGCGCGACGTGTCGAACTTTCTACTTACTCGGCCCAGCGCAGCTACGCCCGAATAAATGCACTTTATCAGAGTCGGCGCAGTGGTCGGGCAGATCGCCAAGCTCAAAGGCGCGCGCGTGGTTGGCATCGCCGGTGGCGCTGACAAGTGCCGCTACGCGGTCGAGGAACTCGGCTTCGACGTTTGTCTCGACCGGCACGATCCGCAGCTGGCCGAGTACCTTGCCGCCGCCTGTCCGGATGGCATCGACGTCTACTTCGAGAACGTCGGCGGCGCAGTATTCGATGCGGTACTACCGTTGCTCAACATCGGCGCGCGTGTGCCGGTGTGCGGGCATATCGGGGATTACAACAACGGGACTTTGCCGCCCGGACCGAACCGCCTGCCACTGCTGATGTCGGCACTCGTGCAGAAACGTATCCGGATGGAGGGCTTCATCATCCTCGACCACTATGCTGACCGCTTCGCGGCGTTCCGCCACGACATGAGCGAGTGGATCGGCGCTGGCCGGGTGAAGCTGCGCGAGGACGTAGTCGACGGACTGGAGGACGCGCCGGAGGCGTTCATGGCCTACTTGAGGGCCGCAATTTCGGCAAGCTCGTGGTGCGTGTGGCCGACGCTTGAATGCTCGATGGTGCCCGTGCGGGTATGGGTTGCCGCACTCGTTTGGGCGTCCGCCTTGCGGGATGGAGCGCACCGCAAGCGA
>DATDBU010000203.1:0-16253 GCA_036524675.1 Chthoniobacterales bacterium | reverse complement strand
CAAGTCGCGCGTAGCCGCAAAATCCTCCTCCGTCTCGCCTGGAAAACCGACAATGACGTCGGTTGTAATTGCAATTCCGGGGCGGGCAGCCCGAATTTTCTCGGTGAGCGCGAAAAACTTCTCTGCCGTATACGTGCGATGCATCGCCTTGAGGATACGATCCGAACCGGATTGCAAAGGTAAATGCACGTGCTCCACAAGCTTCGGCAGGTACGTAAACGCCTGAATCAAGTCATCCTTGTATCCGATTGGATGCGGTGACGTAAAACGCAACCGTTCAAGGCCTTCCACGTCGTGAATGGCTTCCAGCAACTGCACGAACGGGCCTTTCCCATTCACTTTTGGAAACTCGTGACGGCCGTACAGATTCACAATTTGCCCCAGCAAAGTCACTTCCCTAACTCCGCGCGCCACCAGTCCCCTCACTTCGTCGACGATCTCCGTAATCGGACGGCTGCGCTCGGGCCCCCGCGTGTAAGGCACAATGCAAAACGTGCAATGCATATTGCAGCCTTGCATGATCGATACAAACGCCGTCGCTTGCCTCTCCTTCAACACGTGGTCGCGAATCGTGTCCTGTGATCCTTCCTCTTCGGCAACATCGACAATCGTCAGCCGCGGATCATCCATCCATTGGTCGCGGCGGCGCTGTTTGTCAGCCAGCAACCTCTCCACGTGGTCGGCAACGGTATGAAATTTCTGCGTCCCAACGACCAAATCCACATGGGGCGATTCCCGCAAAAGCTCCGCTCCCCGGCTCTGAGCCATGCAGCCCAGGAATCCATAGACAACAGGTTTTGAGTCATTTAATCCGCGCAACATCCCCATTTTCCCAAGCGCCTTCTGTTCCGCCATGTCACGGACGCTGCATGTATTGAGCAGCACCACATCGGCGTCGTTCTCCGTCGGGGTCATGGCGTGGCCCCGTGCAATGAGCATCTGCGCGACCTGTTCGGAATCGCGCTCATTCATCTGGCAGCCGTAGGTTTTCAGGTAAATTTTCGCC
The DNA here is from genome assembly GCA_036524675.1 of Chthoniobacterales bacterium. Classification (GTDB taxonomy): domain Bacteria; phylum Verrucomicrobiota; class Verrucomicrobiia; order Chthoniobacterales; family DASVRZ01; genus DATDAW01. The sequence goes on along the minus strand of DATDBU010000203.1, from coordinate 15,247 downwards.
ATGCAGGAAAAAACGGGAGCGCGGAAAGTAGCCGGGAACGCGCGTCGGAGCAAGGCCTCAGCTTTCGGTGTTTGACGGAACGCGAATCTCTTTCCCGGCGTGTCAAAATGTCTTCGACCTGAAATTGGAATCTGTTAGGAGTTCGAACCCATGAAGCTGTTGCTCAAGATTGTGGTCGGCCTAGTGGGATTGTTTGTCGCGCTGGCCTTGGGAGTCGTGATCGCCTCGCAGTTTCTGCCAGGCGAATACCGGGTTGAACGTTCAGCGGTGATCAATGCGCCGCCAGCCGCGGTCTTCGCAAAAATCGGCGATTTAAAGGAGTGGAAAACCTGGACGGTGTGGCATGCACGGGATCCTAAGATGGAATTGCAATATTCGGATGCGACCAGTGGTGTCGGTGCCTGGCACGCCTGGAAAAGTCAGACGGAAGGAAATGGCAAATTCACGATCACGGAATGGCAACAAAACCAGTTGGTCGCCTATTTACTCGAGTTTCCTGATTTCGGAATGAAATCAGACGGGCGCCTCGAGCTAAAACCCGAGGGTGCCGGAACGAAAGTGACGTGGATCTGCTCAGGAAAATTGTCCCGGAATCCCCTGCAGCGACTTTTTGGCCGATTTCTGGACAAGCTGATCGGAGCTGACTTTGAAGCGGGCCTGACGAACTTGAAGGCAACGGTAGAGAAGTGACGTGCCTGGATTCGTGCTCTTGAACTTATGCTTTAACTTACTCTGTGGCGGCTGCGGCTCGCAGCGCGAGTCCGCAGAGTAAGTTAAAGTTAAAGAGCAAGACCAATGCGGGCCGCGTTGCGGCTCAGATCCACTTACCGGGTCTGATGACGGCGTTTTTCGGGACGACGACCAGGCCGTCACGAATATAGAAGTTGTCGCCGTCCATATTCTCAGGCTTGCCTTCCGGTGTGATGACACAGCCATCGCCGATACGGGCGTCCTTGTCGATGATAGCCCGGTCAACGACGCAATTCTTGCCGATCCCTATCGCTGGCAGTCCGTCCGGCGGCGGGCCTTCCTCGTAAAAATCGGCGCCCATGAGCACCGAATTCCGGATGGTGGCCCCCGGATTAATAATGCTTCGGACGCCAATGACAGAGCGCTCGATGGAACCATCCGAAATGATGCAGCCGTCAGAGATGATCGCCTGCCGGATCATGGCGCCGTTGATCTTCGTCGCAGGTAGAAAACGGCGGTGGGTGTAGATTGAACCGCCACTTTCGAAAAAGGAAAATTCCGGAACTAAATCGGTGAGCCGGATGTTAGCCTCGTAAAACGCTCGAATGGTTCCAATATCCTCCCAGTAACCCTGGAAAATGTAGGCTATTACACGCCGGTCTGGGATGGCTGCAGGAATAATGTGTTTGCCGAAATCGACGAGGTCATTATCGAGGCACTCGATGAGCACTTTACGGTTAAAGACATAGATTCCCATCGATGCCTGATACAGATCGGCGTCAGCAGGTTTGTCGATGGTGGCGAGAAGCTTTTCCGGAATCTTGAGCGTATCGAGAACGTCGTCCTCCTTCGGTTTTTCCACAAATCGCGTAATCCGATAATCCGGATCGCTATCCATGATGCCGAAGTCGCTCGCAGCCGTCCGCGCAACTGGAATCGTGCCAATCGTGATGTCGGCCTCGTTCTTGATGTGATGATTCAGGACGTCGGTGTAATCCATCCGATACAACTGATCACCACTGAGAATGATGTAATATTCGTAGGGCGCTTCGAGGAAGTAGCGCATGTTTTGCCGGACAGCATCGGCAGTGCCCTGATACCAATTGGAGCCTTCGGGCGTTTGCTGCGCCGCCAGAATCTCGACGAAGCTCTTGGTGAAATGGTCGAATTGATAACTGTCGTTGATATGCCGATGCAGCGACGTGCTGTTGAACTGCGTCAGCACGTAGATCTGCCGCAGGCCCGAATTAAGACAGTTCGAGATCGGGATGTCGACAATACGATATTTGCCCCCGAGTGGAACCGCCGGTTTCGAGCGGTCTTTGGTGAGGGGAAAGAGGCGGGAGCCAACACCGCCACCCATAACGATGGCCAGAGTGTTACGGACTACAGAAGGAAGGTGCGGGGTTTCTGACATGACTGGGAACTGGGTAAAGGAGGAGTAATCATCATCAGACGGGCAATTGAAATAGTCACGTCAGTTTTGAGAAATTTAAATGGTTGGCAGTTGAAGGCACCACCAGCGGTGGAAAGGCAGAATTTCCTACTGTCGCGACAGATGCTAACCAGACGTCAGCATCTCCTCAAGACCGGCTTCATCCAGGACAGTCACTCCGAGGGTTCTGGCTTTCTCCAGCTTACTGCCCGCCTCTTCGCCAGCGACGACGTAATGCGTTTTCTTGCTAACGCTCCCGCTGGTCTTACCCCCTGCCGCGCGAATGCGTTCTTCGAAAACTTCGCGCGGCCGGCTCAGTGCTCCAGTCAAGACAAACGTCTTTCCGGCGACCCTCGAAGAATCGGCAGTGGTTTTGACGACGGGTTCGCCGGCAAAATTCAGCCCGGCCTCTTCCAGGGCGTCAATTAAGGCGCGATTGGCTTCGCGGACAAAAAAATCGACGATGCTTGCGGCCATCACTTCGCCGACATCCTCGATTTGCTGCAAACGTGTCGTGTCGGCGGCCATGATTTCCCGCAAATTTGCAAATTCGCCCGCCAATGAGCGGGATGCCGTCGCTCCTACGTGCAGGATACCCAGGCCAAAAATGAGCCGCCACAAGGGTCGCGATCGGCTCGCATCGATGCCGGCGAGCAGATTCGCGATGCTCTTCTCTCCCATCCGCTCAAGCGTCCTCAGTTTTTCTGCATCCAGCAGGTAAATATCGCTAACGGCATGCACCAGCCCACGACTCGTCAGTTGGGCGACCATCATTTCACCGAGACCTTCGATGTCCATCGCGCCACGCGAAGCAAAATGCTCGAGTTTTCGACGAATTTGCGCGGGACAGCTGCTATTCACACAACGCACTGCGACGATTTCCGGGTCGCGAACAACTGTCGAGTGGCATTCCGGACACTCGGTGGGCATCTGAAAAATGCGTTCATCGCCTTTGCGCAGTTCCGTGCGGACGCCGACGACTGCGGGAATGACTTCTCCTGCTTTCTCAATCTGCACGACGTCACCGATCCGGATGTCTTTGCGGGCGATTTCCTCTTCATTGTGCAGCGTCGCGCGGGCGACCCGACTGCCGCTGACCACGACGGGCTCGAGGTGCGCCACAGGTGTTAATACGCCCGTCCGGCCAACCTGGATGCCGATGTCGAGAAGCTTCGTCTCAGCACGCTCAGCCTTGTATTTGAAGGCCATTGCCCAACGCGGCGCCTTGCTGGTAAAGCCCAAACGCTGGCGCTGCTCCAGGCGATCCACTTTGATCACGGCACCGTCCGTGTCATAGGCAAATTTTTTCCGGTCAGCATCGAGTCCGCGGATCGCTTCCAGCATTTCCTCCGGCGAACGAACCATTTTACGCCAGGGGTTTACGGGAATTCCGAGTGCTTCCATTCGCTCCAGGGCATCGATATGCGAAGCAACTTCCCAACCCTCCGTCGCACCGAGGCCATAAAGCAAAATCGATAGTTTCCGCTTGGCCGTCAGCTCGGAATCCAATTGCTTGAGGGATCCAGCCGCCGTATTGCGAGGGTTCATAAAAAGGGGCAAACCATTTTTTTCCCGTTCCCGATTCAATTCCAGGAACACGTCGCGCGGCATGAAAACTTCCCCGCGGACTTCGAGGAGAGCTGGAGCGCCTCCGCGCAGTTTCCGAGGCAACACCCGAATGGTTTCAACATTCCGCGTAACATCGTCTCCGACCCGTCCATCACCGCGAGTCACCGCATAATCGAGGTTGCCGTGCCGATAAACGACGGAAATCGCCAGACCGTCCACTTTCGGCTCGACTACCACTGGAATCGTTTCGCCCGGCAGCAATCGTTGCATCCGGCGATAAAACTCCACCGCCTCCTCCTCCGAATAGGTATTGTCGAGGCTCAGCATCGGTTCGAGATGGGCTCTCTGCCGAAAACCTTCCGTTGGACGTTCCCCCACCTTTTTCGTAGGCGACGTCGCGATAGCAAAATCGGGATATCTGGCCTCCAAGTCGGCAAGCTCGCGCAGTTCGCGATCGAACTCCTGATCGGAAATAACCGGATTTCCCTCGTAATAGAGCTGGTTATGCCTCTCGATTTCCGCGCGGAGAGCCGAGATTCGAGCCTGTGCTTCCAGCGGAGTCAGTTCGTTGAGGTCTGGATCTGCCATAAAAAATTACAAATAGGATCGCCGCTATCGTGCTTCCAATGACATCCGCAGCCCAATCATAAATATCGGCTCCAGAACGTCCGGGAGTAAACAATTGATGCAGTTCATCACTCGCGCCAAACAACGCGATTGCAGCCACGGTGGCACCAAAAAGGAGGAACCCTCGCAACTGCGTATTCCGGTAAAGGGCTCGTGCTAAGAATGCAGACCCGACACCAAAAGCGATTGCATGGTTCAATTTGTCCTGATGCAGCAGCCCCTCGGGCACGTCGCTTAAATCCTCTCCCGTCAAGGATGATAAAATGCAGATTATCACCGCCCATATACCAAAGAGCGTCCAATCCAACACAAGCGTCGAGATAGACAAGCGAGATTTGTGGGCCACGAAGTTCTCAGTGTTCAGGAAACTCATTGGAGCTGCAATCCGTAAGTTCCAAACTATTACCTCTGTCCGTTTTTAGACATCTCCTGTATGTCCCGACCGAAAATCTGTCGCTTTTTTTCCAACTTGTTTCGTCAAGCGAATTCTTCGAGGGACGACACGGAGACAGAAATATCTTTTCAATGGCTGGCATGGGGTGTGCTTTACGAAATTTGTTCGTTGATGACGAACAGGGGAAAAGACCAGAAGAACAGCCCGGCTGCAGGGAAATTTGAGAACGCTCTTGGGGGGGAGCTTCTCTTCAGGGTAGCAGCCGGGCTGTATCTTTGTTTTCGATACAATGTGTCAAGGCTGTCCGCTTCCTGGCAGATGTTTGAGCTTCCACACCGGCTTCTTCAGCGGGCCGACACCGCGAAATTCGAAAAGTCTGCTTACCGGGCTCAACAAAACCCCAGGCAAACCCGGCACGTTGACTCGCATCGTGAAATCGAGCGCGTCGTCCAAAAAGCCTATCGCGCCCTCGCCATAGAGATTGACGCCCTGTCCGCTGAATTCCATGTCTTCCGTCATCAGCACGCCTTTCGACACCGTGAAACTTGCCGTCGCTTTTCGCGCCTTGTTGTAGGCAAACCCTGGAAGGACTTTGTCTAAAACTCCCGAAAGCGGTCCGAAAACCGGGATCGTGAACACGTTACCTTCCTCGATCCGCATTTTGCCGGAGCCAACCATGGTGCGCGTATCGTTCCCGTTGCCCTTGAAATCATAGCGTCCGGTCAATTTTCCCTCACCCGTGTAAGAGATATACAGGTTTGTCGTCCTTGGGAAATCGACATCCTGCAGGGAAATGCTTGCCGAATAAGGTTCTTTATCTGCACCCGGCCCCAGCCCGATATCGGCCTTGCCTCGGACCATTCCACCGAACAGCTTCCCTTCGGCGTTTGTAATTCGCAGCTGTCCATCGGTGAATAACAGTCGTCCGGCGACTTGGTCGAACGGTAGTTCCTGCTTCAAAAATGTGTAATCCATTCCCGAAGGCGCGGCGACGTCGACCGTCAGTTCCGTTCCCGGCCGGCCGTGCAACGACACGACGCCACTCACCTTTGTCGACGGGCTCTGACGAAATCGGTATGGAGCCACCGATCGCGCCAGCGGCGGAGATATCCAGTTGCATACCGCCACGGGGTCAAGCATTCCTTGGGCGCTGCGAATCGTCACTGTCTCCGCATTCATATCCCAAGTCAGGTCTCCGGTTGCAACGCCTTCATCGCGCACGACTTGGATATCTTCGAAATTCACGGATCGATCCTCCACGCGGACGACAGCGTGAGCAGAATTCAGCGGAACTCCGCGAAAAATCGTTCGTCCAAGATGCACGACGGAATTCCACTTCCAAGTCTTCGGATCAAATCCGGGGCCGTCGATCTTGAGGTCGATGAGTGGTTCGGATCGGAAATCCAACATGTCCCAAGCCCGTCTTGCCCTTTCAGGTACAAACGGCGTAAAAATCTTGGGATTTAAATTGGACACGATCAGCGCCTGGACATGATCCGGCTCCACAAAAATCTGCCCTGTCAGGCTGCCGCTCCGGTGTTCCAGGTCCAGATCACGCACCATCCAACGCTGGCCATCCCACGAAAACGCCGCCTCCGCCGACTCGAAATGAATGTCCTTCCAGCCAATAGACCCCGTCCTCACGTTTCCAACAGCCTGCCATTTGGGGACGCGGTTCTTTGACCAGGATACGTTCATTTTCAGGTCCGCCGGACCGGGAAGAGATACGTAGGCCCATTCCTGCTTCGGTACGAGGCTGCGCATCGCGGCAAGCCAGTCAATCCCTGCTACCATCCTGGCAGAACCTTCCCCCGAGAAAAGATCCCATACCGCAGTTGCTTCCATACTGCCGCGATCATCCTTCCATTTCAGCCCATGGACTGTTACGCGGCCTCTCACCAAATCGCCTCGCATTGACACATCCCGCAGAGCAACCTCCCGCCACCGAATCTCACCGGCGTTAAAGCGGACGTTATCGACTTGCAATGACCCCGGATTTGCAAGGTCACCCGAAATCTGCAGCGAAAGAGCCGCGGGTTTCCCGGCAAACGACACTTGGTTGAACTCTTTCAAAAGGTCGATGCCGGAGGGCCCTTTTCCAGCCACTTCGGGGACTTTCGGACCAAGCGTTGGTCTTTCGATATCCCGTGACTTGAACTGGTCCGGATTTCGAAGCGCACCGGCCACCGACAAACGCACACCCCCAATGTCACCTTCGAGCTGTCGGACCTCTACCCTGCCGGGGGGAAAACTAATGCGTGCTTGAAGGTTTTGTACCCGCACGACGCCCTTTTTCGGTCTTTGCGGGTCCACAGGCAACGCGAGTTCGGCACGACGCATCTCGAGCGCGTTGATGAATGGTTCTTTTCGAATCAATTTCGTATAATTGATGTCGAGGTTGAGCTGATCGATTCGGGCAACGAACGGTCCCTCTTTGCTGCCTTTGAAAATGCGTACGTCCTTTGCCACAAGCCCGCGCAACGGATCAAGGGTCAGCCGTCTCACAGTGAACTCCATGCCGTGCCTCGAAAATTCCTCGGCGACTTTGCCGCGCCACTTCTTGCCAAACCCCCGATGCGATATGTACCACCCGCCCCAAATCGCCGTGAGTAAAACGGCGACCAGGAAGCAGTTCAATAGGCGAATCAGCAATCGGCGCAAGACGCGCCAGTGTACGAGTGGATCACCCTCACCGCAACACGTGAGACCGACTGGCCCGAGTGTTGCTAGGTCTGCAAAAATTTCCGCACGGGGATTACTCCAAAAATTTTCCCGGATTCAGGATGCCGTTGGGATCGAGTGTCCGCTTTAAGGCAACGTGGACATTGTGCGTCGCTGGCGAGACCGCGTCGTGCCACCAACGCTTTTTGGCGAGACCAATGCCATGTTCACCGGTAATAACGCCGCCCCAGGATAGGACCGTTTCAAACAATTCGTCGAGCGCACGCTCGGAACGTTCTTGGACTTCGGCCTTTTCATAGTCCGGGCACATGATGTTCACGTGAATGTTGCCGTCACCAGCGTGACCGAAGCACGCTACGGGAAATCCGTACTTCTGCTGCAGCGCTTCGCCGAAAGCGAAAATGTCTACGAGGCGTCCTCTTGGGACGACGATATCCTCGTTTAGTTTGATGAGACCTGTCGCCCGAAGGGAAAATGAGAAACCGCGACGCAGATCCCACAATTTTTCGCATTCCTGCTCGCCGAGCGCGCTCTGGATTTCGAGAGCGCTTGCCTGTTGCAACACTTTCGACAACGCCTCGCGTTCACCCGCCACCGAACCCGGCTGGCCATCGAGATCTATCAGCAAATGCGCCTGGCCGTCGGGGACAAGTCCCCTCCCCAAGTGGCTCCGGGCAGCTTGCAGGGTAAAGGAATCCGCCACTTCCAGTGCGGACGGCAAAAAACCCGCGTGAAAAATCTTTTGCACCGCTTCGGCGGCATCGGAAGCTGTCGCAAAACTCGCCGAAAGGGTCGCGCGCGCGGGGGGCAACGGCAACAGACGTAGAATCGCTTCCGTAACCACACCCAGCATCCCTTCCGAGCCGGTAAACAATCCGATCAAATCGAAACCAGTCTTGTTCTTGTGTGTCCGGCCACCAGCTCGGATGATTTCGCCAGTGGGCAGAACTACTTCCAAGCCGAGAACGTAGGGCCGCGTAACGCCATATTTCAAACACCTCGGGCCGCCCGCATTGGTCGCGATGTTCCCGCCCAGAGAACAATCCTTCAGGCTGGCCGGGTCCGGAGGGTAGAACAAGCCTTCGCTCCGCGCTTTCTCCTGCAAATTTCCCGTAATAACGCCCGGCTCGACCACGGCAACGCCGTCCGCAAAATGAATTTCCTTGATCCGATTCATTCGCGCGAGGGAAAGGACGATTCCCTGGCGCATCGGGACGCAGCCACCGACGTATCCAAACCCCGAGCCGCGCGGCGTGACAGCCACACGCTCGCGATTCGCAAATTTTAAGAGATCAGAGACTTGCGCTACGGTCTCAGCAAATACGACAGCCTCCGGTGTCTTGGAGGCAAACCACTTGTCCCCGGAATGTGCTGCCAGGACCTCCGGGTCGCCCGAAACGACTTCAGGGCCAAGCAGCGCACGGAGTTTTTCAGGCAGAGTCATCTCAGAAGAATATCACTCTTGCCCCTCCTCAATCACTCTGTTTTCGGAAAACGAAAGCTAAGGCATTTGCGGCAGAATTTTCCGAAGCGTCACATCCCCATGATTTGATATCCGCCATCGACATAAAGCACCTGCCCCGTGATCGCCGCCGCTCCATCGCTGGCCAGGAATGTCCCCATCGCCCCAAGTTCTGCCGGCGTGCAGCTCCGTTTCAACGGCGCGTGCTGTTCATAATGCTTCAACATCGAAGAAAATCCGCTGATCCCGCGCGCAGCCAAAGTTTGAACCGGGCCGGCGCTGATACAGTTTACGCGGATTTTTTTTGGCCCGAGATCATTCGCCAAATAACGGGTCGAAGCCTCAAGGCTCGCCTTGGCAACACCCATCACGTTGTAATGAGGCACCACCTTTTCGGAGCCGTAATACGTCATCGCAACGATGCTGCCACCATCCGTCATGAATGGTTCCGCCGCCCGGGATAAACCGACAAGCGAATAGGCGCTGATATCGTGCGCGATGCGAAACGCCTCTCGGCTCGTATTGAGAAAATTCCCTTCCAAGGCTTCCTTCGGTGCAAACGCCACCGCGTGCAGAAGCAAGTCGATACGCGGCGTGTGTTTGGTGACTTCGGCGAAAAATGCAGTGATCTCTTCGTCGCTGGTTACGTCGCAAGGGAAAAGAAAAGTATCCGGCCCAAAGGTGCCAACGAGTTCCTCGACGTTTTCTTTGAGCCGCTCGCCTTGGTAATTGAAAAAGAGTTTTGCCCCGGCTTTTGCCCAGGCTTGGGCGATTGCCCATGCGATACTGCGTTTATTGGCGACCCCAAAAACGACGCCGATTTTTCCTTCAAGAGGGAGGTTGGTCATGGTGATGCAGGATGGAGAAATTGTGAAACGGCGCAAGTAGAAGTCGCCAAAACCGTCGTCGTGATGATCCGGGCAGAAAAAATTCAAAAATCTTCAGAAAGTTTGAAAGAAGCGCCCGCGAAATCCGTATTTACGTGTGAGACCTCATTCGCAGTGGTTGGTTGAGATTGGGTGCTATTCGGTCGGTAGGCAGATAAATGGTTGGCGGCGGCGAATGAGGTTCTCAGCTTTTTTCCGCGCGGTTCCGGTTGTTGATCGGTCTTTTCGAAAATTCAGAGATCGCTCAAAAAAAATTTCGGAAAGTTTGAAAGGACGCTCCAAAGATTCCGTATAGATATGTGAGACCCTCGTCCGTTCGAGGTTGATGAGGCGAGTGCCATTCGGTCGGCAAAAGTTGTAAGTGGTAGACGGTGCGGACGAGGGTCTCTCTTTTTTCGGAGCCGGAGCTCAAGCGCCAGGGCTCGCGGTTTTTGCAATAAAACTGAAGGCTTTCGCAAAAAATCCTTATTCGATCCCGAAGACCTCGTTCGCCGTCGGAAAATGGATTCCTGGAGTACCCTTCCGGCAACGAATGCCAGGGCGTGGCAAGCAGCGGCGGACGGGGTTCTTTTACCCCCTGCAGAATACGTGCCGCGGTGTTTTACGCGCCGAGATGTTTCTTCGGAATGAGGTAGTTCTTTGCGTAATCCGCAACGGCATCAACAAGAGGCGTTATCGGGCTCGAATAGCCCGTCGCGCGAAGCTTGCCGATATTTGCTTGGGTAAAATACTGGTAGTTCGGCCGAATCGCCTCTGGCATATCGATAAAATCGATATTAACCGGCAAATTCATCGCCCGGAAAAGCGCAGTCGCAAGGCTGATCCAAGTATTCGCTTCGCCGGAGCCGACGTTGTAAAGCCCTCCCGCAGAATGATTCTCCGCGAGATGAATAGTCATTGCCACAGCGTCTTTCACGTACAAGAAGTCCCGCTTTTGCTCACCGTCACGAAAATCCGGATGATGACTCTTAAAAAGTCGCAGCCGCCCTGTTTCCCGGATCTGATCGTAGGCCTTGTTGACGAGGCTGCGCATATCGCCTTTGTGCCATTCATTGGGGCCAAAAACGTTGAAGTACTTGAGTCCGACAATCCGGTTTAGAAACCCACGCCCGGCCGCATAAAGATCAAAAAGGTGTTTGGAATACCCATACATATTGAGTGGCCGCAAGGCGTGCAGATCGAAGTCCTGATCTTCCATCCCTTTTTCGCCTGCGCCATAAGTGGCCGCTGATGAGGCATATACAAACCGGGCCTCAATACTTTGCGTCCAGGCTGCCAGCCGCTTGGTCGTTTCGTAATTGTTGTGAACAAGAAACTCGGCGTTCTTTTCTGTAGTTGCCGAACACGCGCCTAAATGGAAAACCGTTGTAACCCCCTGCAGCATGGGATCGCGCTTTTCGATGAGGCCATGCATCTCGGTCGCTTCGAAATAATCGAGAAATTTTAACGGAACGAGATTGCGCCACTTTTCGTCACTGCCGAGCAAATCACTGATGATGATGTTGTCGTATCCGCGTTCGTTAAGAGCCCAGACCAGTGCGCTGCCGATGAATCCGGCGCCGCCGGTGACCAAGATTTTGCCGCGATCCAAGTGGTGAATAGACATAAGCAAAGCAGAAGGAGGCTCGAAAAGAGACACGCCTTGCGCGCTTTAGGCGAGGATTTTTGTGTAGCAGAGCGCGACAATTCGTGAAGTATGAGATGTGAAAGGAAGGAGCTTTATTATCGGCGTCGCTGCCGGAATCGTTTTGGGCGTCGTTGCAGAATGGGGCGTTTGGAAGTTGCGGACGCCAAAGCCAGCGTCGAACCTCGCTCCTCTTCAGGACCAGGTTCAGGCGGTGGCAGAAAAAGCGCTTCCCCTGCCCTCGCTCGGTGCGCAAACCATCGAAATTCCCCCAGGGCATGCGGATATGGAACAACGAATCGCAAAGATCATTGCCCTCGCTCAAGCGCTCGGGGGAACCGCAATACGGGGCCTGGAACGAGAAGATGCAGCAGTTGTTTTGGCTACATTGCCACAAGGCGTTTCGGAAACTTTTGCCACGCTGGTTTTGAAATGGCCGATTCCGGAAGTGACGCCCGTGCCCGCTCCCTTAGGTACAGGTGAGACCGTCGATTGCGAAATCGTTTTGAAGCGTGCTCACGACTAGCGTAGAAACAGCCTTCCTCGCTCCTTTTCCATGCAGAAACGAATTTTGACAGGTATCCAGCCGAACGGAACGCTTCACCTCGGCAATTATCTCGGGGCCATGCGCCCAGCGATTCAGCTCCAGGACCAGGGCGAGGCAATCTATTTTATTGCCGATTACCATGCGCTTACCACAGTCCGCGATCCAGCGGTCTTGCGGGGATACGTACATCAGGTGGCTCTCGACTTTTTGGCTTGCGGGCTCGACCCGGAAAAAGCGTGTTTCTTTCTCCAAAGCGACGTTCCAGCAGTTACGGAGCTTTCGTGGATCCTGAGCACCATAACTCCCATGTCGCTCCTGGAAAAGGCTCACTCCTACAAGGATAAAACTGCACGCGGCATTCCGGCCAATCACGGATTATTCGCCTACCCTGTGCTCATGGCGGCCGATATCCTCCTGTATGAGAGCGACGAAGTACCCGTGGGGCGTGACCAGAAACAACATGTGGAAATGACCCGCGACATGGCGCTAAAGTTCAATCAGCAATACGGCGAGGTCTTCAAGCTTCCCGAGCCGATTATCCGCGAAGAAGTTCAGACAGTACCTGGTCTCGATGGTCAAAAAATGAGCAAGAGCTACAACAACACCATCGAGCTTTTCCTCAGCGAGAAACAACTTTGGGATAAGATCAAAAAAATTCCGACGGATTCCACGCCGGTCGAGGCACCGAAGGATCCGGAAAAATCCAGCATCCTCGCGCTGTATCGTCATTTTGCTCCAGACGCGCAGATTGCTCAGATGGAGACGGATTTCCGCAATGGCGGCTTCGGATACGGCGATTTCAAGAAACGGCTTTTTGAAGCGATCTGGGTATTTTTCGAACCGATGCGGCAACGCCGCGAAGAGATGGAAAAGTCGGCGGGTTATGTCGAAGAAGTCTTGAAAAAAGGCAAAGCGAAAGCTGCTACGCTTGCCGAGCCGGTTATTCGCAAAGTGCGGGCTGCCGTCGGGCTCAACTAAGAAGGCTTCCATCCGCAGGCTTCTACCGCTTTGGCGGAAACAAAAATCAAAGCCACCAGCGTAAAGTCGAGTTCCGCACACGTGCCTCAAACGGACTGAAAACGAGCAATTTCACCGCATTTTCCTTGTGTTTTTGCAGGTTTTCCGGCTTGATCGGTTGACTTTACCCTGCAGCAGCCATTTAGTCGGCAATACGACCAAACCAAGCACATGTCTCAATCAGAGTGGCCAGTTAGAAATGATTATCGGAATGGACGGACGGAACACAGAGTGCCGGACGCACCTATTGCAACGGAGAAAGTGATTATCGACCGCAAGATATTTTTCCTCGATCTCAAGGAAAATGCGCGCGGACGTTTCATGAAAATCACAGAGGACGTCAACGGCCGGCGGGATACGATTATGTTGCCGGCTCAGGCTTTCGAGGATTTTGCCGCAGCCCTTACGCGGCTCGTGGAATACGAACGCAGTCTCACGTAGCTATTTGATCAGGCGAACGGTAATCCATTTGGATCTCATGCTCGCACAGAGGTGAAAACCTCTCATTAACCTTCTATTCACGGTTACACCGGGGAGCGACCCTCCCCGGTGTTTTTTTGTTTAAAGGTCAGCTCTTCTATCGGCTTTCCTTTTTCGTGCGGCGAAATAGGCTCGATCTCCTTGGAACACAAAAATATGAGCGTCTTCCGACGTTTCCTGTTGTTTTCAAAACCTTACGCGTGGCAGATCGCCCTAGGGGCCGCGCTCATCCTTCTCGTCACACTGCTGACGCTGCCGTCTCCATGGATTATTAAGGTTCTCATCGACAAAGCCTTACCGAACAAGGATTCCACGCTGCTCACGCAGATGATGATTCTTTTTACGGTCTTCTTCGTTCTGCGCGGGATCGTATCCGTTTGGAGAAATTACACACTGTCCAAGGTGGGTATGCGGATGGCTTGCGACATGCGGATTCAGGTTTTTGCCCATCTTCAGAGCCTCTCCATTCGGTTTTTCGACAGCCAACAAACCGGGAAAATGGTGTCCCGTGTCACGCAGGATACGGGTGAATTCTACAATCTCGTAAGCGCGGTTCTTATCAACGTAGTGGCAGATCTCGTCACGGTGGGCGGCGTCTTGGTAATTCTATTCGCCATTTACTGGCCTTTGGCGCTCGCGACGTGCGCTGTACTGCCATTTTTCGTATTCAATTACCTGTATCACCGCCGGCGGATGCGCCTGGAGAGTCGCAAGCACCGTCGCAACTGGGACCACGTTGTCGGGTTCCTCAATGAGCGTATCGCCAGTCCTCGCTTGATCAAATCGTTCGGACGCGAAGACGCGGAGATCGCGCAATTCACCCGCGGTATAGAGAGCGATTTCCATAACTTCCGGCAGCTTTCCATGCGCAACACCATTCTATGGGTGGTCGCCGACGTGCTCGGTTCGGTCGGAGGCCTTGTAGTGCTCAGCTACGGCGGCTGGCTGGTCATTCAAGGAAAGATGGACATCGGCACCCTGGTCGCTTTCAACACTTACATCGGTTTTGTTTTTTCTCCCATCGTGCGGATGATCGACTTAAACGCGACTTTCCAACGCGCAACGACATCTCTGGAAAAAATTTATGCGTTGCTCGACACCGTTCCGTCCGTTGCCGACCGGCCAAACGCGCGCGTCCTCGCCTGCACACATGGGCGCATCGAATTCCGGCATGTGGATTTTGATTACGATACCAGCAAAGCCCTGGCTCCGGGCCGCAAAGGCCACACACTCACCGACATCAATTTCACCGTCGAGCCAGGCCAGGTGGCGGCACTCGTCGGTCCCAGCGGATCAGGGAAAAGCACCTTGATCAGCCTCCTGGCTCGATTCTACGACGTAGACGGCGGACAGATCCTCCTCGATGGCAATGATCTTCGCGATGTAACGATGAAATCGCTCCGGAACCAAATCGGCATCGTTTTGCAGGAGAGCATTCTTTTCTCGGGTTCGATCGCCGAAAATATCCGCTATGGCCGGCCGGAGGCTTCCCAAGCCGAAATCGAGACCGCAGCGAAAGCAGCCAATGCGCATGATTTCACCATGGAGCTGCCGGATAAATACAACACGGCAGTCGGCGAGCGTGGCGTCCATCTGTCAGGCGGCCAAAAGCAGCGCGTCGCTATCGCGCGGGCGATTCTGAAAAATCCCCGCATCCTGATTTTTGACGAAGCAACGAGCGCGCTCGACACGGAGTCGGAACGAATGATCCAGGAAGCCATGGAACGTCTGATGATCGGCCGAACAACCCTGGTCATCGCGCACCGGCTGTCCACGATTCAGTCCGCACACAAAATCGTCGTGATGGAAAAAGGTTGTGTCCGCGAGATTGGC
>DATDBU010000202.1:0-7543 GCA_036524675.1 Chthoniobacterales bacterium | reverse complement strand
CAGGGATCTGGCCTGCTGTGTCCATCGGGCAGGCCAATATTCCAAATGGCGAGGCATATGTCCGAAGAAATCAATCATGCTTGAGTCCTCCCCTGAGCGCGCCCTTGGAAAGGATTCTCGTTCCGACGACAGAGCTGCATGACTCGTCAGCGGCACAACGAAGGAGACCGGTCCTCCGTTCTCCTCCACCCCGGGGGCGAGAATCCGGATCGAAGATCCTGTTTGAGATCTGCCAAAACGAGATTTATTATGGCCGAAATGCAACAAGGCACGCGATGAAAACCTTCAGCGTGAATTCGGTCGATCTTTAGGATGCAAACGCGCAACAGCGCTCAAGTTTTCACGCTATGAGTCATCGCAAATAAGCTCAAGGGCCAGAAAGTATGCAGACAGGCAGTCCTCAACCCCAGACTTTACCCGAAGTAAGCCGCCGTCAGAATCGTCCTGGAGTAATTGACTCGGCGTCCTACGTCCAGGGACTGCGCGTTGCAGACGTTGAAATTTCCGACATTCACAAAGAGATCAAACACGAAGACCGTTTCGCGTGGGTTGGCCTGTATGAGCCAGAGGAGAAGCTGCTGCGCGAGATTCAGGAGCAATTAGGCCTTCACGACCTGGCTATCGAGGATGCCCATTGCGCCCATCAGCGCCCAAAGCTTGAGCAGTATGAGAATTGCCTTTTTGTAGTGCTGCGTACCGCGCAACTGGTCGACGAGGACCAGCATGTCGAATTCGGTGAGACGCATGTATTTATCGGACCACGATACGTGGTCTCTGTGAGGCATGGATCGCTGCGATCACATGTGGGCCTGCGCGCCCGCTGCGAAGCTTCCCAGCGCCTCCTTGCCAAGGGTCCAGGCTTTGTCCTTTACGCCTTGATGGATTTCGTGGTGGATCAGTACTTCCCGATCCTCGAGGCGTTGGAAGAGCAAGTGGTCGAGCTGGAGGAGGTTATCTTTGGCGAGAAATTCATCCAGGAGACGACAAGCCACATTTACCACTTAAAGCGCGAACTTCTTTCCGTAAAGCGTGCGGTTTCGCCGCTCGTGGACGTCTGCAGCCGCCTCATGCGGTTCGATCTTGATCTCGTGCCCGAAGATACCAAGCCATACTTCCGGGATGTCTATGATCACGCAGTTCGCATCAACGAAATGGCGGACACCCTTCGCGAGCTTCTCGCCACTGCCCTTGAGGCGAATCTATCGATCATCTCGGTGTCGCAGAACAAAGACACCAAGCGGCTGGCGGCGTGGGCCGCAATCATTGCGGCACCTACGGCGATCGCTGGCATTTACGGCATGAACTTCCAATTCATGCCCGAACTCGGCTGGCGATACGGTTACCAAGCGACCCTGATCGGAATGGCAGTGGTGTGCAGCGGTCTGTGGTTGGGTTTTAAAAGGTCGGGATGGTTGTAGCAAAACGGACCAGACATCGCTGGGCAAAGGATGTTCGTATCCGTCACGCCAACAGCATGGCGAGGTCCCATCGCTGACGATCTGGTCTCTCCGGCTTCAGAAGATACTTTGAAAGCATTGGCGGCCGTGGCCGGAGACCGCCCTGCGGGCGTCGAAGGCGTCGAGCGGGTTGCGGGAGACTCCTGAGAGAGTTTCGATTGCGTCGATGGTCATTTCCGGGCGTCGCGCGGTGGCTTCGATTGCGTCGATGGTCATTTTTGAGAGTCCTGCGAGGGCTCCGACGGCGTCGATGGGTTCCCGGGAGAGCCACTGGAAGGCTTCGACGACTTCCAGGGTGGCGCGGGAGAGTCCGGCGGAGCCTTCGAACGCTTTTACGATCATTTCGGAAAGCCCAGCGGATGCGTCGAACGCTTCGACGGCCACTTCCATTACCCCTTTTCGGGAAGTTCCCTCCCGGAAACAGATTCAACTATTTAACAGAACAGAAGGAAGCAGAAGGAAACAAAGGAGGGGATCAAAGACAAACCGTTTTCCTCCTAGCTCGTGCTTGTTCTCGCCCCTCTTCCTCGTTGGGCGCGATTTTCCGAGGGCGAGCACACAAAATACTTAAACAGGAGGGAACGAGGAAACTGAGGGGTTTTAAATCAGCGCCAGCACAGTATCCGACCCTAGCCCGCTTCATCTCTGTTCCCTCCCTTAACTCCTGTTCAAAACATGGAAACAGGAGGAAACGGATATTCCTGTCCGGAGCGCCTAGAGCAAACCTTCCAAGAAGGCTTCGCATGCCGCCGCACATCTTACCCTGGAATGAATTAACCACAAAGAACACAAGGAGCACAAAGACAAGCACTTGCTGGTTGAATGCGCATGAGATCAACCCTCCTGATGGGTGAAGCATCCGAAGGCAGCTTCGAATCATAACTCTCTCCCTCTGTGTTCCTTGTATTCTTTGTGGTTATTTGAATCACCGTTTTTAGGCTTACCGCCCTCGCCTGACTCTTGCTGGGTAGAGTCCTAAAAAGCCTCAGCAAAAAGAAGTGGTCATGGCAAAGTCCAGAGCATGCTCCGTTGGGATAATACTCAACGGGCTACGCGGTTTTGGGTTCCGGAAGCTTGAAGCCCACATAGGTCCCCGCGCTGATTCCCAGCAGACCTAGCAGTGTCGAACTGAACCGCGGCATGGCCAGGTCGTTGTAAACGCTTGTAACAAACATGACGCCCAGGACCAGCGTCCATACAAAAATCTGAAACCTATGAAAGCTGATCAGGTTATTCTCAGCGAGCAAGTCATACATGACGCCTTTCCACGACGGCCACGCAAAATAGGCCGTCTGCCAACGGTAGCTCAATAGTCTTTCCTGCACTTTGTTCTGCTCGCGCTCGTTTGCATCTAACTGCTGCTTGTCCGATGCAAGAATTTGCGCCCGCGCCTTTTGCAGAGCCTCCAATTCCTTTTGAGTTTCCTGCCGAAGCTTCGCCAGCTCTTCCACCACTTCCAAATGCGGCTTTGTCACATCGACGATCGGCACGTTGCCGGGCGAATCGACGGCGTGCGGCTTGCTCGCGTCCACAAACGCCGAACCCAGCGCCGTCCCTGCACTGATACCGATGAGCCCGAGCACAGAAGTATTCAGCGTATCCATGTCGCCCGTGATGATCCAAAGAAAGAAGTAGGAAGTGACCACTAGGAAGAACCAGAACGCCATCTGCGTGCGCGCCAGGCTGTAGGGCCTCAGGCCATCCGGACGGCGGGGAGCGGCCGCATCGCGAATGATATGCGTGTGGCGCGCGAGCCAGAGAAAAGCGAAGAGCGCCGCGACGATGATCGCCACGCCAAAAGCGGTGCGGTTTGGAATTACGGTTAAAAGGAATTGGCGGTTCCGCGGCACGTTCTCGGCTGCGTCTACAACGTCTACATAAGAGTCCATCTCCTCTCCATTCTCGAAACCCACGGTAACAGCCACCCGGCGGCTTAAGACCGGTTGATTGAGAAGGTGCAACCAAGCGGCCCTTGATTGCTCATTGTGTGCGAGAGTAAATCCGAGGCAAGTGAGACCTATGTTATTCGCATCGGCATAAGGGAATACGGCAAAAGAGTGAGTGCCTGGCACCGGGACGTGATTTAAGTAGAGGATCAGCGTTTGTACCGAATCCTCCTCACGCACTCTTTTGTTCTGCTTAAGGTCATCAATCCAGCTATCCAGACCATAGACATCAACCCAAACATCGTCATTGCGTTGAGCTTTGTATGGATAGTCAGACTTCACAGAAGCTTTGGCCTGCGTCCTCACCTGCCACACATGGGGCTGTTCATAAGGTTCATAGGTCTTTGCGGTCAGATCAGTAGGATAGGCATCCTGCAGAAGCAGTCGATTGAGCCAGATTAAATCCCATCCCTTGCGATCATGCGCCTTCAACTTGGCCGTCTCAGGTAACAGCTTTACGTGGAGGAATCGTGATTCAGTATAAATGCAGTAGTCCGTTTGAATGATATTGTTTAGGGCCGCTACCAATTTGTCTTCCGAATCCTTGTCGCCACTTTTTAACGCCTCTCGAAGGCGTGGATCAAATGTCGCCCAGAGATATCGAGAAACGGGATCAGCATCCTCGGCTGAAAGCTTTGCGACAAAGCCGGGAGGCTCTTTGATCTCACCTACTTCGAACAAAGCCGGGTTTTTTGCCTGGCCTGCCGCCAATGCATCTGCATGGAACAACGCGTGGAAGGCTATCCCGACAAGAACAATAAAGACTGAAAGCCTTCTGGTGACGGGATTCACGTTGCCGCTGGTTGGCAGATGGAACCGATCGACGCAGCACATAGTGCCACGAAGAGTCGCAAAGTTTTAACCGCGGTGCAAGAAACCGTGCGGGAACTTTCGAACACGCTGGAAGAGCATTCCAAGCTATACGTGCAAGGCGGAGAAGATCGGGAAGATCCGGAACAATTCAATTAGCTCAAGGGGCAAGCCGCATCTGGTTACAAGCGATGAATTTGGCGGCCACAAGCGCGTTCACGGCGGCGCTTGACAAAAGGGTTCGACGAGAACGTCCCGGATGATATCAATGCCTCCGTGCACGAACGCGCGCCAGAGGCTCGGATCGAAACCCGAGAAGAGGCATGAGACCGCACCGTCTCTGGTCGGCACGATTCCTCGCGCTGCGCACATTCGCAGAGCGCGAGTTCGTTCTGCTCGTTTCAATTGTGATCCTCACTGGAAGCCTCTGGCTCTTCGTCGCCGTCACGGATGAAGTGCGCGAAGAAGAACCACACAGTACGGAAAAGCAAATCATGCGTGCCCTGCGGCGCGCCGACGATCCCTCGCAGCCCATCGGCCCAAGTTGGATCAAGCCCGCCAGCATTGAACTCAGCGCGCTTGGCAGCGGCTCCGTTCTCACGCTCATTACCGCAATCGCGGTTGGCTACCTCCTCATGGAGCGTAACACGGCAGGAGCCGCATTTGTTCTCCTCGCCACGGCTGGCGGCGCTGTGCTCAGCCAATTGCTCAAGGCCGCTTTCGCCCGGGATCGGCCGAACGTGGTTCCGCACCTAGCCGCATTCACTAACACAAGCTATCCCAGCGGCCACACCATGCTCTCGACGATCGTGTATCTTACACTCGCGATGGTCATCGCTGAAACGCTTGGCGCTCGTCAAAGAAAACTCTATGTCCTAGCCGCGGCGCTGCTGATTGCCTTCCTTGTTGGTGTAAGCCGCGTCGTCATCGGAGTACATTACCCGACTGACGTGCTCGCGGGGTGGACAGCTGGCTCCGTTTGGGCCCTGCTTTGCTTGCTCGCTGTCATGTGGCTAAAACGCCGTGGTTTGCTACGTCCACCCGACTCGAATCGCAAACCGTGATGCAATTTTTGAAAAGGACCACGCCATTCCTCTCTTCCTTCGTCCCATTCTTGGCTTTTCTCTCGCGGGACCGTGCGACGGAAGTCTGAAGTCTTTATCAAGGAGATGATCCAGGATGGCACTGCAGAGGGCCATGCCCTATAATTTTTTCGGCCAACAATTGCCTGACACGTGGAGCGTCGTACTTCTCGGCCATGAACAAACCCTACCTTCATCATGTTCTCGTTGCCGTCGATGACCTGGAGCGCGCACGACACTTTTATACCGGCGTTCTGGAAATGCAGGAAATCGACCGGCCTGCCTTCGACAATCCGGGAATTTGGCACAAGATCGGCGATGGGGAGCAGCAACTCCACATCGTAGCCCGCTCGGACGCGACTCCGCCGCGATAAGACGAACGCCCCCTCCAAAATCCACTTTGCACTGCGCGTAAAGGGCAGTTATCGCGCTACGCTAGCGTGGCTCCGCGGCAAAGGCTTCCGCGACGATGTTTCCGACGGCGATCTTAAAAAAGTGCAACTCCGTCCCGACTCCCTTGCGGGCTACCCGCAGATCTACATCCTCGACCCCGACGGCAACATCATCGAATTCAACTGCGAGACAATGGATTAGGGCCATCCCAAGGATTCGGTAAAAGCCGACAGATCGCAGAATCACGGCGAGACCGGCGATATAGAACTCCCCTCCTCTTCGTTTGTCTACTGACCTAGGTTTGGCCGGCAGTCACGGGGAGACCCAACAAACGGAAATTTGCACACGTTAGCAGCGTTCGGACGCAGGGAATGAGCGCTACAGCCTCCATATCAACTGCTTGCGTATACCGTTGATCGCAAACATCAAAGTCCAGAAATATCCTGCGTCCGGCAATTCGTAAGCTCCAGATGGCTTTTAGCGAGTCTGATGCTATTCATCGACTGAAGTGGAGGTCAGCGTGGAAGGGCGCCAAGACAAAGCGAGTTCGGGACGGTTTCTGTGGTTTGGAACGACCTTTCGTGTCGTGGGTGTGTTAGTAGGCGGCAGTTTTCCGGTCGGCGCCTCTTGATCTGCGGCTCGACGTGGCGCACCACAAATTACTCCTTGATGCCGGCCCATCTGGAACGATTGTGGCCTGTAGTTCTGTTTTTCCCTTACAGGAGGGTGTGAAATGAGAGTGAACTCGATTGCCGTTCTCATGGCGGTGGGAGCGATTTGTCTATGCGGGCTTTCCCGAGCATTCGCCCAGGAGGAGCCAAACGTCGTGTGGGAGGTGCCGACGCCAAGCGGTTTGAGCAACAGCATTCAAGGGGTCGGCTGGACGCCAAGCACATCGGCGCGTGTAGCGTTCGGGTCGACGGACCGGTGGGTGCGCGTTCGCCAGGCGGTTAACGGCGCCCTCATCTACTCCGTTTTGCAGCCGCACCGTTCCGGGAACGCGAACCAGACGATTTTTTCCAGTGACGGGGTTTATCTCGCCGTTCACAATAGCGGCGGCGGCCTCGGCTATCGCGTGCATCGCGCCGCAGACGGCGTTTTTCTCGGCACACTCACGGTGACAATCCAGGCCAACCGCGTGGTCCGCTTTGCCCCGGATTCCCAACTCGTGGGCGCGGTGGGCGGCGATGGGACATTGTCGCGCTGGCGTTTCGCGGAGTTCACCGTGGTTGAAACCGTCGGCACCGGCTACCAGCGCACGACCACGACATTCAACTTCTCGCCCGACGGTGCCTATCAATCGGCAGCGAGCCGTGGGAGCATCACCATTCGGCGACCTGCTGACGGCTCGATCGTCCGAGTTCTCACCGGCGGGGCACCGCAAGGCTTTACACCTGTGGCTTTCACACCGGACAGCACACGCATCGCTGCCTGGGCCGCGAGCCCCAACCAGACGACGTTGTGGCGCATCTCCGACGGCCTCATGCTAACGCGCTTTGCGGGCGCAGCCGCCGAGGAAGGCGTTGGGGCGATCTGCTTCACGCCGGATGGGGCGCGTCTGGTTACCACTGGCTATCTGCCATTTGTGGATGCAAACGGGCTCTGGCAGCAGGTCGGCGTCATTCGCTTCTGGCGTGTCACCGATGGGGCGCTCCGGCATAGTTTCTCAGAGCACACCGGCATCGGCGTGACCTCCCCGGTCGCCTGGTCACCCGACACTTCGCGCTTCGCTTACGGCACCTACGAAGGCACCGCGGTCGTGGCACTCACACCCGCCCCGTAACAATGCCCGAATCCGTCAACTTCTCCATACAGACGCAAAATCGATACCGGCTTTGGATGTAGCCTTTCCGAT
>DATDBU010000201.1:0-10558 GCA_036524675.1 Chthoniobacterales bacterium | reverse complement strand
ACCAGACCGGGAGATGAGTTATGTCCGGTATGGTAAACGTAGTCGATTCCGCCGCCGAGACTCAATGAACCGTAGGTCAAGGCGCTCGATCCACGGAGCACTTCAACGTAGTCAGTCGCAAGCGCGTCGGGCGCCTCAAATGCGTAAGCACCGGGCGAGGTAACCGGGAGGCCATTTACAAAGATACTCACGCCTTTGGTGGTGTTGCCGAAGGGGCCTCCGTTGTTTGTTCCGGCTCCGCGGACCGAGAGTATCCCGGCTTCATTTCGTCCGCCAGCGTCGCGGACTTGCACGCCCGGTTGATTGACGAGGAGATCGGCGACGTTGTTGGCGGCTGCTTGCTGACGTTCTTCGGCTCGGATCACGGCGGTTCCACCCGGAACCTGGCTCAACTCCGCCGTTGCCGTATCCGCGCTTGGCGCAGTCAGCGGGTCGGCAACTGCGCCTGTGACGACTACGGAGTCGAGTTGTGTGGCGACAGGCTCCGGCGCGCGGGTTGTTTCCTGAGCGTTTATGTGAATCGAAGAAAGAAGGATGAGAGCCAAAACAGGGGCGATGCGCTCCGGGGATTTTTTCTGTTTGGCTGATACTGGCAATACCGTTGTCATTGAATGTTTCAGGGAAAAGTACGAAAAGAGGTGAGGCATTAATCGCCGGTGGGTGGTTGTCGGCGGGGCGCGAAAGATGTGGCGCGCTTTCGACGGTGTTGTGAAACCTGCCTCTGCTGATGCAGTCGGTTTTTTGAGACGCCCGCGTGGGGTTGCTCAGATTGGATGAAACACTATTAAACTAATAGGGTATGTCAACGGTTTCTTCGGCATTTTTCCGATTCAGCGGAAAAGTTAGGAGCGGATCAGGGGATTTGGAATCCGAGATTGGATATGGCTTCGCGGAGGCGCACTCGCGAACCCAAGGATTCGGCCGCCTTGATGCGATTGGCGGTATGCCGGGTCCATTGTTGCTGAGGGAGTTTTTGCTCGGCGTAGAATGCCCCGATGATTTCATCGTAAAGCGCGACCGCGTCGTCCTGCGGCTCCACCTGGTAGTATTCTCTGTGTAGCACGGCCGGCTGCGGCAGACGGGGTTTGATAGCAGAGGGACGGGTTGGATCTGGTTTGCCGACTATCAAGCCAAAGATCGGAAAGGTTTCCGTTGGAAGACGAAGTTCGGCTGCAACCTTTTCGGGGTGGTTACGTAACGCGCCGATGTAAACGGTGCCCAGGCCCAATGATTCAGCGGCGGCAACGACGTTCTGAGCGGCCAGAGCCGCGTCGATCACGCCGATGAGAAAGGTTTCGAGGAAATCCAGCCCATCGGATGATGAGCCGGCATTTTGAGCCACCCGACGCAGACGGGCGAGGTCGACGATCCAGGCCAGAAAAAGCGGCGCCTCGAGGATGTGCTTTTGATTTCCGCAATGCGCGGCGAGCCGGGCCTTGTGATCCTTTTCCTCCACCGCGACCACACTCCATGCCTGGAGGTTGGAAGAGGTGGAGGCGGATTGCGCGACGGAAATGAGGAGCTCCAGCACGCCGGGATCCAATGCATCAGGCAGATAGGCGCGAACGGAGCGATGATTTAGCAACGTGGCGATAACATCGTTGGCTGGCGGCTGCAAGGTTTGCGGCGCAGCCTCGCCGTAGCGGGCGTAGAGGAGTGCATTGATTTCCGGCATGGCTGGCGACGGATGGTGTTACCAACGGTGTTGGGACAGGCTATGATTCGCCTCGTAGAACGGCGAGACGTGCGTCCCTGGTGGGATGATTTCGTCGATTTTTTTAAAGTCTTCCTGCGTAAACGTCACATCCAGCGCCTTGAGGGCGTCTTCGAGCTGTTCCAGCGTGCGGGGACCGATAATAGGGCTCGTAATGCCTGGCTGATAGAGGGTCCACGCGAGCGCCAGCTGAGAAAGAGGCACGCCCTTCGCGGCTGCGATTTCGCCGAGTGGTTCGATGACATCGTAGACTTGCTCGGTAAAACGGCGAGCCTGCACCGGGGACGCATTGGAGTAACGTGAATCGGTGGGGAACGGCTGGCCGCGCTGGTATTTTCCTGTGAGGATGCCGCCGCCGAGGGGACTCCATGGAATGACGGCCAGGCCGTAGGTTTGCGCCACGGGGATCAATTCCCGTTCGATGCGGCGGTCCAGAAGGTTATAGGGTGGCTGCTCTGAAATGAAGCGATGGAGGCCCAGTTCCTTGCTTGCCCATAGGGATTCGACGACCTGCCAGCCGGCAAAAGTCGATGTGCCGATATAGCGAACTTTTCCCGAACGGACGAGGTCGTCGAGCGCGCGCAATGTCTCGTCGATGGAGACTTCGGGCCGCGGACGATGAATCTGGTAAAGGTCGATATAGTCAGTCTTGAGACGACGCAGACTGGCCTCCGCCTGCTCGATGATATGACGGCGCGAATTGCCTTGTTTGTTAGGGTCGACATCGTCCATTGTGCCATGGACTTTAGTAGCCAAGAATACTTGCTCGCGTTTTCCGTTGCGCTTGAGGGCTTCGCCAGTGATTTCTTCGCTGCGACCGCGCGAATAGACGTTAGCGGTATCGAGGATGTTAATGCCTGCGTCGATGGCCCGGTCGATGATTCGGATGCTTTCATCGAGTTCGGTTCGTCGGCCGAACATCATGCAGCCGAGGGTGAGTGGGGAGATTTTGACGCCGGTGCGTCCGAAGTTGCGGTAGTCGGTTGTTTTCATGGAAAAGAAAAAAGACGGAGGAGTGGCAGACTGTTAGGCTTTGCCGCCGAATGTTAGATAATCGTCGAGGTCGAGCCGGTCGAAGCCGGTCAGGATGTCACCGCGGTCGGGGGCCTGCTCGGCGAGTTGCCGTGCGAAGCGCTCTTTTGCCTGCACGGTGTCGGGTCCCAGAGATTCCTGGAACGCGGACCATTGGGTGATCTCCCACGGAAAGGGTTTGTGCCCGGCGTTTTCGAAAATCCACGCCAGGATCTCACCGTCGCCTTTGCCCGCGGCGAGTTCAGCGAGAAGGGCGTCACCTTCGATCTTCACGAAGGAAAGGAAGCGTTTGTCGAGGGGACAGTTAAAATGATATTCGCCGATCCTGCCGGCGAGTTTTGCGCGGCCCTTGTCGAGTGCGCGGGGAAGGATGACGAAACCGCCCAGGCGGAGACGCGGGGAACGTGGGGGGCGCAGCGTGAGATCGGGAGAGAAGAGGTTGGTAGACATGATTTTTTCCGTAGGATGATGTGTTTTTGGAAAAGCCGTGCGTGGGGCGGCACGAGGACCACGCTTCAGGACACGGACAGGTTTTATTGAGGGACGGCTTCGCCTCTCTGAACGGATGCAGGACTCAGGGTGGTGCGGAGGAAATCGAGCGTGCGGGCAAAAGCCAGGTTGGCGGCGGGTTCGGACCAGGAGGCACCGCCATTGCGGTTAAAACCGTGACCGGCAGAGTAAACAAACACGGGCACGTCGGGATGGGCTGCCCTGATTTTATCGATGTCGGAAAGCGGGATGCCCCGGTCTTGATCACCGAAATGAAGGATCACCGGGACGAGAGGTTTCTCGTTGAGGTGTGCGGCGATTTTGGAGCCATAGTAGCCGACGACGGCAGCGGGCGAAAGCCGGGTGGCGCTCAACCATGCATAGCTGCCGCCCAGGCAGTAACCGACCACACCAACGCGTCCGCCACGAGTGTTAGCGCCCGCATGGGCGATGGCGGCGGCGATGTCCTGAAGCACCGCTTCGGGGGACAGACGGGCGGCAAGGGCCCGCGCGCGATCAAGGCCGGCGGGGTCGTAATCGAGCTCGACGTCGCGCTCGATCCGGTCAAAGAGGGCGGGCGCGACCACATAAAAGCCGTGACGAGCATAGGTGTCGGCCACAAAGCGGATATGGGCGTTCACACCGAAGATTTCCTGCAGGATGATCACAGCGGAGTTGGCGGAAGGATCACCTGCGACATAGGCCGAAAATGGGTGGCCGTCGGCGGCAAGGAGGGAAATCGAGTGGCTCATGGGTGGGTGGAAGGCGCTAGGTTATGCGTTGGCGAAACCGCCCTCAATCACGAGCTCTTTGAGCGATTGGCGACCGCTGGGGATTTCGCGATCCTGAAATTCGGCGGAGAGAAGAGACTTGTCACCCGGCCTGCCAATGGCAACGGCGGCTTCGAGCGCGAAGTCCTCGGGCACACGCAGCGCGATGCGGGCTTTTTCACGGTCGTAACCTCCGATGGCACGGGTGCCCCAGCCGAGCAGATGAGCCTGGAGAGCGAGGTTCTGCCAGGCCGCGCCTGTGTCAAAAGAATGGCTCGTGGAGATGGAGCGCCCCCGTCGCGGCCGATTTTTATTTTTTTCGAGACAAGCACCACGAGCGCGGAAGCCTGCGCGGCCCGACGCTGGTTCCCGGGAAGGAGCAAGTCCAAGAAGGTCTGCCAGGCTGCCGATCCTTTTTTGGAATAAAGAAAACGCCACGGCTGGTCGTTACTGCCGGAAGGCGCCCAGCGCGCGGCTTCGAAAAGAGCGAATAGGATGGAGTCAGGGATTGTCTCTTCGGTGTAGGCGCGGGGCGACCAGCGCTCGATAAAAAGTGGATGGATGGAGTAATCGGCCCGGCGGGCATTGGTCGCGAGGTCGGCGTGAGAAAGGGTCGTGGTGCTGGACATGAGGCTGGTGGAATGACTAATGAAGAATTAGGAATTACGAATTAGGAATTACGAACGAGAAATGATTCTGCGGTGAATTAGTACGTGATTGGGAGATTTTCATTGGGCATTAGTCTTTAGGCGGGTTGCGAGTCGGGGGATGGCGTTCAGCAGGACGCGGGTGTATTCGTGCCGCGGATTGGCGAAGACTTCGCCAACGTCGCCGGATTCGACGATGACGCCGTTTTTCATGACGATGACCCGGTCGCTGATGCGATGGACGACGCCGAGATCGTGCGAGATGAAGAGGCAGGAGAGGCCGAGCCGTTCCTTTAGATCGCTCAGGAGATCGAGGATTTGGGCCTGGACGGAGACGTCGAGGGCGGAGACGGGTTCGTCGCACACCAGTACTTCGGGCTCCGGCGCGAGCGCCCGGGCGATGGCGATGCGCTGGCGTTGGCCGCCGGAAAGTTCAATCGGGCGGCGATGAAGATAACTGGCGTCGAGCCGCACGAGTTCGAGCAATTCGATGGCGCGCGCCCGGCGTTTCGCGCCGTTTTTGTATCCGGCAACGCCTAGCGCTTCGCCGATGACGCGTTCGACGGTGTAGCGCGGGTCGAACGAGCTGAGCGGATCCTGGAAAACGACCTGGATGCGTTTGCGTTCGGCGCGCTGTTCTTTTCGCGAAAGGGAACTCCACGCTTTGCCCCGCAATTGCACGGCGCCGGTGTCGGGTTTTTCGAGGCCGAGCACGAGCCGCAGCGTCGTGGTTTTGCCCGAGCCGGATTCGCCGACGATGCCTAGTGTTTCGCCTGAGCGCAGCGCAAACGAGACGTCGGAAACAGCGGTCCGTTTCTTCGCATCCGGGCCGGCGAAGGCTTTGGTGAGCGTTTTTGCTTCGACCACGGGATTGGCGTTGTCGGCCGAAGTGAAAATTTTCGAAACGCGCCGGCCTTTTCCGTGCACGGACATGACGGCGGCGAGCAGCGATTTTGTATAGGAATGCTGTGGATTTTGCAGCACCGCCTCCGTCGGTCCCTGCTCAACGATGACGCCGTGACGCATGACCGCCACACGATCCGCCAACCGCGAAACGACGGCAAAATCGTGGCTGATGACGAGCAATCCCGTGTCCCGCGTGCGGAGCGATTCGAGCAAATCCAGCACCTGCGCCTGCACTTGGGCGTCGAGCGCGGTGGTCGGTTCGTCCGCGATGAGCAACTCCGGGCCGCACGCGATGGCCGACGCGATGAGCGCCCGCTGGCGGAGGCCGCCGGAAAGTTGATGCGGATATTGCAAGGCGCGGACTTCCGGTTCGGGCACGCCGGCGGATCGCAGCAAATCGATGACTTTTTCCTCGCGTTGCCGGCGGGTGAGCGGCGAATGGAGCCGCAGCGGTTCGGCAATTTCCTGTCCAACTGGACGCAGCGGATCGAGCGAGCCCAGCGCGTCCTGCATGATGAAACCGACGCGTGCGCCGCGGATTTGCCGCCATTTGCGCTCGCTGAAAGTGGTCAAATCGTGGCCGTGCAAGCGAAGCCTGGTGGCGTGGACTTGCGAGCGAAGGCCGGTAAGCCCGACGAGCGTGCGCGACGTGACGCTTTTGCCGGAGCCCGATTCGCCGACGAGGGCGAGACATTCGCCGCGATTAAGGACAAAGGAGATGCCCTTGACCACAAACGGGCCGTTGCGCCCGAAGCGGACGCGCAGATTTTCGACCTCGACGAGGGGCGTCGTCGCTACATTCCCGAGATTCATACCGTTTTGCCCTCGCTCCGGCGGAGAAGTTCGCGCCCGAGCGCCGTCACGGACACAACGGTCAGCGTGATCGCGATCCCCGGGATGGCCGTGAGCCACCAGGCGTTGGAGAGGAAATTACGTCCGACCGACAGCATCGATCCCCATTCCGGTGCCGGCGGCGGCGCGCCGAAACCGAGGAAACTCAGTGACGCTCCCGCAGCTATTTTTCCCCCGATGCCGATGGTCGCGAGGATGAGGATGGGTTTGATCGCATTTGGCAGTACGTGACGCCAGATCAAGGTTGATCTCCGCAGCCCGAGCGTTGTCGCGGCCTCGACATACGCGGTGTTGCGCACGACGAACGTTTGCGCCCGCACCATGCGCGCGTATCGCGGGACGCTCGCAACGCCGACCGCGAAGATGGCGTTCACGAGGCCCTGGCCCCAGAAAGTGATAATGACGAGCGCCAGCAAAAGATCGGGAAACGCCAGCAATACATCCACGACACGCATGAAAAAATTATCAACGATGCGCGGCCCAAGACCAGCGATCAGGCCCAGCGCCGTCCCGAGACCCACACCGATCGCCGTCGCAGCGAGCCCCATAATGAGCGACGGCCGCACTCCATAAACAAGCCGGGTGAGCACATCACGGCCATTTTCATCCGTCCCGAGCGGATGCCCGTAGCTCGGCCCGCGAAACGCATGCCGCGCATTCGCCTCCAATGGATCGCCCGAAACTAGCCAGCGCGGCTCGACCGCCGCCACGAACAGCAGCGCGACAAACAACCCAGCCAGGACCAAGCCCGGACGCAATGCCCGCCAATCGAATCCGGGTTTGGCCGACGGTCCATCTAGCAAAACCGGCTGATCAATAACAACGGAAGCCGGAAAATTACCGGCAAAAGCAGGGACAGTTTGTTCGCGGAAGCTCATGCTTGGGGAACCGCGATGGCGCGGAATTGGGCTGGAGAAATCATGGTTGGAAAATAGGCGGACGAGGTTTCGAAGGGACGATTAGGGGACAAATGAACAGCGTGTGGACTCGCGGCCTCCGCGAGTGCGGTCGGTCCCAGGAGCTGCCCGCGCGGGCTGGCTCGAAAACGGAAAAAGACTACCAAGTATATAGGGTATGTCAACGCTCTCTACAATTATTTTCCCGGTTATTCGTTCACACCTAGGAGAAGCGGCCCGTTTCGCCCTGCAAAAAACTCCCGTTTAAGAAAATTTATTACGCGAACTAAATCACAAAATTCGCCATTCCGATTCATGTCGGCCAGGAATCGATTCGGCGTAGCGAGCATTTGACACCGCCAGTTTTAGCGTTAGCATGCGTCCACCTTTCGGAATCGGGAATATCAGCGGATGACTGAAAGCTCAAAAAGTCGTGGACGTTTCCCACGGCGTTTTTTTAAATCTTTAATCTATACTAAACGAGTAGGGCTGCAGATCCACTTCAAGAAGCATCCACCCTAACGGCGCCGGCCTAACCGTGAACTGCCATTTAAAAAAATCCCATTTAACCCACACAGTCCCCATAATTTATGTCTCTGCACGATAACGTTGTCGTTCAAACTTTTCTCCATGGCGGTCCGATCATGTGGCCGATCCTGGCCACCGCCGTGGTTGCGCTGGCCGTCGTCATCGAACGGTTCATCTGGCAAATCGTCGAAAAATCCCGCCGCCGTCCGCAACAGGTCGATGAAGTTTTATCGAAGATAGAAGTTGGCGACGTTGATGGCGCCTCAAAACTGGCACGCAATTCCAAGGATCCCTTCCTGCGCGTCATGTGGCACGGATTGCATCATTTTCATTCATCGCTGCAAGGCGCACTCCAGCGGGCCGCAACCACGGAAGTCGAAAGGGCCGAGCGGTTTCTGTCGATCCTCGACACCATCGTCACACTCGCGCCGTTGCTCGGATTGCTTGGCACCGTCACCGGGATCATGCACTCGTTCAGCTTTGTCGGAAACGAAGACCTGGCCGCCACGAAAGTCAGCGGTGGCATCGCCGAGGCTCTCATCGCCACCGCCGCCGGCCTGGGTATCGCGATTTTCTGCCTGTTGCCGCTGAATTATTTTAATCGCCGCGTAGAAACCTTCCGCACGGAACTCGAAAATACCGCCACCGATGTCGAGCTCCTGGCCAACAAATCCAAACAGCTCGCCACGGTATGAGACTACCCGCACGCGCCTCGAAGCGGAAACCTCGCATCGAAATCATCCCACTCATCGACATCATGTTCTTCCTGCTCGCCTGCTTCATGCTCGTGAGTTTGCAAATGATCCAGATGCGCGGCGTGAAAGTGAATTTGCCGTCCGTCGCCAACAGCACGCCCGAGAAAAAGTCGGACTTCATTACCGTAACCGTCGATCCTCTCGGCGGATTCTTCTGGGAAAAGGAGAAACTGGATGCCGATCAACTCTACGAACACGCCAAAACGCTTCGCGCCGAGAATAAAGACGCTCGAATTTACGTCCGCGGCGACAAGGATGCCCTGCATGGCGAAGTGATGGGAGCGCTCGATAAACTCCGTTCCGCCGGCGTGGAAAAAGTCGTTTTCGAAATCAAAGCCACCTCAGCCACCGCCGCGGCCCCCGCAGGCGCGCCTCCCGCGACCAATTAACCGGCATGGAAACTTTACAAGAACCCGAAATCCGGAAACCGCCACAGTCGCAGCCCCAGGCCAGACTGCCGGAGCCGCCAAAATCGCCGGCTCCCCGGCAGCGCCGCTACAGCGCTCCTCGCGATGGATCATTTTGGGGCTTTCTTCCGGTGTCGGTCATCACGCTTTTCACCGCGGCCTACGTCACGGCGCGTTTTGCGCCCGTCGAGGAACCGGTCAAAGAAATCACCGTCGAATTAAACGACATCGATGCTGTGGAAAACGAACCGCCGCCGCTGGGCGAGTCCGACGCACCAAAGGAAGAACTCCCGCCACAACCCGAGCCTACGCCACCGCCGGCCGAACCGGACCCGACGCCTCCGCCGCCGCCCGTGGAAAAACCGGAATTTGAACTGCCCGAACCCGCTCCAACCCCAGCCGCGACACCCAAACCCGTCCAGGAAAAACCGAAACCGAAACCTGAAAAACCAAAAATCGCACCCAAACCCACGACCGCCCCGGCAGCGTCCACCGCTGTGAAAAAAGGCGTCCCGAACGGCAAAGTTGGAGGTCGTGGCGGCAGCAAAGGCGACTTCCTCGCCACGCCGCGTCCACAATACGACGGCGTTTCCCTGCTGCGGCGTTACCAGGGTGTCGGTGAGGTGTTGATCGCCTACGAAAACGGCCGCATTACCTCGGTGGTCATGGCACGAAGCACGGGAGTGAGTTATCTCGACTCGCGAACTACGACTTGGGTGAAAAACCGTTACAAAGTTAAACCAGGCGTCTCCGGAAGAGCGACATTCTCCATTTCGTGGACTTTACCGAAAAAATAGGCCGCTGACATGTGAGATCTGTGGGATTGGTCCGCAAATTTCGTGCAAGCGACACCAAGTTTGGAACTTGCTCGGTTCCGGCGCGGTTCTACTTTGCCTCCGTAATCGAACTTTGGCGGAAACGCATTCCGGTGATTTTTCCGTCGAGATCGGCCATAGGTCGATAGACATAGTACAGCGACCGTGGCCATTCCGGAAAGATAACGTAACTCTGCCCATCCCTCTGCCAGGTGTGCACCAACGTGGCGCGGACGATCAGATATCCGAGGAGATACACAGCCAGCACCAAACTCCAAAAGATCGCGGTTCGTCGTGCGAACGAGATTGGCATGAGGGGGGCTCCGGCTGATTTGGGACTATGGTCTTGCGCTACACGTCCAGGCGGGCGTTGAGGGCGTTGTCTTCGATAAATTGTTTTCGCGGTTCCACGATGTCTCCCATCAGAATCGTGAACATCCGGTCGGCTTCGAGCGCGTTATCCTCATTCAGATCGACTTTCATGAGTTTGCGCTTTTCCGGGTTCATCGTGGTTTCAAAAAGTTGCTTCGGATTCATCTCACCGAGACCTTTGAATCGTTGGATCGACAGGCCTTTTTTACCAATTTCCAAAACCTTTTCAAGAATTTCCGGAATCGTGAAAAGTGGGTGAATTACGGCTTTATCTCCCTCCCCTTCGATAAGTTCGAAAATCGGCGTATCGCTATTGGCGTAGTGCTCGACTTTAAGGCCTTTGCGTGCCAGTTCGTTGATCAGTTTCTGCACCGT
>DATDBU010000200.1:0-7645 GCA_036524675.1 Chthoniobacterales bacterium | reverse complement strand
GGCCGAGGAAGAGCGCGACCTCGAAGCGATCGCGGCGCTGAAGAAGCAGATCCTGAAGTAACACCCCCAGCCGCCAAGGCCGAGGTGATTTTCGGCCATCTAGGCATAGCGGGCGCCAAATCAAAATCAATCTACGACCATCCTAGACGCCTTGGAGGCTGTGCTTTCGGCAAAGGGAACGCCTCGACGTAGAAATTGCTCTCCTTTCGGGGGCAGCTCAGCCGAAGCATGACACAGGCCGCCACCTTGCTCCGATGCCCAGCCCCAGGAGCCCATGTTTCCTTTGTCGTACCAGCATTTTTTCTGGCAGTTGATATTAGATTGTTTGTCAGTTTGGGTGGAACCTTATAAGACGGAAGGGCAATGAGCACTGAAGAGGATATTCGCAAAGCATCAGCTAAATTCTACGCAGGGTTAAACAGCACCCTTAATGGCGATTCGACACCGATGGCCGATGTGTGGTCACACAATCCAGACGTTTCCGCAATGCATCCTATTGATGCGATAGCAGTTGGCTGGGACGAGATCCGCGCTTCGTTGGAGAATTTTGCCAAGATCTCCTCGAACGGGAGGGTTGAACTGCGTGATCAACGCATTTGCGTCGGCGAGGATCTTGCTTATGAGACAGGCTTTGAGCATGTGAATGGTTTGCTCGGTAAAGACCAAATTCAGGCAAAGTTTCGGGTATCCAACGTTTACCGCCGAGAAGGCAGCGAGTGGAGGATGGTTCACCATCACGTTGATTTCGATCCGAGGATTCTGGAAATCGTAAGTAAGCTGCAAACCAGTCCTCAAACGTAAGAGGCGACCACAATCTTCGGGCCGAGGATGCGATCAGGGTTTGGAAGTCGCAGTTGAAGATCGAGCGCATGTCGTGATATTACACGATAATGAACCGAGCGACGTTCATCGGGAAGTTGACCGAAGTTCAACGGACGGTGGAGCAGCTTCTGGCGCAACTGCAAGCCAGCGAGCACGACAAGTTTGTTGCTCAATACTTGCCCGAGCTCGCGCGAGCTGCTAGGACGCCGCGCCATGCCGAGACGCCACAGCGTTCCCATCTTTTTACGGGAACACGGTCTCTTCGCAGCGGGAGAACGGATTCCGGACAACATCGTGACGCCGGAGGTCGCGGAGCGATTCCGTTTGCCCGGCGACGCGCAGCGCGACGACGCAACCTCTCGACGTCGAGAGGTTTCAGAGCGCGACGAAGCTTCTTCCGACACGTAAAAGGGACGGATCCTTTCAGAAGAAAATCATCCTAGTCCCAAAATAAGCGAAAAACCGGCTGGAAGCGCGCCGGCGACGCGTGGGTCGTCTTTTTCGAGATCTTCGAGGGCGATTGTTGTTACCGAAGCGCACGGTACTGCAGCGTAAGGGATTCGAATTCGAGTTTCGGCGCTGGGCATCGTGCCGGAGAAGCGGCTTGTGGCGGTATCGGAGCAGAGTTCGCCTCGTGCTGACAGGAGTTGTGGTGCGGATCTGGATCGTTTTACTTTGCTAAGTAGCACAGAGCCGGCGCAGGTGCCCCCAGGCTGCGAAGAGATCCTTGAGCCACCGGTTATAGCTCATGATGCGGTAGATGACACGTCTGCCCGTGCGCACGATCTGGGCCGGCAACAAAACGATGGCCTGTAAAAAGCGCCGGAACTCCATCTTGATCAACTCTGCTCCTCGTTGACCATTGGGGAGGAGCAGCCCGAACCACGCCTTCAGATTCCAGGCCAAGGAGGTCATGACCATGTAGGCCCAGTTGCTGAGCAAATCAGCCACCGGCATGCGCATGGCATTGACGCCGTTTTTAAGCTGCTCGATCACGTTCTCCTGATTGCAGCGTCCATTGGCCAGACTGACGATTTGCTCGCCGGTGTAATCGAGCCGGTTACTGATATAGAAAAGGTAACGGATCTCATCGAAGAGGACTTGCTCGCCCTTTTGCACGCTGATGTTCTTGCGCACGATGATGAGCCGATAGGGCCGAGAGCATTTGAGGGGCTGATAATCAATGTCGGCAATATCCTCCCCTCTGAGCACCTTGTTCTCATAGCCCTTGAAACGCACCATGCTTTCTTTGACTCGCTCGGGCTTGCGTCGCGCAGCGGTGGCAATTTCATAGCGTGGAAGCCGCTCAAGAGGCCTCCACGCCTCTTCCGGCAAGGCTTCGGCCAAGTTCACCACCTTGCGATGGGCATCCATTCCGAAAATGAATTTGACTCCTTGCCCATCCCACCGGTCCAATTCTCCGGTCAAGGTAAAGTCGGTGTCTCCGCGCAAGGTGATCTCTCCGGCATGTGGCGCTACCAGTTTGATAGCCCGATCGATCCAAGGCACGCAGCCCTCGTGGCTCACGACATTGCCGGGCCGATTGATCAGATAGAGCACTTCGCTGGTGTTGGCCAAGGAGATCACCAGCGGGGCGTAACCCCAAATCCCTTTGTAAGAAAGAGCCATGCCGCCTTTGCATTGCCCGAAAGTCGGCGCAATCGTGCCGTCGATATCGATAAGGGCCTCTTTGAAAAAGCCTCCGGGCTGTTGATTCCAAACCCGTTGCCGCACGGAGTTGGTGATCTCCATGAGTTCGAGGATATCGTCCTGCTCGAAGCGACGGGTGAAGTCTCCGCTGGTGGTCGGGTCCGGAATGCGCTGCGCGCCCAACCCATCGAGGAAGGCCTCATCATTGCGCCTGAGCTCAATATCCTCCAGGCGCACTCCCTCCAGAAGCGCGTTGTAAGTCAAATTCAACACATGGTCGCTCTCATGATAGGGCAAGTGCTTCTTGAGCAGATGCAGCCGAGAATCGATCTCTTGCCGCAGCCCCAGTTTGTTGACCATCAGATGAATCGCGCCGATGCCCCCGCAGTTCACCGACCTGGCTTTCTCGGCCATCTCATAGTGAATATTGCTGGCCTTCATGATCGGCTCCGCCTGATCGCTCCACCGCCGCTCGGGGTCCAAGCGACGTCGAATTCGGCGCTTGCGATTCCGCAGGATCTTAGAGTAGTTTTTCCTCACTCGAAATGACCTTTCTCTTTGGATGGCTTGGGTTTAGTCACCGCCATCAAACCAAGGATTTAAGGGCATTTCGAGTCTTTTGCCTCGTGCCTTCGATTCAAATCACGCTTCTTTAAGGCCCTAGAAGAGTGTCCTCGGTCGCCGATCGAACGTCGTTCAGCCACTCGGCAGGTACTCCATGACCCAGCAACTCGTCGTCGGAAAACTCTGTGAAGAGCGGCGGCTTCGTCGCCACTACCTTATATGTCGGCACTATAACCTCCTGCACGGTCTCCCGAATTTCCACTAACTGTGCGGCTCCGGTCTTCGGATGGGTCTGCAGTTTCCGTCGTTTGGCCCAATCGTAAGCCTTGTCGTGATGGTTCACGTAACACAGCAAAAGACTCGCGTGACCTTTGTGAATGATCAGACGAATGTCGCGGTTGACCCGCACCGACCAAAAATTCTTGTCTTGGGCTTTGTCGAGCTTGTGAAAACTCATTCCAGGATTGACCGGATTGAGCTGTAGATCAAAGGCTGTCATCTTGACGGCCTTTTGCTCATCGCCGGTCAATCGGGCGAGACTATCGGTAAAGGTGTCTGCGATGAGGAATTCCATCAGCATCTCATCAAGGCGACCAGTAGCTATCT
The DNA here is from genome assembly GCA_036524675.1 of Chthoniobacterales bacterium. Classification (GTDB taxonomy): domain Bacteria; phylum Verrucomicrobiota; class Verrucomicrobiia; order Chthoniobacterales; family DASVRZ01; genus DATDAW01. The sequence continues at coordinate 4,003 of DATDBU010000200.1, read as the reverse complement.
TGTTCCCACCGCTCCAGAGGACACGAGTTCCACTGTTCGACAGTCATATCTTGCAAGTAGCGGATCGCCTCATCTCGACATCCGTTTTCGAGAGCCCATTCGAGCTGGTTGGACAAACGTCTATGTTTGGAGCCGTCTGACTCGCCGGACGCGGCAAGAATCAAAGGCAAGGGCGGGTCGTTCCAGCCTATCTGTTTCTTCGCTCGAAGGAACTCGTAAAACCTTTGCCAATGCATTCCGGCTGGACTTGACATTCCGTCTGCTTTCACCGTGTTGAGAAACCGGTCGATTGTTAGATCGGTCTTGCTCATATGCGAAACACCTTCATCACCTCATCGCCGAGGTGGTTGATGACCTTCACGGCGATCCTCCCGGACTTCGGCTTTTCGAATTGCCGCGACGAATCGCTGTTGAGGGTGGCCCAGGCTTCTTTGTTGATCTCGGCCTTGAGTGTGGTTTTGAGGGCGCTGTAGGGGTCATTTGTGCCGAGGAAGTAGGCGTGGCGGACGAAGAAGCTTTCTTCGTTGTAGTCAGTATCGATGAACCAGCAGGCGATGCCGTCGGCTCCGTCGCTGCGGACTTCGCCGGTCTGAGGGTGGAAGACGTCCACGCCGTTCACCTTGACGCGGAGTTTGCCGTCCTTCTCCGTGAAGAGCGTAATGTCCGGCTCGCCGAAGATGACGAAGAGGTTGCCTTTACCGGTGTTCTTGAGGTCCTCGGCCATGTGGAGGTCGGCATTCATGCAGGCCTTGAGCACGGGGATGCGTCCCAGCTTGTTGAACTCCGTGGCGTGCGCCTCGTAGTTGAAGGCGCAGGCGACCAGCACATCAAATCCGGCATCGCCCGCTTCCCGTGCGGCGGCGACGAGGTCGGCGCGCTGCACAGTTCCGAATTCGGGGCCGATGAAGATGGCGGCGCGCTTTTCGGTCTCGCCTTCCAGATACCGGCCTTCGGCGCAGACCAGCTCGCCGGGCCACGGGGTGAGAGCGGTGAAGGTGAGCCGGTCCTCCTTATGCGCCTGCTGCACGCCGGCTGTCTTGAGGTTCTCCATGATCATCTGAGGGAAGGACTGCTTGGCTCCGTATTCGGCGTTGTCTTCCTTCAGGGTATCGATCAACTCATCGTCCTCATCCACGCCCAGCACGCGGTGGGGACTTATGCTCTCCACGGTGAATGGGCCTGCCACTCGGACCTTCTTCTTGTCCTCATAGGGCTTGTCGTAGAGGTATTCAAACTCAGCTTTGGCCGCAATGGATTTGTCGATCTCCTGCTGCCGGGCGATGCGGGCCTGCCACCAGTCAGCGTGCAGCTTTTTCGCTGCGTCCGCCCACTTGGCATCAGCTTCGCGCGGGATCTCCCACTCCTGCCAGGTCTTCTTGAGTGCGGCGTTCAGCGACTCGCGCAACGGCTCCAGCTTCGCCTGCCACTGGTCCCAGATGACATCGATCTCCGCGTTGTTTGCGATGGACTTGAGCGTGATGTGCGGCACGCGCTCATAGACGAAGCCGTGACGGATGTTCCCCTGCACGGGCTGGGAACTCGGCGCGGCGCGGGCGACTTCGGCTTCCTTAAGCTGGCCTTCGCGGGAATCGGCCAGCAGGTAAAACGGATAACGCGCGCCCATGATGCGGGCACGGGCCAGCGCTAGCGCCACGCGCGAGGTGTCAATCGTGATCCAGCGGCGGCCCCATTGCTCCGCGACGGTGGCGGTTGTGCCCGAACCGCAGGTTGGGTCGAGCACGAGGTCGCCGGGGTCGGTAGCGAGTAACAGACACCGCGCAATGATGGTTGTTGAAGTTTGAACTACATAAACCTTTGGATCGGATCGGCTTTGGACGGCACCACTAATGTCGGCCCAAAGGTTACCCATCGCACCATATCCAAAGTCATTTTGCGATCTCCTGTAATTCAGTTTTCCATTCTTGGTCACCTGAAATCTGTCGGCTTTCCCCAAGCGAATCAGTCCAGATTCTTTTGTCTTAAAGGTGCCCTTCCCAGGATTAAACTCCTGACCAAACCATTGGAACTTTGTCACATCTCCTTCACCTGCTGGCCGTGAGCTTGTCACGTTATCTAAACGATATAGCGAGCCATCCAAATACTCGGAAGTGTAGCGCCCTTCGGAGTCCTCACTCCGACCTGCATACAATGTGCGAGCTTTGGTCTGATCTTTGTTTTTTCCAAACCAAAGGACGAAGTCGCAGGTCGCACCCAGCAAAGTATTACCCTCGCTGGTAGTTTTACGGACTGTGATTTGGCTGATGAAATTGTCTTCACCAAAGATTTCATCCATCACCGCGCGGACGCGGTGGACATTTTCATCGCCGATCTGCACGAAGATCGAGCCGGAGTCGGTGAGGAGATCGCGAGCGACGGTGAGGCGGTCGCGGAGGTAGGTGAGGTAGCTGTGGATGCCGTCGCGCCAGGTGTCGCGGAAGGCTTTAACTTGCTCCGGCTCGCGGGTGATGTGGTCGGCCTTGCCGTCCTTCACGTCTCGGCTAGTGGTGGACCACTGAAAGTTGCTGTTGAACTTGATGCCGTAGGGTGGGTCGAGGTAGATGCACTGCACCCGCCCGCGTAGTCCCTCGCGCTCGGCCAGACTGGCCATGACCTGGAGGGAGTCGCCGAGGACCATGCGATTGGACCAGTTCTGGTCATGCCGGTAGAACTCCGTCTTATCCACGCCGTGGGGCATGCCATTGAAGTCGGCGAAGAGATCAGGCATGATCATCCCGGCCTCGTACTCCGCCTCTTTCGAAGTGCGCAGCAGGTCATCAATGAGTGCCTTGGGTTGAACCTTTTCCTGGATGTACAGCGGCGGGGCGTGGACGACGAGGTCGCTCCAATCCTGCTCATCCTTCCCGCGCCAAACGAGCTGGGGATCGAGGTCGGTGTTGCGGTGATACTTCACCGTGCGGGGCGCCTCCTGCTCCTTCTGGAGCACGGACTGGAATTCCGCCGTAGGAATATTTTTCCGCTTGGCCTCCTCGTGCTTGAGCGTCTCGACAGTCTTAGAGTTTGGTTTCTTCGCCATTCTTAAACTCCCTGCGGCATTGGCTGGCCAGTGGCCGACTCGATCATCTTGTTAAACTCGCTCTCGACCTTGGCCGCGAAGTCGGCTTCGATTTGGTAAATCTCGGTGAACTCGGCGAAGGCCCAGCGGCCGTAGGTTTTGAGGTTATTCACGCCGGGCACCCAGTAGGTTTCCATGGTGGATTTCTTCTCCTTCGCGTCCTCGCGGCGGTAGCCTTTGATCTCGACGACGAGGCGCAGGAGGTCGTCGGAGCCGTGACCGTCGTCCAGCAGCACGATGAAGTCGGGTAGGTATTTGCGGGCCTCGGAGCCATAACGGTAGGGCACTTCGAGGCCGAGGTTGTGGTTCTTGGTGTAGGCAACGACTTTTGAGTGCGCTTCGGCCACACGGCAGAACTCGGCCTCCCAATCGCTGTCGAGGACAACCCAGTTGACATGGTTCTTCGGCGGCGGGCCGCCGGTATTCCAGCGCAGGGTTTTGGAAGTGGTGAAGCGGACATGTGCCGTGGAGCCTGTGGGGTTGTAAGGATCGAGCAGGACCTTAATTGGGCGTTGGCCTTCGAAGGCGTGAGTGATACCGGCGGTGATGCGGTTGCAGGCCATGTCAGCAAGCTCCTGATACATAAGGAGGGCGGGATAGGTGCCACCCTTGCAGATGAGACAAGTATCCAGCCATTGCTTGGTGACGCGCTTGAGCTGGCCGAAAAGATGAAGCTTGGGTTCCTCGCCGGGATCGCGCCATTTGGTGTAGAGTAGGCGCTGGGTGATATGGAACAGCAGCGTGGAGGGCCGCATGTCGTCCAGGTGCTCGAGATTCATGTCCACACCCTCGCCGATGATTCCGGCGTTGCGGGTGATTGAGGGGCCGACGAGGTCGGGCGTGAGTTCGAGAATGGAATCATCGTTGAACGAGGCTGTGAGCCGTTCCTCGGGGAGTTCGACGCGGTAGCCCTCGACGCGGGGAAAGCGG
>DATDBU010000199.1:0-7001 GCA_036524675.1 Chthoniobacterales bacterium | reverse complement strand
GTGTTGTCGGAAGTCGCGAATGATCCGATAACGAGTTGTCCGGGTTTGACCGAGGTGACCGCACTGCCGACCTCCTCGACGATGCCGCAGTATTCGTGCCCCATCGGGCTCGGCTCCGGGAACCGACTTATGCCACGATAGGGCCACAGGTCGGACCCGCAGACGCAGGTGGCCGAGATCCTGACGATGGCATCGGTTGGGGCGATGATTGTCGGCGCGTCGCGTTCCTCGAAACGCACGTCGCGCGGACCGTAAAGAATGGTTCCTTTCAAAGCTAATCTCCTTCAGTTTTGGCGCTTATTCTGCCGCGTAATCCCTATCGACAACGAGCGTGGCCAAAGCTCCCTCGCTCATGGAGACGGATTGTCCACCCTCTTCGTAAACCAGCGGCCCGCCAACTGTGAAAACCACTCCGACGTTCGGAATCAGCGCCGTCTTCTGGTTCTGCTCCTTGCGTGTCACACCCAATGCGATAGGCAGGAGGCTATCAACAAGGAGCGAGATGCCACGGCAAGGCCCGCAGCGAATCTGCCGCGATTCGGCATCACTGGAGGCTTGCCCAGAGTTTGCTCCTTGCGGCCATTCCCGACGGCCCGGACTTCCAAATTGTTCTTTCCAAAGTTTACGCTTTTGCATGTTCCTTTTGCTGCGCCTGAGGCAGTTCCAGGCACGGCAGCAATATTCGACATTGTCGGCTTTCCTTCTCGCCCAATCCTGCTCAGCCTAGCGCATTCTTGCGGGAAAGAATCGCGCCACGGCAGGCCTTCAGAGGCTGTGGATGAGCAGACGTTTTGTCGTCGCAAGGCGGGACGTCCGCTTGCGAATAGTCGATGAAGCTAAGCTAATCGATTTGGCCTGGGAGATGCATAGCGGCGACTCGGAACCGGTCGACCGTCATTATGTCGCCAGCAACAAGTCGGTGCGGCTCGAGGGCTATGGCTTGTTTGGGTGCACCTTTGGTGACACCTCGAACTGGTCCCGGTCGCGAGCGGCAGCTTCCACCTCTTCCACAGCAGCGTGACGGCGGGGGTGGAGCGGAGACTTGCGCGGTAGACGACGGCCGCCAAGACGACCTCACCACGCGTACGCCTGCGGGGCTTCCCCCGGCCCCGGCCAGATCCGGTCGAGTTGTTCCATGACCTCGTGGTCCAACTGCACCGACAGCGCACCGAGGTCCGAGCGCAGCTCCTCGCTCGTCATCGCTCCGACAATCGTGGTGGAGACGACAGGGTTTCGCAGCAGCCAGGCCAGCGCCACGTCCGCCGGCTTCACACCCAACTCCCGGCACAGACCTTCATACGCTTCAAGCTGGTCACGGTGTGCTTCGATGCGATGCTGCATCAAATCGTTCGAGTTGCGCCCTTCGCTGACTGCGAGCACGCCGGCAAGCAGGCCCGCGTGGAGCGGGCTGTACGGGATCAGCCCGATGCCGAGGGTGCGCAACGCGGGGATTAGCTCCAGCTCCACGGCTCGCACGGCGAGGTTATAGAGACTCTGCTCGGAGGTCAGGCCCGTGAAGTGGCGCGCCGAGGCGGCGGACTGGGCGAGGGCCACGTCCCAGCCGGCGAAGTTGCTGCTGCCGACGTAACTGATCTTGCCCTCGCGAACCAGCTGCTCCATCGCCTGCCAGATCTCCTCCCACGGTGTGGCCCGGTCCACGTGGTGCATCTGATACAGATCAATGTGATCCGTCTGCAGCCGCCGCAGGCTCGCTTCACACGCGCGCCTGATGTGATAGGCCGACAGCCGACGGTCGTTCGGGCCAAGTCCCATCGGCTGGTATACCTTCGTGGCCAGGACGATGTCGTCGCGGTGCGCGCTGCGCCGCAGCCACCGGCCGATGGTCTCTTCCGAGATGCCGTATCCCTTTTCCATATCCGGCGACTGCAAGCCGCCATAGACGTCGGCGGTGTCGAAGAAGTTGATGCCCGCGTCAGTGGCGGTGTCCATGACCGCAAAACTGGTCGATTCGTCTATCGTGAAACCGAAGTTCATAGTCCCGAGGCCAATCCGGCTGACCAGCAGACCCGAGCGACCCAAGTGCCCGTACGTCATCTCAGCGCTCATGCCGGGAGCATATGCGTGATCCTTTCGCCCATGGACGGCGCTCGCTCACGACGTTGCAAAGCGACGGCACGATCATCTTCGGCGGCACACACCGGATGTCGGAACGTCCAGGTCATCGTCTCCAAGTTTTCGTTTCTTCACTTTGAACTCTGGTCTTTAAGCTAAAGGTATGTGGCAATAGCAACTGATTAGCTAGTCGTTCTTTTGCCACTTGAACCATTGAGCTCGGTTAGACCATCGACCATCAACCAAGCGCTGCTCTAAATTTTGCGGTGCTGTCATATTCTTGCGCAAAGGTGTGCTCTCCCAACAGGCGTCGAGCCGCGTGCGGGCCGTTCTTTCTAGTGCTTGAGCAAATCGTTTTCAAAGATCCTCCGCTTTGAATTTCTTACGGAGGTTAATCGACGGGCCGGAGATCATGAAGACGCCCTCGCCGCGGTAGTGCACGGTTCTTGGATATTTCGGAGAGATGACGACATGGGCTTTGACTATCTCCCAGATGAACAGGCCGTATTTTGAAATGAGGCTGCTAGAGGTGGCGCGGAAATCGGAGCCAAGAGAAGCCTGATTTAAGTTAGTTCAGCGGGCCTCCGTGGGGCTGGTTGATGTTGTAGATTGGTTGTGCTCTTGGAGCAAGGGTTTCGCTCGGGCTGGCCGCCTGGAGGCGCTCCGGAGCGTAGCGACGGAAGCCGGAGGGCGGTCAGCCCGAGCGACGGCGAAGTGGGCTCCCCTTGGGTCATCGGTTTTCTTGCCGCGCTTTTCCAGGCGGGATGTTCCTCTGGCCGGTAGCATTCCCACGGTGTCTTGTAGCCAAGCGCCTGATGGGGCTTCCAGTGGTTGTATTCGTTGAACCATTTTTCCAAAGCAGCTTCGAGTTGGTGGACATTCTCGTGCGCCCAGAGGTAAACGCCTTCGTGTTTGACCGAGCGCCAAAGCCGCTCGATGAACACGTTGTCCATCCACCGGCCTTTGCCATCCATGCTCACCTTGGCCCCGGCATTCTCGAGGGTTTCTATCCACGCCCGGCTGGTAAACTGAGAACCCTGGTCCGTGTTGAAGATTTCCGGGGCTCGTCCTGCTCCATCAAGGGCTTGGCGCAAGGCGGCCAGACAGAACGTGCCATCAAGGGTATTGGACAGCTTCCAGGAAAGCACCGCGCGCGTCTTCCAATCCATCACCGCAGCCAGATAGGCAAAGCCCCGTGCCATCGGGATGTAGGTCACGTCCGCGCACCACACCTCGTCGGGCGACGCGACTTCCCGGCCTCGCAACAGATAGGGATACCTCTGCGCTCCGGCCGCTGGCAGGCTCGTGCGCGGGCGTCTGTAGATCGCCGCCAATCCCATCGCCTTCATCATCCGGCCCACCGTGCGCCTGCTCGCCTTCTCCCAGCCCTCGCGCAGCAGATACTGGCTCGTGCGCCGGGTTCCGAACTCGGGAAACCGAAGATGGATCTCGTCGATGCGCCGGGCCATCTCCAAGTCTTTCGAGCCAACTCTAGAGCGTCCTGGCCCTTCGAGTCGGTTGCGATTCAGCACCAGCAACTCGCACTGCCGGCGCACGCTCAACGCGCATCCCTCCCGCTCCACCATCGCCTTCCTCATGGATCGATCCCCAACTCCCTGCACTTTTTTTGCAGCCAGTCGACCTCGACGACAAGCTGCCCCACCTTGCGCTCAAGGCGTTCTTTCTCCTTTTCTAAATTCTCCTGTTCGGCGGTCTGATCCCGCCCGCGCGCAAACACCCCGACCGCCGACTCCAGCATCTGCGTTTTCCATTGTGTCACCTGAACGGGGTGCAGATTGTTCTCCGCCGCGATCTGCTGGACCGTCTTGGCTCCCTTGATCGCCTCCACGGCGATCCGGGCCTTGAATTCCGCACTATGTTTCCTTCTCTTTCCTCTCATCTCTCTGTGGTCTTTCTATCCCACAGAGACCCCTCCGAAAACTAACGATCTCCCTGGCTCCGTTTGGCCGCGCCACCTCTGAGGGTAGATGGTGAATCACCGGGCGAGGGCGCGCTGAACGTTTGATGTGAGATCGAAAGGCTCACACCTTCGGCGACGAGTTGCCCGAGAACGAGCGACCGAACTAGTGAAAAGTACTGTGCCGAGGATAGACGCTACGACGCGCGAAAAGTTAAGGCCAAGCATTACGCGACGGTAGGTCCGAACATCAAGTAGACGAGAACTTTTAAGAAGGTGCATCCTGTTTGCCATGAATTGATCCACTGGATTGAGGCGTGGGAAGGGGAGCCTGAGTCGTACGTATCAGCCATTTCTCTAGCCTCATTTTTCACCAGTTTCGATGGTCAGGGCACCATCCTTCTCGGCGACCTCGCTGCATTCATTCTTTGCGATCGCCGCAAAGAGTTTGTCGAGGGAATGATTCTCTGCGGATCGTCGGTTTGCGATCTATCCGCCAGAATAAGCTCGTGCGTCTCCGATGCTGCAATCGTCGTCGGCTCGGTTTTGATTTTAATATCTCGGTGAGCGCAGCCACCAACGCTTTCTCTGGCTGCTCAGGAAGTCGAGATCGCGATCGAATTTGGTTATTGCCTCGCCTGCTTTGCACGGGCCTCACTGCAATTTCTCTGCACATCGGGCTGCCATCTCACAGGAACGGCCAACGGTTCATCACAAGCCTCGAATGGGCATCACGCTTCCGCAACGATCATCTGGTGCCCTTCCATCCAATCTAGAAGAAAATGAACTCGTCCTTCAATGGCTGTAAAAGGAATATCCAGATCTTCCGGCTGCAGGGAAATTCGCCGAACGGAAAAATCCACCTTTAAATCAAAGCGGAGATTCCGTGCCGGCACCGCCTCTTCGACCATTTCCATTGTTGCCGTCCGCTTTTGCGGAATAAAGCTCAACAGATGGACAATGCGCCGCCCAGGCTGATCTGCGAGCACCGTATCCAGATAACTTGGTCCATCAACCTGTATGCACGGCTCGGGCAATAGTCGCGCCAAAGCAGCGGAGATCAGTTGTCTGCATGGCAGGTTAGCATGCTTGGCATAAGCCCTGAAAACCGGCACTGCAAATACTGCCTGCTTGTTACGAACAAGCGCGGCGGCATATGCAGAGGCATCAAGCTTGGCGGGTGTTTGTGCATGTGAGCAGAAGTGCCGCCAACTGCGTTCAAAGTAGGGCTCAACAATCTCAGCGAGCACTTCATCGCTTTTTGCGGCTTCCAAGCGAACTCCCTGTTCATAGAACGCATGGTCTATGGCGGGAAGTTTTCCCCGCGCGTCCGCTTTAAAGCGCAAGTAAGTGCAGGAAAACGGAGAAGGTTCTCCTCGCAAATCCTCGCTCAAAACCGAACCTTCATTTTCCCGGTAAGCGGAAAGACGTGCTTCCAGTGCGTCGCATCGCTCGATGGTCTCCGGGATAACAACAACCGGATAATCTTCCCATTGGCCATCGGGCGGGATGAATACAAATTGATAATGCAGTTGCGTGAGCGCGCGCATCACGCCTTCATGCGCGAGGTCCGCGAGGACGTGAGTAGCCGGATCACAATACAACACGGCGATTTCCTTGGGGAATTTCGCTCCTTTGACCCAAGGTTCGCACTTCTCCACATGGCGATACACCGAGCCGATAACCTCGTAGGCCGGCTTGTCGAGGCGGCCGGAAGGATGAAGTTGATCTCCGATGCTGCATCCGGCGCCATGGGCAAGCGCCTGCGCGCAATCGTATAGCAATGATGGCGTAGTGCGGAGTCCGCCGAAGTCCGCCCAGCTTTTGTGAAACCGTCCGGTCATTCCAAATAGCGGCAAGCCGAGCGTTTTCGCATAGCGAATATGCATGGGCAGATAGGCATAACCCCATTGTCCTGTTGGCAAGGCCTCGACTTCGATGTGCTGAAGAAATCGCGCCTCCTCCCTGAGCCGGATGAGGGGCCGGCTGTTAAACCAGATCGGAACACCTTTTTGCCACTTTGCCACCGAAGCCGCGTAACGTTCCATGTAGTGATGAGAAAGGCGTCTCGCGTAATCCGCTCGATCTTCAGCGCTTTCGGGATCGAGGTTCCACGCTTTCATTCTCTCCTTTGCCCAAATGGAAACGCTTGGTTGATCCCAGCACATGTCCAAGAAAAGGCCGTCCACGGGACAGAATTTTTCCAGCACTTCCACAATCTGGTCTCCTAAGTAATCAACATAGGGACTTGCCATGTCCAAAATCTGCCAACTGAAGAATTCGTTCGAGAGTGGTTTTCGTCCCGCATGAGTCCCATCGGGATTCACCGCTATCCATTCGGGGTGACTGTTTGCCGCAAACTCGTCACATTGCACACTGAGATAAATGGGCGTGCGGATATTACGCGCCCGCAAGGCTGCTATTTGCTCTTCCAGCAATGGCCGAGAAAGCGAAGGATGCCGCGCAGGGGACTTTGTCTCATGGTAAATATGACCGTGATGGCACTTCGCAAAAAGCGTTACACTGTCAACTTTAGACGCAGCAAGTGTATCCGCAAATTGCTCGGCATCGAACAAATCACCGACGGCAGGAATTGCCGGACCGGTGTGAAAATCGAGATGAATCTGGCGAAAGGAGCGATGCGCGATGGTTGTCACAAAATGTTACCCTTGGTCATTTCAATGTTTTTACTCTGTAATTCAAGCCCCGTAGGCTCCGCGTCTTGTTTCGAGCGAGAATCGCCTCTTGATGCGCATAAACAGATGCCGTGCGGGCGATTTCCGATTTTCTGCAGAATTGCAGTTCAGTGCAGTTTTCGCTAGAATTCTGCCCGAAGTCGGTGTGAAACTCGGATCGACGTCTACCGTAATGGAGCTTTTCAATGTAGAACCAAGAAACTGATGCTGTCAGCGTAGGCAGTCGCGTCTTGCCATCTGCGCTCTTTAAAGGTTGCGGCTGATAATCCCAAGCTCGCGTAGCACTGTTCGAATCCCCGTTAGGTCGCCAGCCA
>DATDBU010000198.1:0-8524 GCA_036524675.1 Chthoniobacterales bacterium | reverse complement strand
TGCGGTGCAGCAAAATAAATCCCGAGGCCAGCCCCGCGGCGCCTTTCGTCTTGACGGCCGGTCAGGCGCTTTAGCAATCTCGCGTTCATATTCGCCTGCTATACCGCCCCTAAAAGGACCCAGGCGCTATACCGAACTAGCACCCTGTAATCGAACGCCGTGGGACACTTCTACCAGAACTTCACTATACGCGGTGTAAGCCGTGACGATCTCGTGGCCGCTCTTTCAGGTCGCAAGGCATTTATCGGCCCCGTCTCCGGTGATTGCGTTGTCGTTTTCGACCGCCGCTCCGAGGACGAGTCTAATACCGAACTCGGCCTCGACATTTCCGAGCAATTCAACTGCCCGGTGCTCGCCGTCTGCAACCACGATGACGACTTGCTGTTCTATCAGCTATTCGAGGGCATGCTGCCGGTGGACGAGTATTCTTCCTGCCCCGCTTACTTCGATCCAGCCGAGCCCGAAACACCCACTGGCGGAGACGTCCAAAGGCTTTGTGCTGCATTTGGCTCGATCAATGTTTCCGAGGTCGAAGCCATCCTTCGCAAGCCGTCCGACGAGTCCGGCTACGTTATGGCCTTTGAGCGCCATCGCGATTTGGTTCGCGCTCTCGGCTTGCCTAGTTATGCTGTAGGCTCCAGCTACTATTACATTTCCGACGGCGAATTACCCGATGGACTTTCCGAGGTAGACCTCGCGAGGACAGAGTGAGCGCAACGCCTAACAATGCGTGCAGTTCCTTGATGGTGATGGCCGCCATAGGTGTAACAGTGTCACTTTCTAGCGATCACTTCGAGCCAGTCCTGGAATTCTTGGCTGCGGCAAGTGATTTCTTCAGGCTGCGCAAGAGTTCGTCGGCGTGGCGCGCCTCCTCTGCGGGAACGAGTGCCTGATATTTACCGAGGGCATTTGCGGCAGCGGCAAAGTCGTTATTGATCGCCTGAACGAGGGCCAGGTTAAAATAGACATTCGCAAACGTCGCCTCCACTTCGGCCGCCATTTCGTAATGAATCTGGGCCAGGTGGAAATCGTTTACGTCGAAATACAGATTGCCCAGATTGTAGTGCGCTTCGGAATGACGCGGATTGTGTTTCAATGACGTCGTAAAACAGTCGAACGCCTTGGTCGTGTTTCCCTTGCGCGATTCGATAATGCCGAGATTGCAATAGGCGTCAGCCACACAATCCTGCTCTTCAATAGCCTTCCTGTATAACTCGGCCGCCTTTGCGTCCGCACGCTCATCCAACAGCAGCGCCTGCTCGAAGCAACTTAGTCCCGCTGCGGCAAAATCCAGGATCCGCGTCATCGGTTCCGGGAACAAGGTTAGCTGATCCGGGCTTTCGACAGCTTTCAGGCGTCGCTTGACACGCTTATAGCCTAACTTCGTCGCCTGAACTGGAAATTTTAGAATTTCTCCCATTTAACAATCTCCTTAAGAGACACGCAGACTCGCCTGCCTCCGCGGCGTAATGATTAGGCGACTTTCTGTTTCTTCTGCCTCGCCGGTTTGACTTCAGCCGCCGACCTGGCTTCAGGTGCCGGTTTGGTTTCAGACGCTGGTTTGGCTTCGACCGTTGGTTTCTTTTCGCCTTTGGCTTTTTCCATCGGTTTCTTCTGCGCCTTGGTCCGTTCAATGCTCTGCTTGAGCGCAGTCATAATATCCACCACAGGTTTCTCCTCTTCCCCGACGCTAACCACTTCTTTTCCGGCAATCTTCGCTTCGATCATCTCGCGGAGCGCGTCACGATAGCGATCCGTTAAATCGAGCTTTTCCAAAGTGGACGTCATGGATTCCACCAGGCTGATCGAAAGTTTCAGCTCATCCTTGTTCACTTCCTTTTGCTCGACCTGCGGAACGTTGTTCATCTTCCGAAGCTCATTCGGATTGCGCAATTTGTACAGCACGAGACCACCGTCCATGGGCGCAATCGTCACGGCATCCTCGCGGTCGCGCAGAACCACTTTGCCGACGGCCACTCTCCCGCTGGCCTTCAGCGCTTGGGTCAACAGTGAATAAGGCTTCGCCGCAACCGCTCCGTCCGGGCCGGCGTAATAGGGAGACTCATACAAAGTCGGGTGAACTTCACTGGCATCGATGAAGCCTTCGATCTCGATTACCTTGGTGCTCTTGAGCTTGATCTTTGAAAGGTCCTCGGGAGTGACAATCACATACTGCTCCGGCTCGAACTCGTACCCCTTCACGATGTCCTCCGTCGCCAACGACTTGCCGCACTTCTTGCATTTTTTGTCGTAACCGACGGGACCGTTGTCCTCCTTGTGCAATTGATTGAAACGGATCGTTTCCTTCGTGTCCACGGCGTTGTAAATCCGCACCGGGATTGTCACGAGGGAAAACTGTATGTGCCCTTTCCAAATCGATCTCATAAGTCAGCTCGTTTTGGGTATTTATAGCGCTGAACAGCGAGTCGGTGAAGGAATCTTATTAAAAAAGCGGAATCACAGTGGTGCGCACCAACAGTGGTAGGGCGGGCGTCAATAGGAATGTCGCGCAAGGTAGGGCGGTTTCGCTGAAAACGCCCGGTTTTTGGTTCATCCTCGTGGACCCAGGCGGTTTCAGCGAAACCGCCCTACCGGCGTTGCGACTCACACCCAGGCGGTTTCAGCGAAACCGTCCTACCGGCGTTGCGCCTCGCTCACCAGGCGGTTTCAGCGAAACCGCCCTACCAGCGCTCACACCAGCCCTACCGAAATTCCAAGTCCGGTCTCAGTCTCACAAATACCGGTTCCCGCAACATTCCGTCCCTCGTCACTGAGGCGAATTGCACTTCGCACATGAGTTTTGGCTCGACCCAGACAGAACGCGCATCATCCAGCGGTTTTTCCTTAACAGGCCGATCGACCCTCCGCAATTTCTCCAATTCGGACGAAACCGCCTTCAGCGAATTCTCATCGAATCCGCCTCCGACTTTTCCCACGTACTTGAGCTCCTGCGCCGTGCCGTTTGTCCGGCCCAAATGCAGCGCCCCGAAGCTCGTTTCCCGGTCCCCTTTTCCTTGCGTGTAACCGATGACCACGCACTCGACCGTCTGGCGCGTTTTGATTTTCAACCAGGAGTCGCTTCGTTTTCCCGGCAAATACGCACTGTCGCGCTGCTTGGCCACGATGCCTTCCAGACCCATTTCTTTCACGGCTTCGAAAAAAGCAGCTCCCTCCTCGACGCCTTCACTCACGCGATAGGGGGTGTCTTTTTTGATCGCATCGTGGAGCCATTCCCGCCGGCGCGTGAGCGGCTCGCTGGTGATTTGCCGGCCATCCAGATACAGGCAATCGAAGACATAACAGACAGCGGGATATTTGGCTCTGGCACGTTCGATGGCGCCTTCCGTCTTTTGCTGCATGCGATGGATCACATTTCTGAAATTCGGTTTTCCATCCGCCTCGAGGCAGACAATTTCTCCGTCAAACAGCGCCGAGGTGGCCCGAAATGCCTGTTCCGGAATCAGCAACTCAGGAAACTGTTTCGTGAAGTCCATCCCGTTGCGGCCGCGTATTCTGACTTCTCCCTCATCCAGGGAAATCATGGCGCGAATGCCGTCCCATTTGACCTCGTAAATGTAACCCTCCGAGCTCGGCGGCTTCTCCGCAGACCGAGCGAGCATGGGTTCGACCGGATCACGCAGCCAATCGATTTGGGGATTGTCCACGCGCTCAAGCAGCCACTGATTCTCTTTGGTGCGATGCGTGCGGTATTCGCCGTTCAGCTCACGCGATTGCAGGCGAAAATAGAAACCGTCTTTCTTCTGCTTGGTGATCTCATACCGCCCTTGAGCAAACTTCCACATCATGCCGCCGCCGTATTCGCCCTTCGGGATTGCCCCTTCGAAATTCACATACTCCAGCGGATGATCCTCCACATTGACCGCCAGCCGCATGATGCCAGGCCGCGGCGGCAGGCCTTTCGGAACGGCCCACGATTTTAAGACGCCGTCCTGCTCCAGACGTAGATCATAATGCAGCCGGGACGCATGATGCCGGTGAACGACAAAGGCGTTTCCCTGGCCGATGATTTCCGCCGGCGGCGGCTCGGGTGTTTTCTCGAAACTTCGCTTATTGGAGTAGCTCTCGAGCTGCTCCGGTGTCTTGCGCGTTCGAGCAGGCTTGAGAGTCTTTTTGGCGGATTTTGTCTCCGTTCTTTCCGTATGAATCGGCGTCGCATAAGCGGCAATCGCTTCCCAAGGATCGCCGCTCTGCGTTACACGCTGCGGCACATTGTGTAGATCGAAGATCTTTGGACTTTCAATCGAACCCAGTTCGTCCCACTGCAACGGCGTCGAGACCGGCGCACCCGGAAGTCCCCGGACGCTGTATGCGGCGACGATGGTCTGCGATTGCCGGTTGCGATAAATGTCGAGGAGCACTTTACCTTTTCGGCTTTCTTTCTTGATCTGCAGAGTCAGCGCCGATGCGTGCGAATCGACGAAAGGCAGCGCGACGGCTTTCGCCGCTTCGAATGCTTTTTGAAAGTCCCACTTCGGCTCGATCGGCGTCAACACGTGCAACCCCTTGCGCCCCGTCGTCTTGACGAAGGGATGATACCCGAAACTTTCGAGATGCTCTTTGAATTCGAGAGCGAGCTCCGCGACCTGCGGGAAAGCGAAGGTCTCCGGCGGATCGAAATCGTACGCGATGTAATCCGGCTTATCGAAATGCGGCGCACGCGAATGCATCTGGTGCAATTCGATGCACGCCAGATTTGCCAGCCAGGCCAGGGAAGCTTCTTCGGTCGCGATGGTGTAATCCTTTGCCTCTTCGCCCAGCGTCACGTGTTCGATCCAGTCAGGCGCCCACTCCGGCCGATTCTTCTGAAAGAACGATTCTCCGTCGATGCCATCGGGATAACGCACCAGCGACAGCGGCCGCCCTTTCACATGCGCCAAAATCGTCGGCGCGATCTTGAGATAGTACTCGATGAGCTGCGCCTTAACGATGTGATCATCGGGAAATAGAAGTTTCGTCAGATTGGAAACTCCGATTTTCCGTTTGCCGACCTGCGCGATTTGAGAAGTGCGTGCGGGCATCACCTGAATTAACCGCAGAGAACGCAGAGAACGCAAAGACGGATTGAAATTAACCACCAAGGGCACCAAGACCACCAAGGGAAGAACTTAGTTTATAAGAGCGAGAAGGTGCCAGATCGACGTTGTAGTCCTTGTCTTCGTGGCCTTGGTGGTAAATCTCAAAAGCAGTCGCGAATGATTAGCCGGCGAGCTCCAGGAATCGCTTAGCCATTTGTGGGCCTTTGCCTTCGTCCTCGTGTTTGAAGAAGATGAATGCGTCCTGCCAGTTTTGTTCACGCACTCGTTCCACCCACGCCTTCAACTCGGGATCGCCGTAGTCAGGTCGCCGCAGTCGCAAATAACCCCAATCCGCAGTCGATACGAACGGAATCTCCAGATCATTTTCCGCTTCAGCGATGCACAACACCGCCCCGTGATCGCGCAAAAGGCCGAAGACTTCTTCGTCAAACCATGATTGATGCCGGAACTCGAACGCGGCACGGTAGCCTCGCGGCAGCAGTTTAAGAAACTCGCCCAGCCTTGACGCATCCTTTTTCATATAAGGCGGTAACTGGAACAGAAATGGCCCCAGGCGCCCTTGAAGCACCCCGGCAACGTCGAGAAGATACGTCACGGAATCGCCTGCATCCTTAAGCCGCTTCTTGTGAGTGATCTCTTGCGACGCCTTGATCACGAACTTGAAATCAGCTGGGACGACAGCAGCCCATGCTTCCAGCACCGATGCCTTGGGCATGCGATAGAATGTGTTGTTGATCTCGACCGACCGAAAACGCTCCCCGTAGTAGGGGAGCATCTGCTTATCCGGCAGGTCGTCGGGATAGAATGTCCCCTTCCACTCTTTGTAAGAATAGCCGCTGGTGCCGACGTAGAGATTCATGTCCTTTTCACGGGTGATGTCACGATTTCGATCCAGTCCGCAAGCGTATTCAATATTTCGGCTCTAACTTCCGAATCCTTGCGTCCCGTCCTCGCAGGTATGTGAAATGAATGATCGGCATCCTGAAACAGCTTGAGCGTTGCCGGCGCCCCGAGCTGTTCAACGAGAGGTTCCAGAAACTCCAGACTCGCCAGTCCGTCACGAGTCCCTTGCAGGAATAGCATCGGAATCTGCACGTCGAAGAGATGCTTCCCACGCTCGTCCGATGGCCGGCCAGCGGGATGAAGTGGAAATCCCAGGAACACAAGGCCGCGAACTCCAGGCAAAGGCGACGCGGCCTGCGCCTGTGACGTCATCCGGCCGCCAAAGGATTTGCCGCCGGCAAACAGCGCGAGCCCCGGAACCAGTTGCGCCGCGGTCACAACCGCAGCGCGGACGGTTGCCTGGGCGACTTTGGGCGTGTCCGGTCGCTTTGAGCTCCGTTCCATATAGGGAAACTGATAACGCAGCGTGGCGATGCCGCGTTCAGCAAGTCCACTTGCGATGGACGCCATGAACGGATGCGCCATTCCGGCCCCTGCGCCGTGTGCCAGCACATAGCATACATGCGCATCCGGCGGAGTCAGAAGTAGACCGGAGACACTCTGCGTGTCGTCAACGGCGATGGTGACGGGCTCTGGAGTAGGAGAAGTCATCGATATCGATTTGCGGCCTCTGCTGTCTTCGCACCAGCGAATGGCAACACTGTTCAGTTTTCGCCGGAAAACGGTCGCTTTCAAAAGAGAAATGAGCCTCATCCGAAAGTTTGGTGCGAAATGTCACACGGAGGCACGGAGAACGCGGAGAGAATATCTTTACCGGATATCTCCGTGTCCTCCGTGCCTCCGTGTGACATTTTCAGTAGGAATTTTCGCACGACTCTACGGATATCTACTTTGCTGTCTCGTTCCTTTCCCACAGGGCGAACATGTTATTCTCAGGGTCCTGACAGATGGCGAAATAACCCATCTCGGGCACCGCAGTTTTGGCCATGCAGATTTTGCCACCGAGTTTCTCCACCTTAGCCGCAAATTCGTCCACCGACTCAACGGCGACGTAATTCGTGATGCCCTGTTGTCCCGGATTCTGGCGCTTCATTAAGCCGCCGTCGGGCGTGTCGTCACTGCCGCCGGTGTCGATGTGCCAGTATTCCATCGCCCCTGGGAACTTCTCGATCTTCCAGCCGAACAACCCGCCATAAAAGGATTTTGCGCGTTCGACATCATCGGCCGGGATTTCGAACCATACGATGTTGTGCATTGTGGATTGAGTTTGTGTGCTCATGGCTGCCTTTCTGTTGTTGTTTCCTTCAAGGAGAATCGTTCCCGCCCGTTCTTCGAGCCGCATCAGAACGAGTCAGCGACTTTTGGAAACTCTCTCCTGACTTATTGGCGGTGATCTCCGACTTCGCTGGGCCTCAATGAAGGCGATCCCTGGATTCGAATCCGAAGCCCGCACCTCATAATCAGACAAGTTCAACTCTGCGATCATGACAATTGTTGGCCCGGGCTGAAATCAGACTGCGCTCTCCCATTGGCTAGACGCCGATGATCTCGTGCAATCCCTCAATCACTTGCTCCAGTTTCGTCAACCGAAACGCGTCCGAGCCTCTCGCCGAGCAGCTTCACGGAAAGCGTCCTAACCTGGCTGATTTTTACCCAAGAGCGCTTCGGCAGGTTCGCCCCGGTCAATTCTAACGTGAGCGGAAACCCAGCCCGCGGTTCCTGGCTCGTTAGAGCGCAAGCAATCACCGTTCCGGAGCGCTCGTTAAAAATGTCCTGGCTAAGGACGAGAACCGGACGCCGGCCAGATTGCTCGTGACCTTGTGTTGGGTCCAGGTCAGCCCAAATGATATCGCCCCTCAGTATTCTGGCCATTCTGAGGCGTCTTTCTCAATGCCTCCCTCAGCCAGTTGCTGCTCTTCACCCGGAAGTAGCTTCGCGCATTCCCGTGCAAGCCGGCCGCGGTCCATGCGCTCAAGCTTCTCGGCGACAGCCTTCTGAATCGCTTCGCTGCGGCTGCGAAAGACCTCGCGCGCCACAAGACGGTCCAGCCGCCGAAGTAACTGGTCATCAATGGAAACTGCGACTTTTGCAACGCTCATTATTGCAGTAGTACCGTGAGTATGACTTGACGTCAAGAAGACCCGCAAAGCTCGGCGACGAGGCAAGATCGATTTTTTGTGGGAGAATATTTTCTTGGCATTTCATTCGAAGACGGTCATAGGGCTGGTGAGGAATGGATCGATCGTGCATTTCGAATTTCACGATGCCGCTGCGGCCGACGACCTGCTACGGTGGAACGCTGTAGGTTTGTTCGGCGAACGCGCACACAAACTCGACGCCGCCACCGGACATTCACAGGGCAAACGCATCAAAAACCGAGGAGAGATAGGAGGTAGGAGTGATCCCAGGAGGCATTTTTCTGTTTTCCTTTGATACCACGCTTTTTGGTGGTGTCGTTTTTGAGCACGTTGAGGGCGATGTGCCGAAGGATGGCCATGTTTTCCGCGGCATAACCGGCGCGGATTCGACTGGCGTCCTCGCAGAAGCTCACATCCAGGCTCCAG
>DATDBU010000197.1:0-3538 GCA_036524675.1 Chthoniobacterales bacterium | reverse complement strand
ACGGCCTCCCGGTTATTCTCGCTACCGAGCCGGCAGCCGCGAAATGAACGCATCTTCCCGTCTTTCCGATCCGCCACCGCACAGCCTCATTTTCAAGCGCCCGCCGCGCTATCAGCACGATTGGCTGCTTCCGGTGATGCTTTTGCTTTCCATCTTTTTTCACGGGTTCACCCTATACCTCGTCCAGGTCGACTACCCGGTCTCGTCGAAATCTCCGCCGCCCTCGGCAAGCCTTACCATCGTCGATTCCACCAATCCTCAAGCTCAAACACTCGCGCGTTGGATCGAACAGAGGGATCCGGCCGCGATCGTGCGCGATTCCAAACTCGTGGAACCGCCTGAATCGCTGACGGACGTCCCTTATCATCCGGGCTACCAGCAGTTGCTCCCCCGGCTGCACCAGCTCGAGGAAACCGCGGGGCCGGCACCGTTTGCAACCGTTTCGCCCCCGGGAATCGTCCGATTTCCCGATCGCAAATCTCCGCAAAAACTTCCATCGGCAGCCACCGCCACGCGCTCGGAATTCCGGTTCATCGATGGATTGTCCCTGGCGCCAGGCTCTCAAAACGCTTTCGATCCGCCCAAATCGGGAACGAACGCTCCGAGTCCCGCGCTTTTTTTGATCGCCGTCGACAAAAATGGGCAGGTTCAGCATACTTTTCTCCAGCATTCCTCCGGGAGCGAAGCCTTGGACGGTTACGCAGGCCAGTGGCTGCGTCAGGCGCATTTTTCAGAATCGGGCGACTCAGAAAAATGGGGACACGTCGCGATCCTCTGGGGGAGCGAAGTGTTTGAGTAGATACGAGCTGGACGACTTTGCGTTGATATCATGCTCCGCGTCTCTCTCTCTTCTCTCATCGAGATGTATGTGCTGATTCTCCTGATCGGCGTCGTCATCCTTTGGCTTGTGGCCGCCTGGGCTCGTAAAAGAAGGGAAAGGCTGGTCTTGCGTTACCGGCTTCAATGTATAATTTGCGCCTTCCCCTTTGAAGACAAAAGCGATGCCCCCCTTCCGCGTTGTCCGAAATGCGGGAGCCTGAATGACAGGCCCGACTGCGGCAAAACCTTGCGCCGCAAACAGGCCGAAACCGCGCCAATATAAACCCTTCGGTGCGCGTCATTTCCGGAAAACTGACCCAACTTTAATACCAAACTCTTTTTATCTATGGGCATGTGGATTGGCCGCAATCGCAAAGCACGCGTCACCTACGGCTTCGACGAGATCGCGCTCGTCCCGGGCGGCGTAACGATCAACCCGAATGAAGTCGACATCAGTTTCCACATTCCGCGGCGGGACGCGGATCCGCTGAAACTGGAGATCCCGATTCTGGCCAGCGCGATGGATGGCGTCGTAGACGTCAAATTCGCGATCGCCATGGGCAAACTCGGCGGCCTTGCCGTTCTCAACCTCGAAGGCCTCCAGACCCGGTACGAAAATGCATCCGAAGTGCTCCAGCAGGTTGTTGGAGCGCCGAAGGAAACGGTAACCGGACTGTTGCAAAAGCTTTATTTGGAACCGGTTAGAGAGGACCTGATCGCAAAGCGCGTCGCGGAGATCAAGGCGGGCGGCGTGTTGGCCGCTGTGAGTTCGATCCCTCAAAAAGCCGAACGCTTCGCCGCCGTCGCCCAGGAAGCGGGAGCGGATGTTTTCATCGTCCAAAGCACAGTCTCGACCGTGCGCCACATTTCGACCGAGTACAAGTCGCTGGAATTGGCCAAGTTCTGCGCGGATCTGAATATTCCGGTCATCGTCGGGAATACCGTCGGCTTTGGGGTGACTGTCGAAATTATGGAATGCGGAGTCGCTGGCGTCCTAATCGGTGTCGGCCCAGGTGCGGCGTGCACGTCGCGCGGCGTCCTCGGTCTCGGCGTGCCTCAGGTCACGGCAACAGTCGATTGCGCAGCGGCACGCGATCACTATTACAAACATTCAGGCCGGTACGTTCCCATTATTACCGACGGCGGCATGAGCAAAGGCGGAGATGTCTGCAAAGCGCTTGCCAGCGGCTCGGATGCCGTCATGGTCGGCAGCGCTTTTGCGAAATCCACGGAAGCACCTGGCAAAGGCAATCACTGGGGAATGGCCACTCCGCACGCCAACCTCCCGCGCGGCACCCGCATCAAGGTCGGCACGACGGGTCCGCTGAAACAAATCCTCTTCGGCCCAGCGGAAGTCGATGACGGCTCGCAGAACTTGGTAGGCGCGATCACGACGTGTATGGGCAACGTCGGTGCCGCGAGCATCCGCGAATTTCAAGAAACGGAAATCATCATTGCGCCGTCGATTAAGACCGAAGGAAAATTGTTCCAAACGGTGCAAAGTGTGGGAATGGGCACACGATAACCTGTCGTAGTGCCGAAATTTGTTCAGCTATGAATTCACGCAGAGTCGTTATCACCGGAATCGGCCTCGTCACCCCTGTGGGCAACGACCTGAAGACGTTTTGGAGTAATCTCACCAATGGGGTGAGCGGTATCGGCCCAATAACCTTTTTTGATACAACCGGTTACGACTGCAAAATCGCCGGCGAAGTCAAAGGCTTCGAGCCCGCGGCCCATTTCAAAAATCCGAAGGACGCCCGCCGCGCCGACCGTTATACACAGCTGGCGATGGCCGCGAGCAAATTCGCTGTCGCGGACAGCGGGATGGATTTTGCGAAAGCTGACAAAACGCGCATTGGCGTAATGCTCGGCAGTGGCATCGGCGGACTCGGGACGCTGGAAGGTCATCACACCAATCTGATCCTCAAGGGACCGAGCCGCGTGGGGCCGTTTATGATTCCCATGATGATCTCGAACATGGCAAGCGGCATCGTTTCGATGGAATTCGACCTCCAAGGGCCGAACATGTCCGTCGTAAGTGCCTGCGCCACGGCGAATAATGCGATTGGAGAGGCATGGCGCATCATCAAGTTCGGCGACGCAGACGCGTTTGTCGCCGGCGGCAGTGAGGCAGCGGTGGTGCCGCTGGGCATTTCCGGATTCGCCTCGATGAAGGCCATGAGCACGCGAAATGATGAACCCACCCGCGCAAGCCGGCCGTTTGATCGGGATCGGGATGGTTTTGTCCTCAGCGAAGGCGCCGGTGTGGTGGTTCTGGAGGAACTCGAACACGCCAAAGCTCGCGGCGCTCGGATTTATTGTGAACTCGCCGGGTACGGCGTGACGGCTGACGCCTATCATATGAGCAGCCCGCGCCCAGACGGATCGGCTGTCGCCCGCTGCATGCGCAATGCACTCGCGCATGCCGGCGTGAATCCCGAAGACGTGGACTACGTGAATGCGCATGCCACAAGCACCGGCTTGGGCGACATCGCGGAAACCAACGCGATCAAACTGGTCTTTGGCGAGCATGCTACCAGCGGGAAACTGGCTGTCAGCAGCACGAAATCGATGACCGGGCACACGCTCGGCGCGGCTGGAGCCGTCGAACTCGCCGTGTGCATCCTGGCGATGCGCGATAGCGTGCTGCCGCCGACAATCAATCTGGAAAATCCCGATCCTGAGTGCGACCTCAATTACGTCCCGAACGTGGCGG
>DATDBU010000196.1:0-4519 GCA_036524675.1 Chthoniobacterales bacterium | reverse complement strand
GCAGTTCTTCGCGTCCGGGATGGTTGCGCCGCGGCTTTCTTTGCGCTTCAACGCCCTGCTTCTCTGACTCGCTCAGAGCCGCTTCGCCCTGCACTTCGGCAGGTTTGACTCCCGGCTCGCTTTCCAGCAGTTCCAGCTGCGTGTCAGTTAGCACTTCGCTGCCCTTGCCATACTTTTCCATCCGCAACAGCCGAAGCTCGTCGCGCAGCAGTTTGTTCTCCAGCTCCAGACGCCCCACTTTTTCCGCTTCCGCTTCAAGTGCTTTGAGCTTCTGCAACTCCCGCTCGATGGCTCTTCGTAAATCAGCGGGGATGTTTTCCAGTTGCAGTGTCATGGGTTATGCGGCGCGGTTCATAACGTTTTTATTAGCTCCCGCATAGATCTTTCTTTGCTGGAAGATCGATTTTTTCGCAGCGGGTTAATCGGTTAATCCGCTGCCCTTGCGCCACCAGTCCCGCTGCCGAGTGCGCTCCAGATCGATGCCGCCCAGCAACAGCGCCAGTTCCTCCCGGCTAATGGAGATTTTGCCTTGAGTCCCCTCCACAGGCGGCCAGCAAAAACGCCCCTTTTCCAATCTCTTGGCGCACACCCACAACCCGCTGCCGTCAAAGAAAAGGATCTTAAGCCGATTGCGCCCCCGGTTGCTAAACACAAAGAGATGGCCCGAAAGCGGATCGAGCTCCAGCCGGTGGCGCACCAGCGCGTAAAGTCCCTCAAAGCTCTTGCGCATGTCGGTGCTTCCCGGCGCCAGCCATACCCGCGTCGCTGCTCCCAAACCAATCATGGCCGACCCTGGCGTTGCAGCAGTCCGATGAGGTGTTCGATTTCCCCGCCGTCAAATCCCCGGCGCACATGCAGCTGGCCCACCCCGGGCAACTCCAGCGCGTAATCGTAACCGCTGCACGATGAAGCATTGTTGTCCGGTGCGCGGCTCCCGGCCAAAGTCACTTCCACCAGATCAACCCCGTCTGGCTCCCGGACCGGGGCAGTCAACGCCAGCCGCTTTTCTCTGCGCAGCCACCGGGTCAACGTAGAGAGACCTATTCCACGCGTTGTCGCAAACTCATGCTGCGTCTGCCCGCTGGCACGATATTGCCCAAGCAGCCGCTCGATTTGCTCACCTCCCATTCGCTTCCTGCCCAGTGTTCGTTTGGTTTTTTCCATAGCGCGCCCACTATCGCGCCCCAACCTCCATCATCGCCAGATGGCCTTGGCATGACGGATACCCTGCTTCCTTTCCATCCCTCCGAAGCCATTCGCAGCGCCATAGTCGCAGCCGACAATCCATCCATCATTGGTCACTATGGGCTTAGTGCAGTTGTAGAACTTAAGACTATCGGGGTCTCTCAGAAACCGTCGCAAGAAATTACGGATTTCGGGGTAAGTGCCATCCAAGACGCTCGCCACCGGGCGCGGACCGAGGCTCTCAATCCGTGCACGCTCGACCTCTTCTGCTTGCCTTTTCTGCTGCGCAATCGCTACTCTCTCCGCTTGTTCCCGCGCTACGCGGTCTCTCTCTGCCTGCTCTGCTTGCCGACCTGCTTCGGCTTCGTTCCGCGTTCGTTGCAGTGTTGCCTGCTCAAGGAAGTCGGTGTCGGCAAAATGAATGACTTGGCGGGCACCATCGTAGGTTACCCATATAAGCTACCTGCGAGATGCTCGACAGCTACGTTGGTTCCCAGAGGGACAGAAATCTCATCCTGAGCGCTGACATGAGTCTCCAAAATGTTCACGGCAATCGTCCTGCCATCCGCATCCTGGAAGCGGCAAAACACCCGGCGCTTTTCGGGATTGTAATCAAGGACTTCGAGTTGCGCGCCAGGCTTGCCATCCGTCAAATAATCAGAACCGAAGAATAACAATGCGCCCTTCTGGAGGGTTATTACGCTGCCTTTTTTGAAACGGAATTTCAAAGGCTTGCGCAAACTAATCGACGACGGACGATCAGAAGGCATCAATTCAGCAAGCGTTAAGAAATTGGTCGGGGTCACAGTGGGGAGTGAGGAGACGATAGACGCTGGGCCAGCGGGGTTCGGTGTTGAAGTAGCAAAAACCGACCTCGCTGACGGCGCTGAATCGGTTTGTTCCATGGATTCAGATTGGGTTTCAGTCGATGATTGTTTGTTTTGAGGGGTTACGATGGCAGCAATGAAGCTGCAGACAAAGATGATCGCAATAACGCCACAGACGATAGCGATGGCACCAAGGCAGCCGTATCCCCCGCCTTTGCCTCGACTGGATATCTCGCGGTTCGGAAGAGGTGGAGGGGTTTGTTTCATAAGAGGGAGCTATGACGCAGAGACCTCATGACTGTCAGCGGAGCCGTTCCCACATGCGTCGTCTTGAAAAAGACGACGTGTTTGCAAATGAGACAAAAAACGCGAGCTCGCGACTGGTACCAATCCCGGACGGAGTCGTGTTGCAAGGGCGTCCTTTGTGAGGGAAACGTCCACGATTTCCAATGAAAACAGACACACCATGATCAAAATGAAAATTCATCTTGGACTCGATGTCCACAGGAAAGCTTCGTCATCACCCTAGTTCGCAAGGTGGACGTCACGAATAAGTCTTTTCTGCCTGCCTAAAGGCCCGGCGAAAGAACGCCGCAATACTACCAGATGCGATGTGAGTTGCCTCGTGGCACTTGATTTTCACCAATCGTAGAATCCAGGCGAGGTTAAAATGGCCTCCCGCCGACGCAAAGGCTACTGGTGGAAGTTCCAAACCTATTGTGCAGCGGCGCCCGGCAACCGATAGCTGGAAAAACAAGGGTTATGAACAGGTGCAGCTTGTGGATGGAACTTCACGACGGGCCAGATTGCGTGGAATCCGTGGCGACTGACCTATTAGCGTTGAGGTCCGAACTAAACCCTAGAGTGTTACTACGGTGTGTTGCGTTAGCTCGAGCGAGTGTCTTCAAGTAGGCCGATGTTTCGGCATACTTGGCTGCTGCGCTGGACGCCACCAGAATCGACCATGACTACGGTGCGGCCAAGCGACAGCTCATGATCGATCTGCTTGCCAATGGCAGAGCACTGTTCGGTGCAGACAGGTCGAAAATCCGTAGTAGGATGTTCGAATAAAAAAACGACCTTCGGTGAGTGCTGTTTGAGCCATCCGTGAAATCCTGCCGCAGTTTTGAATGAGTAAAATGAGTGCTCGTCAGTTCCGTCTGGTTTCTGTCCCAGCAGGGATATCAAACTCAATCCGCTATCACCCCCGGGCAGACCAGCGATCCACCTCAATACCATCGAGTCTGAAACAACTCCATTGGGCCCCGCTGAGCGTCCTGGACGGGCACATGTATACAACGCTATCGAATCTGTGTTTGACGCTTTTTTCCAACGGCGCAGCTTGTAGGGCTCCATGTTTTCTTT
Source organism: Chthoniobacterales bacterium (assembly GCA_036524675.1). GTDB lineage: Bacteria > Verrucomicrobiota > Verrucomicrobiia > Chthoniobacterales > DASVRZ01 > DATDAW01. Next base: position 1,142 of record DATDBU010000196.1, on the reverse strand, counting down.
AGGGATAGCCAATGGGCAACCGTGTATTGTTGGGTGACAATCTCCCGACCGCCGCGATTGCGGATTACACCCTAACGTGGCGTGTGGCGGAAGGAAATCTCTTACCCTTACGAAATAAACGTGTCATTGCGCCGTGTTCGACGACGAATTTGATGCAGCGGCGTAGGAAAACGTTAAACTGCTCTTCCTCCCTGAAAGATTTCAATTGCATATCATCGGCTCATACCTCGATTCATCGCATCGCCCATGAATTCTTCCATTGGGCTGCGTTGCCAACGACCATTCCTGTTCCTAACAGGATCTGTATTAAGGTCGGCGGTTCGATCCCCCGGTGTGCCTCCTATCGCCTCCCAACCAGAGCCAGTTTGCTTAGTCGTGATTGTATAGGGTGCGACAAGACGGACGCCAGCTTGACTCTTGTAGTCAAGGACATAAATGACTTCGGCCTTACGAGGAAACAGATTTGGATACGCAAACACCGTGCGGAACTTGCTGGCAAATATGATCCCCTGTTCTTTGAGCTCTGCGATATAGGCATCAGCCGCGTCGCGAGGACTCTCGGTGCGAAAAACGGAGCCAGTGTCACCTTCCTCTTTGTCTCGTTGCTGCACCCGTTGAATAGCTGCCTGCCTTACCGCGAGGAACTTCGCGGTGTCGGCCGCATACCTTTTTGCGGCCGTAGCTGTGTTAGCCTTCGCAACAAACTGAACGTTGGTTTCGCGTGTCCAAAAAGTGAACTGGCCGATTCTGAGTTGGAGCTGTGTTTGGGAAGAGTCATAGCCGATAAATTGGTAATAGTCGCCTTTTTCCATCGTAATTGTGCCACCGCCACTGAGCGGTGCCTGAGCATCGGCCAGTGTAATAACGTAAATTTGATCACCCGCTCCTGCTGCGGTCACGAGAAAAAGTAGCATTAGCACTGAATGGATTATTCTCATACTGCTGTTCCTTTACTTGTAATCTGTGAATGGAAAACGCCTAACGTATATCTCGACCGCATATTTGCGACGTGATATTGCCCCAATATTGGGTCTTTTGGAAAGACATGGTGCCAGAATAGCGGCTTTCTAAGTACGGAAGAATCAAAATTTCATATTCTGCTATCCGGCCGCTTGGCGGCCATATTTGGTTGGCATGCCACG
>DATDBU010000195.1:0-6056 GCA_036524675.1 Chthoniobacterales bacterium | reverse complement strand
ACTTGAGCGATGGGCGAAATTCGAGAATCGTGGCCGTGAACACCGACTTTCAGGAAATCGCAGCCTTACCATGCGTCGAGTCGATTCCACAGCTGCTCAAGCCGATTCCAAACTACTCTGTAAGATGGTGGAGGCGAGGGGAGTTGACGCCTGCGTCCTACAGAGTAAACGACCGATTTTTTGCCGTATATACCGATCATATACTGAAATCAGCAACGTATAGAGGATGCGGGGATACCCTCCACTTTACAGCGGGAAGCATGCCCATAAATGTAACCGATCGGGAATAATTTTGTCCGAATCATGGGCTTTGGGGCAGAAAGACACCGTTCGGGAACTTTTTGCTGCCTTCCGGCTTAAATTTGGGCATAATGATCCCGAAAGGGAACATTTATGGTCAAGATCACAGACACGACCTCCCTCGGGGATACCATCAAACGGGTGCGCAAGGCACAGGGCCTGACGCAGAGCGAACTTGCCGCCGCCTGCGGGCTGGGGCGGCGCTTCCTTCTTGAATTGGAAGCGGGCAAACCCACCAGTCACTTGGGAAAGGTTCTTCAAGTATTGAATGCCCTCGGCGTAAGCCTCCATGCGACTGACCGGAAAGGTGACCTGTAATGGCCCGCAATCTCGATGTTTGGTTTTACGACAGGAAAGCGGGCTGTCTGACGCAAGATAACAGCGGGCGGCTGCTTTTTGTTTACTGCCCGGAATATCTGGAAGCTGAGCAGCGCTGGCCGCTTTCCGTTTCCCTGCCAGTCCAGGATAAGGAATTTGACGATGCCGTCACCCGGCCATTTTTTTCGGGCTTGCTGCCTGATGAATTCGTTCGTCAAAAGATCGCCAAATTGATCGGCGTCTCGCCTAGAAATCCGTTCTCTTTGCTCGAAGCGGTTGGCGGCGAGTGTGCGGGCGCGATCTCGTTTTATTCCGAAGGGGAACCTCCTCACCGGGAAAATCCCGAAGATGTGGTCTTCCTGGATGAAGGGCAGCTTGATGAGGTTTTCGAGGAGCTAAAGCGCCGCCCGCTTTTTGCCGGCGAGAAAGATATCCGGCTTTCGCTGGCGGGCGCGCAGGACAAACTTGCAGTTCGGATGATCGACGGCCAACTGGCTCTTATGCGCGGAGGCGCGCCGACAACGCATATTCTGAAACCGTTGATCGTCGGACAAGAGAGGATCAAAGAGAGCGTTCACAACGAATTGTTCTGCCTCCAGCTCGCTCGGCGCTGCGGACTTACAGCGGCGTCTGCGGAAATACGTTTCACGGGCAAACAGCCTTTTCTGCTGGTCGAGCGATACGACCGTCAATGGCAGGGCGGACACGTCGTGCGTCTCCATCAGGAAGACTTCTGCCAGGCGCTTTCCGTTCCGCCGGAAAACAAATACGAGCGCGAGGGCGGTCCCAGCATTCCGGCCTGTCTGGAAGTTATCCAAAAGCACAGCATCCAGCCGGTGCCGGACCGGCTGGCGTTCTTGAATATCGTCATCTTCAACTACCTGATCGGCAACGCCGACGCCCACGGCAAAAATTTCTCGTTCCTTCACGAGAAGGGAAAACCCCGGCTGGCTCCTGCCTACGACCTGCTGTGCACAGCGGTCTATCCGGATTTGTCGGCGAAGATGGCGATGCGCATCGCTGGAAAATACCTTCCGGATCAAGTCTTTCTCCGCCATTGGCACCGGCTGGTTGCGGACACGGCCGGAGCGAAGCGAGCGATGGAAAAGACGTTGGCGGACATCGCAAAAAAGACGACCGATCAGGCATCACACCTGCGCGCGGAATTGGCCGAAAGTGGCGTCAAGTCAGAGATATTCGACGCCATACTCGGCATCATTCGGACACGCTCTGAGAGTCTTCTGAAACAGCTTTAAGGAGGCTGCTTACCCCTGCCGAAGGCCAGAAGAAGTTTTTGCAGACCTAGAGCGACACGCAGATTTACTGCTTCTTAAGGTTGTACTCGTAAAATTGAAGAGAGAGGTGAATGCACCGCAAAGCGGCGTCGGCCAACTTTTTCCGGCCAGTCGCTTTAAGCGTGGAGGGAAGTGGCATGGACATACCTGGGTATGCCCAAAGCGTCGAAAGTTTCTGCAAGAGCAATGGCATTTCACGCAGTCTTTTCTACAAACTCAGACGCCAAGGTCGGGCTCCCCGGATTATGAAGATTGGCCGGCGCACGCTGATTTCCGAGGAAGCCGCCAGCGAATGGCGGCGGGCCATGGAACGGAACACCTGAACCCAAGCCTTTCGCCCGGTGGTGCAGGTTCCCGCTGCGCACAGCCCACCTTCAAACGGCAGCCCGCCAGTTTCCCGGCGCAAGCCGGTTACCCATAAAACAGGAATTGGAATTAACCGCAAAGAACGCAAGGAGCGCAAAGACAAGCACTTACAGGCTGAACGCGGGTGGGAATCAGCTCTCCCGCAGGATGAAGCATCCGAAGGCAGCTTCGAATCACAACTCTTTCTCTCTGTGTTCTTTGCGTTCTTTGCGGTTATTTGAATCGACGTTTTTAGGGTTACCGCTGCCCGAACCAACCCGTCACCCGCGCCCACCAAGTCGGCGTGGGAGTGATCGGCGCCGTTGGCCGCACCGTTTCACGCGCGGCAGTCTCACCTTCAACCGTGTAATACCTGTCCTTCGCCGTCCGATCGCGTTGCCACTCCGCTTCAATTTGCCGGTCAGACCATGGCCGGGCGGGGATCACTCGACTCCGCTCGATCACATAGTGTGAACGGCATTTGTCATTCCAGTTTCCAATCGATGGCCAGAGCGAAACGGTCTCGCCGTCGAATGTCATCTTCCAGTCCGTGGGCGTGAATGGCGTCACAACCTCCACGCCACAGCCGCAGCAACACAGGTGCGCGCCCGTGGCGTACTCAATAGAGATATACAGCACTGCCGGCTCCAGCCGGTCCGGCAGATTTGTGATGAACTGATGCTTGAGTCCTGTGTACCGCATCATGACCTCTCGCTGTTCAGCAACATGCCACCGTCGGTCGTGTAAGTGGTGTGATGCTCTTTTTCTAGGTCCCGGTAGAATCCGCGGATCTTCTTCCATTTGATCACCGCCAGGATTGCGTTCAGTGCGTTCAGGTCGGCCACTTGGATGTTGGAGGAGTAAATGTCCTTCTCGCCGCCGCCGACAAAGGACACGCATCCATGATGGACGTGGTCCCTCATTTCCGGCGTGCTCGCGGTCACCCGCAGAATACCGCCAAGCGAACCGTCCACGAGTTCCAGACCCATTCCGACATCGATGAAGCCGACGCCCAGGGCCTCAAGCTTCTTGACCACGGCGAGCTTGTCTTCGCCTGCGTCCATGCTGACGAACGCGAAGGTGACGCCGTCGAGCAGGTGGAGGTTATCCGCTTTCAGCGCGACCGCATGGGCCACGACGTTACGGTGCATCTTGGAGTAGATGGCCCGGTAGTAATCAACCTTCTTCGGCGCCTCCCGCAGCTCCTCAATGGAGGCGGCTCCAGGAGCGCGAAACGCGTTGTGCTGCAAGAACTCATCATCATCGAAGATGCGGATTTCCCGCACCGGCGTTTTGGCGATGAGATCCAGGATATAGGACCCAGTGCCACCAAGGCCGATGATTGCCACCTTGCCCTTGCTCAACAACTCCGTCAGCGCGCCGATGCCCACCCGGTCCGAGGCGGTCTCCGTGTAATTAAAGACGCTCTCTTCTTCATCTTCGGGTGGCCGGAAGGTGCGCGGATTCGCCTTCGAGTCCAGCACCGCCGCCGGCCCCGAGAGGATACTGGCGTAGGTCGTCATCTTGTGATGGTAGTCGTCGTATTTGCCGGTCTCCACGGGCTTGCTGGAGAAGGCGAATTGCGCCGTAACGCCGTGTCCCATAACAATTGGCCCCGTCTGGTTCGAGATTTCCTTGATCGGGGTGCCGTCCGGGTTGCAGGGATATTCCCCATCCCAGTGCATCACATGCGTGTCCGGCGGCCGGGTCTCATCTCCAGCCATGGTCAGGCTGGTGATGAGCGTGCCGGTCTTCACTTGGCGTTGCACGTTCACATAAGGAACCTCCCGCATAAGCAGCAGCCCCCCAACAATCTGCATGAAGTAGCCTTCCTCCCGCAGCTTTTTGAGGTCGGGATTAAGACTGAACAGTTTTCGTGACATTGAAGATGGTTCCTTTCGGTTTGACTTCGACGGCGCCGCCGGGACCGAGGTCTCCAGCGTGGGGTTTCGACTCCGCGTGACGGTAGGTCATCGAGAAGCGGATGTTCGGGTCGTGAACGTCCGGGAACGCGATGCGCACGACCTCCTCAAAGGTTACGTGCTGGTGCTCGATGATTTTCGCCCGCGCATTGACGGTGATTTCGTAGGTCGTCACCGGCTTCGGCCCGACGATGAAGTGCTCGATGCCGGCCTTCGTCAGGTCGATGAGGTCGCTGGGCTCAATGAGCTTGTCCGTGCCGCCACGGACTTCGAGATACACCGCCTCGTCCTTGCCGACTTTGCTGAGCTCGTAGAGGTAGCTGCCAAGAAGCGCCGGGCTTGCCCCACTCCAACTCGTGGCCCTTCAGCGTCAGCTTGAAGACGCGGTCGGTCTGGAACGCCACGAAGCGTTCAGCACCACGACCGCGCAGGTCGAAGGGCTCGTCCAGGCGGACATCTTCGAAATCGCCGGTTGCGAGGATGGCGGACAGGCTGAAGCCGTCGCCGGCATCGAGGCCAGCCGCAGTGAGAATCTGGCGCCCAAGAGGCACCGGATCGTTTACTTCCAAGTTGCGGAAGTTGAGCTTGTCTTGAGCGAAACGAAACCGATAGCGGCTCGCCTGGCGCAAGGGCCGACCTTCGCGAATTGCCTCGCCAACGTCGTCGTAGTTGCAGTTGTCATTGTTGTTGTCTGTCATAGAGGTCTTTCTAGTTACGGGCGGGGAATTCCGCCTTCAGACCTCCAATCGGGGTGACAAACGATGACCGGTAAAAATTCCTCAGAATTTTTTCGGCAGGGCGCCGACAGGCGTCGGACCACAGATAAAGAATGCCGGACAGCCAGGGCACGCGTACGCCGAGGGGTAGGCAGGGAACCGTCCCCGCCGGATGTCCGCGAGAAACTCGGCTAGCTTCTCCCGCCGGTTCTCCAGCTTTTTTGGCGTCAAACTGACCGGCGTCGCCGTCTCGTCCGAGAGATGGACGAGTTCAATCACCGCATCCGGAAAGGCCTGGCGGGCGGCCAAGACAAATGCAGCCGCGCCCACGTCTTCGACTTCCGTTGAGCGGGAGTGCCCAGTGCGAATGCGCCGAAAAACCCGGCTCCCATCGGATCGCACTACTACATCGTCAGGAAGAACGATGATTTGCTCCTCGCCAAATTTCAGACTTAAGGCTGCTGGAGCCTCCACTCGGTGCTTCTCCCGCGTCGTTACGAAATACCGAAGCATCGCTATCGCGAGCGCCTTGTAGTCCGCTTCGTATCCATGCTCGACCAGCCCCTGCCTTGCGAATTCTTCGCCGACTTTCTGACCGAGGATTTCGCTGTAAGTAGAAAGTTCGACACGTCGCGCCACCATGGGCGCGGGGATCGTAGTCGACCGTGTTATGCGTGGCGTTCTCCGGGCACTCGTGCAGAAACGTATCCGGATCGAGGGCTTCATCATCCTCGACCACTATGCTGACCGCTTCGCGGCGTTCCGCCACGACATGAGCGAGTGGATCGGCGCTGGCAGGGTGAAGCTGCGCGAGGACGTAGTCGACGGACTGGAGAACGCGCCGGAGGCGTTCATTGGCCTACTTGAGGGCCGCAATTTCGGCAAGCTCGTGGTGCGTGTGGCCGACGCTTGATGCGAATGCTCGATGGTGCCCGTGCGGGTATGGGTTGCCGCACTCGTTTGGGCGTCCGCCTTGCGGGATGGAGCGCACCGCAAGCGAAAATCCGGCGGTAGGGCGCGCTGGCTCAGCGCGCCTCGGCGGGGGCAGCGGGTGACGGAGGGGGGGAGGGATTTCTTTCGGTTCAGGGGTTCAGCAAGCGATGGATGCGGGGACGTTCGAGGCGCGCTGGGCCAGCGCGCCCAACCCGGGGCCTCCCTAC
>DATDBU010000194.1:0-48125 GCA_036524675.1 Chthoniobacterales bacterium | reverse complement strand
CGCGAAGGCCACAAGCGCCACTCTTTCGCCGTCGAGCTCGCGCAGGAGATCCTGGATCGCGAGTTTTGCACTACCGATGCGGCTTGGGACAACATCATCGGCAAGCATGCTCTTTGAAGTGTCGAGGGCGATGACAACGTCCCGACCCTTGCGTTTGATTTCCTGATATTCGTATCCGTAGCGCGGTTCTGCCAGAGCAGCGATGACGGCCGCCAGCCCAAGAAGGACAAGAACTAAACGAAGTGCGCGCTTGGTGCGGTCCACGCTCTGTGTCAACCGCGCACTGAGATTGGGAGCGACGAGCTGGGCGAGGCTTTTTCGAGCTTTCGACTCACCAATTATATAAAGGACAACCGCCATGGGGATGAGAGCCAGCGCGGCAAACCAAAGTGGTTGACCGAAAGAAACCGGAAAATTCACGGGGCCTTCCTCCAAATGGTTTGTTCCAGCACTAGGCTCACTGCGACTAGTCCGAATCCTGCGCTCAAAAACCAGGGGAACAAGTCTCGGTAGTTTCGATACTGTCTGGTCTGGATGGTCGTTGTTTCCATCTTATCGATCCTCGTAAAAATATCCTGGAGTGATTTGGTGTCCGTCGCTCGAAAATATTCGCCTTTTCCAAGCTCCGCGATGCGTCTCATAGCGTCCTCGTCGAACTTCATCTCAATGTTTCGATAGAAAACGTTTCCAAAGCCGTCGCGCATCGGAAACGGAGACGCGCCGCGTGCCCCGGCACCGATCGTGTAAATTTTGATGCCAACCGCAGCGGCGGCTTCGGCGGCAGTGGGTGGCGAAACGCGCCCAGCATTGTTGTCGCCGTCGGTCAGCAGCACCATAAGCTTGCTCTTGGCGTCCTTATTCGTAAACCGATTGGCGGCTGACGCAATCGCTGAACCAATGGCAGTGCCGTCTTCCACGAGCCCGATTCGGATTCGTTCCAGATTCTGGATAAGCCAGTCGTGATCCAGCGTCGGCGGGCTAACGAGATAGGGGCGGCCCGCAAACGCGGCCAAGCCGATGCGATCGTTGGGACGGCCGTTGATAAACTTTTCGGTGACCTGTTTGACCGCTTCGAGGCGGTTGGCGCGTTTGATGCCAATGGTGAAGTCCTCGGCGAGCATCGATCGCGAGACGTCGAGAACGATCATAATATCGATTCCGCTGGCTTGCGTCTCGACTTTGGCTGTGCCCCATTGAGGCCTTGCGAGCCCGACAATGAGCGAAGCGAGGCCGAGATAGCTTAACGCCGCCAGAATGGCGCCTGCCCGGGATTTGCGAAATTTTCCGAGTGATCGCAGGAGTGAAGTGGACGAATAAACAACCGCAGCCGTGCCTCCGCGCTTGCCGCGCAATAAGGCAAGGAGAGGAATGAGCAGCAGCAGCAAAAGAAAGAGTGGCTGCGCGAAGGTGAAGCTTTCGCCAATTTGCGCTGCATTCATCTCGCGAGCCCTCCTGGAAGCGGTGGCGGTTGGGAATGTGTCAGCTGGCCACTGCCTTCAACAAAAGTTTTTGCTTCAATCCACAATTCGCGACTGTCGGCATGGGTTGCCTGGTATTTAGCGAACTCGATTAAGTCCGCTTTATCGAGAAAACCCTGGAGCAGTTCGCGGTCGGCGCCGCTGAATCGCCCGGAGTTCCTCAAAGACTGCAGAAACTCCTGCGAAGTTTGTTTTGTAGCCGGAATGCCAAACTGGCTGACAACATATTTGCGAAGCACGCCGGCTGTCTCCACGGTGAATTCGAGTGGATTTTCGGAATCGATTTCGGGTTCCAGCGTCTGGAGTTCTGCCAGCGCTGCTTCTCGCGGTGCAACGGGCGGTTTGCCTTTGCGCTTGGAGCGTTGGACGAGCAAAAAAATGGCCCATGCGACAAGCAGCGTTGCCACAATCGTGATGACGATCCATGCCCACATGGGCAATATCGGAATGTAAAATGGGGGAGTGATGTCTTTGATTTCCGGTATTGGCGTAGGAGTAGGGTCCGGCGGCTGTGCTCCTTGGATTTGCAGTTGGGGCGTCGTCTGTGCGTGACCCCAAGTTGCCAGGGCCAACCACACTGCAGCCCCTTTTCGCCCATCGTCTGTGCGCAACCTGCATTCCGAAATTCTTCTCATCGTATCCCCGCCCTCCGTTCGCGTTGCTTAAAAAATGTCTGCATGGCGGGCAGATAGTCTTCATTGGTGCGCAGACGGATCACGTCGATGTTCCGGCTGCGAAATACGTCCCGCCATTGCCGCTGCAAATCGAGAGCTCGCTGCCGGAATGCCTCGCGCACGCGCCGATCGCGTGTGTTAACTTCGACTTGTTCACCGGTTTCCGCGTCTTCCAGAGTGATCAGCCCGACGTTTGGCAGTTCTTCTTCACGTGGGTCGACCACCGTGATAGCGACCAGATCGTGACGCTGGCCTGTCACACTTAATTCTCTTGTGAACAATTCCGTCTGAAAATCCGAAACGAGGAAAACCACGGCACGGCACGAAAGCACTTTGTTCAGATAATCCAGCGCAGTCGCCGGGTGGGTTCCGCGATTTTTGGGCTCGTAGTACAGGATCTCGCGAATCAATCGCAACGTGTGTGTCCGGCCTTTTTTTGGCGGAATGAACAACTCAACGCCGTCCGTGAAGAGTAAGAGCCCGACTTTGTCGTTGTTGCGAATGGCACTAAAAGCCAGGACCGACGCTACTTCCGCAGCGAGATCTCGCTTTGACGAAGCCACGCTGCCATACAAGCCCGAGGCCGAAACGTCGACCACGAGCATCACGACGAGTTCGCGTTCTTCCGTGAATTTTTTGATGTAGGCATCACCTGTCCGTGCCGTGACGTTCCAGTCAATGGAGCGGATTTCGTCTCCTGGCTGGTATTGACGGACTTCATCAAAATTCATGCCGCGCCCTTTGAAGACGGAGTGGTACTGTCCCGCGAACGCAGCTTCGACCAGTTTGCGGGTGCGAAGCTCCAGGTGGCGGATTTTTTTTAGAATGGAACGTGCTTCTTCCAAAGGCGTGAGAGGTAAAAAGTGAAATGTGAAACGTGTTACAGCTCGCGATTCTCGTGAAATGAACGGTAATCGGTATCTGGCGCGTATTTACAGAAGTCGTCAGCGCGATCCATCATTCTGTGAAGCTTCCGCTAGATTGGCGGTAATTGATCGTGACGACCGGCGAATCTGGTCAGGCAATGAGTAACGCTCTTCACGTGGGAACGCTTTTGAGGCCTCGAGGACCAGAGTCGCAGATTCTAATCTGAGACGATAAACATTCAATTCCCGGAAAGATCTGGCGATGCCCATACGTGTGGCGCAGTTACCTCTCACCTTTCACTTTTCACGTTTCACATGTTTAGGGAACGGGAAGTCCGTCGAAAATCTTCTGAACAATATTTTCCGATGTAAGTTCCTCAGCCTCCGCTTCGTAACTGATGGAAACGCGGTGCCGCAGAACGTCGGTGCCGATGGTTTTTACGTCCTGAGGAGTGACGAAGCCGCGTCCGTGCAGGAAGGCATTTGCTTTGGCCGCGAGGGTAAGAGCGATCGTTGCGCGGGGACTGGCTCCCCAGCGAATCATGCCGTCCAGCGGGAGCCTGTATCCGTTGGGTTGACGTGTCGCGAAGACGATATCGACTATGTAATCTTTCACGCGGTCATCCACGTAGATTTCGTTCACAATTTCGCGGGCCTTGATGATTTCTGAAGGATCGATAACCGCCTGGACGTCGAGCTTTGGCGCCGAAGTTCCCATCAAATCGAGGATCTTGCGTTCCTCAGCCTTGGTTGGGTAGCCGACATTCAACTTCAGCATGAAACGGTCGAGCTGGGCCTCGGGCAGCTGATACGTGCCTTCCTGTTCGAGAGGGTTCTGAGTCGCCAGAACGAGGAATGGGTCAGGCAGCTTGTAAGTCGTATCGCCAATCGTGACTTGCCGTTCCTGCATGGCTTCGAGCAAGGCGCTCTGGACCTTCGCCGGGGCTCGGTTGATTTCATCAGCCAGAATCAAGTTGGAGAAGATCGGACCGAGTTTGGTCGAGAATTTGCCGTCTTGAGGACTGTAAATGAGCGTTCCGATGAGGTCGGCGGGCAGCAAATCGGGGGTGAATTGAAGTCGCTGAAACCCAGTCTTGATGGTCGCTGCAAGAGTCTTGACGGTAAGCGTCTTTGCGAGTCCGGGAACGCCTTCGAGGAGAACGTGGCCGTTGGTTAGAAGGCCGATCAAGAGCCTGTCAATGAGATATTTCTGACCGATGATTACCCGTGAAAGTTCTTGTTGAAGAGGAGAGATCCATTGGCTGTGCTGTTGGACTTGGCGCGATATTTCGTCAGTGGCACTGGGCATATTTACGGTGTGAAGTGATGAGACAAGCGGAGTCGAGAAGCGTTCGATCTGCGCTTCACTCCGTCAAGGGGGAAGAGAGACCTCAGGATTCAGGCTTTAGTTTTTCGGCTCCACAGCGGAGCCGTTTCTTCGGAGACCTGAAAGCTGAAAAGTGAACCGCATTTTTCGTTACACCACTGGCGCCGAGTACTCGAGACTGAGCGCCTCAGCCACGGCTCGATTCGTCAACTTTCCATCCTGCACGGTGATGCCACCGATGAGAGCAGGCTGGCGTTTGCAAGCTTCACTGAGACCGTACTCCGCCAGAAACTCGATGTAACGCTGCGTCACGTTTGTAAGCGCTTGCGTTGCCGTGCGGGCATAAGCACCAGGCATGTTTGCGACGCAGTAATGCACGACGCCTTCCTCCTCGTAAACGGGATCATGATGCGTTGTGGGATGCGACGTTTCGGCGCAGCCTCCCTGGTCGATGGCAATGTCCACGAGGACGCTGCCTGGCTTCATCAATTTCAGCATCTCGCGCGTGATAAGTTTCGGGGCTTTTGCGCCGGGAACGAGAACGGCGCCAATGAGCAGATCGATATTTGGCAGCAGCTGCGACAGGTGCGCTTCACTGGAGTAAAACGTGTGCACTGCGTTCATTGTGATGTCGAGAAATCGCATCCGCTCGACGTCGACTTCCAGAATTGTCACATCCGCGCCGAGACCGGTCGCCATGCGCGCCGCGTTGATGCCGGAAGTGCCGCCGCCAAGGACGACAACTTTACCGGGGAGCACGCCCGGGACGCCGCCCAGCAACACTCCGCTGCCCCCGGCATGCTTTGCCAAAAAGTATCCGCCGACGATGATAGACATGCGCCCGGCGATCTCGCTCATCGGCTCCAGCAATGGCAGGCGGCGGTTTACTTCGATGGTTTCGTAGGCAATTGCCGTTACGCCGGAGGCGAGCAGGGCATCGGCCAACTTTGACGCGGCTGCGAGGTGCAGATAAGTGAAAAGCAATTGTCCCTTGCGGAAGAGCGGATACTCGCTGGGCAACGGCTCCTTCACTTTCACGACAAGATCGGCCTCGTGGAATACCGCCTCGTGCGAATCGATCAGTTTCGCCCCCGCTTTGGCATAGTCCTCGTCCGAATAACCGCTTCCGACACCCGCTCCGCTTTCGACCAGGATCTCGTGCCCGAGTTTTTTGAGTTGCCATGCTCCTGCTGGAAGCAAAGCGACACGGTGTTCCTGTTCTTTGATCTCACGTGGGACGCCGATTTTCATAAAATTGCCACGGAAAATGCCCGAACCGCCTCCATTTGGCGAGCAGGGAGTTTCGTGGACAATCGGGCTCGTTTTGCTCGAAACGAGACCCCAAATCGCACCCGCTTCCCACTGGCTGAATGTTAAAGACTTGTCTCCAGCACTTCGGCCGTGCGGGCGATGTCGTCGGGTGTATGAGCGAGGGAGAGGAAACCGGCCTCAAATTGCGACGGAGCGAAATACACGCCGGCTTTGAGAGCAGCGTGGAAAAAACGTGCAAAATGTTCACGGTCGGAATGTTGCGCGTCAGAGAGGTTGTGCACAGGCCGATCCGTAAAGTAGAGGCAAAACATCGAACCGATCCGGTGGAAGGTGAATTTCAGACCGGCCTTGGCAAGCGCTTCGCGGGCGCCTTGCTCAAATTGCTGACCGATTTTTTCCAGTTCCGACCAGCCGTCGCGACGCTCCAATTCGTGGAGTTGCGCAAGGCCGGCCGCCATCGCGAGCGGATTCCCGGATAGCGTTCCTGCTTGATAGACCGGTCCGTCCGGCGACAGGCGATCCATTACATCGGCGCGTCCTCCGAATGCGCCAACAGGCAAGCCACCACCGATCACCTTACCGAGTGTCGTCAAGTCGGGACGGATTCCGTACACCTGTTGGGCCCCACCTTTTGCCACGCGGAAGCCGGTCATGACTTCATCAAAAATCAACAGGGAGCCCCAGTCACTGCACAATTTTCTCAGCAATTCGAGAAAACCGGGTTTTGGCAGGTACAATCCTGCATTCGCAGGGATAGGTTCGACGATAATTGCGGCTATTTCTTTGCCGCTCCGAGTAAAAACGCGACGGAGGGCATCCGGATCATTGTAAGGCAACGTGATGGTGAGCGCTGCCAGTTCTGCGGGAACACCGGCACTGTCAGGTGCTCCGTTGGTGAGTGCGCCCGAGCCTGCCTTGACTAGCAGCGAATCGACGTGTCCATGGTAACAGCCCTCAAATTTCACAATTTTTGAGCGTCCGGTAAACCCGCGCGCCAAGCGCACGGCAGACATAGTCGCCTCTGTCCCACTGTTGACCATTCGGACCTTCTCGATCGACGGCACAAAACGTAGGATCGTTTCCGCCATTTCGACTTCGAGCGGATTCGGAATGCCAAAACTGACGCCGCGGCTCGCTGTGTCGCGGATCGCGTCCAGCACGACTTGAGGCGCGTGTCCCAAAATGGCCGGTCCCCACGTGCCGACGTAATCGATATATTCGCGGCCATCGATATCCCAGATGTGCGACCCGGCGGCCCGTTCGACAAAAAAAGGTTCGCCGCCGACGCTGCGAAAGGCGCGAACAGGTGAATTGACACCCCCGGGAATGATTTGACGGGCTCTGGCAAAGGTTTCGGAAGAGGTCATTGGAAGGCAGATGGCGGAACTAGCTACGGGGTGCTTTTGTTGTCTGCTGATTTCGAGTACCGGAAAAGCCAGATCTGGGTTTGTTGAGCTTTATCGAAATTATTGTCGCTTATGCCGACCAGTGCGGTGCTTCCATCGGGGAGCGGCGCGACGCAGATGCCCTCGACGTTGTCGAGATTGTCGATTCCGGCCTCGCTCGAATCGAAGACAAGGTTTTTTTTAAGCGGTACCACATTCGAATTGGCGTTCACGTTGGGGATGTCCCGCAAATCCGTGGCGGAGTCCTGTCCAAAATCGATGTTGTAAATCCGAATGTTGCACGCGCCGGGACCCTCGGACAGGGATGTGACGCGTCGCTCGAGCACGAGAAGTTTCCCGTGATCATCGAGGCTCACAAGATCAGAGATTGAGCCGAACATACAGCCGGCATCGGATTGATAGAGTTTTTGGCCCAACAATACTCCGGTTTGTGCGTCGAGCGCGGAAATGCGGACCTGCGTCCGGTTGAAAAGACTTGCGCCTCCTTTGCCTTCGCCCAGGGCCTTTTCTTGCAAAAGCGAGGTCTCGTTTGCGATATAAACGGTTTGCAAGTCGGGGCTTATGGCGCAGGACTCCAGTGACTTATTGGGCAGGAACCCTGAAATTTGCGCAGGCGATCCGGGGCGGATGAACTTTCCAGTCGCGTCTTTTGGCAGGAAAACGGATGGCAGCGGCAGGTCTCGAATTGCGCTGCCGTCTGTTAGATCGAAAAGCTGGACAAATGGTGGAACGCCGCCTCTGCCTTCACTGGCGACCCAAATTCCACCGTGACCTGTTGCCGAAATGCCTTCGCAATCGGCTATGTCGATCGGCTGCCCCTTCGCATTGCGCAGGGGCAGAACTTTCAGAATTTTCAGACTGTGAATGCCGTTGGAATCGAATTGAATCGCAAGCTGGTATGCTCTGGGTGGCCCGCCTTTGTTGATTGAATCGTCGGAGATAGCCCAAAATGTGCGTGTTTCGGCGTCATAGGATATCCCGGAAAGACCGCCAACGAGCGTTTTTCCGAAGGATGTGCCATTGGGAATCGTTGTGTATCCGATCACGTCCGCGGACACGGCTCGAACCGATTGAGTCGCGATCAGCAGTGCAGTCGCCAGAATTCCCAAACGTCCGATCATGCAATGGTGACGGCGGGCGCGATCTTCTGAATTCGGGCGGCTACTTCGACGGCATTTGCACGACTGTTGAAGGCGCTGATACGGAACCAGCCTTCGCCATTGCTGCCGAAACCGGCACCTGGAGTAATGACCACGTTTAGTTGATTCAAGAAGAGGTCAAAGGTTTCCCACGATCCGAGGCCTTCCGGGGTCTTGCCCCAGATATAAGGCGCGTTGACCCCGCCGAAAACGGCCAGACCAGCATCTGCCGCAGCCTGACGAAGAATAGTGGCGTTGCCCATGTAATGCTCGATCAATGCGGCGACCTCCGCTTTTCCTTCCGGCGTGTAAAGGGCTGCCGCGCCGCGCTGAACTGGATAACTGACCCCATTGAATTTTGTGCTGGAACGACGGGACCAAAGCGGGTGAAGCGATTGAGTCTCTCTATTTAAGGTGCTCGCTTGCAGCGACTTGGGGACGACGGTGAACGCGCATCGCACACCTGTGAATCCGCCGTTCTTCGAAAAGCTGCGAAATTCCATGGCGCACTCCCTGGCGCCGGGGATTTCATAAATCGAATGCGGAATAGCCGGGTCCGAAATGTAGGCCTCATACGCAGCATCGAAGAGGAGGAGAGCCTTGTTTTTCAGCGCGTAATCCACCCAGGCTTGTAATTGATCCCGTGTTGCCACGGCCCCCGTAGGGTTGTTCGGAAAACAGAGATAAATCACGTCAACGTGTTCGTTTGGCGGTTCCGCCACGAAGCCGTTCTCCGCGGTGCACGGCAGGTAGTGGATCCCCGCATAGGCCCCATTTTCGTCGGCCTGCCCGGTATGACCGGCCATTACGTTGGTGTCGACGTACACCGGGTAAACGGGATCCGTAATCGCAAACACGTTTTGGTTGCCGAGAATATCGAGAACGTTTCCGCAATCGCATTTCGAGCCATCGCTCACGAAAATTTCATCGTCGGAAATATCGATGCCTCGGTCGCGGAAGTCGTTCTGTGCAATGCTGTGGCGCAGAAACTCGTAGCCCTGCTCGGGGCCATATCCGCGAAAAGTTTCTCGTACACCAAGCTCATCAATTGCCGCATGCATCGCATTGCGCACGGCCAGAGGAAGGGGCTCTGTCACGTCGCCGATGCCACACCGGATAAGCTGTTTTGCTGCTTCCGGATTGGCGGCGTTAAAAGCAGAAACCCGACGCCCGATTTCGGGAAAAAGATAGCCGGCTTTGAGTTTGAGATAATTGTCGTTGAGAAAAGCCATGGAATGAATCGAAGGCCCGAGAATCAACCCAAGGGACTGGCGGTGTCAAAATCGTAAACCGCAAAAACGGAGGATGTGCTATAACGTCTTCCATGTCTGGTATTTCCCGTTTAAATCGTTTCGTTGGCCTGTTTCTCCTCGTTGCCGCCGCTGTGATCTTCGCCTCCTGTGCGTGGATCGGGGTGGGATCGAAATCTGAAATCGTCGATTACGGCCTTTATGACGCCAAAGTTGCAACCCGAGGCAATGCTGTTGTCTCTGCTTCAGGGATTACTCATCTACAATCGACCTTAGACATCCCGGCCGAGCCGGGTCGCTACTTTGGTCTCCAGGTTCAGGTGACAAACCCTCGCAAGGACAACACGTCGGTATGTCGCTTTCAGGTGGACCATCCCGCTTTTGCGGCGCCGGGTGGCCAGCCAACAGCTCAATTTGCGCACGAATTCGCTCTGGAGCCGAACGAAGTGTCCACGCAGCAGTTCATCTGGTACTTTGTTAAACAGGCTGGTTACGAGATCGTTCCTGGTAAGTGGACGATGCGGGTATTCGTTAACAATCGCGAAATCGCGAAGAAGCAATTCGTTGTTCGTTGAGGTAAAGCGCCTTGGCAGTGTTGGTTCGCTCGGCTGTTCGTTTCATCTTACCCGCGGCCTGCGTCTGGGCCGAGGAACAGGAACGTGCCATCCTGCAGAACGGGGTTGCATTGACTCCTGCATTTCTTGGTGACGCCACGCGTCTCGGTGTTCAATGCCCTGAGCGAGTGCGGTTGCTGGCCGTGAAAAATGTCCCTCCGCACCCATGGGACCCTTGGTTGCGAATCATCGGGGAAGGGCTTGGCCTGATCTCCCGGTACACCGCCGGAATGACATTTCGATACGGGATTTATATTCGGTCTGACTGGTGTTGGCGCCGCGAACTTGTAGTCCACGAATTGGCGCACACCGCGCAATACGAGAGGTTCGGCGGTTTTCGCCCATTTCTGGAAGAGTATCTGAGCGAATGCGTCTCGCCCGGGTACCCGTTTGGATTTCTCGAGCAGGAAGCGGAGCGGCTGGCGGAGGAAATTTGTCGATAGGAGAAGGAGGCGGAAAGTTTTGCATTTTTTGCGTAAGAGCACAGACCGGTTTAATTCCGACCCAATGACACGGAAGATTTCGGCCATCGGAGCGCTGGCATTACTCGTCGCGGCGATCGCTGTCACAGTGTGGATTCGGTTTTCGGGCCGAAACCATGGCCCAGCGAATGCGGCTGAAATTTTGCCTGCAGATACGATGTTCTTGTTCGAAGCGCGTGACGTCGAACTTTTCGGAAAACGGCTGAATCAGACTGCGATTGCTCAGTTTTTCAGAGAACCGGACATTGCGCGGATTCTGACGCCGCTGCGAACGCAGACGGACGCCTCGTCTGCATTCAAGGCAGTTTCGGCGTTTGGTGCAGAGTGTAAAATCGGATATGCGTTTTTTGCACACGTGAGTGCTGGCCAGGGGACGGCCATGGTTGGAGGTTTTGAATCTTCGGTGGGCTCTTCGGCATTCCTCGGGCGATTGAAGCAGCTTCGCGAAACGTTGGGGGCCACCTTCGACTTTGGCGAGGAACCTGCGCGACGGCATAATGGCTACGCAGTCTTACGGGGGCGTCTGGGCAGGCAATCCGTCGAAATCGTCTTGGTACAGAATCATTGTTATTTTTCGACCGATCCTGCCGTTTTGGACAATCTACTCGACCGGCTCGATTCCTTGAAAGAAGCGGCTATTGAGCCGAATTCGCTGGCATCTGCGGAGAATTTATCGACGGCAATGAGTTCGCTACCTTCGGAGTGGGACACACGGATTTTGATCCAGCCCAGGCAATGGGTGGAATCTGGTGACGCCATCGTTACGAGGTGGTTGCCGGTTTTCCTGCAAGCGCCAGAGAATCTGCCAAAAACTGTCGGGCTAACGTCAAAAATCGATGGCAAGCTCTTCCGTGATGTTTTGTACGTTTCAGGCGATCTTGGAAAGAACTGGCCGGTTTTGGCGCCGGGAAATGCGACTTTCCGGCGTACGGCTCTGGATATCCGAATTTCGGTTGACGCGGTGATCGCCGCGGGGGAACTGCCAGCTTTTCAATTGGCGAAGGTCCCCGTATTGGATGAAGTGAGCAATCGTTTGCGCGACTCGCGCCTTACACGCGCGGAATGGATATCCGCGTTCGGAACGGAGTTACGGGTGGTTGTGTTGTGGCCGAAGGATTCAGGAATGCCCGTTTTTGAGTTAACATCTCAAGTTCGCAACGCGGAAAAGGCACGGGAGGTTTTTGGGCGGCTCAGGGACAAGATCACAGAAGGTAACGACGTCCGGACGGAACGAATTTACAATCAGGATGCCATCCTTATTCCGTCCGGTGAAAGCCTCCTCTACACGCCGGTAATGATGCTTGAGCAGGACCGCCTCCGGGTGGTGTCGAATCAAGGTGATCTGGGCATCGTTCAGCGCGAAAGAGCGCCGGCAAGTAAATCGACGAAGGACTCGAATGCGGCCCCTTCCGATCGTTCCGCGGAACCCCAGCAAAACGAGGAATTTGTCAGCATCCATGTGGACAGTGCGCTCCTGGCCGGGCGGACGTATCAGCTTCTTCGCCCGGTCTTGGCACTGACGTCACAAATGGCGTCGAGTCAGGGCAGGCTGTTTGACTGGACGCAACTTCCGAATGTGGAGGTTCTTACTCGCAACCTGCAACCCATGGACGTCACTGTTTCCAGATCGGGAAACGGGGTTTTGATGGAATCGTCAGGATCAGTCACACTGCCTCAGGTGCTGGCCGGCTGCCGGGTGATTCAAAACAGGATGAATCGATGATTTTTTTCTTGTAAAAGGGGATAACCCTTTCGGCGCAGAAAAAAGCCGGTGGCTGAACATTTTGTTGTGTGGTAATGTCTCAATCCACACCCATGCAAAAGAAAAGCGCTTTTTCCCGTCGACTCCCCGATCTTGTCACTGAAGAACTTGTCAACGCTCTCTCGCAAAAGACGATCTTTGAATTCAAGCAACTTTTTGACGTGGTTCACGAAAATCTCCGTGCTCGCAACGCGGCCAGTGGTGGCGAAGAAATGCTTCGTTTGCGCGCTTACGAAAAGCTTCAAAACCTTGTAAACCGGGGAGCCGTAAAGAAAACTGGCAAGAAATACAAAGGCGTTCCTACGGAATTGGCCAAAGTTGTGCCGATTCCTCCGCCGGCGCCTCGACCGGTTGCGGTTGTTGAGGAGCCGGTTGCTGAGACCGTTTAGGGTTGGACACGCGCCTGCGGGTTGCGTGGTAGTATGACAATTGTTTTAGGCCCGTTGGACGATTCAAGTCCATTGTTGTGGAGATAAGTTCCAGCGGGCACAAAACGTGCTGTTTTAGAAGACCCGATGATTCAAGCCAATTGTCGGTCCCGGTTCACGGCGGAGGATTTTTCGTTTATCGTCCGCGTTCTGTCCACTTCACCAAGCAACGAAATCTCTCTCGTTGATCTTCTCTCTGATGTCGAGACCCGTGATGTGATTCTCGATCATGACCGATTGCGCGATGTTGTGCTGACGGATGCGAGAAACCTGTCTATTTCGCCACACCTCTACTTCTATATTTTGAGTCGGGCTGTATTAAAAGAGACAGTCCTCAATGATCGAGCGGTGAGTGATTACGTGGCCTCGTTACTCGTAGCATTTTCGAGCGCGCGTCAAATGCAGTCCCCCGTTGGTGCGGATGAGCCTCGGAGCAGGGTCTATTTGACCGATTTGTTGCTCGCTCTGCGTCAGGCAAATGATCAGCAAACGTTTCTCATTCGGGCGCATCTGGGCAATTATTCGCTCTTTATATCGGGCATCCTGCACGAAAACGTTCGGCGAAGGCAGCTGCGAGGTGCACCGGACGTGTCGTTTTACGAAGAAGTGGGCAGCCAGAGCTACAAAGTGGCGGCTGAACACAACGTTGCCAAGCGTTGCGACTTAAGTGCCGTTTTTCACGACCTGGGTGATCGTTTTCACGAGGTCCGTCTCGCACTCAACCGGATGGTTGATCAGTTTATCCATCTTGGCGATGACCCACACCTTCCAGTGTTTTCGGCGTGATGGGCCACTCGGAACAAACAACGCTCTTCCGCGAGGTTCAGCGGGTTTTCGAACGCACGTATGCTGCGGTCGGAGTTAATCTTGAGGACTGCATCATCGGCCGGGAACGCTGCGGCCAACTGTCCCGGCTCGCGGGCGCATCGGCTCGGGAGCTGAGTGAGCTGGCACGCACTTTCCTGCGGGCGTCCGACAATCAGCTTTACATAGGCATCTACTATTCGCAGTGGCTCATCGATCAGTTGGAAAAACATGATCCTCGGGCGGGGTTGAGTGATACAAACATTCGATCGTTGATCGCATTCGTGGAGGAAATCAACCATGCGCTGCATGCCGGATTGCAGTTCAAGGCGGGGTTCCGAGAAATCGGCGACGAAGATTTTGCGCGGAATCTGGAGTTGCAGGCAACGGTAGATACCTACCTTGTGTTATTGCTTTTTGTGGCTTTTTTCCGGCGAACCCAGCGTGTTTCGCAAACGGATCGGCGCTGGTTGCGGTTTCATTTGTTTGCGATGAAAAATCCCCATGCCTATTCCGATGCGAACCTTCGCGGGCGTTATCTGGAGACCAATGAACTTGCCGAAAGCTATACGCTTTATCTCGATTCTCTGAACGGCGTTCGCCGGATCGAAGAAATTCGCCGGTTTCATCGGTTGACCTATTTGGAAAAGAAACTGCTTATCGAAGGATTGATGGACGGCAAGGCGGGCGGTGGAACCCAGCTTGATTCTGAGAATTCGGACTCGTTTTAGGAATGTCCGGAAGGGAATCTGAAGACGGGGCCGGAGTTGCTAACGGGTGAGACTCTCGGGGCTTGTGAATTGGCGCAATCCAGCGCACACTTTGCGCCCGAGTTCGACGCATTCTATGACCCGTTCAATTCCCAAAAAAGTTGCCGTCATCGGCGCATCCGGTTACTCCGGCGAAGAGCTCCTCCGGTTGCTGGGCCAGCATCCCGGCATTGAGGTTGCGTGTATCACGTCGCGCCAGTATGCAGGAAAGCCGCTGGGCGAAATCCAACCGCAATTTCGCGGGCATCCCGTCCTTGGAGCGATCAAGTTTTCGGACTCAGACGTGGAAGGAATCGTTGCTTCTGGTGCGGAATTTGTGTTCCTGGCTTTGCCACACGGCCTGGCTGCGGAGTTTGCCGGACCTCTTTTGAGAAACGGCCTTCGTGTTCTGGACCTAAGTGCGGATTTCCGACTCCATGATCCTGCCGTTTTCGAAGAGTTTTATCACGGAAAACATCCCGCGCCGGAGTTACTGGGTGCCGCGGTTTATGGGATGCCGGAAATTCATCGCTCGGAAATCACGCGTGCACGTCTCGTTGCCTGTCCCGGTTGTTATCCGACGACGATTACACTGCCGTTGGTCCCACTTTTAAAGCGTGGCCTTCTTGATCCGAAGACTATCATTGCCAACAGCCTTAGTGGTGTCAGCGGCGCAGGACGTAAGGCGGATGTAGGGTTCCTTTTTGTCGAATGCAACGAAAGCGCCCGCGCCTACGGGGTTCCTGTCCATCGGCATTTGTCTGAAATTGAGCAGGAACTTTCCCTTGCCGCCGGCGAAACGGTCCGAATCAATTTTGCTCCCCACCTCATCCCACTTAACCGGGGAATGATTACGACGATCCACGTCAATTTTTCGGATTCCGCTGACATTGAGGCCGTCACGAGCGCTTTTGAAGCCGACTACGGGTCCGAATCTTTCGTGCGTCTTTTGGGAGCGAGCGCCATTCCCGACGCCAAACATGTTTTCCGCACGAATTTCATCGATATCGGGTGGCGCTTTGATACCCGCACGGGGCGTTTGATCCTGCTGAGCGCGATCGATAACCTCACCAAAGGTGCTGCTGGCCAGGCTGTCCAATGTTTCAACCTCCTTGCTGGGTTCCCTGAAACGACGGGCCTGCTATGATTTTTTCGTTCAAACGTTTCTCGACGAGCCTGCGTGCGGATCTGTATTTGTAGGCCGTTTGCCGGAAAGGTTCCGTGCTCGCGTTTTGTTCTTCCCGTTCGATTTCATGACCATTCCGACCACGTTTCAGAAACTTCCCGGCGGCGTCACGCTCGCAGAGGGATTTGTCGCCGGTTCCGTCTTTGCCGGAATCAAACCCACGAACAGCGAGGGTAAGCCGGATTTCGCCGTCGTTTTGTCGCAGGTTCCCGCTGTCGCCGCTGCAACGTTTACCACCAACCGGATCAAAGCTGCGCCTGTCCGGCTTTCTCAGGCGAATTTACGGCAGCAGGACATCCGTGGTGTTGTTCTTAACAGCGGAAACGCTAATGCCTGCAACGGGATAGTGGGAATCCAGCACGCGAAACGCACCGTCCGCGCCATCGCAAAAACGCTCGCCCTCACCGATCGCCAGTTTCTTGTATGCTCCACCGGCCGAATCGGCGTGCCCTTGCCTATAGAAAAGATGGAAGCCGCCGCGTCGAGTTTCGCCGGCCGGCTCACACCAAAGGGAAGTCCGAAAGTCGCCCGCGCCATCATGACATCGGACACGTTCCCCAAGGAAATTGCGGTACAGGTTGAAATCGGAGGGAAAAAAATCACCGTCGGCGGAGTCGCGAAGGGTGCTGGAATGATCAATCCCAATATGGCGACCATGCTTGCGGTGGTTACGACTGATCTCGCCGTCGAGCGCCGCGAACTTCAGCGCGCTCTCAGCATTGCAGTCGAGCAAAGTTTTAACCGCATCACGGTGGATGGCGATATGAGCACCAACGATACCGTTATTTTGCTCGCCAACGGTGCTTCCGGTATCGGCCCGCTCGAAGATGAGGCCGAAGCAAACAAGTTTCAGGAAGCCCTTAATTTCGTAACACGCAATCTCGCCCGAATGATTGTCGAAGACGGCGAAGGAGTGAGTAAATTTGTCGAAGTTCAGGTTAATGGAGCGGCAACGTTTCAGGATGCCCGGAAAGCCGCCGAGGCGATTGCGAATTCAACGCTCGTCAAATGCGCCTGGCACGGAGAAGATCCGAATTGGGGGCGCATTATGGACGCAATTGGTTATTCGACGGCCCGCGTCCGTGAAGAAATGATCGAGATCTACTACGATGGTCTCTGTGCGGTTCAGAATGGCATGGCCAGTGCCACACCGATGAAAAACCTTCGCCGCGTCATGAAGAAGCCGAAGTTTAAAGTCACCGTCAATCTGCATCTTGGCACTGCGCAGTACAACATCTATACGACAGACTTGACGGCTCAATACGTCGAGCTCAACAAGGGAGAATAAACTCGCCTCTAGGTTGTAGAATGGCTTACGAATGGATGATCCGGACTGCCAAACCGCATTCGGGGATCCCCAATTCGCAATCATAAAATGTCCAACATCAAAAATGACGTCCGAGCCGAAGTTTTGATCGAAGCTCTGCCGTATATTCAACGTTTTCGCGGGCAGACTTTTGTCATCAAATACGGTGGCAGCGCCATGGAAGATGATCACCTCGTGGACCGATTGTTGCGCGACGTGGTATTTCTCGAAGCCGTTGGCGTTAACCCTGTGCTTGTTCACGGCGGTGGCAAGTCTATCAGCAATCGGATGCGAGCGGCTGGACTTAAGACGCGATTTGTGAATGGGCTGCGCGTTACCGATGAGGCCACTATCCAGATCGTTGAGGATGTCCTTGACCAGGAAATCAATCCGGGACTCGTTCAAACGATCAACGGATTTGGCGGAAAAGCAGTCGGATTCAGCGGGCGAGACGTCTGTATTGCGGAAAAGCTTCCGCCCCAACACGGCCATGGAAAAAGTGAAATCATTGATCTCGGTTTCGTTGGCAAAGTAGTCAGTCTCCGCCTGGATGGCATCCGGGAGGTTCTCGCCGATGAAAAAGTGCCGGTCGTGTCACCTATCGCGTGCGACATCGACGGCGTGACTCTCAACGTCAATGCCGACATCGCTGCCGGCTCCATTGCCGGCGCATTGGGAGCGTCGAAAATGATCTATCTTAGTGACGTTCCGGGCATCATGCGTGACGTGAACGACCGCGAATCGCTCATCCCCAGCGTCAATCGGTCCATGGTTGAAAAACTCGTCGCGGACGAAATCATCGAAGGGGGGATGATTCCGAAAGTTGAATCTGCCATTCAGGCTTTAGGCGAAGGTGTTGGCAAAGTTCATTTCATCGACGGCCGAATTCCGCACGCCTTGCTATTGGAAATATTCACCAATAGCGGCATTGGAACGGAAGTGTTGCCGTAAACTACCGTCTTTTTGGACAGCTACGGTCCTGGTCAATCAGTCGCTGCACTGGCACGCTTCGCCCAGCGAAGCTTGGCGGACGTTGAACGGGGATTCGCACGGCACTCTTCGGGCGTCGGACGGATGATTTCGTCGGCTATGCGGGAAAAGAGGCCCTCCCGGTAAGCGGATTGAAAAGCCTTTTTGACACGGCGATCTTCGCCGGAGTGGAATGTGAGAATGGCCACCCGGCCGTCCGGGTTGAGGCATTGCGGAAGGTGGCGCAGAAGGGCGTCAAGCGCGGTGAATTCTTCGTTTACAGCGATACGCAGCGCCTGAAAAACGCGACGGACCGTTCTATCCCGCTCATCTTCTTGAAGATGCGGCAGAAGGGAGCGGATCGCTTCGGCGAGATCGGTCGTCAGAGTGAAGTTTTTGCCGGCGAGGTGTTCGGACAGGAGAGCAGCGCGGGGTTCGTCGGCATTTTCCCGTAGTATATCGCCCAGAGCGCGGGGCTGTAGTCGCGCAAGGAGCTCGGACGCGGGAAGTCCTTTTTGGGGGTTCATGCGCATGTCGAGCGGTCCCGCTGTTTTGGTCGAAAAACCGCGAATCGGTGTGTCGATTTGCATCGACGAAACACCCAAGTCGGCGAGAATGCAGTCCGCTCCTGCAAGTCCTTCTGCAGCAAGAACTTTTGGTAATCCGGCAAAGTTGGAACGGCGCGCGAGAAACTCGTCCGGTCCGAATCCTAGGGCGCGCAAACGTTCCTCGGTGTGAGGCTGTTCAACCGGATCGACGTCGAGACCAATCAAACGTCCACCGGGCCGGAGACGTGAGAGGATTTCCCGGGCATGACCGCCGTAACCGAGCGTGCAATCCACTGCGGTTTCGCCCGGTTTGGGATCCAAAACAGCAAGTATCTCACTCACCATAATCGGCCGATGCGATCCGGCGGGCGTTTTTCCAGAAGCGACTACTTTGGCGACCGTTTCCGGATATTTTTCGGGAGCAAACTCCTTGTATTTGTCCTCGAAGCGGCGCGGATATTTGCCGGAATAGCGCACTCTGCGGCGGTGGGGTTCAGGCATAGCAATACAAAGTTTTTCAGTTTTCAGAGTTCTGCCCTTCTTGCTGACGGTTCAGCGCGAATTTCTGAAAACTGAAACTTCTCTACAATTCGTTGTATTTTTTGTTCGAACCTTTCGCCTTGTCGACGGGGTAACGTAATTCATTCTGTGCGAGCTTTGCCCGAATGGCTGCAGCCAGATCGATGCCGCAGTTGTCAGCAAGTTCGAGAAGTAGGATTGCTACGTCGGCTATTTCGGACTGGATTTCCGCTTTTCGTTCAACGACGCGTTGTTCGGATTGCCGGGCATCTTGCCACACGAAATGCTGGAGGAGCTCTCCCGATTCGGCAGTAATTGCCACGGCGAGTTCTTTGGGATTGTGAAATTGCAGCCAGTCCCGCGCATCGCGAAATGCACGGATCTCAGACGTCAAATCTTCAATGGTCGCATTGGTCAAGGGCATGTGCCCCGAGGTTTCCTGAAAAATGGCTTTCTGTAAAACGCCGTTTGTTACGTGCTGGAGTCATTCTGCCAGACGGATGTTAGCCGTCAGGACTGCGTTGAAATCTGACGGTGCGATCGGCTCCCCACTGTTCGATGCAAACAGTTTGTAGCCGCAATGACTCACGATTGCATCGCGCAACCGTAGAACGCCACACGGACGATGCGCGTTGACCAATTCGAACTGGTCGAGGATTCTCCCGGCCAATGCCACGGATATGATGGTTGTCGGACAATCGACTATATCGTCGAGGGGCTGCAGCGGCTCCGTCAATTCCACCGTTCTCAAAGCTTGAGAGCCCTTCCGCGAAATTGTGGGGGACGCATGCTCAAAGCCTTTCGGTTTCAGGACGGGTTCGTCTGGGAAATTTTTTTCAATCTTTGCGGCGCAGATCTTCGATTGTTGGAGCGCATGCGGTGCAGCAAACGCGGTCACAAATTCGCCAATGATCAAGTCGCGCGGGAAAAAACCCGGTTTGAGAAACGATTTCAGCAAACGCCGGACGTCCCAAGCCAGAAGCCACCAAAGTCCGAATCTCGCGACCGGCAAGCGTTCTTCTGGATATTTTTCTGTGATTCGAAGTAAATAGGAATAGAAACCCACACCGTTGCTGCGGATTTGGGTGGTCAGTTTTTCGAGTTCGCGGCGATGCCGGTGGCGGACAATAGCTGAGGGTTCGTACGCCAGTGCATGGCCCTCGCGAAGCACTCTGAAATACATCTCAAGATCGCCGCCGCCTTTCGTGGGAGTGCCGACATCGAGGGTAGGGTCGAAACCGCCCGCCGCTTCAAGGAAGCTACGGCGGTAAGCCATGTTGCAACCTGTGCCAAAGATTCCCGTTCCGTAATAAGCGTAACGAAGCTGTTTCTCCACCGATGTCTCCGCATCGCTGAGCGGCACGTTTTCTCCGTTTTCCTTTCTGCGGTCAACGCGTTGCGGTCTTTCCGGCTTCCGAAACCAGCCGCGCTTGAAGCCCCGTGCAAATCCGCCGTAGCGTTCGAACAGCCCTTGTGCCTCGGTTTCCACCTCGTAAGCAACTACCAGCCCCGTAACACACATCACGTCGGGGGCATCATTGAACATCGCGACGAGGGCCTTTATCCATCCCGGATCCACGACGACGTCGTCGTCCGTATACGCGACGATTTCCCCTTTTGCTGCAAGGATCGCGCGGTTGCGCGCCCAGTCGAGACCGGGGCGTGGCTCGCAAATGTATCGAACAGTCGGGAATTTTGCCTCGATCAAGCTGCGCGTAGAGTCATCCGTTGGCGCATTGTCTACCACGACGATATCGAGGTTCGGATAGTCAATCTGGACAAGCGAAGTGAGGCACAACGGCAAATCTTCAGAGCGGTTTCGCGTGCACATGGCAACGGTGACCAGAGGAGACCGCCCTGTATTCTTCTCTAACGAGATTCCCGTTAGGCCTTCGATGGGAATGCCGTTTGCAGGTAATGGGCCGTTCGCCAGAGCCGCCTCGGCATACCGAGTCATGATTGGCAACGACAACTGTTCGATGATCAACCTCCGCAGGCTCTCGGCCGGAATACACTCGGCGATTCCTTCAATGTCTACGAATTCAATGGGCACGCCGCCGACACGAACCAAGACGCGCACCGCGGCATAATCTTGAAGAGCCTGAAGATTGGGGATCGGATGGCTTACCTCAACGTCAACGAACTTGGTTCTTTGAAATGTCATTTAACCCATTGGAGGAGTTTTCTGCTATGCAGATATTGCAATCCAAACACGTCCGATTGCCAACGACTGAATCTTGTAGATCGAGGTTTTTTTGTTGACCGGTTATGCTTCGTCAGGTTACTCAGGCGTTGCTCTCCCCAGGCGACAATAGTAAAAAAAAATCATGGGAGAAGACGTAACAAGTGAAAGCGCGAAAGGTCAGGCGGGCCAGCCCTTAGTCTCGGTAGTTGTACCAGCTTTCAACGCTGAAGACTTGATAAAAGAGACGCTGGAGTCTGTTTCAGCTCAGCACTACTCAAACTTGGAAATCATTATCGTGGATGACGGGTCGTCCGATGGCACCTGTGCGGTGGTGGAAGACTGGGCAAAGCGCGACCCGCGCGTGCGATTGATCCGCCAGCCGAATGCCGGCGTGGGGGCGGCCCGGAATACCGGTATTGCCGCAGCAAAAGGGAAGTACATTGCCCCGGTCGACGCCGATGACATTTGGCACCCGGACAAAACTCTCGCTCAAGTGACCGTTATGGAAAAGTGGGGTGACTCCGCGGGTTTTGCGTATTGCTGGACTCGACTGATCAACGAAGCGAGTGAGTTCAAAACTCTTCAACCGACGTGTTCGGTAGAAGGCGACGTTTTCTACCCCCTTTTTTTTCGCAACTTTACCCACAATGCCAGCTCGCCAATGTTTCGTGCATCCGCGCTGCGCGAAGTAGGTGGATACGCCACGCGTGAGGAGCAGGGCGGCGTGCAGGGTTGCGAGGACTGGGAACTCTGTTTGCGAGTTGCAGAGCGGTACAAAGTCTGCGTGGCTCCACGCTATCTCATTGATTATCGGGTGGCAGGTTCGGGAATGTCGTTCAATGTTAACGGGATGGAAAAATCATTCCATTGGATGATCCGGGCAACAACGCGCCGGCAGCCGCAGATTTCCAAAAAACTGGTGCGATGGACTACGGGGCATCTTTATCTTTACCTTGCCCTTAAAGCGAGGGTTGGCGGCCAGACACCGACGACTTTGCGCTGCTTGAAAAATGCCATGCAAAACGACCCGGCTGTGTTGCTCGCACCACGGTTTGTGGGCACGCTGGCGCAGAGCATTTATCGGACGATACGCCCCTGGAAAAATGTTCCCTCGGGTCCAGGAGGAGTGGCGACAGAGCAACCATTGCAGCCGGCAAAGCCCAATCATACGTGGAGACATGTATTCAACCGGCGGCTGATGTGGATGTTGTACATGCACGTCGAAAACAGCCGATTCACCTCCCTTGTTAAGGGACAAACGCCATGAAGGAGTTTCTCCGGGTGCTGCGGCCGTTGATTGCCCTCGTGGACCTGCCGCGTTGGGCGGTAGCATCGGTTATCGGGCTTGGTTTTCTCTCCGCGTGCTCGGAGGCGTTATCCATCTCGCTGATCATTCCCCTCATTCAGCACGTTGCGAATTCGAATATCACGGGTGCAGGAGCATGGCTGTTTGCGCCCTTTCAAAGGATACCGAATGAGTGGCGAACCCTTGCCATTTGCGGGAGCATTTTTGGTTTCATCATCCTGAAGAATGCTCTCACATACGTGAATGCTTGCCTGTTTAGCTGGGCGAACGGTTCTGTCAGCCACCAGCTCCGCAGCGGAATTCTTCGGCAACTGCTCACGGTCAGCCAGAGTTGGCTTGATCAACAGGACATGGGCAGGTTGATGAACACGCTTGGCAACGACACGTGGCGGGCAAGCTCCGCGTTCGGGATCCTGGCAGGGATGGTGATCAACGCTTGCATGATCGTTATTTTCACCGCGTTGCTGCTGGTCATGTCCTGGAAGCTAACGTTGGTGACCGGCATCGGAGTCCTTATCACAGCAGGGGTCATCCGTTACCTGACGAAACACGCGCGGCGATTGGGGGGAGAAGCCCTTCGTGCGAATCAGGCTGCGAGTCAGCGTATGACCGAGGTTTTTTCCGGTATGCGCCTCATTCGCGCCTATAGCCGCGAGGCGTACGAACAATCTCGCTACGACGACGCGTCACAGAATATCCGACGAACCTTTTTCAAGATGGATCGGATGTCTGCGCTGGCCGGACCTATTGCCGAGATCCTGGCGACGGCGCTTTTGATTGCCATCCTGCTATATTCCGTTCGAAATCCCGCGACGCTGGCGACTTCCGTTGCGTTTCTCTTGCTCCTGTATCGACTGCAACCGCGGGTCAGACAGCTCGAGGCGGACCGGGTAACATTGCGAACATTGACTGCCTCCATTGAGGAACTGACCGCCGTAATATCGCCGGATAACAAGACGTATCTTACTGGTGGCCGCAAGCGCCTCGACGATCTGGGGTCCTCCATTGATTTCCTTGATACGACACTTCTTTACGGTTCGACAGGTGCCGCCGCCCTTACGGAGGTCAATTGTTCAATTCCCATGCGCCAAACAACCGCACTCGTTGGGCCTTCAGGGGCGGGCAAATCCAGTGTAATCAGCTTGTTATGCCGCTTTTACGATCCGACGAGTGGTCAAATCTTTGTGAATGGTGTTCCGCTTTCGGAACTCGATATCGCTTGGTGGCGAGAGCGCATTGCGCTGGTCAGCCAGGACGTCCACGTCTTCAACGCCACTGTGGCCGAGAACATTGCCTACGGAAAATTGGATGCGACGCGCGCGGAAATCGTCGCCGCTGCGGAACGCGCTCACGCGTTGTCTTTTATCGAAAGTTTGCCAGAGAGCTTCGATACGGTTTTGGGCGATCGCGGGTTCCGCCTTTCCGGCGGCCAGCGCCAGCGCCTCGCCCTCGCGCGGGCCCTCGTGCGGGACCCGGAGATCTTGATTCTCGATGAGGCTACGAACGCGCTGGATCCGATTTCCGAGCGCTTTGTTCAGGAGGCCCTGGAGTCTTTTGGTCAGAACCGCACCGTCATTATCATCGCGCACCGTCTGTCGACGATCGAGCACGCCGATCATATCGTTGTCCTCGAGGCTGGCCGCGTTGTTGAACAGGGGCCCCGCGCTCAATTGCTCGCGGCACGCGGCCTTTTCGCAAAACTACATTCCCTCGAATTTCGCTCGCTACAGCCTGCCTCTTGATGAAACCTACCATCGGTATCGGTATATCCACCCGTGACCGATGGGGTGATCTTGAAATAACGCTTTTGCGCCTCGAGAGCTTCGGAATGGATTGGTGCAAAACGGTTTTGGTGATTGATGATGGCTCCCAGCAGCCTGTTTCGGATGGCATGCGGGAGCGTTTTCCAAGGGTGATTTTTGAACGTTCACCGGAGCCGCGCGGTTATATCGTTCAACGCAATCAGCTCGCCCGGGTGCTTCCGACCGATCTTTATTTGAGTCTCGATGACGATTCGTTTCCTGAAGTCGGCGATATTGCGTTGGCTGCGGAATGGCTTATCAAAGCACCTACCGTTGCTGCCCTTTGTTTTTCCATTATCCCCGGAGGCGACGGTTCTGCGGAAAACTATTCTTTTGCCCCAAATCCGGCGCCCATTCGTTTTTACATTGGCTGCGCGCATCTTGTAAAAAGGGAGCTGTTTCTGCAACTCGGCGGATATCGTGAAGAACTGGAGCACTATACCGAGGAACAACAGTTCAGTCTGGTTGCGATGCGGCACGGACTCGCCATTTACCATTATCCAGACGTAATTGTCCGTCATCTTCGTAGTCCGGCTGGTAGAACTCCTAAACGGGCGCACCGCTTGCTCACGCGCAACGATGTCTACTGCGCGATGATGTATTACCCTTTCCTATATCTGACGTTGAGTATAGCGAATTGCCTGCCGCGCCAGTTCCGGAATCCGGCTCATCGACCTTATTTGAAATCCGTTACCAAGGGTTTCCTGGAAGCCCTACTCACTGCACCGCGCGTCTGGAAGTATCGTGCGCCGCTTTCCATTGCCCAGATGCACGAATGGCGAAGTTATCCGCACCCGTGGAGTGTTGTGAAACCACGGGGGTGAGAGGAGGCTTTCGCAATCCGGGAAGATGTGTAGTCGCGGACGGAAGTCGCACCATTTACAATGGCGAATTCTACCGGCCTTTGACTATGGTCGGCCCTCTTCCGGCATGAAGACACTTCTCGTTTATTTGATCATTCTCGCGGTTTTTGGGTTTGGCATCGAGTTCGCGGTTCGGAGTGGGCAGCATTTACATCAAGAACCATCGGAGACAGTTGGAATGGAAACGATCACATCGAAGCCAGCCCAAGTTATCCCCCCGATGTAGATCGCTCGCTTCTCGCGGGGCTTCAGGAGAATGCCCGCGAACCGCTCAGCCGGTTGTTTCTCCAGATTATTATCATCATCCTCGCAACCCGGATCGCTGGCTCTATTTTTATCCGCTTAGACCAACCGGCGGTTATCGGGGAAATGATCGCCGGTATTCTGCTCGGGCCATCGCTTTTCGGCTGGCTCGCTCCGGAAACGTTTTTGACTGTTTTTGCCCCAGACTCGTTGGGAGTCTTGAAATTGTTCAGCCAAATCGGCGTCTGCCTGTTCATGTTCGTCGTTGGTATGGAACTCGAGATCAGCCACCTGCGTCATCGTGCACATACGGATGCCTCGGTTTCCGGAGTCGCCTAAAAGCGAAACGATCTCTTTCTGATCCCGTCGACGAGACTTCGCAGGGCTCGGGTTCGCCAGTGTCGTCACCACCGGAAAGCAATGTGTCTGACAGGAGGTCAGTCCACTTCCTGGAACCAGCTTGGGCGCCAGCGCCGATGGGCAGGCACGCGGACAAACATCACGTTTCCAGTTGCTGGATGGTTGCGATGCCTGAAAACATGCTTCCATCCACCTCCTTTGGCGTCGTCGAACTCCGTCGCCATGTATTGCCAGCATTCACCTTCGTGAAGGGCCACTGGGTCAACCAGCTCAATCCAAGCGCGGACCAGCTCTGCATCCGCTCGATCTTCGATCCAGGATACTTTCATGCTGTGCAGGTCGGAGAGCAATCTTCATGCCGAGCCATTGGACCGCAAGAAAACATTTCTGAGATTCGGGTTATGCACAAAATACTCCAACCGGATGAACAAAAAGCGGCAGAGTAACCCATCTTCACTCAGGCGTGGATCCCGTGGACGAATTTTACGAATCCTTCGATCAGTGCCTCGAAACGGGGTTGGTATTCGTCGTTGCCGAGCATTTTTCCGCTGGGGCTTAGGGAACCGCCGCCATGGAGGAAAATTCTTTGCCCGAACGCATGAGCTCCGCGGTATTGAACGATAGCGGTCAGCTGTTCCACCGAGCGTAGCGCGCCATAATGTCCCGCTGCCACGCCGATGAACCCCACCGGAAGGCCCTTCAAGCTTTCAGGAAATTTAAGCATATCGATAAAATACTTTAGCACGCCCGGAAACGAGCCGTTGTATTCGGGAGTCACAATAAGAAGACCATCGGCTTCGATAATGATTTTCTGAAACGGAGCAAAGCTGCCCGGTTTTTCAAGGTAAGCTCCGGACGTGAATATCTCCGCAGGAAGATCCTGCAAATCGAGGAAGACAGGCTTTACACCGAGCTCGACCAATTTTGCTTCCGCTGCTTCAGCAACACGCCGGGTCAGGGATCCGCTCCTATTGGTGCCGCTAAGGATAACCATGCTGCCGATGGTAGGTGAAAACCCGGGAACTTTAAACCCCAAACCCGTTGTCTCGATTCTTCAGTAAAAAAAATGATTCGGGCCGCGCACGCCAAGGAGCAAGGAACCGAAACAAGTTACGTGCGCGAGCCCGAATCGCCTTAACCTGACTCAATAGACTTGGGCGTTGCGAATATCGTTCAAAATTTTTTCAGTCTTTTTATCTCCTGTCATCCGCTGGAGGTGAAGGCGGTGCGATGTCACGTCAACATCCACCGTTTGCGCAAGACCCACCCCACGCACAACGGGATCAGGACGAGTGTGAAGGTGACTGGATTGATGCCAATCGGAGTACGCTGCTCCCGTGAGATGCGGCTGGATTCGATCTGGGTCAGTAAAGTATTCGCGAAGTTTTCCGGATCGGCTCGCGCGGATTCGACGCTCCAGGCGGAACCGGAACTGAACATCGCCCATTGCTTCAGTGTTTCCATGTCGCGTGAGGTTCGTTGCATTTCGAGATTCGGCGCGCGGATTTCCAAGGAACGTGTCGCAAGTTGCGTATTGGCCACGGCATCCGCTGCCTCCAACGTATAAATGCCGGGATGCTCCGGAACAAAGTTTACTTTTTGAGACTGGCCAGATTGCAACCTAAGTGCCTGTTCCAGAATTTGTGCACCCGAACCGTCTCG
This sequence comes from Chthoniobacterales bacterium, assembly GCA_036524675.1. GTDB lineage: Bacteria > Verrucomicrobiota > Verrucomicrobiia > Chthoniobacterales > DASVRZ01 > DATDAW01. The sequence goes on along the minus strand of DATDBU010000194.1, from coordinate 20,925 downwards.
TACCCGGAATTGGATCCGATCCGTGACTGCGTCATTTTTCTTCGCATCCGGCATCTTTTCGATGCTGAGCACGATGTTGCGCCCAGGACTCAATTCCTGGTCCAGCACTTCAATTCGCACTGGACCGCGGCCCGATTCGGCAAGACGCCGGATAAACTGTTGCCAAAACCGGTCGAACTGCGACTGATCGCATTCTTTCGCGAGGCGCCATTTCCAGAAATTTTGGACGGTGAGAACCGCCGTCATTCCCGAGCCATAGCTTTGGCTGGCGATGAGGATACGTGGCTTGCCGTCAGGTCCGGTGTCCGCACTGTGAACTGCCCAGATCGTAGCACCTGGTTTTGCGGAAGACACACGCCCGTAATCATCGAACGGCGGTAATTTTTGCCATGCGTCGCGTGTTTTTGTTGGATCGTCGATTTCAAAAACGGGATCTGCCAGGGCATCGGAAGTAAGTTTCAATTGAAATGGACTGTCCAGACCCTGCACGCCCCGATCATCATCGAATTTGACGGGCAAAAGCTGCTCCAATTTACTGCCGCGCCACGATGCATCGAAGGTTCCGCGACCTCCGATCATGAGAACGCCGCCACCAAGTTCGGAACAATAGCGGGCGATAATTTCCTGTTGCTGTGGCGTGAGAAGCTCTGGTTTTAGATTTGCGAGCACGACGACGCGAAAACAGGCTAATTCCTTGAGATCCGAGGGAAAACCATTGATCAACTCGCCGGGCGTCTCAACGTTCTGGCGGAAGACAGACCGCTCGCTTGTTCGGCTAAGGCCGGTGATATGGATGGATGGGTCATTTCGCAGTGCTCGCCCGATAAATTTGTAGTCCCACGCAAGCGATCCCTGCATGTATAGGACGCGGAGTTCCTGTTCCTGTGTGACTCGGACCGTGGCTGACGCTTGATCGTTGACGACGATAAGTCCCGAGCTTTCAGCGGGTTTCAGCTGGACTTGATAATTGTATGTACCTTGTTCCGATTCGCTGATCTCAAAGCTCTCCGACCAGAACCGTGAGGCTGAGATACCTTCAATGCGGCGTTTGTCATGGAATTTGCCGTCTCGGAGCAGGACTAGCTCGAACGCGGGCAGGGCCTCGTTGATAACGGCTTCGATGCGAGCGGAGATCCGGAACTTACTCTTTGGCGGTGTCATTTTCGGCGCTTCGACTTCACGCAAATAGAGTGTTTGCACGCCGTGTTCCGTACCAAAGCCTATACCGGCAAATGGGACCTTTGCAGCGAGCAATGCATTGACTGCTGCGCGGTTGGATTGTGGGACGTTTGATGCGCCGTCCGTCAGGGCGACGATTGCGACGGGTTTGTCCGTTGTGGCGGTGAGGGCGCTCGAAATTGCCGCGCCCAGATCGGTGGCTTTGCCAGCGGGTGCGGCAGCAACGATTCCGGCGCCGTCAGTTTTCTCTGCAGTCCCGTCGAAGAGCATCGGATGGATGTGGTAACCGGCTTTTTGAAAAACAGGGAGAACGGTTGCGCGCACAAAATCAACGGCATCGGCATAGCGGGTCTTGTTTCCGTCATCTTTGAGGCTCATGCTTTCGCTGCGATCCATGAGTAGGGCGATTGTTTTTTTGGAGTTCTCGTTCTGCGAATCCACGAGCGCCGGGCGCGCGAGTAGCAACGCAATAGTGATGAGCGGGATGGCGCGCAGGGTAACTAACAGGAGTGTCCGGGACTTCGACAACCGGCTGTTTCGAGCGCTTAGAAACAGCAAAAATGCGGCCGCCAGAAAAAAGCCAATTCCGAGCCACGGTGTTGCCCAAGTGAGGAGAGAGAGAATCATGCCGACTGCGTCACAACGGGACGCGGTTTTAGCTATCCATTGGAAAGTTTTTCAAAATAGCGGCGGACACGTTCACGAAATTCCGCAGGCGCTTTATCTGGGTCGACGTGGCGCAGTTCCGGACTGTTTTTTTCCAGTTCTTCATGGCCAGCCATTTCCAGTCGATAATCTTCCAGGCGATCCATCAGTTTTCGCAGTGCCGCTTCATTGACCTTTAGATCGACCTCTTTGCTGAGCGCTTTCAAATCTTCAGCGACTGCGACGAGGGCGGGCGCGTCCTTGTCCGGTAATTTCGCTTCATCAAGCAAAGCGAAGCGGGCGTTTTCGAGTTGTTTCCGAATGTCTTCAGCATCCATTGCACGACCGTCTTTCAACCGCTGGGCGAGGCTGTTGAGCTGGCGCGTAGCCTCGCTGATTCCCTCGCCGGGAGCGGAGCCTTGCTGCCCCGTTGAGGCGATGCCACGAAGCATAGGCGGCTGTGCTGCGTCGAAGGCCTTCGATATTTCTTCAATCGCAGCTGCCGCCTGCCCACCGGCACCGGGTTTTTCTCCCATCTGCGCAACGGCCTCGTCGAGTCTTTCGCCAGGGGCACCGCTGAGAGCCTCTGAAAGGGTTGGACCGAAGGCTTTTCCGGCTGGCGTATTTTTCAGAGTCCCAGCCATCGCATCCTTTGCCGCTTTTGCTTGGGCAGCGGCTTTGGCATCACCATTCTTCGATGCCTCTACTTGCGAATCCATGATTGATTTGAACCGATAAACATCTTCCAGCGAGCGTTGTGCCATTTTGCTGGCGAGCGCTTGTTCGAGTTTGTTTAAGGCATCGACGGCAGCTTGCGCGGTCGCGGCTTGGGTTTTCTTGACGTTGGAATCGGTGAGAGCCTTTTGCGTGTTCTCCATTGCGTCGATTGCGGCCTGCGTCTGTTGTTCGAGTCCGGCAAATGGTTTTGGCACTCTATTTCGAAACTCCTCGAGGCTTTTTGTCGCTTCGGTCTGTTGGTTGGCGAGTTCTGTTCTGCGTTTTGGGCCGGCGCCCGGGACTCGATTGGCGATTTTTTCCTGTTTCTCACGTGCCATGCGAACCGCCGACTGTGCTGCTTTCGCGTCGTCCCGGAAATCTTCAATATCTGCCAGCTGACTTTTTAGCGTCGCCTGCTGTTCTTCGGCAGTCGGAACTTTGTCACCCGAGCTTGGTGAGCCGTCTCCTCCATTTGCGAGCTGCCTTACGAAATCTTTCCGGCTTTCAACGAGCTGTTGAAGGGCATTTTGTTCGTGAGTTTCCGCAGCCGGATTATCGGGTAGGCGGAGTTTGGCGACCGCCTCGGTCATACTACCTTGAGCGAGGGCGAGCTGTTCCAGGACGGTTGCAACGGGCATATGCTCCAGGCCTGCCACTTCCGCGTATAAATGGCCGGCAGCCAGCTCGAGATCAGATTGTGCCTTCGCGAGTTTGTCCTGGTCTTCGGCTTGTTGCTGATTGTTGGAAGCCGGTTTCTGCGTTTGCCGGTGGGTCTGTCGAAGAACGTCCTGTTGTTTTTGAATGAGCTGATTGAGCTTGTTGAGGCACTGGCCCATTTTGCCGTTCCCTGCGCCGGCCTTTTGTTCGAGTTTCAACACGTCTTCCCGAAAGGGCCGGACTTCCACGAAGTAAATTTCGGACGCGTATTTCCGCGGCTCATCGGTCGCGGCGCTCGCGTAGTAACTGAGGACATCCCATGCAGCCAACCCAAGCTCATCGAGGTAAATTGTAGGCTCGTAAACGGCATAGTTGGGTTCCTTTGGTGCATCCAGCGGATGGTCTGTCGGTTTGGCGCCGTTTATCGCCGTGGAAAAACTGGCGTGTTGGAGAGCCTGGCTCGAGGCAGCTTCGATGGTGAGCGGCAGCACATCCACTTTTGTGAGCTTCAAATCGCCTCCCGGTTCGGTAATCCGGACTTCGCCCCAAGGATCGCGTGTGCTCTCGGAGGAATCCTCGGGCAACTCCATTTCGACCGTGTTTTCGAGTTTTGTCCCGGGCATAACGTCGGTCTTCCACATGGCAGCCAACGGGTGCACTTTCTGATAAAACAGGAGTGTGCCGATACAGGCTACGATCGCTGCGAGTGCAGCCATGACGGTGGGCTTTACTGGGATGGGTCGGACGTCCGGGTTTTTTGTCAGCTCGAGTGCAGCCTGCTTGCGAATCTCGTGTATGAACGTTTTCTCGGTTTTCACTTCAAGAAACGCGAGGGTGTTCAAACGATCCATCAGCGACGGAATGCGTTCTTCGATTCGTTCGGCGAGCCACGGTTTTGGCTTCTGGCGTGCTGTCGAAACCATGACAGCGATCAACATCCCAAGGCCGAAACCAACTCCGATGAGCGCGGCGAGCACCACGGCGATCCAGACGGTTAGAACCCAGCCGCGCCATATTGCTAATCCCAGGCAAAGAATCGACAGCGTCGTTGCGAGAACGATCCAGCTCGTCAATCGCAGGAAGAGGAGCCATTGCCATCGGCTTCCCGCCTTTCGAAAAATTTCTTCGACGGTCGCATCCTTTTCCGGCGTCACAATCATCCCAGACTCCTCCTATTTAACAGCCACAACATTTCGCATAGAAGCAGCGCCGCGCCAGCAATCAGAAGCCACCACCACGAACGCTCGTCGCCGAGTGCTTTCGTTACCGGCGAGGGCGCACCTGCGGCAGCGGTCTCCTGGGTGCGCGGTAAAATCCACGTGCCAAGAACAGCGGGTCGCCCCTCGACATATTCCAAGTCGGATTCGGCTGTGGACGAACTCACGCTCAACAGCCCTTCTACACGGATGGCCTCGCCTTCCAGGCGCCTGACTTCGTAGATGCCGGGCTCATCCGGTGCGGCTATTTTCAATCTCCCGCGTTCATCCGCAATTGCCCGAACTGCTTCTGTGTTTCCTGAGAACAATCCAAATGTTTTCCCCGCGCTATCCTCGAACTCCCGAAAGACGATTTCGCCTGGTTCCACTGAAGACTGTTCCTCCGGCATGGCGCGGATATATCGGAGGCAATGATCCAGAAACGGCAAAAAATCCGGCCGCAGCGGCCAGTTCGTTGCCGAAATCGCCATATCGAGGGCAAAAACAAGCATTTTCCCCTTCGTTCCTCGGGTCTCAAACAGAACCGGCTCCCCGTCTCCTGCGTAGAGCAAACCGGTGGCTTTTTCGGGACTGATAATTTCCAGTCTCTCGTATTTTTTTACTCGAACACCGAGTAAATCGCCGAAATCCGGCGATGTGAAAGCCGCGAGGGCGGGATGGGTAAGAGCGGCATAGCGAAATGTCTGTGCTCGTTCGGGCAATGTTTTTTCACCGCTCATTCGAAGTCCAAAAGTTCTCAAGAAACCATCAACCAACGGTGTCCGTCGTGTGACAAAGAGAAGAACCCCGCGACCGTTGTTGAGATGTTTCAGGATGAGTTCCCGGGCATTCTGTGACTGTAAATAATCGCTTTCTGCCACTACCACGTCGAACCACGGCTTGTCGGCTTTCGCTGCTTCCTCGATACCTTTGGAGCTGCAAGCGTGGACGTCCCAAAAACCTCGCAAGATGTCCGGGTCAAATGACGCCCGTAAGTAATGCGACCGGGCGAGAAGCGCTATCTTGCCCGGATTCAACGGCGGCACTGCGAAAAAGCTGTGGTTATCGAGAGGCAATGCATCCGGTTTTCCGGAAATCTGGACTTCGCCGCGAATCCACGTGTCGCTTCCTGCTATCCATTGTGCACTTACGGGGGTTTGACCGGCGGCCAACTGAATTTGCTGCTTCAAAACCTCTTTTCCATCGGCGCGGATAACAATGTCTGCTGTCCGATTTACCGATTGGCCGCCGAGATCGAGATTCAAATTGACGGCGCTCCCATCACGCACCGGAAGGCGTGTCGTGCGGGTGTTGCTCGCAAAGAGATTGCCCGCATTTTGTTTCCCGTGTTCCCCAGCGAGAATCACTTCCACGTCCTTCAAGAACGGCGGCACATTGGCGTTTTCGCTCCACTGATTCTTTTGCCCGTCGCTGTAAACCACAATGGTGCGTTTCGATCCGAGTGACCGATCGAGCAACGTTGCTGCCAGCCGGAATGCGTCCAGGTAACTGCCCCGTTGATGCGTCGTTTGGAGAGAATCCACCGCCGTTGCCGCTTCCTCGTGACTCATTCCAAAATCGACAACGATCCGGCTTCGTGCGGCGATCTCGACGACAGCGGTCTGAACTTCCGGTCCCGCCCTGCGGATGGAACGAGCGGTATCGCGGCGTGCCTTGTCAAAGGCGCCATCCACTCGATGGCTGAGAGTATTGTCGAGCAGATAAATGCGTGTCTCGCTTTGTTTCGCGCTTTTCCCGCTACCGAGAATGGGCCATGCAAATGCCACGACAATCAGCAGCAGCGCCGCCATGCGCAGGAGAAAGAGCAGCAGATCCCGCAATTGCAACGGCATGTCGCGGGGTGACGGCGAATCGTCCAGGAAGCGTAAGGCGCTAAACTTTAGAACGTTCTGCCGCTGCCGCCTTCGCAGATGCAGCCAAACCGGCGCCGCGACGCCGAGCGCGCCTAGGAGAAAAAGGGGGAACAGAAAGCTCATGGTTACTACTCCCGGAGAAGCATTTATTCACGCTTTTCGACGCCGTTGCGACAGGAATCGCGCCATCGCAAGATACGGCTGTGCATCTGTCCGAATGACTTCGTGCGGTATCTCCAGGTCCCGGAAAAGCTGCCGGTGCGTTTCCATGAATGCCTCAAAGCGTTGCAAATACGTTTTACGGACTTTCTCCGGAGTCACGTGCCGGATGGTGTTTGTTTCCAAATCCTGAAAAACGGCGGCATCTTCGAACGGGAACTCGATTTCGTCTGGATCAAGGACCTGGAAAATATAAACGTCGTGACCGCGAAAACGCAGTTCTTTGACGTGATTTGCAATATTTGCCGATGGATCGAGCAGATCGGAGAAAATCGCCACCATACTGCGGCGATGGAAGAGCCTGTTTGCTTGTGCCAGTAACCGATCCAACCCGGCGTCGCCTTCAGGCTTCAATGAGGTCAGGTGCCGCAGGATTTGGCCGAATTGCGTGGATCGTTGCGAAGGAGGGACATCAAGGAGCCCGACCGCGTCTTTTTGTCGGAGAAGAAGCCATGCGAGCGCAGCAGCCATCGCTTTCGCGACGCCGATTTTGTCGTCCCACGCGCGATCGCTGCGATACGCCATGCTGCCGCTACCATCGATGACGAGATAGACGCGAGTGTTGGTTTCTTCTTCGAATTCCCGGATGCAAAGTCGGTCGTTTCGGGCGTAAAGGCGCCAGTCAAGGTGTCGTAGGTCGTCGCCCGGCTGGTAGTCGCGATATTCGCTGAACTCGACTGAAAATCCGCGAAACGGACTCTGATGGATGCCCGTCAAAAATCCTTCCACCAAATATCGTGACTTGAGCTGAAGGTTCCCGAGCGCTGCGAGTTGTTGGGGCTCGAAGCGGAGCGCTGGTGTCGCGGAAGCAGCCATGGTCTTCTACGGTTGTATCTTTTTTAGCAAAATCTGAATAATATCGGCGGCAGAAACGTTATCGGCGTCCGCCTGAAAATTCCGGATCAGGCGATGCCGCAGAACATTCGGAGCCAGTGCCGCTACGTCCTCGCAGGCTACGTTGAACCGGCCCTGGCACGCCGCCCGTGCCCGGCCTGCGATTATCAAATTCTGACTTGCCCGGGGTGACGCGCCCCATTTCAAGTATTTCCGGATTTCCTCCGGTGCGTCCTGTGCGCCCGGCCGGGTCGCGCGAACGAGGCGGACGGCGTATCGCACGACGTTTGGCGCGGCGGGAATACTCGCGATAGCCTTTCGGCACGCCAGAATTTCGCCCGGATTGAATAACGCCTGCAGGGTTTCAGTTGGCGTAAACGAATGCCGTTCGACGATGCGTATTTCGTTTTCGAAATCTGGATAATCGACCTGCAGTTCGAATAGGAACCGGTCCAATTGTGCCTCCGGGAGCGGATAGGTGCCTTCCTGCTCAATAGGGTTCTGTGTGGCCAGCACGATGAACGGCTCGTCCAAATGCCGAATCTTGCCTGCAACCGTCACGGTTTTTTCCTGCATCGCTTCAAGCAGCGCTGCCTGTGTTTTGGGCGGCGTACGATTGATTTCATCAGCGAGTAGGACGTTGGTAAAAATCGGTCCCGGCGCAAACACGAACTTGCGATGGCCCGACGTGATGTCTTCTTCCAGAATTTCGGTTCCAGTCACATCCGAAGGCATCAAATCCGGCGTGAATTGGATCCGTGAAAATGGCAGCCCAAGGAGTCGCGACAAGGCGTTCACTAGCAACGTTTTTGCCAGACCCGGCACACCGACCAGCAGACAATGTCCATGGCTCAACAGCGCATAGAGGATGGCGTCGACATTGTGCCGCTGCCCAACGACCACACGCTCAACTTCCGTGTGTAGCGACTCGATTTTCTTTTGAAACCCGGCTAACAACAGGACCGGATCTTCAGATGGCAACGGCGGCGGGAGAGGGGAGGGAACAGAAACAGACATCAACCGGCTTTGTGCCTGTTTTTGCCGAAATTTACAAACATTTCACGCCCACGACTCCGAAAACATGCCGTGGACGTTCGAACGAGGGTTGGCGGCTATGTGGGCGGCGCGGCTGTCAGGCCGAGGACCTCGTCCACGCGCGAGTTAATCTCTTTGTGGCGATCGGGATCTTTGGCGAGCGATTCGCCGTAGGATGGAATCATTTGTTTGAGTTTATGACGCCATTCCGGCGTGTTTACCTGATTCTTGAAGCACCGTTGAATGAGTTGCAACATGATCGACACGGCGGTCGATGCCCCTGGCGACGCGCCAAGGAGGGCTGAAATCGATCCATCCTGGGAGGCGACCACCTCGGTGCCAAACTGCAGGATGCCGCCGCGGTCGGCGTTTTTCTTGATGATCTGAACGCGCTGCCCGGCTATTTCGAGCCTCCAATCCGCAGCATTCACATTCGGAAGAAATTCCCGGAGCGATTCGAGCCGCTGCTCGGGAGATTGGATGACCTGTTCGATGAGGTATTTCGTGAGCGAAATATTGTCGCGCCCCGCAGCAAGCATGGGCCAGAGATTGTCGGGGCGCACGGCCAACGGCATGTCGAGCAACGAACCACTCTTCAAGTATTTGGTCGAAAATCCAGCGTACGGCCCGAAAAGGAGGGATTTTTGGCCATCGATAACTCGAGTGTCGAGGTGCGGGACGGACATGGGCGGTGCGCCGACGGATGCTTTGCCGTAGACTTTGGCATGGTGGCGTTCGACGAGCTCCGGATTATCCGTCCGTAGCCATTGGCCGCTGACCGGAAAACCGCCGAAACCTTTGCCTTCGGGGACGCCGGATTTTTGGAGAAGCGGCAAGGCACCACCCCCCGCGCCGAGGAAGACGAAACCGGCATCAATATCGCGCTTAATGCCTTTTCTCATATCTTCCACGGTGATCCGCCAGCGTGAACTCTTTTTCAGCGTCCGGGGACGGCAGACATCGGTAACCTTGTGACGAAGAAAGAGCGAGACGCCCGGCTGTTTCTGGAAGTGTTCGAGGAGGGCTTTCGTCAGAGCCCCGAAATTCACGTCGGATCCGTGTTCGACACGGGTGGCGGCAATTTTTTCAGAGGGGTCCCGTCCTTCCATGACCAACGGAATCCATTCGGCGATTTCTGCGCGATCCTCTGAAAACTTCATATCATCGAAGAGATGGCTCTCGGTGAGGGCCGCATGCCGTTTGCGCAGAAATTCGACGTTTTCCTCGCCCCTCACGAAGCTTAAATGCGGCACCTGATGGATGAAGCTCTTCGCTGATTCAATCAAACCGCTCTCAATGAGGTATGTCCAAAATTGCTTGGAAACCTCGAATTGTTCGTTGATATCGAGCGCCTTGGCGATGTCGACGGAGCCATCCACGTTTTGCGGCGTGTAGTTAAGCTCACAAAGTGCTGCGTGGCCGGTGCCTGCATTGTTCCACGCGTTCGAACTTTCGCCGGCGATTACGTCGAGGCCTTCGAAAATCTCGATGGTAAGGTCGGGTTGCAGCTCCTTGAGCAAGACTGCGAGTGTCGCGCTCATGACGCCGGCACCGACGAGAACGACGTCTACTTTGGATTCAGGAATTTTCGGAATGCTCATTTAGCAAAAGCCTTCCTCCAGGCGTGCTGTGCCGTTGGCGTGGGATTCGAGGAAATGAGGGGAGTCCCGGCAGTTGGATCAACTATGAAAATGAGGAGAGTCCGTAACAAGGGCCTTGTGAAGTTCATCGTGCGAGAGCGAACATGTCGTAACAGTCCGTTTCACGGCAATGAAAATGCATCCCAAGTGTAATCGATTCGGATGGATATCCCGGCTAGTTTAGCTCTTCGAGCAGGCGGAGAAGACTTTGCTGAAACTCTGCCGCTTGCTGCGGGTCAAGGAGCGCTTTTTCGAGGGTAACGTGCAGTGACGAGCCGTCCAATCTCCATTGAAGCGGTCCTGTCGTTTGTTCGCTGTAACGATGTTTCCTGTCCCCTGGAAGATCGCGAATGTTTTGCGTGAGGGTGAACGGATAGCCTCGATTGAGAAACAGCGGCCGGGTCCGCGGTTGCAGAGCGGCACGCCATTCGTCCGGTAGAAAAAATGACGGGGCCTTTCCCAAAAAACGGCCTTTGGCCGACCAGTGAAACGGACCCTCGAGATCGCTTACATGTGAATGCGATTCTTCCGACGTCACAAAAATCCCATTGACCGGTGAAAACTGCGCGACGCGCAGGAGGGGAAGAGTTTCGTTATAGGCGTCGGCCTGCCTCGCAGCTTCTCGAAAAGCGTATCCGGGAAAGCCCTTTGCAGAAACGTTAATGGATTTGGAGCTGATGTCGAACGTGAGAGAGTGCTCGGCGGGTTTGGGATTTGGAAGCATTTCGAGGCGGCTGGATGAACCATCGACCACAAGGACGTTGCGTCCGGGGTCGCCTGGCGGAAGCATACCGAACGGACAGACATCGTCTGTCGAGTCGAGCCATAACACCCTGCCGTCCGGTAACTTGACGCGGGAAATAGCGTGGTTGAAAGCGAGGCCGGGAACGGCTTCGTGAGCTTGGGTGAAGCGCGGAACGAGAACGAGACTTGCGTCGATATCCACCGCCCGAAGCAGTGTGTTGAGAAGATTTGCTTTGTCTTTGCAGTCGCCGAAGCGATTGCGCAAAACGTTCGCAGCCGCATGTGGCCGATGGCTGTTCACGCCAAGCGGGATGGAAACGTAGCGCATGGCGGTCACGAACTGGTAAACGGCTCTCACTTTTTCTTCCGGCGTTAATTTACCGGCGATCAAATCTGCGGCTTTTGCGCGGATCTCCGGAGTGACAGTATCCGCTTCACGGATTAACCGCCGATACCAGTCGGCAAAGGACTTCCAATCGGAAAACGTCGAAATTTGCAATCGAGGTTCGCCCCCCGGTTCCGTGAGATACTCGGTCTTAAATGGATCAGTTTTGCCCCAGGTCCATTCGTAAATTTTGCCATATGAGGAAGTTGTCTCGACAGGTTGTTGACTGGAAAGGTCCGTGACGTGGTAATGCAGGGGCTCGTCCCTGGCGGACTCCACCCGAATGGACGCAGATAAAATTGGAATCTGGTCGGTCACTGGAATTTCCAGGAAGATATGCGGCAGGGGAAATCGCCGCCACGTGCGTCGGTAGTGAACATGCAGGACGGAGCCGGGTTCGACACCGGGAAGGGAAAACCGTTTTTGAGTAGCGTTCTCCTCGTCGCTCTTGTTTTCCAGGATGTCGTCGGAACTGAACGTTTCGATGCGCCCATCGGGCGTTAGAATTTCGAGAGCAACGAATTCCAGATCTTCGTCGGGGGGAGAAAACGGAATGGCAAAGTCGCCGCGCGCCTTGCCTTCCGAGGTAAGAATCTGAGTCGTTTCGTCAATCTCGGCGTCGATTGCCAGATCATCGCCCAGAGTGTAACGAATGCTTCGATTAAGGATCACTGCATCCGCTTTCGGAAAATCAGCGGGACTGACTTTGGAAATGGATTTCAAGTCGCCGGTTGGTTGGAACGGAGGGGAAGGCGACATACGGGGGTCGGGCGAGGATGGCAGCGCCGCCACGGGAAGTGGTTCCTTGCCGGGAACGAAAAGGGTTGGTTCTTCCGTGCGGGCAAGTTGGCGTTCCGTGTACCAGGAGGCAATTTGCACTCCGGCCGCACGGGCCAATTGGTTCAACGTAATGCCCGGCTGCTTTTTCCATAAGCTGAGTACGACGTCGATACCGATGGGATCGTTGGTGAAGCGCGTTGCATTTTCAGAAGCGAAAATCTCGCAATTCTCAGTCGCCAGGATCCCTGCGAATTCGCCGCTCCCAGTGAAGAAGAGCAGGAACTTTCCCGATACAAATGTTTTAAAATCGGCCGGTGTAATCCGCGGTCCGGAAACATGAAAGACGGCTTTCCCTCGCAAATCGCCGCCGTGTCCCCAGGCGATGACCGTGGTGGAGTCAGGAGGCACTTTTGCGGCGACATCGAGAAAGTTCGATCGGTTGGCCGCACGAATATCCGCGGTTTTTCGCCAGTGATCCGGGATGTCGGCATGTTCCGGCTCGTGAACCAGGACATGTACGTTTTCCGGTTTCACACCCTGACTCTCCAAGAAATCGAGCAAACCGTGCAACCTCCGTTGGTAGGTACGATCGGTTTCCACGTCGCCCGGCAAACCACTCAACAGAACGATTTGTCCCGCTATAAGCGGCGTGTCGGCCGTTGGCTCTGAACGGGAGAAGCCCGCGCAAAAGGCGATGTAAAGAAAAAGAATCCAGGGGAGAATTCGCACAGCTTTGGAGGAGCATGAAAAGACCGAAACTATGACCTGCGAGGGATCATAGTTTCGGTCGTAGAGACTTACGAATGGCGTTGCCTGCGATTGGATGCGGACGACGCCGGTATTGCTGACGCAGTTATTTCGCTAGGAGCGCCATCGTGTTGTTCACGATCGCAGCGAAGCTACGCGGGTCCAGACTGGCGCCGCCGACCAAAGCCCCGTCGATATCGGGTTTGCCGAGAAGGGCCTCGGTATTATCGGGTTTGACGCTGCCTCCGTATTGGATGCGAACTTTGGCTGCGGTCGCTGAATCGGAGAGGGCGGCTACGGTTTTGCGAATGAACGCGTGGGCGTCCTGTGCTTGTTCCGGTGTTGCAGTCCGGCCGGTGCCGATTGCCCAGACGGGTTCGTAAGCGATAACGGTGTCGGCGATTTCTTTCGACGTGAGGCCCGCGAGATCCGCCTTAAGCTGGGTCTCGAGAACGGCCTCAACCTGACCGCCATCGCGTTCGGAGAGGGTTTCACCGACGCAGAGGATCGGTTTCAAAGCGCCGTCGATTGCCGCCCGGACCTTTTTGTTAATGACGGCATCGGTTTCGCCGAAAAGCGTGCGCCGTTCGCTGTGGCCGATGACGACGTACCGGACGTAAAGGTCGCGGAGCATGGCGGCGCTGATTTCGCCGGTAAACGCGCCGGATTTTTCGAAGTGCAAATTCTGCGCACCAGCACTGATATTGTCGTTTTTACTGAGGGCTTCGGCGACTTTGCCGACGAGCGTGAATGGCGGAATGATGACGACTTCAACGTCGAGTTCGCCATTGATTTCGCGGAGGAACGTTTCGAGAAATGAATTGGCGTCCGATGACGTCATGTTCATTTTCCAGTTGGCTGCAAGGATTTTTTTTCGCATCGAAATGTATTTTTTGTTTTTCGATTCTCGATTTTGGATTCCTCACAACTCCCGATCACACGCGCGCCAGCAGGGCGTTTGCTTTTATTCGGGAATCGAGAATCAAAAATCGAAAATTCAGTTATTTGTCTGCGAGCGCGGCTACACCTGGAAGGGTTTTTCCTTCCAAAAGTTCCAAGCTGGCACCGCCGCCCGTGGAAATGAAGGTGACTTTATCCGCGACACCGGCGCGTTTGATCGCTTTCACCGAATCGCCGCCACCGATGATGGTGACTGCGCCGGTATTTGCGGCGACGGTTTCGGCGATGGCAAAAGTGCCTTTGGCACTTTCCTTGATTTCGAAAACACCCATGGGGCCGTTCCAGACGATGGTTTTCGCGCTGGCGACTTCAGCGGCGAAAAGCTTCACGGTTTCCGGCCCGATGTCGATGCCTTCCCAGCCGTCCGGGATGTCTTCACCGACCGCGGTGTATTTGCCGGGCGAAATGGTCTTGGTGGCAAAATCGAATTTCTCGACGATGAAATTGTCGACCGGGAGAAGGAATTTGACGCCTTTCTCTGCGGCTTTGGCGAGCGCGGCTTTTGCCGTATCGATCTTATCGGGTTCGCTAAGCGAATTGCCGATTTTTTTGCCAAGGGCGAGCGCGAAGGTGTATGCCATTGCGCCGCCGATGAGGATGGTGTCCGCTTTGTCGAGCAGAGCGTCGATAACCTGGATTTTATCGGAGACTTTCGCGCCGCCGAGGACCACTACGAATGGACGAGCCGGACTTTTAAGTTCGTCGCTGAGAAAACGGAGCTCTTTCTCCATTAGGAATCCCGAGACTGCCACAGGGACCAAATGAGCGACGCCTTCCGTCGAGGAATGTGCGCGGTGGGCGGAGCCGAATGCGTCGTTGACGTAAATATCGGCGAGCTTGGCGAATTCCTTGGCGAGCACAGGGTCGTTCTTTTCTTCGCCGGGCTCAAAACGGACGTTTTCCAAGAGGAGAACATCCCCGTTGCCGAGCGCAGTGGCTTTGGCTTGCGCCTCTTCCCCGATAGATGTCGGGGAAAAGGCAACAGGCTTGCCAAGCAGTTCGCCGAGGCGGACAGCCGCAGGCGCGAGGCTTTGTTTCGGATCGCGCTTGCCTTTCGGACGGCCGAGATGGCTAAAAAGAATCGTCTTTGCCCCGTGTTCGACGAGGTATTTGATCGTGGGCAACGTCTCCTTGATGCGCGTATCGTCGGTGATGACGGACTCACCGTCACGCTGATCGAGAGGGACATTGAAGTCGACGCGCACGAGGACGCGTTTGCCCGCGACGTCGACGTCGCGGATGTCTTTTTTAGCCATAATCGGATGCCGTTAGTGGGGTTTGCTTTGCGGTATGCCGATTAGAGGCCCTTTGAAACGATGTATTTGACGAGGTCGACGCAGCGATTGCTGTAACCCCATTCGTTGTCGTACCAGCTCACGAGCTTGAAGAAACGGCTGCTGAGACCGATGCCGCTGCCCGCGTCGAAGATGGACGAGAGCGGGTCGTGAATGAAGTCGCTGGAGACGACTTCGTCTTCGGTGTAACCGAGGACGCCCTTCATATAGGTCTCGCTAGCATTTTTCATGGCAGCTTTGATTTCGTCGTAGCTCGTGTCCTTCGTGGTCTTGAACGTGAGGTCCACGACGGAAACGGTGGGCGTCGGCACACGGAAGGCCATGCCCGTGAGCTTGCCTTTCACCTCGGGAATCGCGAGACCGACAGCCTTGGCGGCACCCGTGGTCGACGGGATGATGTTGATTGCAGCGGAGCGCCCGCCTTTCCAGTCTTTCTTCGACGGACCATCGACCGTTTTCTGCGTGGCGGTATAGCTGTGGATGGTGGTCATGAGACCTTCCTCAAAGCCGAAACCTTCCTTAAGCAGGACGTGAACAACGGGCGCGAGACAGTTCGTCGTGCAGCTGGCGTTGGAAATGATCGTGTGCGCAGCTGGGTCGTATTTCTCGTGGTTGACGCCCATGACGACGGTGATGTCTTCATTCTTCGCCGGAGCGGAGATAATCACTTTTTTGGCGCCGGCATCGATGTGTCCTTTTGCTTTGGTGCCATCGGTAAAGAGGCCAGTCGATTCGATGACAATGTCAACGCCGAGTTCCTTCCACGGGAGCGCCGCCGGACCTTCCTTGATGGCGAGGCATTTAATCGTATGTCCGCCCACGATGAGCAGATCGTCTTCCTCGAGTTTCGGATCGCTTTTGGCGCTGACGACGGTTTCCTTGGCTCTGCCCTGTGTGGAGTCGTATTTAACGAGGTAGGCGAGATTGTCGGCGGGGACGAGGTCATTGACGGCAACAACGTCGATTTCTTTGCCGAGGAGGCCTTGATCGACGATTGCGCGGAAAACGAGGCGTCCGATACGTCCGAAGCCGTTGATGCCAATTTTGATGCTCATGTGTGTGGGTGGTGTTGGTTTATGAAGTTAAATCGATTAAAGGTTATGGGTGGGAGCTATTTGTCCGTCAATGCGTTTTCCGAAAAACACAAGGAGGAAGCTGACAACGCGTCACGGTAGCAGGCTCGCAGCGGCGAAGGTTTTCTTCGGGAAAAGAGAGCAGAGAAATCGCGTCGAATAGCTCAAGCGTCGTTTTCATGATTGGAAATTTTGCCGGAATGTGACGGGCTTCCAACCGGTTTGAGCTTTTTACCAACCATTTTTTGCTCGTTGGCAGGGCAAACGAAATTCACACCGTCGCCGCTATTGAGCCTGCTCTTTAACTTCAGCTTGCTCTGCGACGCGCGCCTTGCAGAAGCGTCCGCAGAGCGGTTGAAGCTTCAAGTTCAAGAGAGGAATATGTGACCTTTCTTCATGGGAACCCTGGCATCCTGCGGTAAAACGGTATGGAGCGGCCCGCGTTGTGACCATTGTCGATCTGAGACGAATCGTGGACTTGACGCTCGGGCGCTCCGCGGGAGACTGCGCGGATGCGTTGGCAAACTATTTATGAAGCACGATGGATTCTGGCGGTTTTGGTCGCGTTGGCGATCGCGTCGTGGTGGGTAAGTGTCTGGCTCGTGGCTTTTTGGACATTGTTTGTCGCCTACGTTTTTTACTTTTTTCGCGATCCGGTTCGCGTCATTCCGCCAGGGGAACAGCTGGTGGTCGCGGCGGCTGACGGAGTTGTGGCCGACATCGTGCCGGAAATTCAGGAAGAGGAAGTGCTCAAACAGTCCATGCAACGGGTCGGGATTTTCCTTTCCGTTTTCGATGTGCACACCAATCGCGCGCCGATCGCTGGAAAGGTCACTTATCGCGAGCATCACTTGGGACAATACCTTGATGCCCGGCACCCGGACGCGACCCGGCTCAACGAATACGTTACCTGGGCTTTCGAAAACCCCAGTGCCACCCTGGTCGTCCGGCAAATCACCGGCGCGATTGCGCGACGCATCGTCCCGTGGAGTCGAGTCGGCGACGTCGTTGAAAAAGGGGAACATTTTGGAATGATCCGCTTTGGTTCGCGGACAGAGGTGTATCTTCCCGTGAACGCCACGCTGTTGGTGAAAGTTGGTGACCGGGTAAAATGCGGTTCGACTCCCATCGCAGAACTGGCGAACCCATGAAAAGCGAGAGTTACGAGCCCAGAATTTACCTCCTGCCGAACCTGATGACGGCGGGGAACCTTTTTTGCGGTTTCGCGGCGATTTTGCGCATCCTGGAGGGCGCTCTGTTGCAGGTGCAGGAACAGAACCCGTATCCGCTTTATCACGAAGCGATCGTATTTATTCTTGGAGCCTGCGTGTTCGACCTGCTCGACGGGCGGGTCGCGCGACTGGGCGGGAGCGACAGCCCGTTTGGCCGGGAATTCGATTCGTTGGCGGACGTTGTTTCGTTCGGTGTCGCTCCGGCATTGTTAGTATATCGAATCGTGTTGCAGGAGTTTCGCCTGGGCTGGCTGGTGGCCGTTGTCTATCTAACCTGTGGGACGCTTCGGCTCGCACGGTTCAATTGCGTCGCCGCGGCGAAACCGGTGGGTTCAAAGGCGGACCCCGATTTTTCCGGCTTTCCGATACCCGCCGCGGCGGGAGTGACTGCGTCGATTACACTATTTTTGCTGGGCTTGCAGGAAAGCGAACGGGAGATCGGAAGGTGGAAGTACGCGCTTCCCCCGCTGTTGTTGTTTTTATCGTTCATGATGTTCAGCCGGTTCCGATATCCCAGCTTCAAGGCGATCAATTGGAAGACGCACAAATCGCCGAAGAAGTTTCTGTTGATCGTGATTGTTCTCGTTCTAACCATTTACTATTATCGCTGGCTTCCGGCGATTCTGTTCATTGCCTATCTGCTGTATGGATTTTTCCGGCCATTCGTGTCGCTGCGTTTGCGGAAGGAGATTGAAGAGGATGACGAAGAGGAGGAGTTGCTCGAGGGGCCTTCCGGCGAGTCGATCCCTGTGGTTGAGAATCCCGGGCATACGGAAAAACGCGACTCATGAGCGATTTCCATCAGCGAGGACTCATCAGCACGCTCCATTCCTTGAAGCCGCGCGATTTGGAAGAACTAGAAACGGAGCTCGCTGGGTTTACGACGGATCGACCGGTAGGCTTGGCTCTCCCTTGCACGCTGGACGATTTGCGACAGCCCGCGATGGCTACCATCCTGCGGGAACTCCGGGAAACCCGTTATCTCTCAACGGTTGTTATCTGCGTGAATCGGATGGAGGCCGTTAACCTGAGGGATGCCAGACAGATTGTAGATGCGTCCGGAGACGGGCGCCTGCGGCTTTTGTGGGCCGATGATCAGCGAATGGGGGAGCTCTTACAGGAAATCGGCGTTCCAACAGATGCTGGCGGCAAGGGCTTGAATCTATGGCTGGCGACAGGGTTTTTGCTGTTAAGCGGCCAATGCAAAGTTTTGGTGAGCCACGACACGGATATTGTTAACTATCACCGCCGGATCCCGGCTTTACTGACATTGCCGCTGACGCATCCGGAAATGGATTACCGATTCGCAAAGGGCTATTACCCGCGTGTGTCAGGGCGGCTCTACGGGCGGGTCACCCGGCTTTTTGTGGCTCCGCTCCTGCGCGCTCTTGTCCGTCTGAATGGACACCATCCTTTGCTCGATTTTCTCGAGGCGTTCCGATACCCCCTTGCGGGTGAATTTGGCATCGACATGAACCTGGCTGCGCAGTTGTCGTTCTCTCCCGGTTGGGACCTCGAAATTGGAATGCTCTGCGAGATGCATCGTCTTTTGCCCCCGCCGCTGACGGCGCAAGTGGATCTGGGCATTAACTACGAGCACAAGCACCAGGAACTTGTCGTCGAGCCGGAAAACCCCGGCGGACTGGAGCGGTTGGCCTCGGAAATCGCCGCGTGTTTGCTGGCGAACTTGCAGAGCGAAGGTGCGGGGTTGCACCCGGCGTTTTTATCGAGCCTCCCTTCCGCGTACCATACCGCGGTGAGGGAAATGGTGAGGCGCTATCACGATACGGCGGTTCTGAATGAGCTGGAATTTGATCGCGCCGGTGAGCTCGCCCTCGGAGACGCGTTCGAAACGGCGCTGGGAGGCGCAGGATCTTCGACTCCGAGGCGGCTGCCGTCGTGGAAAAGTTTGCAGCGGATTCGGCCCGATTGGTGCGCGCGGTTTTTATCGGCAGCGGATTCGAGCGCGTCTTGAAACCGGATTTTAGGGCACGCGTTCATCAGTTTTTGACTTAGGGAAGCACTGATTTAATCCGCAGATTTCATAGATAGACGCAGATTTCTTAAAAGTCCTCGATTCAAGCCTTCAAAATCTGCGAAAATCTGCGAAATCTGCGGACAATCTCTCTTCGTTAGATTTAATCAGCGTTTCCTTAGGAACCCCTGCAGCGAGAGGTCGGAGTCCGTCCAACGGAGGTTCAGGCCGTTTCAGACTCCGGGTCGAGGGCCATTTGAATTGCGCGCAGCAGGCTTTCCCAACGGTAGTAGCAGCCCAGCGCGCCGAGCTCGAGCGCCTGCCGCTTACGCTTCTGGAAAACCCCGTGCTGCGCGAAAACGATCACCGGCATGCCAATGCCGCGCGCCCGCATCTCCCTGAGGAGCGTGACCGCCAGCGGCTCCGCGTTTTCTTTGCCAAATTCATCACCCCAGAAGCAGACTGCCAGGTCATACGCGCGCCGAATTTTGGTCGCGGCCAAATGCTCGAGTGCTTCCTCAGCCGAGCGCACCAAGTCTAGCACTTCGCGTCCCGAACTCATATCGAAATATTGATGCGCCCACTGGAACGTCATTTCCCAGCGTGGGTCCACCCACAGCAGTCGTTTGTTAGCAAGGAGGGAACGATAGCGCATCACAGGACTCGTTAATTTATGGATAGCCTCCAGAATATGATCGAAGCCCGAATAGTCTTTTCGCCGACGGGTATTGTAGGTCAAAATTTCGATGCCTTCATGTTTGCGGTAGTGAGACTGAGTGAGAGGAGAGATATCGTTGATCACGGCATATGCCACCGGTTCGCTACCCTCCCTCTGATCGAGTCGTGTCAAAAGCTCTGAACGCAACTCGTTGAGATAAGCGTCTGTGAAGGAGAAGCCAAGATACAGAACCGTGTGGCTGACGAGGTACGCCCGCAGGAAGTTCAGATAGTGCGGATTCTCATAAAGCAGCCGACGGTAGTCTCTACGGCTCAGAACAATGGTCTGTGGTTTATCGAGGTCGCCGTGCAGCTTCAGCAGCGGACGCTGTTTCCTGTCGTTGGCTGATACATACAGTGTTCCAATCCACGGTGTGTGCACCGAACGAAGGAGTTGTCGATACGTGCCGGGCTCAGGAATTTCCCCCTTCAGCATTCGGTCATAGTTCGTCGTGAGCACGGCCCGAAATGGGATTTCTTTCAGTAACTGCCTCCGGCGTTCCATTGTTGGATTTGGAACGGTGTAAGTACACTTTGCTTGCAAATGACCGACTACGGCTTCGCGCCCGATGACGTCCTCGAGCGCCTGTGCTACCTCATCGAAAGCGTGGCTTGTTTTGTCTTTCAGACGTTTCTCAATCTGCGGACGTATGCTTTCCACTTCCGGGCGCGCCGCCAGCTCTCGTAACAGCGATTCCCATGTGGGAAATCCAGCAGCACCCGAAAAGCCGGATCCAACGACAGCCACACAGTGCCCGGCCCGAATGGCATTCACCAGGCCCTTGGGAATGGTTGCCTCCAGCGAAGTTTTTGGGATCTTCATGGCAAACCCTCTTTTGGAAGTCCTATGCCAAAGAAGGACATCGGTAAACTGGAATCCTCAGGGCAAACGCATCAAAAACCGAGGAGAGATAGGAGGTAGGAGTGATCCCAGGAGGCATTTTTCTGTTTTCCTTTGATACCACGCTTTTTGGTGGTGTCGTTTTTGAGCACGTTGAGGGCGATGTGCCGAAGGATGGCC
>DATDBU010000193.1:0-5572 GCA_036524675.1 Chthoniobacterales bacterium | reverse complement strand
GAGCCAAAATCGAAAAACCAGCGTTGGCCGGGTAGACCGGAATTGGTGTCAAAAAACCACCAGGAGTTCGTGGCGAAGTTGTAGAGGTAGGGGAAACCCGTCAGTGACGTATATTGCCAGCCATTCGTCAGATCCCACCAGTAGATATTGCCCTCGCCGGAGTGGGTGAGATAGAGCCAGCCCAATTTAAGGTGATAGACCCAGCCTTGATCCGCGGCGACGTCATAACTCGCTAGGTTAATATTGCCGAGTTGCTCAAACCAATACCAGCCGCCGCCGAGATCGACGGCAGAATGGAGCAGGTTCCCATACAGCGCCTTCGCGCCATTGATGTCGTCTGCCCTTAGGTCGTCAACGTCGCTGACATTTGCGTTCATGATCGCCTCGACTGCCTGCCCGGCGCCGTCCGGATGATCCAATCCGAAAGCGTGGCCGAATTCATGAAGGGCCACTCTCCTGAAATCAACTATGCCTAGCTGTTGGATCCCTCGATAGGAATTCCACGATCGAGCCGTGTTGAAATAGACGTCCGACTCAACAATGACATCGTTTACAAATCGAGTTCTAGTGATTGCCGCTGTATTGGTGCCAAACGGATTTCCGTCGGCAGTCAAACCCCACGATGCCGAGTTGCGGCCGTCACCGAATGTAACACTATTCACAGGAGGCGCGGCCGTGACGAAATGGATTCTATCCAGATACTGATTCCATCTCTCCAGAGCCTGGCCGGCTACTTGATCCCACGAAGTCGATCCATCCTGCAATACGGCGGGAGGATTTCCTAGTAATAAATGGAACACGACCTGGCCCTTCGGCCAGCGTTCTGGATAGGCCGCGTCATAGGCTCGCGCCTGGTCCGTAACAGCCAGGGCGCCAATAACTAGAAGGAGTAAATATCGCGTTTTTTTCAAGGCGGCCATGTCTATTTCCCGATATTCTGTTCCGCCAAAACGCGCCTGATTTCTTCCGCGAACGAAACTACCGGAATAGCCTGGACACCTGGTGAGGGTTTTGCCTCCACACGTGTATCGGGAAATGCGATGGAGCCTGGCTTTTCGCCAATTTGGTCCAGGCTGGTTACGGGGTGGTTGTTACAGTCAAACAGCCGGGGAACTCCGTTTGTGTCGGGAACGATCTTGAATTGTCCGCAGGTCATGGCTACCAGCGGAATCAACTGTTTCCCATTGTTCTGGATAAAGAGCAGATACGTCGCGCCGTTTTCGAACTGGGGC
Source organism: Chthoniobacterales bacterium (assembly GCA_036524675.1). Classification (GTDB taxonomy): domain Bacteria; phylum Verrucomicrobiota; class Verrucomicrobiia; order Chthoniobacterales; family DASVRZ01; genus DATDAW01. The sequence goes on along the minus strand of DATDBU010000193.1, from coordinate 4,340 downwards.
GCTCCCTGGACGACGTCACGGACATTGCCGATCTGACCGCCGGCCAGTTTCAAATCGATCTTCGCCGAAGGCGCACCTTTGAAGACCTGGGACACTCTAATGGTCACAGTCGTGTAAATCTCCTGGGACGATCCTGTGCCGTTTCCCCAATTCGCAGTTTGTCCTTCGACGACGCCCTCCGCGATCGTGTCCGCATTCCTTACCAATTCGTTCAAGCTGGGGACGACCACGGTCGAAGCAACGACGGCTTGAATCATTGAAAACCAGAAGCAAACCAACGCCGCTACGGAGAAGGTTATGGAGAAAAGACTGTTTCCCAAACTGGCTCGTGTCCGATCGAGTATGACGGTGAATTTCATATGGGCATGGCTGGTGATTCGCCCGAGTCGTCTCCTCGATGGCCACGCTGTTCAATCAAATATTTTCGCCGCCGTCTTACAGAGCGGGATAAACTGCAGGAGGGACGCCGGAAAACTAAAGACTTTCCGGCTGCGTCATCAGCGTGGCGATTTGCGTCAGCAATTTCCCAGCGGCGCCGCCGTCGATGACGCGGTGATCGAAGCTCAGTGTCAACGCGGCTTCGGTTACGGGCAGGAAATCCTCGATTTCATCATCCCAGCGCGGCGCTTTTCTTCCTGCGCCCAAACCGAGTAACAGGGATTGCTCCGGCAGCGGTATTGGCGTTGCCCAGATGAGCCCGAAGGTGCCGAAATTCGTGACGGTTGCCGCCGAGTTTTCAAACGTATCCGGCGGCAATCTGCGTGCGCGCGCCAGGCCAACGAGGCGGTCGTATTCCGGGACAAGTTTTGCAAGTGGGGTTTTATCCACTTCGCGAATGACGGGCACAATGACTCCATCTTCGGCTTCGACGGCAAATCCGATATCGATGGAACTCGGATGGACGATGTTTGCTCCGACAAGGCGTCCGGCGGCGACGTCGTTTTCGGCGAGCGCCAGCGCCAATGCACGGATCGCATACAACGTTGGACCAGGCTTGGGATCCTGCTTTTTCCGATGCGCGAGCAGGGGATCGAGATTGAGATAAATACCGACATTGGCCAGCGGACGGGTCCAACTGCGACGCATCGCGTCGGCGACTGCGATCCGCATGCGCGAAGCGGGCGTAACGCGGTTTTTTTCCAGGCTGACAAGGTACCGCTCGAGATCATCGACAGTGACACGTCCGCCGCTCCCGCTGCCTGGGATGCCGGACAAATCGGCAGCGCGCAGGCCGAGCTCGAGCATTCGCGCCTTCATCCGAGGTGAAATGAAACTTGCGCCTTTGGTTTTTGCCGGGACAGGGAGTCCGCGGACCGTCGGAGCAACTTCGCGGCTCTGGCTGATCGGAACGACGGCATGCGCATGAGACGGCGCTTTTGTGACCGATTCGCCGTTCGTTTTCGGTGCGGCGAAATCGCCGCCGTGACGTTCGGCATCCTCTATGGAGACTTCCAAGGTTCCGAGAATCGCGCCAACCGGATAACTTTGGCCGATTTCGACATCCAAATGATGGATGGAACCGGAGCAAGGCACTGTGACACCCATGACTGCCTTGTTGGTTTCCACGTCGAGAATTTCGTCGTCTGAGCCAACGGTCTGGCCCGCAGTCGCCCGGATATTGACGACGGTTGCCTCGGCGATGGATTCGCCAAGTTGCGGCATGATGATGGGGATTTGGGGCATGGGAAAGTAAGAGTAGGGATTCTCTAGAATCTCAGCAGGTTTCGGAGACGGTTGACTATGGTCGCCGCCGTGGGCCGGTGGGCTGCCCACAGGTTTGGGTGATAAGGTATTGGCGTGTCCCTGCTGTTCAAACGCATCGGTGGAGCATCGAGCAATTCGAAACCGTCGGCCGCCACCCGCGCCACAATCTCCGCGGTAACGCCGCCCCAGGGAAAGGCCTCGCCAACGGCAAGCAGACGGCCAGTGCGTGCCACTGAGGCGAGCACGGTGTCGGTGTCTATGGGTTTAACGGTTCGCAAATCGACAATTTCGATTTCATAGGCATCCGCTGCAAGTTCTTCGGCGGCGGCAATGGCTTCATGAACCATGGCGCTGTAGGTGACCACCGTGGCGTCGCGTCCGGGCCTGGCGATGCGCGCTTTACCGGCAGGCATGGCTTCTGTCGGCAGGGCGTCCGCTTTCAGGTGGTAATACAGATGCTTGTGTTCGCAGTAGACGACCGGATCATCGATGGCGACTGCCTCGAGCAACATACTGTAAGCGTCCTCCACCGTAGCTGGCGTCATCACAATCAACCCAGGGTAATGTGCGTAAATTGCCTCCATGCTTTGACTGTGAAACGGGCCGCTGCCCATGTTTCCACCTGAAGGCAGGCGGATCGTGATGGGACACGGCACTTCGGTCCGCCAGAAAAGCGTCGCAGCGTGATTGACGATCTGGTTGAAACCGACCGTGGAAAAATCCGCAAACTGCATTTCCACAATCGGCCGCATCCCTTCAATGGCCGCGCCGACAGCGGAGCCGACGATAGCGTCTTCGCTGATGGGCGCATCGAGGACGCGCCCCGGAAATTCCCGGGCGAGATTCTTCGTGGCTTTGAAGGCGCCGCCAAATTCGCCAACATCCTGACCGTAAATGTAAACCCGTGGATCATCCGCCAGCGCACGTGCCTGAGCCTCGCGGATGGCTTCGAGATAAGTAATGCTCATGAAAAAGGGAGAAGAAAGCTGGCAAAAACGAATCGGAGCAGGGTTTCGAATTACACACCCTCTGCGAGGCTGCGGGTCGCCAGGGCACACCATGTTTCCTCGGAGGCATCCGGAGGGAGATCCTCTTGCGCGATGGCAACGGCTTCATCGATTTCCGCGAGAAGTTCGCTCCGCCACCGGGCGAGATCGTGCTCGTCGAGCCAGCCGCGTTCGAGGATCGCCGCTTCCGCGAGCGGCAGGCAATCGCGGGCAAACGTTTGTTTCTTCAAGCGTGAATCGACATAGGACGCGTCGTCGTGCTCCGCGTGACCGGAAAGACGCAGGAGTTTTCCGACGACCAGCTGTGGTCCCTGGCCGGAACGCGCCAGCGACACGGCGCGACCGACCTTGTCGAGACATTCGTCTAGATTGGTCGCGTCGACAGAATGCCCCTGAAAACCGTATCCACGTGCCCGATCGACCAGATCGTCACAGGCAAATGTCCGCGCGTTTGGCGTGGAATACGCATATTGATTGTTTGCCACCAGAACGACGAGAGGCAATTTTTCGATGCCGGCCATGTTCATTGCTTCGTGAAATGCCCCCGTTGAAGTGCCTCCATCGCCAATGCAGGTGGCGCCGACAACCCCCGTATCGCCCTGAAAACGCCGCGCAAGAAGTGCGCCTCCAACGGCAGAGACCATGCCTCCGAGATGGCTGATCATTGCAAAAAGCCCTTCGCGTGGACGCCCGCGGTGGATGTTCCCATCCCGGCCTCTCATCGGTCCGACACGCGAGCCGAGAAATGTCCGAAAACAGTCCAGCAGTGATTCGCCGAATGCCAGGCGTCCCGCTTGATCGCGAATCAATGGCGCAAAAATGTCACCTTTCTTGAGGGCTACGCCGAGTGCGACACTAAACGCTTCCTGGCCACGCCCCAGATACACACCACCGACGATTTTCCCTGCACGCCAAAGCGAACTGAGACGATCCTCCGTAAGTCTGGCGAGGAGCATCCACCGGAATGCGGCAAGGTATGTCTCCCGTTTTTTGTCGGTGACGCCTACAGGCTCAATACTGGCTGACATTCCTGCGACTTAAACCGGAAACCATGCGGGGAGCAACCGCGAAGTCATGCCGGCGAGAGCTCGCTCCCCACGACAGCCACACTCCTGATGAGCAGGACTGGCAGCCAGTGCTGAGTTCCATCCGGTTCCTCAATGGTGATTTGTGGCACGTCGCTGCTCGCGGCCAGCACAAAGTCAGGATGATCAATACGAAACTCCCTGCCGTCTGCCGTGCGGATAATAAATGGACGAAATGGAGTGGCCCGAAGCAATGCACGGATACGAGCTTTCATAGCAAATGTTTATCACGGCCGGTTTTTCCCATCAATTGTGCAATGGCTTGATTTGCCCCCTATTTTCTCACGAAAGTTCCCGCAATGAACCCGCATGAAGCCCTCGAGAAGTATTTTGGATTCCGCGAGTTCCTGGACGCGCAGCAGGAAGTGATCGCGGCTATTCTCGAAGGGCGCGACGTTCTCACGGTGATGCCCACGGGCGGCGGCAAGTCCCTCTGTTATCAGCTTCCGGCGTTGATGCTCGACGGCGTAACGATTGTCGTTTCACCCCTCATTGCGCTCATGAAAGACCAGGTCGATGGCCTTGCCGACAAGGGAATTCCGGC
>DATDBU010000192.1:0-10617 GCA_036524675.1 Chthoniobacterales bacterium | reverse complement strand
TTCTCCCCAAATATCGCCTCCTTCCCAAATCCATTTTCCCGGATCCACTCATCAATCATCTCTTCGCTCTTGGTCAGTTTCTTTCTCCTGGTCATTTCTCTTTTCAGTTATGACCCAAACACAAAATTTCGGACAGGCTCCTGGATGGTCTTTAAGGGCTTGGTTCTGCCGGATGCGAAAATCTCGCAATTGCATCAGATCTTTGCCGGCAAACCAATGCCACAAGGTGGTAGCGGCCTTTTCTCGGGCGTCGGTAGTCGCCGAAACCAGCCTGCGCCACAGGCGATCCGGCGTCCTGCAACGGCCGTGTTGAAGGATGTTCACTGGAGCACCACGATCAATGCTGAAGGCTCGCAAAGCACGGTTGCCGAAGTTACGGTCCACAATCCGACAAGTGATGTTGCGGAGTTTGTCGCGCCAATTGCCGTTCCAGACGGCGCATTCATTTCTGGATATTCGTTGCGAATTGGCGATCGGGATGTGCCGGGCAAGCTTTTCGAGCGTAAAACTGCGATGTGGGTTTACGAAAAAATCCGCAATGTCCTGGTTGCACCTCGCGACCCAGGCGTACTGACTTTCGTTTCACCTGGGAAAGCGGAACTTCGTGTTTTTCCCATTAACGCCGGCGAAAGTCGGACAACGAAGGTCGAGTTTTTGTCCACTGCCAAACGTCGACCACAAATTGTCGTTGCGGGGAAATCGTTGGGTGCCGAATCCGCAAGCGGGACCGCAACGTGGGCCGCGACTTCGTGGGGCGGAATGCTTCAACTTCCATTTAGTAATACTGAGCTGCCGAAGACCACGCGCGTGCCGTATGTTCATCTCATTTTCGACACCTCGGCCGACGGCGTTGAACCCGATGCTGCTGTGAAACGGGTTCGGGAAATACTCGATGAATTCCCTGGCCTTGCTCGGATAGCAGCCGGTTTGGCGAACATCGAATATCAGGAGGTGACACAGACCCCGCTGGCGGTGTCGTCAGAATTTGAGGCCAGCCTACGCGCTAATTTGATGAAATGCTCAAAGAATAGCGGCTTCGATCTCAATCGCGCGTTGAAAACGGTGCTGTTGGAATATTCACAACGTGTCGACCAAACATGGAAACCTGTAGTCGTTGTCGTCCGCGCAAAACCCTACAACGGCACGGAAAAACCGGATCTGACAGGGTTCGACTCTCTCGTTCCGGATGCGCCGTACTATTTCGAGACATCCACGGAATCTCGCAGTGAACTGAAGCGAGTGGCCTTTTCCGAAAGCGATCCATCTAGCGAGTCGCCAGTTTTTCTCCTGCGCGCAGGCTCCATCGTTCGGGCATCATCTAGTGAGCGGGGAGGTGTAGTCTGGTTTGATGGCGCGAGCGCGAATGATAATGCCTTGGAAATCTACGATCCAGCCGTAGAACGATTTACAGCATTGCCTAGAAGTCTGATTCGTGATGCATCCGAAAAGGAAGTGGCTGCGGCAGGCGCGTGGCTTCAGCATCGTGAGGGGCTGTTTCACCCGGAGCGATTGGCCGCTGGGTTCGGCAAACTGGTCGACGTGGGACGCGCAACAGGAATTCTGCTTCCCGAATTGGCCTACATGGTTGTCGAAACAAAAGCTCAGTGGGAAATGCTGGATCGGCAGCAAGACAAGAAGCTCAAGGCAAATAACGTAATGGAGCTGGAAGAACCAGCGGCGATCCCCGAACCGGAAACCTGGGCCTTGCTGGCCACGGCAGTCCTTATTATGTGCGCTTGGCAATGGCGGAAACGGATCATTCTTACGAAGTGGCTTGATTCCTGAATTCGTTTTGCGAGCAGCCGAACTTGTCGGGGGCATTTATGAATAGAAATTCATTCGCATTCCCGGCAGCACGTTATTAGGCTGCGGTGAATTTGATGAAAACGCCGGTAGTATCGATTTTGCTCTTTCTTTTGGCGGCATTGCTGGGGGCTGTTGGCCAATTTCTTTATAAGTCGGGCGCCGAAAGGGCGGGTGGTTCAGCGTTGAGCTATTTGCTCAATGTCCGATTACTCGGAGGTGTCGCCTGTTACGTGGCTGTGATGGTCCTTTTCGTTGCCGCGTTCAAACGCGGCGGAGCGCTCACGACGTTGTATCCCGTCTATGCGTCGACGTTTGTATTTGCCGCGTTGATTGCGTGGTGGGCTTATGGGACGCCTATCAAGCCGGTAAACATCGGTGGAATGCTGCTGCTGGTTTCAGGGATGTATTTGCTCGGAAAATAAACTCATGCCACCCCTGGACCTCAGTGGGCGTCGTCCGCTCAAAAGTCGCGACGTGCCGTTCTTCAAAAATCTCGCTGCATGGCTGGCCGGCAGCGGAGTGACACCGAACGGAATTTCGTTTATGACCATCGTTTTTAGCGCGGTCGCAGGTGCGGCACTGGCGGGCACGACATTTGCCGACGGCTGGCTATTTCGGCTGTTGTGGCTCGTGGCAGCGGCGGGCATTCAGCTCCGGCTCCTGGGGAACCTTCTCGATGGCATGGTTGCCGTGGAGGGAAAAAAAGGCGGGCCCATCGGAGAACTCTGGAATGAAGCGCCCGACCGGCTTTCAGACGCGTTGACCTTGATCGGCGCCGGGTTTGCTGCGGGAGCGCACCCTTTGATGGGCTTCGGCGCTGCGCTTGTAGCCGTGCTGGTGGCGTATGTGCGTGCGCTGGGAGTGAGTGTGGGCGCGGGGCAAATTTTTATCGGACCTCAGGCGAAACAACAGCGAATGGCCGTTATCACGGGGGCAAGCGTGGCGTCGTCGGCGCTGCCGGCCTATTCGAAATGGTTTATATGGGCGGCGTTGACTGTGGTGATCCTGGGAGGATTGATCACTATCTGGCGGCGGTTATCACGGATCGCTGGCTGGCTTCGCCACAACCGGGGTCCAGCGACCTCGTCAACGTCAATTTCCTGACATCTATATTTATATGTTTGGCATCCCCCCAATCGCTCTTTGGATCGCGGCTATCATCGCCATGGGGCTGGCGTTCATCCCTCCGATGTTACTTCTCCTGGAAAAAACGGGCAGGGTTGATGACAAACTTCGGGTTGAACTGTGGAAGCGCTACAAATCGTGGCTCGTCCTCGCTCCATTGATGGTTCTCCCTCTGCTGGCGGGGCGTCTGTGGGCGATCCTCGGCGTGGGAATTTTGTCGCTTCTCTGCTACCGGGAGTTTGCGCGTGCGACGGGGCTTTTCCGGCATCGGACGATCAGTGCCATCGTGGCGTTAGGGATTATTTTGCTGACGTTCGCCGTTGCTGACAATTGGTATGACTTTTTTGTGGCACTGACTTCGCTCGGTGTCTCGGCGCTCGTCATTGCAGCTCTGCTTGCAGACGAACCAAAAGGCTATATCCAACGCGTTGGCCTCGGGGTATTTGCGTTTCTCCTCTTTGGCGTTTGCCTCGGGCATTTCGGCTACTTTGCGAACGACAAGCGCGGCCAGGCCTTTCTGCTTGCGATCATTTTCAGCGTCGAACTCAACGATATTTTCGCTTATTGCTCTGGCAAACTCTTCGGACGCCGTAAGCTGGCTCCTCAAACCAGTCCAAATAAAACCATCGCCGGCGCCGTTGGCGCACTGATTCTTACGACAGCGCTTTTCGCCACTCTGATGCATTTTATTACGGCTGGAACCGTCATCGACCGCCCGATTCACTTGATTACATTGGGTGTGCTGGTCTCGTTTACCGGCCAATGCGGCGATCTGGTCATGTCGAGCATCAAGCGCGATCTTGGCCTCAAAGATCTCGGAACTCTTCTGCCTGGCCATGGTGGGTTGCTCGATCGGTTCGATAGTTTGATTTTCGTCGGCCCGGCCGTCTTTCATTACCTGAACTATTTCGCGGGCTTCGGTTTCGATACCCCAACGCGGATTTTCACCGGTCCCTGATGGACGCCTGGAAATACAAACCTGCTGCAGGCCAGAATCTCCCTCCCGGCGATTCGATGCGTAGCGTCCAGCGGGAGGCGGGACTGGTTTCGACCATTACCCAGGCGTGCTGGCGCACCATTGTGCGCCTGTATTTGGGTGGTTACCACAGGTTGCGCGTCGAGGGACGGGAAAATCTTCCGCTCAAGCCGCCGTTTGTGATGATTGCCAATCACTCGAGTCATTTGGACGCGCTCACACTTGCATCCGCGCTGCCGTGGCGCCTCCGGCGGTATGCTTTTCCCATCGCGGCAGGCGATATCTTTTTCCAGACACCTGTCAGCACGTGGTTTTCGGCGATGATGCTGAACGCTCTGCCCATGTGGCGCAAAAGATGCGGTTCGCATGCGATGCAGGAACTGCGCGATCGTCTCATTGGCGAACCGACGATTTACATTCTGTTCCCCGAAGGCACGCGCACCCGTGACGGCAAAATGGGCCCGTTTAAACCTGGCCTTGGCATGATTGTCTCTGGGTCCAACGCACCCGTGATCCCGTGCTACCTCGACGGCGCCTTTTCCGCCTTGCCTCCAGGAAAAAAATGGCCGCGCCCGGCAACGCTTCGGTTGCGCATAGGGCCGCCGCTCACCTTTGCCGATGTTGAAAACCGGCGTGAGGGCTGGCAGAAAATCGGGGACCAACTGACGAGCGCCGTGGAAGTCTTGCGTCCGGAAACTCCCTCGTAAAATCGTAACCACCCTCGTTCATCCTGTTCTTTAACTTTAACTTGCTCTGCGAAGTGCGCTGCTGCCAAGGCGGCGCAGAGTAGTGAAAGTTAAAGTTCAAGAGCAGGGATACGTTGCTTCCCTCTGGAGACGGTTCAAAGGCCTATAACTTCGAAATGTCGTAAACACGGATACCGGGTTGGAGGTAGATGACTTTCCCCAACGGACTTTCCCAAACAGGAGTGCGGCCATCGAAGAGTTGGTGGTAAAACGCGGAACGGCGGCTGAAATCAACCTGTTCTTTGGCGCTGGGCTTCAAGCCAACATCAAAAAAACGGTTGTATACCTGGCGTGCCACCGCGACATGCGTGACTCCTTTTGAGCGCAGTTCCGTAATGGAACCGAGGTCCGCGGCAAATTCGGAGGAGAGCAAGGGACGAGCGTTTTTCCAATCTGGACTCGCGGCAAGATCAACACGCCCGTCCTGAGCGACGACGGCATTCGGAGGTGTCTGCCCTGCGATCCAGGCGCGCAATTCGTTCCGGGCGTCCTGGGAAAACTCGCGGAATAACACGGACAGATCGTTGGCGCTGGTTCGGGTTCCCGCGAAGAAAATGAGGAGCGCAGCGATCGCTGGCAGCGCTCGGAGCTTTTTGTCGTTCGCCATCAGAAACCCGACGCTCAAGGCTGCAAAGAACGTTGTAAAAGCCTCCACTGGAAGCAGATACCTGCCGGCGGTTTTCGGCGAGAACGACAACGTCACAAAGAACAGGAAAGGAAAAAGAAACGTCAGCCACTGCGGAAGTGTTCGCTTCCTTGCTGTCCACACGAAAAATCCCAGGCACATGACCAACCCCAGCCACAAGCCGGCGGGTGTCAGTTCGTTCATTCTCGAAAAATAATAACCATGCGGGACCTCCCTCTTGATTCCGCGATGCCCTCCCGTTGCGCCATCGACTTCCCTCGACAGACCGTTCGAAAAGTCGCTCAGATGCAAAAATAGCGACCAGTTGATCACCGCTAATGGCAGGACAAAGCCGCCCAGGAACCACAGGAATAACCGTTTGTCCGAGCGGCTGCGTATCACGAGCAGCGGGATCGCGAATAGCAGCATGACGATCCCCAAGTATTTTCCAGAGGTCGCCAGTGCACAGCCGAATCCCAGAAATGCCGCCTGCCAGCGTCCGGGCGATTGCCAGAAAATGTCCAGCGCCAGAAATGTCACCGCAATTCCCATCAACAGCGCAGGGTCCTCTTTGAAATAATGCGCCAGTTCGAAAAGGAGTGGATTCAGGCTCAGGAAAACGGCTGCGCAGACCATTCCAGGCCAGCCGGTCCAGCGGAATGCCAACGCCGCCAGGGCCACTACAGTCAGCGCTGAAAAAACGGCAGCCACACAGCGTCCAGCCCGCGCGACGTCATTTGGCTGTTTTTTCACGTGTCCGACTTTTGCCGCCAGTTCGGTCGCGGTCAGCATAAGAAGCGGGTGAAAATAATTGCGTTTTCCCGTCATGACCTGCCGCACCTTGGTATCCTCGTCCGGATGATAGGTGTACGGGAATGAGTTGTGCCGGGTGAATAGCGCCACGGCCACGAGGAACGTGAGCGCGAGAAACAAAAGGACGAACCGAGTGAATTGAGGCGGCATTGGCGAGGTGCGCAGTTTTCCCGTCTCTGTTTTGATTTTGTCGAGCAAATTGGCGAAGGAATCTCATTGCGCTATTGTGCCAACTAAATCTGTGTCTTTTCCTGAATACGGCCAGAATCCGTCTGTCACACGTTTTTCACAATTGCCAGCAGTTCGTTGAGAGCCGGGATCAGATTCCGGTGCCTCCAAGTCGCGAAAATAAGACCCTCAACCCCCCTTTTTTTCCACTTGCGTACAGCCAGTGAACCCGTTACATATCCGCTCCCCAAATTCCGGGGAGAGCTAGAAAACATCCATTTCGTATGTCCAAATCCCAAACAGACCCATCCCCGCTGTCTGCTTCCAACGGTCATTCGCTGGAGGACGCGGAGTCCGTTCAGATTCTGCCTACCCGGAATGAGGAGGTGGAAGACGCGCACCTGAGTCCCTTCTTGAAAAAGCAGAAGGAGCGTCTCATTGCTCTTCGCGACGGCATGGTTGATTCGATGGCGGGTGTCGCCAAGGATAACCTGCGTGCACGTGCCGAAGGCAGCGAAGCGTCCGCCTTCGGGATGCACCAAGCCGATGCCGGTAGCGATGCCTATGATCGCGACTTCGCCCTGAGCCTCCTTTCGCAGGAAACCGACGCTCTCAACGAAATTGAGGAAGCGATCAAACGGATCAATAACGGGACTTACGGTATTTGCGAAATGTCAGGCAAACCGATCCCGCCCGTCCGGCTTGAAGCGATTCCGTTCACACGATTCACCGTTGAAGTTCAGTCCCAGCTCGAGAAACAGAACAAGATTTCGCGCGTCCGCCAATCCGTCACCTCGCTGTTCGGTCTAACCGACGACGAAAGCGAAGGCCCCGAGGAAGAAGAATCCCCGGTCGACACCAAGGATTGAACCCATTTTAGAAAACAGAGCACATCGTTATGCCACAGGAAATTGTCACCCTCGAATGCACCGAAGCGAAAGCCGAGGGCAAACCTACTTCGCGTTACATGACCTCGCGAAACAAGAAAAGCCCGCGCACGCCAGGACGTTTGGAAAAAAAGAAGTATAATCCTTTCCTCAAGCGTCACACGCTTCACCGCGAGACGAAATAAGCGAAGCCCCAAAATCACCGTTCATTTATGCAGCCCAAGACAGCCCAACGCCGCTCCAATTTTCGCCGCGCGAACCGTATCATGCCGCGCCGCCGGATCGATATCGCTCTGGAAGCAATCGACTATAAGAACCCGGAAATCCTCAAACGTTTTGTTACCGAGAGCGGCAAGATTCTACCCCGCCGCATCACTGGAATGCCTGCGCATTTCCACCGCAAGATCACTCGCGAAATCAAGCGCAGCCGCAGCGTGCTGTTGATGCCTTAACTGGCGGTCCTTCTGTTCATCTTCAAGCGATGCCTCCGAAAAGGGCATCGCTTTTCGTTTGTACGACGACTGTCGCTTTGCCAAAAGGGACGCGGCGGCAAACAAATGGCAGATGTTGCTTGCCAGATTTTCCGCAACGGGCAGTCTCGGATACATGGCGAAGGCCCCTAAAACTTCCCCCGACCAGCTCGATTTTTTTGCTGACTTGCCACCCCTGCCAGCCCCTTCCGAGATTAAACCGCAGTCAACTGGGGCGACTCCCGCGCACCGCGACCAGCTGGATCGCTGGCGGCTGGGTCGACAACGCCAGGTCGAGGAATTGTGCCGTCATCTCGGCGTCCCTCTGAATCGCGCTGTCGAGGTCATCCTCAAGCAGGGCCCCATTCACAGTGGCATCCTTCGCCTGAGCGAGGATAGCCAGTTGTGGTTTGATGTGGAAGATGTGAAACGCGACGCCATTCCGCTGCGTATCGACAGTTTCGAGTTTCGCCTCGGTGAAGTGGAAAGTGTTGTGCGCCAGGACGGCTAACTTGGACGTGCCGATTCTTTTCGCCTTTCTGGTTGCATGACATGTTTCGTATTCCCGTCGACTATCTCTGATTAGGCCGCCGTCGGTGAGCAATCGCAATCGTCGCGGCATTTTTTACAAGGAGGGGCGCTTTCCAAGCGCCCGTTTTCAGGCGGTCGGAAAGCGCATCTCCTTGGTTCTCCGTTCGACACCGTCGTGTTCAGTGCTGTTTACCAACAGTAAAATTAATGACTGAAACCCTCAATCCGCGTCGACGACAGCGAACGGCTAATGAATGCGCGACCAGCTTTTGCGAGTTGCATGTGGTCCCTGGTCTGATGAATGTCGGAGCATGGGTGCCCTGCCTGATTTTTTGAAACCCCTGGAGTATTTGACGCGACCGTTCCCGCGTGAAGCGGTCGAGACTGCCATCGCGCGTCGCGAGGAGAGTACGCCCTTTCTATTGGATGCGCTCGATTGGGCAGAGCAACATCCCGATGAGGCTAACGATGCAGAGGCTGCCTACACACTCCACCTGTTCGCGCTGTTTCTTCTGGCTCAATTCCGTGAGCCAAGAGCTTACGAGCCAATGGTCCGGCTGGCGCGGAGTCCGAAGCTGGAGGAACTCGTTGGTGATGTCATCACTGACGGATTGCCTGGTATGTTTGCTTCAGTCTGCCAGGGGGACACCTCGCTGATCGAGCAACTCATCGAGGATGACACAGTCGACGAATTCGTGCGCGGCTCCGGCATTCGCGCGCTTGCCACGCTGATCTCTCGGGGGATCAAGCCGCGCGAGGAAGTCTCCTCATATTTCGGAAGTCTTTTTCGCAGCTTGACCAGAGAACCCAGCAACGTTTGGGATGGGCTGATCTTGGCGTGCACAGATCTGGGAATGACTGAGCATTTGGAAGAAATCCGGAAACTCTACGAGGAAGGGATTCCCGAGCCTTTTTTTCCCAGCTCGAACGAGGTGGAAGCGGAAATCGTGCTGCCGGAGAACTCCCCGCAGCGTGGATTCGCGGATCCCTACGAGTTGATCGACGACACAGTCGCGGAGCTGGAGCAGTGGAGTTATTTCGATCCTAACGCTGAAATGGACAGCGACGGAGACGATTTTTCCGGAGACGATTCCTTCGTTCCGTGGGATGGGACTTCCTCTGCCCTTCCTTACGTCCGCGAAGCGCCGAAAATTGGCCGCAACGACCCGTGCCCCTGCGGCAGCGGCAAGAAATACAAAAAGTGTTGCGGTGCGACGGTCGCGGGATAGCCGGCGTTAGTTGCCCGCCGTTGATGTGACAAAAATCGCTGTTTCTTCGCGAGGGCGCGTTAGAGCGCCCTACTCACCCGATCCGAATTTGGTGCTTTTAGCGATTGTATTGCTGACTGTACGTTCATAGGTTTTGGCCAAATTCCGCTCACCCACGCATGAAGCAGTTTTCCATCACGCTATTCATTGTGGCCTGCATCATAGCGCTTGCTGGCTGCGGCAGGTCTCACCAGCCCAGATCTCTTTCCGAGATTAGCGAGCAATTGACGGATCAATTCCGCAGGCAGCACGACTCAAAGCCGCAAGCGATACCGGCTCGCAAACTCAAGTTAGTGCAGGCTACGGGTGTCTCATTTTCCACCCGGCAATCCACGTCCATACCTCGGAATAAGCGTCGCATGGGAGGGCGCGGCCACAGATTACACCGACATTCCAATGATTCAGCTCGGAGATGGCCTTTTTGCCGTTACTTACCAGGCGCATGACACCAAAGAAGAACTCTCAGCAGTGATCTCTTTCCGATAGTCGTTTGCCCCCGAGTAGCAGTCGCATGATCGGCTCAAAATCAATGGTTAGCACTGACCACGGCTTTCTCGCCATTCGAGATGTGAAAACTGTGGAGGTATTTATCCGACAACTCACCAATGAAGCGCCCAGCCGTGACGCCTGTGAGGCCGGGCCTTCGCCTCGCTTTCCGGCCTGAGCTTTCAAATACGACTTAGGGCATTGTAATGCAATATCACACGCATCCCCTATCTGATTATAAGCCAGATTTTGGCAATAGTTATATTTCATCCTCGCGCGTCCGCTTTTGGCTTGGAGCTTGGGAATTTTTCCGATTTTTGATATCCTCGTTAGTCGCGATTGCCATTTTAGGGGCCTTTGTAGCTGCAGGCGTGATTATGCATTGGGAAAATTGGATGTTTATCATCGTAACGCTATTTTTTACTGGCAGTATCTTTGGAATCGCGTCCCGATTCGGGCTTTTTAGAAAAGTTCCTATAAGGTGCTCCCAATGTCGGCGACTTTTGGAACGCGAAGTGATCGACACTTCGGCCCAGAGAGCAGTTGTTTTTTATGTCTGTCCGAGCTGCCATGTATATCTTGATTCTCGACTTACTGAGTGAACTTCCCCGGTGCTTGGTGCGCCCGGCAGCGCCGACGCAATTTGGGGGTTTAAAGTCCGCCGCACACCCAGAAAGAGGGAAGTGTTAGCGAAGGCAATGGCGTGAGTCGCGAGG
>DATDBU010000191.1:0-23528 GCA_036524675.1 Chthoniobacterales bacterium | reverse complement strand
TTGTGCTTCGCGAGCTCGAAATCATGGGACTGAACACGCCGGACCCTTCTACAAATATCAAAAAATTCTTCGCCGAATGTGAAAAGATGGATCGCGATCTTGGGCTCGATTTCACACGCACAGATGCATTCCTCGAACGGTGCTTGAAGACGTTTGATGGCGTGACGCTCGGGAAAAGCGACCTGATCAAAGGCCGTTATGCCACGGTCCAGGAGATCGCCGATCTCGTCGGCTGATAAGGCGCCATGAATTGCCGTTTCGTGCGTTTCGCGTGGCTTATCGGTGTCCACGCGGTGTCTACTCTTTCCGCCGCTCCGCACGCCACGGCCCTTTGGATGGTCCGGCAAATGATTGGTTTTTCAATCCATTGAGAATGGCGGGACATCGTTTCACACGCTCTTCGAGGGGGTACGCTCGACGATTTGGGAGCGGATCGACCTGACGGCGCTGCTGCGAGACTATGGGACAGGCAGCCGGTCTTTTCCGGGTGATCGGCTCTGAATGACGCGGGGCTGCCGGGGGCTTGCCCGGCCAATGACTGATCTGACGCCATTCCATGGGGCCAGCATCTGTCCACTTTTCGAAAAATCCCGCAACCACCTTTTCGCCAAAACCCAATGCTCTCACTGGCCCTTTTCATTCGCTATGGGACGGCTGTGAAAGATTTTTTCAACAAACACTTGTCCTACCCTTCTATCCTTGTAAGAATACGCGGATCTTTATGGTTTGTTTTCTTTCCGTCATTCGATTCGGTTTGGCCAAGTGCGTCCGAAGGGATTTCTTGAAAAGAAGTCCTATGTATCGCTGGTCTGTCGTTTTGCTCTTCCTCCGTTGGTTCATTCAGTCGTTGTCGGCTCAAATTCCGCCCCGCGCAGAGAAGCGATAATCCGGATCCGGCAATGGCCCGTGGGACTACAACAAGCTATTTGACCGATGCAACCCAGCCTTTGCGTCCGGCCCTGACGTGACACGGAAAGGCTTACGCGGAACGTTTTGCAGACAGTATTTTGAAGCCCGAGCTTTGCTAAGAATCCGCAAACGGGAAATTATGCTTCCCCCGGCATTGAATTAGCCTTGTCGTTAAAGGCCTGCGGGATCATGTGTCGCCTTCCTGGATTGATGTTATCGAAATAACAAGAACTTCGCAAAGTTCCAGCAGTAACAAGTGCGCTGTTAGAGTAGCTTCGCAAAAAAATAAAAAAACAGTTAAACCCATTTGGTCTTTTCATGAAATACTTTGCTCTCACAAAGCTAGCCGTTCTTCTGCTATTTTCCCTGGCAAGTGTGACAGGAACACTTCATGCCGAAACTTCCACTGCGACGGCAACTGAAATTACGACGCTGCCGGCGACAATTTCCACGCCGGGCGTATACTTTATCAAGAAGAACTTTTCCGTGAACATGACTTCGGGCAATGCGATCAATATTACTGCATCCAACGTTGTGTTGGACTTGAACGGCTTCAGCATTATTAACACCAATGGTTTGTCAAATACTGCGAGCGGGATCACTGCCAGCAATCCAAGCGGTGTCACACTGTCCAACGTAACAGCCCGAAATGGAACAGTTCAAGGGTTTCGGTACGGCATAAATTTTGCGTATTCAGGTACGGATTCCAGCCTCGTATCGAAGTACCAGGTGGAGCAGATCCGCGTTTTTAACGCGGGCCGTTACGGAATCATAACCAATGGAGGCGACGCAATTGTTAGAGATTGTCTGGTTACGCAAACCGGAGGTTATCCGAGTGTTGGTAATTACATTGGAATACTTGGCAATGGATCAAATGCTCGAATCATTAATAATCACATAGCCGACGTGGATATCACGGGAACGCTTGGAACCGGGATATGGGCGTCTAGGGATACGAGCTTTGTGATCGGCAACACGATTTCGGGATGCTATAGAGGCTTATATTTTTCTGGTTCTTCAGGATATTACGCTCTTTATCGCGACAATCTTGTTGGTGAAAATGTGGTTCAACCGTATGTCGGCGGCGGCACCGATGCCGGCGGCAATTACTGACGGCTAGCAGTTTCGGTCACAGCACATTTGTCGTTCGTTCCATGAATTCCATCTTCCCGCGAATCGCGCGCAAATTCGCGCTTGCGTGTGTCCTGCTGGGTCCAGTGTTCCTGTTTGTCGGCGCCTCCGTTCCGGGCGAGACGAAAACCGGCACGGCAATTACATCCCTGCCATACACTATCAGCGCGGCTGGCGGATATTATCTGAGCGCCAATCTCAACACAACGGGCGCCGGAATCATCATCAACGCCGATAATGTTATCGTTGACCTGAACAGCCATACGATCACTCAGACAAGCGGCGCGTCCAACACACAGACCGGACTTTACCTTAATAATCGCAGGAACGTCGTCATCCGGGGCGGCACGGTTCGCGGCTTTCGCAAAGGCATCGTCTTCGATTCCACGACGACCGACGATGCCAATTCCTCGAACAATCGCGTCGAATCGATGCGTGTCATCGATAGCGTCGAGCTGGCTGCGAAGATCTCCGGCGGCAGGTCTGTCGTTTGCGACACCGCATTCCTCAACACGGGCGCAACGACAGGCTCCTTGCCGATCACCGTGCTCGAGATCCGGGGCGATAACAGCCGCGTGATGAACAACGACATCGCCAGCGTCACCCTCCCTGCTGGCCAGACGTCCTACGGCATCAAAGTGACGGCGGGCAAAAAAGTTCTCCTTCAACAAAACCGAATCTCGAACGTTGCCAATGGCATTGCCGTGATCAATCCGGCGACTGGGTTCGCCAAAAACAACATAATAGCCTCGTCCGCCACAATCCCTTATTTCGGCGTCCTGGACTTCAGCGACGTGGACCGCGACGATATGCCTGCCTGGTTCGAGCAAATGCATGGCTTGAGTGATGCCTCGCCCGCCGATACCACATTGGATACCGACGGCGATGGTTTTACTAACCTCGCCGAATACAATGCTGGTACGAACCCGCGAAATCCATGGTCGAAGCCGAATTCAACCACGCCTGTCCCGTTGATTGTCGCTGGAGACTATCACAGCGGCGCGCTGGGAACCGATGGCCGGTTGTGGACGTGGGGATACAATTCGAATGGCCAGTTGGGCGATGGCACCCAGCTCACCAACTGGTATCCCAAAGTCGTTCTTACCGGAGTCAGATCTGTGTCGATGGGAACATATCACACGGTTGCAGCCATGAACGACGGAACGGTCCGCACATGGGGCGAAAATGGGAGCGGGCAACTCGGTGACGGGTCCGTAACGCGGAGACTTTTCCCCGTGGTAGTGAGTTCGTTGACGGATGTCGTTGAAGTTGCCGCAGGCGGTCATTTCAGTCTCGCGCTTAAGGGCGACGGCACCGTTTGGGCGTGGGGCGCGTACAGTTCCGGCCAACTGGGCAATGGTCCGAATACCGCCAATCAACTGGTTCCAGTTCAGGTAACAAAAACCGACGGAACGCCGCTTACCGATATCGTCGCCATTGCTGCGGGTTATGATTTCAGTCTAGCTGTGGCGGGCGATGGCAGTCTGTGGGGCTGGGGTAACGGCACCGGACTCGCCAATGGCAGCAGCGCCTCGCTCAACCGCGCGGCTCTGACGGCCTCGATCAATCACATTGTGCAAATTTCCGCGAAATCATCAAAAGCCATCGCCTTGAAGGATGACGGCTCGGTGTGGACGTGGGGTTATAGCTATGGCGGATTTGGAAACGGCACTACAGGATATAGCTACACGCCCGTGCAAGTCAGCAATATCAGTGGCGCTGTATCAGTGGTTGCCGGCAAGACCCACTTTTTGGCTGCGCTGGGTAATGGCACTGTGATGGGCTGGGGAGAAAACTCCAGCGGCCAACTTGGCACTGGCACTACGAGCGACCGGATGTTGTTGCCGGTGGCAGTAACAGGACTGACCGGGGCGTTTTCTGTTGCTGGCGGAAATACCCATTCCCTGGCTATTAAATCTGACGGGACCATTTCCGGCTGGGGTGACAACGATTACGGGCAACTGGGCGATGGAACCCCCACGGATCGAAGCGGTCCCGCGGCGGTCTATCATTTCACGTTTGCGCAAAAAGTTGCGTTACCAGCGCTCGCTCCCGATCGCGGTGCGTATCTGACGGGACAAAACGTCGTAATCAGTTGCGCGACCGCGGGCGCAACGATCCGTTATACTCTCGACGGAAGTGAGCCGACGGCTTCTTCCGCAAGCCTCGCCTCCGGTTCCAGCGTGATGGTGTCGTCGACAAAAGTGCTCCGTGCAAAAGCCTTCAAATCCGGCCTCGCGGACAGCGAAACCAAAAGCGCCCTCTACCAAATCGGCGCCCAGGCCATCAGCGGCTATTACCGGAGCCTGGTCATTGGAACCGATGGCGTGCTTTGGGCGTGGGGATACAACGCATACGGAGCGCTCGGAGATGGGACAACAACGAATTCCTGGTATCCAAAAGCGGTTTTGAGCGGAGTCAAAGTCGCCGCCAATGGCTACACGCACGCAATTGCCGTGAAGACCGACGGCACGGTCTGGACGACAGGTTCCGACGGATACGGGCAGCTTGGGAATGGAACGACGCTTGGAAACAGTACTGTTTATTCCCATGTCAGCGGTCTGACAGGTGTGGTCTCGGTCGCGGCGGGCAGCTTCTTCAGCGTGGCTTTGAAATCAAATGGGGAAGTGTGGGCTTGGGGTGCCAACGGCTCTGGGCAATTGGGCCAGGGAACCAGTGGAACCGGCAGCCAGATTCCCGTGCAGGTCAAACAGATGGACGGACCGAATCTTACGGGAGTCGTTGCTATCGCCGCGCGGGAATCATCGGTTCTGGCCATGAAAGCGGACGGGACGCTGTGGGGTTGGGGGAGCGGTGGCAGCGGCCTACTCGGCAACGGAGGAACAAGCGCGCAGAACCTTGCCACCCAATCCGGCATGATCAGAGACATGGTCGAGATTGTCTTAGGCAGCTCCCATGGTTTGGGCATTCGCGACGACGGCAGCGTCTGGTCCTGGGGTTACAACAGCCAGGGTCAGCTTGGAAGAACGGGCGGGGGGATTAACCCTGGGGTCGTCCCTGGTTTGAGCAACGCGATGGGAATCGCTGCGGGAGGTAGCCACAGCGTCGCACTGCTGACTGATGGCACGGTGATGACTTGGGGATACAATTATTACGGCCAGCTTGGCAATGGCAGGACGTCCGGACCCGGTTATACACCGTCGCCCGTGACGATTTTATACAGCGGGATCGCGGTTGCAGCAGGTGAAAATCACAGCCTTGCTCTCCCGGCGGATGGCACCATACGCGCTTGGGGTTACAACTACTATGGACAGCTTGGCGATGAGACCAACGTGAACCGCACTGTTCCGATCATTTGTCACGTTTTCGACCACAACGGGGATGAAACCCCGGATTACCAGGATTACCTCGGAGATACTGACGGAGACGGCGTGCCTGACTATCAGGACGACGACGCCGATGGGGATGGATGGCAAAATTATTTTGAGGGCCAGATCGGCAGTAATCCGACAGCTTTCGACAGCAACGGAGATGGCCTTGGAGACGGAGCAGCCTGGTATTCCGGATATAGCGTGATGGGCACGGATACGGACGGGGACGGCGTTGCGAACGCCATGGAGTTGCAAGAGGGGACCAATCTGTTCTGGAACGACTCCGACGGTGATGGGGTTCTGGATGGTCAGGATGCCTTTCCGCTTGATCCTATGCGAAGCAGTCTGGCTGCGTCAGGGCCAGGGGCGCCGGTTCTCACGCTGACCACTCCGCCGGGGCTCATTCTCAAACCATAACAGACCGTTTTACCTTTCAGCGGGCAACCCAGTCATTTTCATCTCGTTACCCAGCATCCATGTTGCGCTCCCTAAGATTCCGTTCCTCGCGTTCTCCGCTTTGGCACCGGTTAGTTTCGGCCATTCTATTGCCGGCCTGTCTGGCTTCCTGGCTTCCCCTGTATTCTTTGGCGGAGACGGACGCTGCCGGCAGTCTTCCGCTGGCGTCCCCACCCGTAACCAATCCCGATGTCGCAGACACAGCGCCCACTGAAGTCGAGGTCAACACGGCTGTGCCGGATGTTCCAACAGCCCGGCAGCAGCCCCTTGCGTTCTCGGAACAACCCGCGGATGCGGAATTTGCCACGGTCCGGTTGTTTTCCGAACCATTGATTGCCTTCGACAACGATTCCAGTGACGCGGAATCCGACAAAACAGCGGAAAACGCGACGCTCGCCAAAGCGCTGGTGGCGTTTGAAGCGCAGCTTCCCGGCGATGACGCATCCGGTCTCGAGGAATTTTTGGCTGCGTATCCGGATTCTCGCTGGAGTGTTTCGCTCCTAACCAATCTGGGCATTTTTTACCGACAGCACGGTTACTGGACCAGGGCTCTTTCCAGCTGGCAGTTGGCCTGGGAAAAAGGGCAGGGAGAGACCAGCCCGTCACGCAGGATGATCGTTGATCGGGCCGTGGTGCAGCTCACCGAGTTGAAGGCGCGTCTTGGTCGTATCGATGAGGTCGAATCGCTCGTGCAGGAAGTGGGAGATCGCGATATTCAAGGGGCGATGACTGAAAAATGGTCGGGAGTAAAGACCAGTCTTTCATTGATGAAAACGGAACCCTCCACGTCATTCCGATGTGGTCCGTTTGCCGTGGGCAGCGTCGCCGAAGCGTCAAACCTGGCAACTCTGAAAGCGACGCGGAGCATCGAGGAATTGCTTTCGACGACAGACGGAACGTCCATGCGCCAACTCAAGGAGTTGGCCGAAACAGTTGGGCTGGATTATCAGATCGCATTCCGTTCTCCAGGATCGCAAGTTATTGTACCGTGTGTCATCCACTGGAAGGCCGGGCATTATGCGGCGCTTACCAAAGAAATGGACGGGCGGTTTTTCGTAAAAGACCCTACTTTTTCTGATGACTTTGTGATCAGCCGGAAAGCTGTGGACGACGAAGCCAGTGGTTATTTTCTCGTTCCCGCGGGGGGGCTTCCGGAAGGATGGAAAACCGTGTCTGTGGAGGAAGGCGCCAAAGTCTGGGGCAAAGGGGCCGTGCCCCCGGCTTCACCCCCGACGCCTCCTGGAACCGGCCCGACTATCGGCTGCCCGAAACCTCCAAAATCCAAGGGAATGGCCGTCTACAACATGGATCCCTCCCGCGTGAATTTGATGATTTGGGACACGCCGCTCTTCTATACTCCGCCACGCGGTCCCGAAGTGGCTTTCACCGCCAGTTACAGCCAGCGGGATGTTGCTCCATCCAGTGTGCCGAATTATCCTAATTTGGGGTCCAAATGGAGCTTTAATTGGGTGAGCTTCATTCTCGATGATCCCAGCAATGCTACCACTAGCAGCTACGGACCCGGCGGAGGTTCCTTGAAATATTACAGCTATAGCGGCGGCGCCTCGCAGGGAAGTTTCATCGCGCAGGAGATCACTCAAACCGTTCTGAGCCGCACATCGGCTGTCAGTTACGAAAAGAAACTCCCGGATGGAACCCGGCAAGTCTTCGGTCTGGCCGACAACTCGAGCCCTAAACGCATTTTCCTGACCGAGTCTTATGATCCGGCCGGAAACAAGACCACTTATACCTACGATCCGACCACCGTCCGGTTGCTCGCCGTGACCGATCCATTGGGGCAGGTGACGACGCTTTTCTACCTTAGCAACTCCGCCACATTGCCCAACAGCTCGCCGAATCCGGATTTTTATAAGGTCAACAAGGCCACCGATCCTTTCGGACGTTTCGCCACGTTCACCTATAATGCCGCCGGGCAGCTGTGGAAGATCACAGATACCGCGGGGATCGTGTCGGAGTTCACTTATGGCACGGGTGATTTTATCAAGACACTGACGACTCCCTACGGTAGCACGCAATTTGTCTCTACCGAAGTGCATTCCACCCGCAGCCTGCTGGTGACCGATCCGATGGGCGGGAAGGAATATCTGGAGATGAATTTCTCCACCACGCCGCCGGACGCCGGTGCGCCCACGCCCGCCGGGATGCAGATGGTCACCAATGGCTCCAAATACAATAGCGGTTACTGGGACAAAAAGGCGTATGCCGGGGTTGTCGCGGACTATGCGAAGGCGCAAATCACGAACTGGCTTGTCACTGCTGAAGGAGCCGCGGTGTCCGACATCCCGGCGAGCACAAAGAACTCCCTGGAAAACCGGGTTTATTACAACTACGCGGGCCAGACCAATCCGGATCGTGTTGGCAGCAACAACAAACCGGTCAAAATTGGGCGCGTGCTCGACGATGGCTCGACGGAACTGGCGCAGGTTGAATACAACTCCAGCGGTAAAGTCACCAAAATGGTCACTCCGGGCAATGCCACGACGCCCTCGCGGACGACAACGTATCAATACGCCGCCAATGGAATCGATTTGCTCGCCGTTTATCAGCAGAATGCCGCGGGATTGAGCACCGACCCATTTGGTGCGGTGTCCAATCTTCTGGCGTCCTTTACCTATGACACGGGCGGCAAGCATCTCGTCTTGAGTGCGAAGGACGCCTCCCGCCGGACGACTTCCTACACCTACAACGGCTACGGACAGGTATTGACGGTGACCAACGCCAAAAACGAAGTGACCACATTCACCTACGACCGGGATCAGGACAGCGACGGAAAGACCGACGGTTATCTGATCTCGATCACTGGACCCGTTGTCGGCGCGACCACCCAGTTTCAATACGACGGTTTCGGGCGGTTGTGGAAAGTCACGGATTCGGAAGGCTACACCATCGAGACGCTTTACGACGCGATTGGCGGCGTCGCGACCAAAACGCTCAACCGGCCCG
Source organism: Chthoniobacterales bacterium (assembly GCA_036524675.1). Lineage (GTDB taxonomy): Bacteria > Verrucomicrobiota > Verrucomicrobiia > Chthoniobacterales > DASVRZ01 > DATDAW01. The sequence goes on along the minus strand of DATDBU010000191.1, from coordinate 14,736 downwards.
TGAAGATCAAATACCCGGACGGGACCGATGAGCAGGTGGTTTACGACAAGCTCGACGCCCAGTTCACCAAGGACCGGTTGGATCGCTGGACACAAATCATTCACGACAGGCTGCGCCATCCCGTCGCCGTGATCGATCCGTCCAACCGCATCACGCAATACGACTGGTGCCCCTGCGGGTCGCTGGAGGCTATCGTTGACCCGGCCGGAAACCGGACGTCGTGGGTACGCGACGTACAGGGGCGGGAGGTTTACAAGATTTACCCGGATAAAACGCAGGTGGCATATCAATATGAAAACGCCACTGGGCGGTTAAAATCGGCCACTGACGCCAAAGGCCAGCGGACGAATTACCAGTACTTCATCGACGGCAGCCTCAAGCAGGTCAGCTACACGGACGCGTCCGGGAACGCCCTGGTCCCCGCGACGCCTGGAGTGGCGTTCACGTACGAACCGGTGTATGGGCGATTGGCGACCATGACAGACGGGATCGGCACAACGACCAATGCCTACAACCCCGTTCCCAACGCCACGACGCAGAGTCTTGGCGCGGGACGTCTGGCCACTGTCGATGGCCCGTGGGCCTCGGACACGATCGGCTACGGGTACGATGAACTCGGCCGCATCAAGACCCGGCAGATCGACGGCGCGGCGAACTCGACCAGCTATGGCTACGACACACTGGGCCGGATCGCCACCGTCACCAACTCGCTCGGAGCCTTTATTTACAGCTACCTGCGGCAGACCGGGTTGGTGGCAAACGTCATCTATCCCAACGGCCAAACCACAACGTATGACTATTTCAACAACACAGGCGACCAGCGGCTCAAGCAAATCAAGAACCTGACCTCGGCGAGCGCGATCATCTCGCAGTTTGACCACACGTATGCGGCGACGGGCCGGATGGACACATGGACGCAGAATAACAGCGGCCTGAGCGCTGCAAAACGCTATCAGTTCGGCTACGACCTTGCTGACCAACTCACATCCGCCGGGCTGTCGAATGTCAGCACCGGAGCCAACCTCGGGGAACAGGCATGGAGATACGACCGGGCCGGAAACCGCGTTACCAACCAGGATGGAAACGCCGTTACCAGCTACACGGCGAACAACCTGAACCAATTTACCGCCAGCAACGGCGGAGGAATGATGCGCTTCGCCGGAACCGTCAACGAACCCGCGACGGTGACCGTCGGCGGCAACCCCGCCAGCGTGGATGCCGCCAACCGCTACGAAGGTTACGCCCAGGTCGATGCGGGAACGATGACGCGCGTCCACATCGTCGCCACGGATAAGGAAGGCAACGTCACCGACAAATACGTCGACGTTACCCACGCGACGATCCCCGCGAAAGTTTACAACTACGACCTGAACGGAAGCCTGCTCAACTACGGCCCATCCGGCACGCCCGAAGTTACCTACACCTACGACGCTGCGAACCGTCTGGCGAGCGTCACGAAGGGAGCCGACATCTATTCCTACGAATATGATGGAATGAACCGACGCGTGCGAGAGAAACTCAACGGAGCGGAAACCAAACGCTGGGTGTGGGACGGCCTGGAAATCGCCGAACACCGCAACGCCTCCAACCAGATCGCCAAACGCTACTTCCCGCAGGGTTTTACCCTCAACACTCAATCTCCGACCCTCAACCTCTTCTACGCCCGCGACCATCTCGGCGGCATCCGGGAAGTCACCGACAGCGCGCAAGCCGTGCGCGGCCGCTACGACTACGATCCCTACGGCGTCCGCAGCGCCAACCTGATCACGGCCAACCCCATCGAATCCGACTTCGGCTACACCGGCCATTACTACGATGCCTCCACTGGCCTGCACGCCGCGCCATTCCGCTTCTACAACGCCAGCTTGGGAAGATGGATCAACAGGGATCCGATCCGGGAAAATGGAGGGATTAACTTGTATGGGTACGTGCAGAATAATCCGATCAATTATTATGATTTAAAGGGTCTTAATCCACTCGCGATACCTCTTGTTTTGGGCATACCCATCGGCGAGGCAATAGGTGCAGCTTTAGTCGCAGGAATTGTTGGCGAGTTAATAGATGACTATTTCTTTCCGAACGAAATCGCTGATGATGACGATGATGATATTCCACCGCCAAGAAAACCGGAACTTAAGCCAAAACCTAAGCCGAAGGGGTGCCCTGCGGGTACGCGTCCCGTTAATGAGGCTGGCGACCGAGCAGGAGGATCACCTCACGAAATAAAGGACTGGGCTGACCAAGGGCCGAGAGACTGGACAGGAATAGACCCGGAAGGAAATGTCTGGGTAGACGACGGATCTGGAAACGGGTTAAATCTGGGCCCATATCCGGGCCCTGGGGCGGGAACACACTAGCGTATTATGTGCGGCAGTTACTTTTTTTCTTTTCGAGTTTCAGGTGGAGCATTCGATCCCGAATACTTAGGATTCAATCTGAAATTGCGCGCTAAATACACCCGTAAGAAAGGGGATGACATTCTTGACAAGCATGGAAATAGAATAGGTGTTGTTCTGGAATCGTTTGGTTCGTTTGAGCCGCCTCAAATGGTTGACGATAATTTGATAGCGAGTGTGGAACTATTGATGGATCGCCTCGAATCTTCTAAAGAATTATTGGAGGAAATTAGAGTGTTTGGGTCAACTTTTGAAATTTATGTGCGTTTTTTTTCGTCAGACTCTACAGGTGAAAGATTTCCTGCGCTATTACTTCACCGCCTTAGCCGTCTTGGAATAAGTCTTGCCGTCGAATTTTTCCCGCAGCAAGATCAAACGAGACAATCAACCGAGATAAGGGAGCAATAACTGACCATCAAAAGCGGCAAATTCGGAAGGCTACACCGTCGAGACGCTCTACGACGCCATCGGCGGCAACCCGGCCAAAAGCCTTGACCGGCCCGTTCAGATCAAATACCCCGACGGCACCGACGAAAAAATCGTCTACGACAAACTCGACGCCAAATTCACCAAAGACCGGCTCGGACGCTGGACGCAAACCATTTACGACAAACTCCAACGTCCCGTCGCCGTCATCGATCCCGCCAACCGGCTCACGCAATACGTCTGGTGCGGCTGCGGCTCGCTCGAAGCATTGATCGACCCCGCTGGAAACCGGACCTCGTGGGTGCGCGACGTGCAGGGACGTGAAATTTACAAAATTTACCCCGATCAAACGACCACTGCCTACCAGTACGAACCCGCCACCGGTCGCGTGAAACGATCACCGACGCCAAAGGCCAGCGCGCCAACTACAGCTACTACACCGACGGCAGCCTTAACCAAATCAGCCTCCGGGAACGCCCTGGTCCCCGCGACGCCCGGAGGGGCGTTCACGTATGAACCAATGTATGGGCGATTGGCAACCATGACCGACGGGATCGGCACAACGACCAATGCCTACAACCCCGTTCCCAACGCCGCGACGGAGAGTCTTGGCGCGGGACGTCTGGCCACTGTCGATGGCCCGTGGGCCGTGGACACGATCGGCTACGGGCACGATGAACTGGGGCGCATCAAGACCCGGCAGATCAACGGCGCGGCGAACTCGACCAGCTACACCTACGACCCACTGGGCCGGATCGCAGGCATCACAACCCGTGCAGTCGAACGGCGTTCTCATCCCCTGCGGATGTCATTGGCTTCCGCTGCGAAGGTGGTGGAGGTAAGGGGATTCGAACCCCTGGGACGGCAGAAGGCATTTCAGGGTGTCTCACGAAGCCGATTTACCTAGGGAAGATGCATTTTGAGACACTTTGATATTGCACGAGACGTTCTTAGATGCGTTCTTGGCGGCATGGCTAGTGTTTGGAAGCATCCCGAATCGAAGTTTTGGACCGCATGCTTCACTGACGCCTCCGGTCGGAGATTGAAAAGGTCCACAAAGGAAACAGATAGGCGAAAAGCACAAAAGCTGGCGGATAAGCTGGAGGAAGCTTTTCGCAAGAGAAGGACGGCGGACCAGATGCGGCGCATCATGGCGGACGTATGCAAAGACCTGACGGGCGAATCCATAGGGCCGACGTCCGTTCGAGCCTTCTGCGATACCTGGCTTGCTGAGAAGGAAAAGACCGTGGCGCCCAGCACCTTCGAGTTTTATCGAAAATCTTTGGCGAAGTTCACCGAGTGGCTCGGCGACAAGGCGGACGGCGATATTACCAACATTACCCGGGCGGCAATCATCGAATTCAGGAACCATGAGGCGAAGACGCTTCACGCGAAGACGGTGACTCACGAAATCAAATGTTTGCGGATGCTGTTCCGAACGGCTCATCGTGATGGGATCGTTTCGACGGACCCAACGGCGCATGTCGAGGCTGTTCGGCAGAAGAGCGTGGTAAGCTCAAGGCGTCCGTTCACCGTGGACGAGTTGCAAGCCGTGCTTGGTGCTTGCGACACCGAATGGCGGTCTATGGTCTTGTTCGGCCTCTATAGCGGCCAGCGGCTGGGAGACGTCGCGTCGCTTGAATGGTCGCAAATCGACTTAAGCCGCGGTGTCTTGAGGCTCCGGCAGCGAAAAACGGGCAAGGCGCTTGTGTTACCCCTGGCGCGCCCGTTGCTGGATTTGCTCGGGACATCGCCGGGCTCCGGCCCGGTTCATCCGCGGGCGCATAGTGTCGTCGAACGAACCGGCAAAACCGGTTCGCTGAGCAACCAGTTCAGCGATTTGCTGGCGCTGGCAGGACTCCGGGCAAAAGCATCGCACCATAAGCAGGAAGACGGGTCGGGACGCTCCGGCAAGCGTGCGCCGTCCGGGCTGACGTATCACGCTTTGCGGCACACGCTTACCACGTGGCTCGAACAAGCTGGCGTGGCCCGAGCCACAAACCAAGCGTTCACGGGACATTCGAACGACGACATGACGCAAACTTATTCGCATGTCGACATCGCCGCGATGCGCAAAGCCGTGGAGGAACTGCCCGAATTATGAGCCATCCTCTAGGTCTACTGACGGACATCGCATCGCGCGTTTTGATTGGCGACGACTATGCAGGCGCGGCGCAGCGGGCACGAGATTTGATTCTTTGTTGCGACTACGTGCTGGCGCTTGAACAGGCGGCGGGCAATGAAATCCCGATAAGTGCGGAAGCCCTGGCAGTCGTCGCATCGCGTCTCTGGCGCGAGGACGAATACGGCGGCGAATATGCGGCGGCGGAACGAGCCCGAGAGCTAGTCATCGATTGCAGCGGCAAAAGGCCGGCGCAAAGGATCCCGTGGATAAAAGCCGTTCGAGAAATAACGTGCAAAAACACCGAAACCAAGGCCGAGCTTGCGTTTCGCCCCGTATTCCGTCTGTGGGTTCAAAGGATTTTTCGGAAGTCAGGGGAGGATTTGGACAAGATATACCTCGGGTGTATCGACCAATGGAAAAAGAGAGGCATGACAGTGGAGCTACGCGATGAGCTTCGGAAATTTTACGTCCAACAACCCAGGCGCGCGTCGCGAAAAAAAAGGGACCTGTAAAAAAATCGCTTTCGCGGACAAAATGCCAACTCAAAATGAACAAGACGACAGCCCGTCCTTGGCAAAGCCTTTTTTGAAAATGGACCAAGACGATGTGTCGTCCCTAGGTAAAGTCACTTTTGAAAATGCCTAAGACGGTCGTCCGGACGTCACTTTTCGCGTTTGGGGCCGTGCTACACAGGTTGAGTGATTCAGCACCAACATGCCACCGCCGGAGCCGACAAGTCGGCTGTTACCAACCCTGAGTTCCTAACCATCAAAGATGCAGCCCGTGTGTCGTCCCTGAGCCGGGCGACGCTCTACCGGCTCATCGCCGACGGCAGCATCAAGTCTGTCTCCATCCGCCGCCGCGGAAATGTTAGCGGGCGAAGGCTTCTAATCGCCGATTCATTACGCGCTTTTCTTCACGGGGAGGCGAAGTAAATGCACGACCCAAATTCGAAGGGCCCGCCCCGAAAGCGAAGAACCCCGGCGCTGGCGAGCAACCGGGGGACTTCTAAACTAACGGTATTCCGACCGATTTGTAACCCCGCCGCGGCACAAGCTCAACTGCCAATTTGGAGATGGCAGCGGGAGGCCGAGAGGCTGACGCGAGAATATTTGCGCACGGGTGACGAGAGATGGCGCGTGGCCTACGAGCGGCATATGGGCGGGATGCTGCGACGGAGAAGGGAGGCCCTCCGTGGATAGACCTCCTATGCCCCATCACGAGGAATACGAGCGCGCGCTAATCTCCGCGCTCGTCCAATGGCCGGAACAGTGGAGCGAGTCGCTCCACCCAGGCGTGTTTCATGACCACGCGTGCAACGTGGTTTTCCGGAACATGCTGGAGCTGCGCGCCGATGGCGTTCCGATAACCAACATCGCGGTTGCGCAGCGTCTTCGCGACATTGGCCAAATTGACCAGCTTGGCGGCCCTGGCTTTATAGCTGGGCTGCTGGGCTGCGAGGTTTCCCCAGTGAACATACCAATGTATGTGGCGGAGCTGTCCGAGCTCGCAGATCGGCGCCGAATTATCGCGGCGGCAGATAAGGCTAGCTGGATGGCAAGGGACACGTCGGTGCCTCTGAGTGAGATCGTCAGCGTAGCGTCGGCGATCAAATCGACACCTGTGGAGGATTCATGGAAATCGGCGTTGAGCCGGTCTGTCGTCACCTCTTCCGAGCTGATGGGGCTTGCGTTGAAGCCGCGTGAAAAACTGCTGGGCGATTGGTTCTGCGAAGGTGATATGGGTTTCATCTTCGCTCCTCGCGGAGTCGGCAAAACCTGGATGGCTTTGGGCGTTGCGCGCGCTTTGTCAGAAGGCGGCCGCTTTGGCCCGTGGCGCTCTCACAAGGCGACATCCGTTCTCTACGTCGACGGTGAGATGCCTCCAGACTTGATTAGAAGTCGAGACGTTGGGCTGTCGCAAAAGGATGGGAACATCACGTTCCTGAACCATGAGATTCTATTCGACAGGACAGGGCGGGTCTTAAATATCACAAACCCCGAGATTCAGGACGGCATTTCGGCGCTCTGCACGGACCGCGAAATCAAGGTCGTCATACTGGACAACCTCTCGACTCTGGCGAGCGGCATGAAGGAGAATGACGCATTCGCGTGGGAACAGATAAGCAACTGGCTGTTGAACTTCAGGCGCCTGGGTATCGCCGTGATTGTGGTGCATCACGCTGGCAGAAACGGCGAGATGCGCGGTACGAGTAAACGAGAAGACGCGGCGTTTTGGGCGATTGCCTTGGATGACGCGAAGGTGGGCTCTGACGACAAGACCGGGGCGAAGTTCATTTCCCGCTTCACCAAGCCGTCCCGAAATACACCCGAAGAAACTCCAGCCTACGAATGGCATGTCGGACCCTGCGGTAATGCCGGGAAGATTCTGGTGACATACAAGCCTGCGCAAGGGTCTGATGTGTTCCGCCGACTGGTTGAGGAAGGCGTCACCGATTGCGCCACCATTGCCGAGGAGATGCGTATCTCGAAGGGTATGGTGTCACGTCTCGCCAAGCGTGGAATTGATGAGGGCTGGCTCATTAAGAGCGGCAGGGAATATGCGATCCGAGCCGAGTAATCAGGTAAACGAAGTAAACGAAAGCGCCCCAAAATTAGGCACTTCGTTTACCAGAAAAACGACGTTGGTTTACTCTCGTTTACCTATCGTTTACCGGACTCTCCCTTGTAAACATGGCGTTCGTTTACCTATCGTTTACCAAATCGTTTACCTTCGTTTACCGTTTACTTCCCTAAGGGCGTGTAAACGGTAAACGAAGCGACATCGGAAGCCCGAACCACCCCCACCGGCGGGGAGTCTCCTTGGAATTCTCCAGAGGGAACGGTGAAGGTGACCCTCGCCCTTTTCGCACGCGTCACCTCAAAAAAGGAATTGTCCGCCTGATACCTGACACCTTGCTGACACCCAGCCGAATGTCGGCGGTTATGCCGAGCACCTCGGCGGCTTTGTAGAGCCGTCATTGTCTCAATTAGTCTCCTATCAGTGCACGTCTATGCACGGTGATAACCTTCCATGTATCTCCATGGATATTAGCCTGCGATTTCGATAAAAACACATCGACATGTTTGACCCTTGATGCGAACGTTGCAGACATGATTCCTACTCGATTATTTGGTAAAACGGAGCTGTGCGCTAGCATTGCGTCAGTCCTTCACCTCGATGCCCGGGTGGTGATACGGGCATTCTCCGCAATCGCGCCGCGGCCGGTCGCCTTGGTCAAGCAGCTCGCGCTCTACGATATTTTGGCAGGCTACCAACTGATCGATCGACTAGCTCCAGCCGAGGAGCGGGAGGCGGCCAGAGAAGCTTTCGGGAGCAATCGAGTTGCTCCATTCTACCAATCGGCTGCTGGCGAGCTGTCAGACTTCCTGGGGCGGACGGTTTACCTCGCCCCAAGCGGCGAACCGGTCGTGCTCAAGCGGATTTTCGCCGAAGATGGCGAGGCTGAGATTGGCGAGCACGGTCAGACCCGGCGTGTCCCGATTTTCTCGTTGAGCGGAGAGGCGGTGCAGCTATGAAATGCTGGTATTCCATCCGCAACGCCGCTAACTCGACTGAAGCGGAAATCTCGATCTACGACGAGATAGGCGGGTGGGGCGTCTCGGCGAAACAATTTCTCGCGGACCTCAAAGCCATTGGGAACAAGCCCATCCTGCTCCGGATCAACTCTCCCGGTGGCTCAATCATTGAGGGAAACGCAATTTTCAACGCTCTCAAGCGCCACAAAGCCGGCGTGACCGTCCAAATCGATGGCATCGCAGCCAGTATGGCCACTTACATCGCGATGAGCGGCAAAACCGTCAAAATGGCCGAAAACGGGCTTTGGATGATTCATAATCCATCCGGATTGGTCGGAGGCGACTCGCGCGATCTGCGCAAAATGGCCGATGTCATGGACAAAATGAGGGCATCCATCGTCGCGGCATACTCCCAGAAAACCGGCAAGGACGAGGAGGAAATTGGCGCCGCGATGGACGAAGAGACCTGGTTCACATCGGCCGAAGCTCAGGAATACGGCTTCATCGACGAAATCACGGACCCGGTCAAAGCCGCAGCCACATTTGATCTAAGCTCCTTCCGGAATGCGCCGCCAGTGATGAAATCTTCGACCGAGCTGGCCACCGCCCTGGCCCGCATCGCGGACCTCGAGGCAAAGCTGACCGCGCCAACGCCCACAACGCCCGATTTTGAGGCTTGGGCAAAGTTTGTTAGCGCCGGACCTGCTGAACGGACCACTCTCGTCGCCAGGCACGGCGCTGAAGCCCTTATGAATGCTGCCGCGGCCCGTGAGACCAGCGCGGCCCAAAAGGCCGCTGAGCAGCTCGCAGCCCGCGGCATCCGGCCGGTCCAAAAAGACCCGCAAGACGTGGAAAATCTCAACGCGGACGAAGAATTGTGGACTCGCTACCAAAGCGCCGACCCAATAACCCGCAGCAAGATGCTCGCGGACCAAGGCCCGCAACTCGAACGCGCAGCCCGCGCTTACGACCAACGCACTCTCAACAACCGCTAACCACTTTCGAAAAATTATGCCTCAACTTGAAGAAAACGACGCACAGGAACTTCTCGACGTTGCCGCCGGCAAGACGCAATCGCCCCGTGGGACCCACCCCGAGCTCCGGATGACAAGCGGAAGCGGCTTTAAGCTCATCGAGCAATACTCGACGCCGGCGGCAAGCCTTGCCGCAATTTTGCGTGACGTGCCGGTGTCGGAAATTTACTCGCCGGAGGAACGGAAGTCGCTCGTCGGCCTTCACAAACGTCACGTGGCGCTGAGCCAGCAAATCGAAGCCCATTCGCCGCAGATCGCGGACAAATTGATTAAGGCCAGGCAGGAAGAATACCAGCGCAATCCCGACGATGAAAATCTCGCCGCGCTCCAAGCCGCCGCTCGGTCTCGGGAGTCAATCCGGGTGGCCAACTCGCAGCTTCGGTCGCAGATTCATGCTGCCCGTCAAAAGGTCGCAGCGGAGGCCGCGCCGACATTGGAGGAAATCCGGCGGCGGATTGTCGAGAAGGTTGGAAAAACTCTCGCGGAGGTGGAGAAGGCCGAGCAGTTGTTTGTCCAGTCATTCGGGATTGAGTCTGATGAGCGCGGGCCGGCGTGGAAGTCCGTCTTCAATCTGATGAGCGGCCTGTCGGCGGACCCGATTTACCCGACCAACTGGACTGCCCATAGCATCACGAAATTCATCCTGGCCTAAAATTTATGGCTAACCAAATCCAGATCACAACCGGAGTTGATAGCAGCGGTGCAAAGACCGGCCTGGAGCGAATGCGCGCCGATGGCGCCAAATTCTCTGGCGACTTTCAGCGGACGGTCGCGGCGGCGTTCAGCGTCGGGGCCGTGGTCGCGTTTACAAAGAGCCTGTTCGATACGACAGCGAAATACGAGTCGCTGCAAACGGCGTTCAAGACCATGCTGGGCTCTGCTGAGCAGGCCAAACAACTCATGGAGGATCTCGGCAAATTCGCTGCCGCGACTCCCTTTCAGCTCGACGAATTAGCCAACGCATCGAGGTTGCTGCTAGCCTTCGGTGTCAGCGCAGACCAACTCATTCCGAAGCTTCGCCAGATCGGCGATGTCTCCAGCGCCATTGGTGCGCCTCTTGGAGAAATTGCGGAAATCTTCGGCAAAGCCAAAGTCCAAGGCACGCTGTTTGCAGAGGACATCAATCAGCTCGTCGGTCGGGGCATTCCGGTCATTCAGGAGTTCGCGAAACAACTTGGCGTCACCGAAGGCGAAATCAAAAAGCTCGCCAGCGAAGGCCGGATTACATTCCCGATGCTAGAACAAGCCTTCGTGGCTTTGACCAGCGAGGGTGGAAAATTCAATAACATGATGGAGGAGCAGTCCCAGACTGCCGCGGGAATGGCGTCGACGCTCCAGGATAACTTCGCGCAAATACAGCGAACCCTGGGAAATTCTCTCCTTCCGACGGTTAAGGAGATTACGGGAGAGTTTTCCAAGTGGACAGCCAGCACAGAAGGCAAAGACTCGGTCAACTGGTTGGCAACCTTACTGTCTCGAGCAGCGGGCATGGTCCGGGTTTTTCTCGCAGGCTTTCAGCATATTCGGACCGATGCCTCCGCGACCTTCAGTCATATCGTTGCAAAAGCAAAAAATGCGACGGGCGCAATGTTTGGGGCTATTAACGGGCAAGAGATGGCTCGCAGGAATGCCGAGCAGGATAGGAAGCTGGAAGCAGCACTTAAAGATAGTGCGGCAGCCGAAGTGACAAAACAAAAACGCATTTGGGAGTCCGTTCGCCGAGGAGAGCCAAACGAGGAGGAGGGCGCGCGGGCATCGGAAATTCCCGGCTCTTTCACCCCGAAGCCATCTGCACCATCGGCACCCGAAGCGCCTGAGGCGCCACAAGCGCCGTCAGTAACTGTGACCCCCGAACAGCCGACAGCGCCAGCGTCGGTACCTACTTCGTCCGGGCTGTCAACCGACAGCTATGGCAAACTCGCTGCCGCGCAACAGCGGCTCACCGACATCGAGAATTCAAACCGCGTCAAGAATCTCGACGGTGAAGCCCGGATGCAGGAAATGCTCCGGCAACGCGCCAATATCGAGACTCAAATCGCCGGCATCTCTGACCCGGTTGCGAGGACAAAAGCCGAGCAAGACCTGCTCAAGCTCGACCAACAAATAACCGTTGAGCGCGAAAACCAGGCTGAGACCGCAGCCGAAACGGCAGAAATCCACGCTCGGGAACTCGCAGACGCCGAGCTAACCCTCGACGCCGAGCGCGAACGTACTCAAGTCCTCAATCTTCAAGCCCAAGGCCGCGACCGGGAAGCCCAGCAGCTCGAGCAAATCCAGGCATCCAACCGCCAGATCGCCGACATCCACCGGGAAATTCAGGCCGCAGTCGCCGACGGCAACACGGAACTGGCCAATACACTCTCCCTGCGTCAGCAGGAACTTGAGGCGCAACAACGCATCGCGACAGGCACTGAGACCGAAGCCGAACTTCGCCAGCGCGCAAGCCAGCTCACCGCGGCCGGCCTGCAACAGGAAGCCGACATCCTCTCCGAGCAAGCCAATGTCGCCGGTCAGATTCACGCGATCGAACAGCAGATTTACGAGGCCATCCAACTCGGTGACGCCGCAACCGCCTCCAAGCTCTCCAAAACCAAGGAAGAACTGCAGACCAAAAAGGAAATTCTCCAGGTCGACCAGCAAGCGCTCAGGAGTGAACGCGAGAAAGCCGAAGAAGCCGAGCGCCTAGCCAAACTCGAGCGCAACCCAGCTATCGCCGCGCAACTCCAGGCTGAAGCAGCATTCCTTCGCCAACAAGCAACCATCTCCGCAGAACTCCTCCAGATCGAACGCCAGATCGAACAAGCCCGCGCCGAAGGCGACCAGGTTTCAGCTCAGCACCTCGAGAAAGTCCGGGACGAACTGGCGACCAAGAAAGAAATTCAGGCACTCGCCCAGCAACAGTTAGCGGCCGAGCGCGAAATGGCCAACGAAGTCGAGCGCCGGGCCGAAGCCGAAAAGAACGCCGCTGCGGCCGCCCAACTCAACGCCGACGCCAAAGCCCGGGCCCGCATGGAGGAAGGCCGCTCCTACAAAAACAATCCCGACGCCTACCAGCAGCATCCGGACGCCTACGACCGCTCGCCCGATGCCTACGACGGTCCCCGCCAGCTAAGCGAAGACCAATACTGGGACAAAGCCATGAAAACCGACGCCTACAACGTCGGCCAGATGGGTCTAAACGTCGCAAACGCCGAGGCCGCCATGGGCGCGCTCAACTCCGGCGTTTACAACGACTATCTAGGTCAACAACTCAATCGCCCCGCCGGCACACAGATCACCCCCGGCGACATCGCCACTGCCATCGCCAGCGGCCTCGGGACCGACGAATCCGCATTCATCGAAGCCCGCAGACTGCGCCGGACAAGCGAGCGCGGCGACAATCTTAGCTTCATCGACCAACTGCGCTTCGACCAGATCCGCAAGCGGGAAGCAGAAAAAAATCTACGCATCCAGGATAAAGGCCGGGAACGCCTCGAGAAATTGCAACCGCAGAACGACAACGCCACGATTCGTGATTTTCTGGCCAACTTTACTCTCCCAGAACTCACGCAGGCTACCGCTGCTGAATCGGAAACCTCTCGCGAGGTGCTCGCCGAACTTCGTGGCGTCCGCGAGGAACTGACGACCATCCGTCAGCAGGGACTCTTGCGATGAGCACGCGGAAGAATTTGCGCAGCGATTACAAGCAGCTAAGAGCTGACTTTTCGCTCCTTCTCGAGGAGCGCATGGCTGACGTCCTGGCCGCCTTATCTGGCTATCGCTCCATGGATGAATGGCCGGAGTATCCGGAGCATCAGAAAAATTGTTCGATGGGGTCCGAGCACACCCCGCGTCGGTTGAATGAGCCGGCGCGGGGTTAATCCTGCAAACTCGCAAATCAAAAGCCCGTAGCGGGGCTTACTGACAGGATGTCAGGCTGCTTTCGCGATTTCCAGCGGCGCCTGGTCCACGAAGACCTGCCCATCGCGCGTTCTTTTGCGGTCGCCTATCGACCAAGAACCGGAGGCGGACTGTTCGAATCGGACGCCCTTGTCCCGACCGCCTAACTCTGTAAGCAACCGGTAGGCACGCTTCAGGTCGGCCAGGTCCCCGAATTGGTAGCCGCTGAGCCAATCCGTCCATCGGCCCTCCCAGCCTGCAATTTCGCCTTTGAACAAATCGTTAACGCACTCTTCAAGGGTCCAACCCATCGCGTCGCAGATGACGCGAAGCTTTGCTGCTACGTCTTCAGAGAGCTCAATGGTGATTTTCGTTTTCGGCGCGCTGGCGTCGAACTCAACGGTGTTTGTTTCTGAGGTCATTATATTTTAACAAAAAATTCCTCAAGCCGGAAGGCGCGAACCTTTCCCGCGACGGCACGACCCGTCCACGGTATCCAGCTTGAGGAATCTACTCTGTAGTTTAACGCCGCTGGATTCGTGGTCCAGCGTTCAGATGGGCGGTCACTGTTCGCGCAGTGACGCTTATAAGAATGCCAGAATGTGGAGGCGGATGGCAAGGGGGAAGTAAAAAGACTTTATTGGCAGAATGAAGCGCAGTGTGTATGCGCATGAATATGAACACAGAAGACGAAGACCTGAAAAGCACCATTGCCCGCTTGCGCGCTAGCAAGCAGAAACATGATTCGAAGAGCAAAGTTGCAGGCACAGCCTGCGGTGCAAATTGGGCAAAGCAACATGCGGAATACGATGAACTCGATTCCCTGAAATGTTGGTCTACCGACCCGGCTTCGCTGGAACTTGAGACGATGCGTGACGTCTACAAGGCTCTCAGGGATGACAACGACAGCGGGGGTTACGACCAATGGCTTAAGGATTTGGCAATAACGGCCGAGCAGGCTACTGACCGAGACTTCGCCTGGAGTTTTGTTTGGGGCGCTCTGGACGTATTCAGCTGCGTCGAGGACCAGCTCTGAGGTTTTATCCAGATGTTGCCCGGCAGGTCCGTTTCGTCTGCCGGTTGCTGCCTAGAGAAACGCTGATACAATGGCAGACGTGTTCTTAGTTTTGTCCTTAGTGGGCAATTTCGGAAGATTTCTGAATCTGTAAGTCACTCATTCCGTGAGACTTAAGGAATGGTGGAGGTAAGGGGATTCGAACCCCTGGCCTTCTCATTGCGAACGAGACGCTCTACCAACTGAGCTATACCCCCATTTTCAGAGCCGCCTGAAAAGTCGGACTCCTACTATGCAGCGGACCGGCCGCTGGGCAAGGAAA
>DATDBU010000190.1:0-18234 GCA_036524675.1 Chthoniobacterales bacterium | reverse complement strand
CGACTTGCACAATTGGAAACCTGACAAACAAACCGCGCAGGCTGAAAGTAATATATTCGGAAAAGACAGAAGAGGTAAGGGGGGCACTAATTTTGAATTAGCTAACATTGTACTCACCGTCTCTGATCAGCGAATGGCTGTAGTGTCAGAAGCTTTGAGAGGAATACTAAATCTTCAAATAGGGGAGGCTATGCGCGTTTTTTTTAGCGAAGCCGACCATCTGACGGTTCTGACTGTGCGTGGTCCTGACGGCGCCGAAGGTTATGAAGCTGCATTTATATTCAAGAATGGGAAGTTTTGGCGACGCCAAATTCGGTCGAACGAAGGGTCTTCGTCAACCTCCTGGAAATTGGTACAGGACATGATATATCCGAATAAATAAAAAACGGGGAATGGGTATGAGCCGGGAACAAGGGTGACAAAGTGACCGGACACATGGGTTACACGATAGACTGGGCAAATGCCCTTAAAAAACGTGTCACCGATGGGAAGAGAAACAACGATTTGTGAGTCTGGCGCAGAGCGGACATTTTACGGTGAGTGGTCATTTTATCGGGACCAACAGAAAAGATAAAAAAATCACGGTGCCGACGAGCCAGCAATGCCTAACTCCCGGCGTTTTTGTTCCCCACTCTACTAACAACGAAAAAATCGCAAAAACAAAATAGAGTAGGACCATTTCTTTTTCTTCTTTGCAGCGTTCCTCTCTTATTCTCCAGGCGCCATTTCCACAGCTTTACGCACGATGCAATCAGCCAATAGCAGTCGGCGATTCTCCATCCCCAAGACCAAGATGGGTTCAGGCTAGATGACACGCGGAAATCAGCAGAGCGCGGCGAATGCGAGCTGCCTGATAAAGATGAAAGCGACGAAAGAGAAAGCCGATACGGGCCGGCTGTTTAAGAATTGTTCTGGGCGTCAACCGCCAAAACCGGCATGCGCCGCAAACGTATGACTTGATATTCCTACCTCTGATTCTTACTTGGATCCATGAAAGCGCTCGTCACATCGAAGGGACAAGTCACCATTCCCAAGGAGTTGCGGGACCTTTTTGGCATCGAACCGGGTGTGCAGGTTGATTTCGCTGCGGCCGAAGATGGGATTCGACTTCGCAAGGTGGTGGATCGCCGCAAACAGTCGAGAGTGCTTGGTTGTCTCAAGACCGAGCTTAAAGGCCGCAGTGTGACCGATCTCTTGGATGAGCTGCGCGGTCCGGTCGAATTGCCGAAAGGACGCCTAAAAGGGAATCGCTGGTGAGCGCGGTTGCGGTCGATACCTCCGTTCTACTGGTAATTTTTAAGGGTGAACCGAAAGGCGAACTCTGGCTCGGATGTCTGCAATCCGCTGCGGAGGCCGCTTCCCTGCTGGTTTCCTCGGTGGTTTTTGCGGAGATTCGATCCTTTTTCCCGTCGGACGATGCCTGTAGAGCCGCTTTTCACGATCTAGATCTTCGGCACAGGGCGTTGAGCGAAGAAGCGGCCAACCTGGCAGGGCGCATTTTCCGGGATTACCGAAACGAAGGCGGCCCGCGAACAACCATTCTCCCGGATTTTCTCGTGGCAGCCCATGCCGCCACCCAAGCCGATTCCCTGGCAACGGATGACCGCGGTTACCTGCGCACTTATTTTCCCCATATTCGCATTCTCTCTCCCACAACTTCCTGACGCCCGTCACCTCAGTCCTGCCAGAATTGCATCCAGCCAAGCTCCATCCCGCCACGGAGCCTCAGTCGTTGCCGGCTCGCTGGTTTCGTTTCAAGTCGAGTTTGCGGTACAGAGTCGCGATGCTGATACCTAACGTCCCAGCAGTTTTCTCGCGGGAATCGTCGTTGAAGGCCAGTGTTTGTTCGATGTAGCGGCGCTCCATGTTGCGGACGAATTCATCCAGCTTCTGTCCGAGGCGCCAATCGAGATTCGGGCCGTCGACTGTGGTGTCGAAATTCGTCAGGACATGCGGGGGGAGGTCCTCGGGATTTATTACGCCGTTGTCGCAGAGCGCGCAGGCACGTTCGATAGCGTTTTCCAGTTCACGGACGTTGCCGGGCCAGCTGTAGCGGCCCAGCATTTCCATCGCTTTAGGGTCGACCTGCTTGGGCTCGAGCATCGTTTGTGCGGCGTTCTTGGCGAGAAAATGGTTCACCAACAGGGGAATATCCTCCAGACGTTCGCGCAAAGGCGGCAGTTCGAACGGGATTACCGCAAGCCGGTAGTATAAGTCCTCGCGGAAACCGCCGTTCTTGATTTTTACCCGGAGCGGTTCGTTGGATGCCGCCAAAACACGGACATTCACCGGGATGCTCTTCGTGTCGCCCACGCGCCGGATGTGGCGTTCCTGCAAAACGCGGAGCAATTTCGTCTGGAGCGGCAGAGCCATGGAATTGATCTCATCCAGGAAAATCGTTCCCAGGTTCGCTTCTTCGAAAAGGCCCAGCTTATCGTGGACTGCGCCGGTGAAGGCGCCCTTTTTGTGACCGAACAGTTCGGACTCGAGCAAGTTTTCGGGGAGGGTCGAGCAATTGATCGCGACAAAGGGATGATGCTGACGGTTGCTATTAAAATGAAGGGCCCGAGCTACGAGCTCCTTGCCTGTCCCGCTCTCGCCCTGGATGAGAATGGTGCTGTCGGTATTAGCGACTTTAGCGATCAGATTATAGATCTGAATCATCGAACCGCTCGACCCGATAATATTCTCAAATTTGTATTTTTCTTTGAGTTCGCGTTTGAGGTAGACGTTCTCACGAATGGCCGCCTGAAAATCGAGCGCGCGCTGGACCGTGATTTGCAGTTCGTCGATTTTGAAGGGCTTGGTGATGTAATCGTACGCACCCAGTTTCATCGCGTCGACAGCGGTCTCGACCGACCCATAACCGGTAATCATGATCACGACCGTGTTGGGGAGTTTCTCTTTGCACTCCTTGAGAATGTCGAAACCGGAGACCTCCTCCATTTTGATGTCAACGATCACGAGGTGAGGGGAAATGATCTCGAGCTGGCTCGCAGCGACAACCGAAGAACTGAAGGGGAGCGCCTGATGACCTTTTTCGCGGCAAAGTGTAGCGATGACCTCCACCATCGACGGCTCGTCATCCACGATCATAATTCTTGCCATAAATGACTCGCAAACTATTGGGTTATTACTTTATCCGCAAACTAAAATCTCGGAAGATTATCAAAAATGATTCTCGCTGAACCCCAGATCGAGCAATTTTGCGCTGTCTTCCCAAATGCCCGGTTTGTTCGTGTGCAAGACGACGGCGAGGAACTCGCGACCGTTGCGGAGAGCGCAGCTCACTAGAACTTGTTGGGCTGGACCCGTGTACCCCGTTTTTACGCCGATGCAGCCCGGATAACGGACGAGCAGGCGGTTATGATTCCGTAGCGGAACGATGCCTTCGGGGGATCCCCACTCAAAATTGACCGTGCTTACGATCTGGCGGAAGAGCGGCTGCTGCATCGCAGCGCGACCGATGAGGGCGAGGTCGTGGGCGGTCGTATAGTGGTATTTGTCGTGAAGCCCGTGTGGGTTCCGAAAATTGCTGCAGGTGGCGCCGAGTTCCGCGGCGCGGGCGGTCATTTTCTGGCCGAACGCTTCGACGCTGCCTGCGTTGTCTCTTGCGAGGCACATCGCGACATCGTTGGCGCTTTTTAACATCAGGCCATAAAGGAGCTGGCGGCGGGTGTAATATTCGCCTGGCCTGAGGTTGAGCGAGCTGGGTTCAACCTTCGTATCGGCGATATCTACGAGGACAGGCCTGTCGAGGTCGCCGGACTCGATGACGAGAAGCGCGGTGAGAATTTTTGTGGCGCTGGCGGGAAAGAACGGTTGGTCGGGATTCTTTTGCCAAAGAAACTCGCCGGTAAAATTGTCGAGGACGGCTGCACCGTCGGCATGAACTTCAAGCGGTCCTTCGATGCTGTCCGGCATCGGGGTTGCGGCAGACTCTGGCGAAGGAGTCGGGGCAATCTTCGGTAATGCGGCGGAAGCGCTTCCGGCAGTGGCGATTGTCGCCGCCGCCTGGCTTCCGGGTGGCTGGCTGAAAACTGCTAGCGGCAGGGAGAGAGAAACCAGGAAAATTGATGCCAGGGCTTTATTCAAAACGGGACCTCCGTTCCATTGACGAGCATCCAATCAACGGCTGGGTGCGAGTATTTACCGTGATGCAGGATGGATTCAAAAATGTCACGGCCATTTTTTGGCGCTGGAATCGCGATTGCGTCTGCCCACGCACCGCTTCGAAGGCTGCCAAGAGTCTTCTCAAGATTGATCGACCGTGCCGGGTTGACAGTAACCATTCTCAGAATTTCGACTGGGGACACTTGGGGGTTAGTTTCCGCAAAGGTGCGCATCTCGGCGAACATGTCCAGCGTCGAATTGCTGGCGAGACTGTCCGTGCCAAGGCTGATGTTCGCGCCCAAATCGCGAAGATTTTCGAAAGGAAACGGTGAATGCCGAAAAAAAGCGTGGCTTTTCGGGCAGTGGACGACCTGCAACGCATGTCCACGCGTGAACCGGGGAATCAGCGAAAAATCGGACGCGTCGAGTTCATTGAGATGCACGAGAATGCTTTGGGGGTCAATCATGCCATTTTCGACGAGCGTGCGAAACGGCGTCGTCGCACCGCAATCGTTCATTGGGCGGCCCAGGCTGGCGAGAAAGTCGTATAGCGGTCCCGAAGCGTTTCGGAACATTTGCATTTCCTCGCGCGATTCGGCGGCGTGTGTCGTAAGAGGCAGCTTTCCCGCTCGCGCAGCTTGAAGCGCGAGGTGAAAAAGCGCCGGGGAAGCCGTGTAAGGCGCGTGTGGACTGAGCCCCGAATGCCTCATGTCGTCGCAGGCTTGCGACTGAAAGATGCTGATTGCGCCTTGCATTGATACGTCGTCATGCGTGCGCAGCCGCACGTCGAGCATTTCGTAGAACCACCAAATGCGGACGGGTAATTTCGGGAGCCGGTTTAGCAATTCTGGGAAGGACTCGATGTTGAGAATCGTCGTCGTGCCACTTCGGGCAAGCTGCCGAGTGCCGTCTTGGATACCGGCGAGATAGTCGTCATCGGAGAAATGACGTTTTGCCGCGTTGATGCGCTGGATCCATTTGGTGAACGATGTCGCTGTCAGGACCGTATTAAGCATCGGAGTAAACTCCAGGTGGCAATGAGCGTTGATGAGGCCGGGAAGAAGGATTCGTTCGCCGAGATCGATGACTCGGGCCTTTTGCTCGGTAACAAATACCCGGATGTCGTCAAAGCGTCCGGCAGCCGCGATTTTGCCGCCCAATACGAGAATACCGCCATTTTCGATCGGCGGCCCGTTCATGCTCACGAGATGGCGCGCGCGATAGAGAATCATTCGGCTGGTGTTTTAACCACCTCTCGCGCGGCTGCTACGAGAACGTTGCAGGCTTCTTCGCACGGCAGGCTCATGCATCTTCCGGTACGGCCAAGCAAGTCGGCGTGGAGGTCGAATTTCTCAGGCGGCAGTGTGGTGATGGGCGTGTGTTCGTCGATGCGCCACAGGATGGTTTTCAGACATTTCGCTTTCGGGTCGCAGACTTCACCGATAAGCCTATCTGCCTCGGGATCCATGAGCTTGGCCGCAACGCGATACATGCCTGTCTGGCGATTCAGCGTTTCGCGCAAATGCACGGGGCGAGGTGTCCCGAGCCATGTCCCGAGCATAGCCGGATAAAAGAAATCCAGCGCCAGGCGCAGGGATTCGGCATCGGGAAGGATCAGCTTCCAGCCGCGCTGCAGATTGGGCGCGGATTTGAGCGGCCGGTAATTTCCCGCGGCATCGAATTTCGCGATTTCGCGGGCAGCATAGGCGTCATTGTGAAGGATTAGGTCACCTCGCCCTGCATCCCGGTGATGGGTGACAGCATATCCTCCGCCCTCCAGGCGGTCGATCTGGATTTCGCCAAAAAAAAGGCGCCTCTCCGCCTCCAACAACGTCCGAAGTTTTCCAGTAATCCTGTATTCCATGCTCGACTAAACCAGGGTAAGGGCGTCGCGGGCGCTTCCCGTTGTCAAAGGGTCCCGATTGTGCGCATCAAACGCAATTACCTGATCAAGAATGACATCCGCGAGCAAGGGCGAGGTGCCGATCGCGCTTCCGTAGAACAGCTGACGCCCTCGTATGCGGTACGGATTCCTCCGGAAAACATCCTGCCGACTTGCTGCTCCCGTTGGGGCTGACTCAACTCCCAGCAAGACGGGGATGTCCTCATAGCTGTGCAAGCCGTCCGCGATAAAAAAAGGAACGATCACGACATTTTGGCGGGTCGTGATCTTGTCCCAATCCGCGACGTTTGGCGTTTCTTCCATAAAAGCGTCGACGACTTCTCCGAACCGCCCAAGTTCTTGAATGCGCTCAACTTGGGCACGAACAGCGCGGGCGGAATTTTCGTTCAAACCGGTTCCGTGACCCACGATCACAAGACTCACTTCCTCTGGAGCCAGATCTGGGGCCACCTCTTGGGCTCGCTGCAAAATAAGGCGTGTCATGTTGGGATGGTTCCCCACAGGGTCGCAGTAATTGATCGTTTTTCCTTCGCGAACCGTTACGGCTGCATCCAAACCCAGTTCCCGGGGGAGAACTGTCTTCGTAAAATATCCTTCGCTGATGAAATTCGGCACGATGTAAATCTCAGTCGCATCGATCATGCGGAATACTTGGCGAAAACTCGGCTCCTCTTTCCAAAAGCATACCGCCACCTCTCCAAAAACGCCGCGTTCCCGCAAAGTCCGGGCGTGCAAATGGGTGGGATCGCTCGAATCGGGGTTCAACGTGGAGCCGTGACCAGCGATAATGAGTGCGCTGTCGGGTTTGCGGAACAAAGGTTTAGTGTTCAATGCTTGCGGTAGCGTATGCGACGTCAATTTTCTCTAATCCTATTCATTGTCAGCCTGGCATTTCAAATTTCGATCAACGCGGCCCCGACCGATGGCGCGAGGCAACTTGTCATCAGCGTTGCTCCCGACTGGAACAGTTCACAGGGACGTTTGCAAATGTTCGAACGTGATGGACGCGGTTGGCGCGCTGTGTCGCCGGCTTTTCCGGTTCTTTACGGCAAGCACGGTCTGGCTTGGGGCAGCGGCATTGTCGGTCAAAACGAATCGGGGATCCGAAAGCAGGAACGTGACGGACGCGCCCCCGCTGGTCTATTCAAAATCGGAGTGATTTACACTTACGACACCACGCTTCCGGCTGGGTCCGACTTCCCGTTTCATACCGTGGGAGGATATGATGCGTGGCCGGACGACCCGAAAAATCCGTACTACAACCGGCTTGTCACCGTCGACCCCACCGATGTTCCGTCCTGGTTCGGCAAACAAAAGATGAGGCATGGCGACTTTGCGTACCGTTGGCTGGTCGAAATTCGTCACAACTCGGATCCGCCTGTTCCCGGCCACGGCAGTGCTATTTTCTTCCACATTCGTCGTGGGGTACAACGTCCGTCTGCTGGTTGCACGACCATGGCTGAAGCGAATCTGGTGAGCCTTATTCGCTGGCTGCGCGCGGATGAAAACCCACTTTACGCTCTACTTCCCCGCTCCGAATACGAGGCCAAATGGAAGATGTGGGGTCTGCCTGATCCGGAACTTTTTGGGCGCTAAAACCATAGTGGCGGTTTCGATGAAACCACGAAACCGCCATCATAGAATATCCACAGCGCTGTCGTTTACTTTTCCAGGGCAGCTTGAGCGGCAGCGAGCCGCGCGACCGGCACGCGGTAGGGGCTGCAGCTTACGTAATCGAGGCCGACTTTGTGGCAGAATTTGACGCTTTCCGGGTCGCCTCCGTGTTCACCGCAGATACCAAGCTTGATATCCGGCCGGTTCTTCCGGCCTTTTTCGATGGCGGTCTGAATCAATTGGCCCACGCCGATCTGGTCGAGAGTGGCAAACGGATTGTGTTTGAAGATCTCGTTCTCGGTGTACGCGTTGAGGAACGCTCCCATGTCGTCGCGGCTAATGCCGAGAGCGGTCTGTGTGAGATCGTTGGTTCCAAAGCTGAAAAACTCAGCTGTTCGCGCTATTTCATCGGCGGTCAACGCTCCGCGCGGCACTTCGATCATGGTGCCGACGAGATAATTGATTTTTACCTTTTTCTCGGCCTGAACTTCTTTCGCGACGCGATGGACGATTTCGACCTGCAGATCGAGTTCCTTTTTGAAACCGACGAGAGGAATCATGATCTCGGGTTTGACCTTGATCTTTGCCTTGGTCACATCGGCCGCGGCTTCGAAAATGGCACGAACCTGCATCTCGGTGATCTCGGGATACGCGATGCCGAGGCGGCAGCCACGGTGGCCGAGCATGGGGTTAAACTCGTGCAAACTCTTGACGCGTTGGGCGATTTTTTCGGGCGAAACGCCGATCTTTTGCGAAAGCGCATGCTGCGACGCGTGGTCGTGCGGAAGAAACTCGTGGAGCGGCGGGTCGAGGAGACGGATCGTTGCGGGATAGCCTTTGAGAGCTTTGAAGATTCCTGTAAAATCTTCGCGCTGATAGGGTAACAGTTTGGCGAGGGCGGTCTTCCGGTCGTCCGTCTTTTCCGCAAGGATCATTTCGCGCATTGCGTCGATGCGATCGCCTTCGAAGAACATATGCTCTGTGCGCGTGAGGCCCACACCGGTAGCGCCGAACGCGATGGCATTTTCCACCTGTTCGGGATTGTCCGCATTAGTGCGGACGCTCAGCCGTGTAGCCTGTGAGCACCATTTCATGAGTTGCTGGAAGTTTTTAAACTTCTCCGTTCTTTGCGCGGCTTTGTTGCCGTACAGCAGGCCGGTGATGATTTCGCTGGGGACGGTAGCGAACTGTCCGCCGTAAACGACGCCGGAAGTGCCGTCGACGGACAGCCAATCGCCTTCGCTGAAAATCTGGCCCGCGACCGTGACGGTTTTCGCGGCGTAATCGATCTGCAGCGCGCTGGCGCCGCAAATGCAAACCTTGCCCATCTGCCGTGCGACGAGAGCCGCGTGAGACGAGACGCCACCTTTCGCAGTGAGAATTCCTTCGGCGGCGATCATGCCACGGAGGTCTTCCGGCGAGGTTTCATTGCGAACCAGGAGAACCTTGTCACCTTTGCCAGCGGCCTGCGCGGCGCGTTCGGCGTTGAGATAGATTTTTCCGCTCGCGGCGCCGGGTCCGGCAGGAAGCCCTTTGGCGAGTGGCGTAGCTCGGGCGATTTCCTGCGGATCGAAAATGGGAGCGAGAAGCTGGTCCAGCTGGCCTGCGGGATTGCGTAGAACGGCCGTTTTCCAGTCGATGAGTCTTTCGCGGACCATATCCATGGAGAACTTCAGCGCGGCGGCCGCAGTGCGTTTGCCGTTGCGCGTCTGGAGCATGAACAGCTTGCCATCCTGGATGGTGAACTCGAAGTCCTGCACGTCTTTGAAGTGCTTTTCGAGCGCGCCCCGGACTTTTTCGAGTTCCTGGTAGGTTTTCGGCAATTGCCGTTTGAGCTGGAGCACAGGCTCAGGAGTCCGGACGCCGGCGACAACGTCTTCGCCTTGGGCATTAATCAAAAATTCGCCGTAAAATTCCTTGACGCCATTTGCCGGGTTGCGGGTGAATGCGACGCCGCTACCCGAGTTTTCGCCGGTGTTACCGAAGACCATTGCCTGTACGTTAACAGCCGTGCCCCACTCGCTTGGAATGCCGTATTTGCGGCGATAAACGATAGCGCGATCATTCATCCAGGAGCCGAACACCGCGCCGATGGCGCCTTTAAGCTGGTCCCAGGGGTTTGATGGGAAACTCTTGCCTGTGCGCTCTTTCACGAGTGCTTTGAACCGCTTGACGATTTCCTTTTGATCTTCCGCGGTGAGTTTCGAGTCTTCGATGTCTTCCCCGTATTTCTCGTGTTTGTAACTGTGGATGACCACTTCAAAGGGTTCGTGGTCTTCGCCTTCGGTTTTCTGGACACCGAGGACGACGTCACCGTACATCTGGACAAATCGGCGATAGCAATCCCACGCAAACCGTTCGTTCTTTGTTACCGCTGCAAGGGAAAGAACGCTTTCGTCGTTGAGACCCAAGTTAAGGATTGTGTCCATCATTCCCGGCATCGAATCGCGCGCGCCGGAGCGAACGGCGACGAGCAAAGGGAATTTTGTAGCGTCGCCAAATTTGCATCCCATGATCCTTTCCATTCCGGCGATGCCCTTTTCAATTTGGGCCTGGAGCTCAACGGGATAGGTGCGTCTATTTTGATAGTAGTACGTGCAAACTTCCGTGGTGATCGTGAATCCGGGAGGAACAGGGAGTCCGATGCGGGTCATTTCTGCGAGATTTGCTCCTTTGCCACCGAGGAGCGGTTTCATCGATCCATCGCCATCCGCTTTTCCCGCACCGAAAAAGTAGACATAGCGATTTTTACCGGCCTTTGCTTTTGAAGGGGCTGCCTTGATGGGCGCTTTAACAACTGGTTTGGCGGCTGCCCTTGTAGCCCGAAGGGCAGGTTTGAGGGCTTTTTTTGCTTTGACGAATTTACTTCTGGCGGGGGTGCGTGCGTGCATTGTTATGAGTTGGTTCTGCGACTGGAAACAAACTGGCAAGAGGGTAAAGGGGAAGCGCAACGGAAAACCAAACTAGCCGAACAGGCAGGGGTGTCAACGGAGTCGCTGGACACCGTGCGTTCGGTTGCGCAGGCGCGAAACTAGCTGAGCAGCCGTTCGCTTCTGTTGCGACGTATTCGCTAGGCCGCTTTTGCCGGTGATGCAGAAGAGAGGACGTCTCTAATAGTAGCGGTAAATTCGCTCAGGCCCGTGCTGGGGACAATGATTGTATTGCGCCGCCCGTGGGCCTCTTCAGTAATGCGTAGAAATTTTCCGCGCTCGTTCTCTCGAAATTCGACGAAGAAATGCTTTCGCTCGACTTGCAGTTCGCGTGAGGCAATGACGTTATCCATTTTTGGGGGCCCTATCTGGTGGTTCCTCTCCCGTATAGTTTCTGGGGGATGAAACTGGTTGCACAGGTTCGTTTGGTCGTAAAACAGTTTTTTAAACGCCGCCTATTGCAAAATCAGGCAAAAAATCACGCGATTCGAAAGTCGATTTGTTGTTTGAAACTGTCCACGCGGCTAACGCGAAGTTTCACATTCATGCCGATCTCGAAAACGCGTTTTGTCCGGCGTCCAGTAAACCGGCGGCGGACCGGATCGAAAAGATAGAAATCGTCGTCCAGGTCCGATATGTGAACCATTCCGGTGAGAGCGAACGAGGGCAATTCAACGACGAGTCCGAAGTTCTTTATATCGGAAATGAACCCCTCAAAAGCAGCGGGTCGCTTCATTTCCAGCTGCCGGGAAAAATACTCGAGTTTTTTTAGTTTTACGGCTTCGCGCTCGGCGTCAGCGGCGTTGCGTTCGGCGGTGGAAATATGGCTGGCAGTCTCTGCAAGGTCACGGATTTGAGGCGTTCTTGCCTTTGAAGTAGACGATTCGATCATTGCCGCAAGGACTCGGTGGACGACCAGGTCGGCATAGCGGCGAATGGGACTCGTAAAATGGGTGTAGTTCACCTTTGCCAATCCGTAGTGACCTAGCGCGCGAGTGTCGTATGTGGCGCGTTTGAGGCTGCGCAGGAAGGCAATTTTCATCGCCGGTTCGTCGGGCTTTCCGCGAATATGATTGAGGAACTTCTGCACTTCGGCGCGCTGCGTGAGATCTCCTGCGCGGTATCCGGCCAGGGTTAGGGTTTCGCGAAACTCAGCCAGTTTTTCCGGGTCGGGTTTCTCGTGAATCCGGTAAACGGCAGGAGCGGAACGTTTTTTGACTTCGGCTGCGACGGCCTCGTTCGCAGCTAGCATGAATTCTTCGATCAATTGATGCGAGATATCGTGCTCGACTTTTTCAAGCGCGATCGCACGGCCGTGCTGGTCTACGCGGACTTTGATTTCCGGAAAATCGAGATCGAGCGAGCCCTGACGAAAGCGGTTTTTACGCAATAGTGACGCAAGCTCCCAGGCGGTATGAAGATCGTCTGCGACTGGAGAACGGGCGCGGCGATTGAGCACGGCGAACGCTTCCTGGTACGTAAGTCGTTTCATGCTCCGGATGACGCTCCGGCTGAACGTGGCGCGTTTCATTTTTCCTTTCGCGTCGAAGGTCATCCAGACGGTGAACGTAAGCCGGTCTTCATCCGGGCGCAGACTGCACAAACCATTGCTCAAGCGCTCGGGCAGCATTGGCAGGACGCGATCTGGCAGATAAACGCTGTTACCGCGCTCTCGTGCCTCGCGATCGAGAGCACTACCAGGGCGCACATAATGTGAAACATCCGCGATATGCACAGCGAGCCGCCAGCCTGTGCCGTGGCGGATGACGTGGATGGCGTCGTCAAAATCGCGAGCGTCGTCCGGATCGATGGTAAAAATGCGGGCTTCGCGGAGATCTTCGCGGCCAGCGACGTCTCGGGGCAGGACTTCCTCCTGAAAACTGGCGGCTTCGTCGAGTACGTTAGCCGGAAATTCCGTTGCGAGGTGGTATTTACGGATCACCGATAACATGTCCACTCCTGGAGCCGTAGCGGGTCCCAAAACCTCGATAATTTTTCCTTCGGGATTGACGTGGCGAGAAGTCCATTCCTCCAACGCAACGACCACCTTATAGCCGATCTCTGCCTTCAATGGCGCGCCTTTGTGCGGTCGCGGAACGTAAATATCATGAACCAGTCGAGGGTCGTCCGGCACGACATGAAGGAAATTTTTTGTGCGCTGCAGCGTTCCAACGATCGTGTCGTTTGCGCGTTTCAGAATGCGAATGACGTGTCCTTCGACGGTTGCCTCTGCCTTGTTCCCGCGGAAGTCCCGTTCCAATCGCGCGACGACGGTGTCGCCATGCATGGCAGTGCTCGTGTTGTCAGCCGCAACGAAGAGCGATGGTCCGCTCGGATTTTCAGCGTCAACGATGAAGCCAAATCCTCGTGGATTGATTTGGATCGTTCCCGTAACCAAGTCCGCCTGCTTCGGCAGGACAAACCGGTTTTTCCGGAGTCGAGTGATGGTTCCTTCGGCTTCGAGGTCGCGGAGCAAATTCCGGAGCGCGGACCGTTGATCGTGGGGGAGGTCCAACGCATGAGCGAGATCGGTCTTGTCGAGAGCCTGGTACTTGGGCGAAGCAAGGAGCTTCAACAGTCTGTTTCGGAGCGAAGGTTCATCTGCCATGTCGGTATGCGATCTCTTAATCTTACTCGTACTCGTAATCTTCAGCGCCTTTCTCAATCCTCCGGCTCAAAGAATGAGGAAGATGAAAGAGTATCGAGGAGGAATTAGCGAGATTACGCGTGAGGAAGTTTACTGTTGGTAACAGCACTGAACACGACGGTTTCGGGCGGAGAACCAAGGAGAGGCGGTTTCCAACCGCCTGAAAACAGGCGCTTGGAAAGCGCCCCTCCCTGTAAAAACGCCACGGACGACGATTTACCAAAGTAAAAGTAAGAGTAAGAAATAGTTCCCTATACCAGCATTTCGCTCGGCCGAATCGACACAGGCTCGCAAATTCTGGCGACGCAATGTTCCCACGTTTCCTGACCGCTTAGGATTTCGATTTCGACTCGGAGGAAAAAGACAGGGATCTCCGCTGTCTCCACGGATGGGAAACGAACGGCATCCTTTTCCGTCGTGACGATGGCATGGACGTCGCGACGTTTACAACGTGCAATGAAGCTTTGCAGCTCTTTGGCTGTGAACCGGTGGTGGTCTGCAAATCGTCGCGTCACTTCGACGGTTGCGCCGAGTTTTCGCAGGCCGTTTTCAAAGCTCTCCGGCGAGGCGATGGCGCTGATGGCTGCAATATATTTCCCTTGAAGAAATTCGAGGGGAACGTGTTCGCCGGTGCGTAGGTTCTCGAGGTGGAGGGCCCGGTGCCGGCATTCGATGATTTCGGCCCGGCGATTGTATTTGCGTATGCGGTGGATCAGAGCCTCGTTGCCGGTCCCGTCGCTTTTCGTCAGAAAAATGTAACTCGCACGCCGCAGATTTTCGGGTGGTTCGCGGAGAGTGCCGCGTGGAAGCAGGTATTCGTTTCCAAAAGGGGCCTGGCAATCAACCAGCACGATGTCGAGCCGGTGCTTCAACGGGACGTATTGCAGGCCGTCATCGAGAAGGAGGGTGTCCACCCCGTAATTATCGATAGCGTACATCCCGCTTTTGACCCGGTTTTTGTCCACGATGACAAGCACGTCGCGGAGGTTTTTTGCTAGCATAAATGGCTCGTCGCCAGCATGTTCTGAATCGATAAGGACATTGGTTCCATCGGAAACGACGCGCGGTTTGCGGTCGAGTTTTTTGAACAGTAGCCGGTCTTTCCAGGTGCGGGTGTCGGGCGGTGGCTTGCTTTTGTAGCCCCGACTGAGAATGGCGACGCGGCGTCCACCCGCTTGCAGCGCTCTGGCAAATTTTTCCACTACGGGCGTTTTGCCCGTGCCACCGACCGTGAGATTTCCGATGCTGATAACCAGGCAGCCAAGATGATGCTCCCGCAAGTAACGATTGCCGTAGAGATACAGTCGCGCCTGAACGATCCATCGATACAGGCGTGACAGCTGATGCAGCACAAATCGGAGCGTCGCCGCGCGAAAGCCGCGAGCCCGGCCCATGATGACCTCGATGGCAAATTCTTCGAGTTCTTCCAACCAACGCCGCATAGGGCGATCAAGTTGGCGCGTTTTCGACGTTTTGCACGCCCCGATTATCCGCGGTGAGGAGGCGGGTGCAGGAAATGTCCAACCCGGCGGCGTTTGCCATCGCGGCAGCAATCGCCTGAGCGTTGTGCAATGTGACCGCCGCGATCGTTGACCCTGAGCCGCTTAAAAAACCGCCCAGCGCACCCGCATCTTCTGCTGCGGAAATGACTTGTGAAAGAAATGGAATGAGCGGCTCTCGATACGGCTGATGCGTTGTGTCGTGGAAAGTACCTTGGAGCGCCGTGTAATCTTTCGCCGCAAACGCCGCTGTAATCGCCGCTGCGTTGCCGATAGCTGTTACTGCATCGGCCAGCGTCAATTGAGCAGGCATCACCTTTCGGGCGTCGGCTGTGCGAACTTCAAAATCGGGGATAAGGAGAACGAATTGGAGCGTGTCGTCGATTTCGAAACGATTCACAGCGCCATTTGGTCGCGCGACGGTGAATCCGCCAAATGCAGCGGGAGCGGCGTTGTCAGGATGACCCTCCAAGGCGGCGCAGAGGAGGAACAAATCATTTTCCGACAGCGGTTTGCCGGAGATTTCGTTGAGCCCGTGCAGAAGTCCCAGACGCACCGTGACGCTACTACCCAGCCCGCGCGAACGTGGAACGTCGCCCGCGATTTTCCAGGTAAACGGGAACGGCCTGATCTTCGATTTCGCGAAAAAGGCGATACCGACCTCTGTTGGCATGGAATCCAATTCAACGGGCGATTCGGTTTTTTCGACGGAGACCACGTTGTAAATCGACAGCGCAACCCCGAGGCAATCGAAGCCGGGCCCGAGATTTGCCGACGTACCAGGGACGCGGATGGAGGCTTTCATCGTCTTTCCACGACCTCGACCACTTCTTTAATTTTCGCGATGCTGTTCGCGGGCAAAAATCCGCGCCACTGAGCGCCGGGATAAACGAGACTGTTTCGGCCGAGGATCGAACCGGGGTTGAGGACGGCATTGCAACCCGCTTCCGCATGGTCGCCGAGAATGGCGCCGAACTTGCGCAGAGCGGTATCGATGCGGCCATTTTCGGTCGAAATGGAGATGTTTTTCTGGTCGAGACGGACATTGGACAGGATGACGCCGGCGCCCAGATGCGTTTTGTAGCCGAGAATGGAGTCGCCTACGTAGTTAAAGTGTGGGACCTGCACGCCATTGAAAAGAATGCTGTTCTTGAATTCGCAGGAATTGCCCAGGACACAGTTGTCGCCGGCAATCACGTTTTCACGGATGTAAGCGCCGCTGCGGATTTCGCAGTTTTCACCGATCCACGCCGGGCCTTTGATGGTGGCGCCGTGCTCGATTTTCGTGCCGCGTCCGATGAAAACGTTGTCACCTACATAAGGAGTGCCGATGAGCGTGCCATGGTTCGCGGGTCGCAGGTTTTTGGCCAGGTAAAGCGCGATTTTCGAGAGCGCTTCCCAAACATTTGCGATGTCCACAAACAGCTCAGAGTGAGCGGTTTGCGTGAGGTCAAGGAAGTCGGTTGGCGGAAAGGTCATGAGCGATGGGGCAGAGCTCATATTTTGGTAAGTGTCGAGCCGTCTTTGGTGTCCTTCACGGCCCAGCCTTTGGCGGTCAGAATACCGCGGAGCCGATCACTCTCGGTCCAATTTTTAGAGGCCCGCGCAGCGTTTCGATCGGCAAGAATCGCCGTGATTTCTTCCGGAACATCGAGCATTGGTTTTCCGGTGCCGAGGACGGATTCGATTCGCTGCCAGCGCTGCAGCAGCGCATAAGCGGCGCCGGGCGAAAGCCTTTCGGCATCCATCAGCGCGTTGGATTCGCGGATGATGTCGAACAAATGTCCCAGCGCGCCGGAGATGTTCAGGTCATCGTCGAGCGCGTCGTCAAACCCTGTCCGGGCAACCAGCTCGTGTTCTTCGGCCGGACCTGCAGCAAGTTTTTCCAGGCGCGCGACCCATTCGTCGATGCGGGCAAGTGACTTGCGAGCCGCCAATAGACCGTCAAACGTGAAATTGAGCGGCAGCCGGTAATTGACACTGATTAGCGCGTAGCGAATCTCCCGTCCGCTCCAGCCTTTTTCCTGAATGTCGCGCAAAGTGTAAAAATTCCCCAGCGACTTGGACATTTTTTGTCCCTCGACCATCAAATGCGCGCAGTGCAGCCAGTAACGCACGAACTTTTTCCCCGTGCAGCTTTCGCTCTGGGCGATCTCGGCTTCGTGATGGGGAAAAATGTTGTCCACACCGCCGCAATGAATGTCCAGTTCCGGACCAAGGAGGGCGGTGGCCATTGCGCTGCATTCGATGTGCCACCCTGGACGACCGTCACCCCAGGGGCTGGGCCAGCGGACGTCGCCGTCATCGGTATCCCAGGCTTTCCACAAGGCGAAATCGCCAACGTTTTCCTTGTCGTATTCGTCGCTGCTTACCCGGGCTCCCGGGCGAAGCTCGTCGAGGTTGAGGTGAGCCAGTTTTCCGTAATCAGGGAAACGGCTCAGGCGAAAATAAATCGATTTGTCATCGGCTTGATATGCGATGCCGGTCCGAACGAGCTGCGCGATCATATCGATCATTCGCGCGATGTATTGCGGATCGGTTGCAGCAGGGAAATGGGCAGCCGGTTTAATGTTGAGCGTCTTCAGGTCGTCGAAAAACGCCTCTTTATAAATGGCGGTGAAATCGGCAAGCGGCCTCCCAGCCTGACGCGAGTTGCGGATGGTCTTATCGTCCACATCCGTGAGATTCATCACGCGTAGGACGTCGAACCCGCGATTTTCAAGGTGGCGTTGCAGCAAGTCCTCGAAAACGTAAGCGCGGAAGTTGCCAATGTGCGCGTAGGAATAAACGGTCGGCCCGCACGTATACATCCGGACACATTTTCCGGCAGGATCGATGGGAGTAAAAAGTTCCTTTTCTCGGCTGAGCGTATTGGTGAAACGCAGGGACATCGGGTTCAAGATGGACTGGCATCCTGCTTGAAATCGCTGCGCTGGCAAGCGCGCATTCAAATCTTGCTCTCCACTCTCGTTCTTACTTCGCAAAGATTACTTTTACTTTTGGTAAATCGTCGTCGCGGCGTTTTTTACAAGGAGGGGCGCTTTCCAAGCGCCCGTTTTCAGGCGGTTGGGTATCTGTTTAGCCTCCTTGGTGGAGGGCGAGGCGTGGGGCGATGAAGGCGACAAAGTCGTGGGCGCGCTGGGAGCAGGTGGCGCTCAAAGAGGCGAGGACTTGCCAGGCGGCGGCTTCCCGGTTGGTTTTGTTGCCGCAGGAAAGCTTTCGCGCGATGACTGCGCCGCGCAGCTGACGTTCCGCCAGGTTGTTGGTAGCATCGGCCTGGGGATGATCCAGGAAGCTCAACAGGTGGTCGCGCTGTTTGGCGATACGGTTGCGAAAGCGTTCCTGTGCGGGGTCGCCGCGCGGATTGGCAAAGAGCGCGTTGGCGCGGGAGCCTGTCCGAAATTTTGTGTTTGGGTCATAACTGAAAAGAGAAATGACCAGGAGAAAGAAACTGACCAAGAGCGAAGAGATGATTGATGAGTGGATCCGGGAAAATGGATTTGGGAAGGAGGCGATATTTGGGGAGAA
>DATDBU010000189.1:0-10654 GCA_036524675.1 Chthoniobacterales bacterium | reverse complement strand
ATTGGCACCGTGGCCAAAGAATTGGCCACCACTGATATAGCGGCTGGTGCTGTGGCGCTTGAATGAGAGGCCTTCCTTGCCAACGGCTCCATGCAGGGTGAGGTCTGTAATAGTCCGGTATTCATTGCCGCCGTAAGCCGTTACCGGATCGCTTCCTTCATCGTTAACATGATCTCTGGGATCCTTACCTTTCCCCTTGGTATCATCTTCGTTGTGGCCGGATTCGTTGGGGGAGCTGGGACCGCCTTGGCGATTGTTACCGCACGGATGTCCGTGGACGGTAAATTCAAAAGAAACAGAGGCGAGCAAGCAGAGGAGAACGCGAATGAACTTCATGAGAATGGGGAGATGGAAAAAAGACAAACGACCGGTTGCAAAAGCAAAAACTAGCGGGCAGCCGCGATGGGCAGCTCAGGACCGGCCCAGAAGTTGAGCGTCTTGACGTCGCCGCCTTTTCGCAGTGTGACGCGGAAAATGCCCGTCTGATCCGTAGCCTGGAAAACGAACGCGAGACGCTTTTCATCGTCCAGCGCCTGAACGGCCAGAATCGAATCATTGTCGAGCTGTCCGCCGTCCTCGACTTCGACGATCACTTTTTCTCCAGGTTCACCATCGGGATAGGTAACTTGCACGGGAACCTTGGCGGACGGCTCAATCAGGACCCGGTCAAAGAACCCATACTGAGTGGGCTGGAGCGAATATTTGCGGCCAGCATAGGAGACAGCGGCAATAGCCCGGTCGCCGCCGGCGGGCGTGTCCATGATATTCGTCGAGCGCTCCGGTTGAGAGGCCGGCAAAAGCGTGTCGTCGACGGCACGACTCGGAAGATTTGGCGAAACGGCAGAAGGAGCCTGTGCAACCACGGCGGCAGACGTTGACGCGCTCGAAGCGGTGCCGGGCGCTGATTTTACCGGAGCCCGACCAATGGACGTCCACATCGCAAACACGGCCAGACCAATCCCGCCGACCACCAAAACTTCTTTCCTTATACGTTTCACGCGGCGGGATATTGATGAAAAACTTCGACATCGCAAGAAGTTTTTTTGAAACAATTTTGCGTGATGAATTCTTTACGGCCCTGCGTGTTTTCTCTTGCTGCACACGAAAGGCGCCAGACACTGCTGCAGACCCATATTTTCCGGCATTGGCTCGGCTCTCCAGCAAATGGCCGCTACCATTCACTTTTCACTATTCACCAATCAAGTTTTTCGCTTTCTTGGTGATGAAATTGTCTGGAGACAGCCAAGGACGGTAATCAATCCGTGTATGCCCTGGCCCGATTTTTCCATCCGGGTAGCCAGCGGGATTCGCCTCGGCTGGGAGGAGAGTTTTCGACACGCCGCGTGAGGACGCGGACGGCGCTGGCGGAAAATTCCTTCGTTGCTCCGGCGCCCGACCCTGTCATTCCGGCGAGAACCTGCAGAAGCCCCCAGCCTTCTCCTTTGTAGCGCTCCGTGCTTTTGATCCCCTCGCCTTTAAAGTTGACGTAATCGATCAGCGCAAACGTCCCATTCCCCGTCACGGTGAGCCGCTGGAATTGCAGTCGGATGTTTTCCCTCTGGCTGGCTGGCGCTGCAGCCAGCATTTGCGGTAGAGCATCGCGCATGCGCAGGGCAAGAAACCGGCTCTGAAGCCGTATGTTGCTGGCTAGAAGACTGCGCAATTCGCTCAAACGGTCCCCCCGAAAAGCCGCCTGAAATTGTGCGCGCGTCGTCCAAGGACAATCGCCCCCTAGCCATTGGGGAGTCCGCACGCCGTTTTTCTGAAAATAGGCAACCAGTTTCGGAAAACTTTCTTCAAACGGACCGTCCACGCCTTTCGGGTACCAAATAAAATGCCCAATCCCAAGAGAGGCAAAGTTCTCTCCTGAATTCCATGAAGTCAGTCCATCGCGCGTTCCGCCGCATTCATTCTGCCACACACGACGTCCGATGGAATCCAGCTCAGAATCTGTCAGCGCCGAAGCGGAAGAAGCCAAAGCCAGTAGGAAAAAGGCGACGAGAAATCTCATGGGGAGGGAGTTTCTCGATCGTTTGCCCGCCTGCAAAGCCTGAATTCCACCGGCATCGGTAAGCCAGACGGAAAATGCGATTCGACAGCCATACGCGCAGGATGCCACTCGGGATGATGAATTGTAAGGAATAATGGCTTGTCCGGGCGCTGGAATGTGGCCAACCTTGCCCGCAGGTTATGAAATTTATTGAGAGCGTTTTTGAGAAGTTGGCCAGACATCCCAAACGCATTGTTTTCCCCGAGGGCACCGAACCCCGCGTCTTGAGAGCCGCCGGGAAATTCGCTTCCCTGAAACTAGGAACACCCATTCTTCTCGGCGACCGCAGCTCCATCGAATCGGCTGCCCGCAGTCTCGGAGTAGATCTGAACCACGTGATGATCATCAATCCGCCGGCGGCATCGGATTTCGATACCTTTGTAGGCCGGCTGGAAAAACTCGAGCGCTACCGCAAGATGGGACCCGCAAATTGCCGGGAGCTCATGCTGAATGCCAATTTCTTCGGAGCAATGATGCTTCAATATGGTCAAGCCGATGCACTGGTGGGCGGAGCGTCAGCGTTCTCGAGTTCGTTGCTGCGGCCGCTGATCCAGATCATCGCGCCTCTGCCGCATATTAAAACGATTTCGAGCTGCACGATCATGGAGATGAAGGACAACACGCTGGGCGATCAAGGGGTGTTGTTCATGGGTGACTGCGCCGTTGTGCCGGATCCGGATGTCCAACAGCTGGCCGCCATCGCCGTCGAGACAGGCCGCCTGTCGCGCCAACTCACAGGGACGCGGCCTCGTGTCGCACTTCTTTCGTTTTCGACCCGTGGAAGCGCCAAAATGCCGCTTACCGAAAAGGTGGCTGCCGCAACGGCGCTGGCTAAAAAGATCGCCGATGAACAATTGCTCGACATGGCGATTGATGGCGAGTTGCAGGCGGATGCTGCGCTTTTGCCCGAAGTGGCCGAGAAAAAGATTCCGTCCAGCGAAGTAGCCGGCAAAGCCAACGTCCTGATTTTCCCCGACTTAAACAGCGGCAACATCGCGAGCAAACTGGTGCACTACCTGGCAAAACCGGACATCTACGGCCAGTTGCTTACGGGTCTATCACGGCCGGCAGCCGAACTGTCCCGGGGTGCGACGGTGGACGAAATCGTCGGCGTGGCAGCGATCGCCGGTTTGCAGGCGATTCAGTATCGGAAACTATATCCCCACGACGAACCGCTGGAGGCGTTCATTCCTGCGTAGTTTTTCGCGGTTCACTCCGTAACGTCCCAGCTATTCTCTTCTCTTTTCCGCTTCCGCCGACTTCCGTGAGTCCTCTTTGGACTCCCCCTCCGGTTCGTCCTCTTTGGGCTCGCGTTTGAAGTGGACCAGCAAAACACGCCTTCCGTCGGTATCCGTAATTGTCGCGACGTAGTCCTCGACTCGAACCTGCTCGCCCTGTTTCGGCAAATGACCGAGCAGATGCGTCACATACCCGCCAATGGTGCTCACTTCGGTGCTTTCAAGCGTTAGATCGGCAAGGTCGTGCAATTCGTAGAGGCCAAGACTTCCTTTCGCCACAAACTCATCGTCGCTGATCTTCCGGAATTCCGTTTCCTCGATATCAAATTCGTCCTGAATATTGCCGACCAATTCCGCAAGAACATCGTCCAGAGTAACCACCCCAACGGTGCCGCCGAATTCGTCCACAACGACCGCCAGGTGCGCGTGTTTGCCTAGGAAAAGCTTGAGCAATTTCTCGAGCGGCATCATTTCCGGCACCGGCAAAAGATCGCGCTTCAAAGCGATGAGCGATTTTTCGGGCTTTTGAATTTCGCGCATCAAATCCTTGAGGTGAACCAGCCCAATGGTGTTGTCGAGATGCTCCTTGCAAAGGGGAAACCGGGTATGGCCGGATTCGACCGCCACTTTCAAATTGGTCTCGAAATCCTCGCCGGTATCGAGAAAAACGACCTCTCCACGCGGCGTCATGATGTCGCGAACGACCCGTCGGCGCATATCGAGGGCGTTCATCAGGATTTCTTTGCCGAGCGTGCTGACTTCCTCAGACTCCGCACTTTCAGTGAGAATAAGGCGCAATTCTTCTTCACTGTGCGCCAGCTCCGTTTCTCCGACGGGATTAACCTTGAAGACGTATTTCAGGACCTTGTTTGCAGCACCGTTGAGCAGCCAGATCGCGGGACGGAACAGCCAGTGGAAAAGCGCCAACGGCTGCGCCACCATTAGGCTCGTGCCCAGGGCTTTGCGAATGGCTAACGATTTTGGCGTCAATTCGCCGAGCACGATGTGCAGAAATGTGATGATCGTGAACGCGATCGCAAACGACGCCGTCGTGATCACCGTGGGATTGCCGAGACCGATCTTAACAAAAACCGGCTCAATCATACGCGCCAAATACGGTTCGCCTACCCAGCCAAGGCCGAGTGAAGCCAGCGTAATGCCGAGCTGCGTCGCCGAAAGATACGCGTCGAGATGCTCGTTAACATGCTTCGCGAATTTCGCCCGTGAAACCCCTTCCTCCACAGCGGCATCGATCTGGCTGCCGCGAACTTTCACGAGCGCAAATTCCGACGCGACGAAAAAGCCATTCAGGAACACCAGAAAGGCGATGACAAAAAGCTGCCAGAAAATCACGCCCGAAGACGCCCATTCGGAATGCGGCGCCTCGTGGGCAGCCGCAGCAGCAAGGAGAAAAGTGTGGAGAATCATTCCCATGATGCCCGAAAATCCGGGCCGCAGAGTAACAGAGAGACAACAGAGGGCAAGCTCGCCGGTGGCACACCAAAATGACGACGCCGCAACGACGTCTGTCCGTTCCCGGAAGAGCGAGAAGCGACCCCTCCTACATTCTTTCGTAAGTGCCGGAATCCCGGCGTTTCAGCACGGTAAATCCGGCTGATTTGGCGTCGGAAACAGAGAGCGGTTTCGTCACTCGGGGGGTGCTTGCAGATGATACGACTTTGCGAACCTCTTTGCGGCAAACCGGACACTTCTTCAAATCGGGACGCGATGCTGGGCGGCGCAGTTCGAAGCGTCCGCCACAGAGTGTGCAAGGCCCATCGACGATTTCGTATTCGTAAATGGGCATGGCTGAAAGCCTGTTGAATCCGCCGTTCTTCCTGGGCGGAGCCTCTTCACCAGCTGGACTTTGTCACACCGGGGATGAGTCCGTTGGAAGCCAGTTCGCGGAACGTGATGCGGGAAACTTCAAAACGGCGCAGAAATGCGCGACGGCGCCCACTGATGGAGCAGCGATTGACGACGCGGGTTGGGCTCGCGTCGCGGGGAAGCTTTTGGAGGCCGACATAATCGCCCTTGGCCTTGAGTTCTGCCCGGAGCGCGGCGTATTTCGCGACGGTGGCGCGTTTGCGGTTGTTTCGTTCGATCCAGGATGTTTTCGCCATAATATAAAGGGCGGAGACCATAGACGCAGATCTCCGGCATGCAAGCGGGATTTTGATTCAGCTTATTGGCTGCCCGTTGTTTTGCAATTTGCAACACGCAGGGCCGCGTTTTTTCAATGTTATTGATCGTCAGGATTCAACGCTCTGAAGACTAAACCCGCTACCAGACCACCCCCAAAATTCGCCACCAAAAAGACCCAAATATTCGCAGCAGCACTCAGCCCCATTACCGTGACGCCTAGCGCAACCGCCGGATTGAATGCGCCACCGGAAAGATTCCCAACGGCAAATGCGCCGACAATGACCGTCGAACCGATTGCCAGACCGTAAAACGAGTTTCCGGATGTTCCTTTGGCAGTCGCCACATTCAAAATTACGTAAACCAACGCAAATGTGAACAGGAATTCAGCCAGCAACGCCACCGGGACATTCAACGGTCCGGGTACATCCAGCTTCGGATAACCTTTCAAAAATAGAGCTGTCTTCGCTGCGACAAATGCACCGAGCAATTGCGCGATCCAGTAACCCGGGACATCTGCAATACCGAGTTTGCCCCGCACCAGCACACCAAGTGTCACCGCAGGATTGTAATGGCCTCCGGAAATATGACCTCCCGAGTACACCGCGATGGCGAGCGCCAGACCGATGGCAATCTGCGGGATCACTCCGGCCGGAGTGTTGATGACGGTGAGACCAATGGTCAGCACAAGGAAAAAGGTTCCGATAAATTCGACTATATATTTTTTCATAAGGAGTTAGCGCGTTAGTGCGCAGATTCGCGCAAATTGCTACAAAACGTTTCCACACTGAGCAAGAAAAAACACCGAACGCCAAATCAGAACGGCTTCCCCTTGTCTTCCGAATTTTGTGTTACGAATAGGTAGCGCAGGCTTGGCCCGCTTTGAGACTCGCCGGATTAGGGTCCCCTTTTAAAAGGAGACCTCGGCCGGATCGAGGCACAATAGAAACGTTACTGAGTCTGCGCTTACCCATTTATTACGCATTTTTCTGTATTGCCAAACCGCCGGTGTTGGTGCGAATGTCGAGACCTCAGGAAAGAAAGAGGGTAGACGCGGAATGAATGCGAATGGTTGGAGGCAGATTAACCGGCGGGATCAGTCGACACGTCTCATGCTGCCACCTCTTCTAGTGGCACCGGGAACGAATTTCATCTCAGGCGCAACGCCCAACATGTCACCGCGTTGTTTTACCGCTCATTCCATCTCTCGCGCCCGCGTATCCAATAGCCTGCAATGAACCAGCAACTCAACCTTCCTACCTGGATCTCGACCTTCCTAATGGTTCTGCTCGTGGGAACCGGATCACTGCAAGCACCATCGGGGATTGAAGGCCGCCCACCTGTAGTGGCCAAGCCGGATCAAGTCCCTCTGTATTCACAGCAAACAACGGCCCGTCTTTGGGAAGATCCCCTCGAAGCAGCGCTCAGATCCAAAAACGACAAAAGGGATTCCGTCGCAGATTGGAATGCCGCGCCCGCCGCCTTCTGCAAATCGATCACTGCGACCTCAACGAACTCCGATGCCAGGAACCTCATTCTTACCGCTCTCACAGATCAATGGAAAACCGGCCCTAATTATGATCCTGGCGCTTATAGTCAATTCTTCTCTCTGGAAGCTGCCATGCCGTTCGCCAAAGCCCTGTGTAGGCAAGCACTCTATGAACTCTATCACAAAAGCGCATGGCACGGCTCCCCCTCGCCAGAAACCTGGCGAGAGGCCCTGGAGTCCCTTGGCCAAAGCTCGAATCCCCAGCAAGAATCGCCCGGCAAGCAACCTGACATAACATCTTTCTACGACAATCTGACGAAGGAATGGATCATCTCAGAACTCAAAAAAGCCATCAACGATCTCGTAATTTATCCACAACCCGGTCAATTAGAAATCCAGGACCACCTGAAAAAGGTTTCGGTAGAACAGCTGCTTAGTTCTTTGAAAGATTACACAAAAGGCAAACCCGCTGCTGGAATTGCTCATCTCAACGAGAGAATCGCGACACTGAAGCACCTACCGGAAAAATCGGACCTGGCAGTATTCTTCGCTGAAAGGCTGAAGGGGGAGTCACCAATCAGCACAGATGAGGTGACCGCATTCACACTGGACAACCTCCTTCAAGCTCCACCGCCAAAAACACTCGTCCTTCCACTCATTGTTCCTGAACAAATGTATGTCGAAACTCGGGAGGAGCGACTTCGCCTCCGTTATACCATAGTAGCCGCTCTTGCCGCTGCTCGTTTTAATCCTGAAAGCGCCGATGAACTCAATGTAATTCCGGTTCCTGTTTGCAACGCTCCCGGCGCCGCCGATTTCGGTCACGTTATCAAGAGACCCGGCAACCGAAATGACGTCGCCTGGATTCCAATATCTTATGAAGTGTTTCGCCTTGACCCCAACGACAGGGACTCATCGCCGTACAAACAGGTTGTAGTGTTTTGGATCGATTCTCGAATCGTCAAACATCCATCCCTCTTCCCAACGAATATTAACACCATTCTCAATCATCTTTTCACTAACAATACCGGATTCGCTTTGATAAAAAATTTCTCAGCACGGAGGGATCCGGAACTCTGACAAATATTCTGGCTGAAAACACCGATTTCGGCGAAACGCCCGACAAATATTATTTCCCATATGCCACGTTACCACAGCATATCCTCTGCCAGCGCGTAAAAAGCCGAATCGCAAAAACTCCGGAAAACAGTCCGAATCCGGAGACACGCATGAAACCCGTCATCCGGGTCCAGCCGAGCGCCGACTACGTTATCGACATGCTGCTGAACGAATTGGGTCTGCGCATACCAGGATTTGGGACTGACGAAGGTGAGGTATGTCTTCTTTACGAAACCGACTCGTTCTATGGACGTTCCATGGTTGATGTATTCAACGAACGGTATGCATCCTTTACCGGGACCAAAAGTTTGAAGCCTGGCGGGGCGAGTCCCAAAGTCCCCAGTTATCCATATCTAAAAGGCATCGATGGAAATGTCCAATCAACGCCTGCGCAGACCTTATCAAAAAGCTCGCTCGACATAAAAGATCCCACCGTGCTGTTCAACGCGATGGCGCACTACTTGGAGGGCAAAGGAGCAGGTCAAGTAGCTCAGGACCAGAGACAAATCGACTATTTACGTCGACTCGCACAATCTTTTCGAACCGAGGGCAAAACATCCAATGGTGGGAAAGCCAGCAAGAAAAGAATCCGGGCGATTGGCGTGTTTGGAACCAATGTCAGTGATAAAATTCAGATCATTGAAATTTTCCGAAAAGAGTTTTCCAACGTATGGCTCTTTACTGTCGATTTGGATGCGGCCTTCATTAACAACCCCAACCCTCTCTCCACGCGGAACGTCCTGATCGGCTCTGCTATGGATGTTTCGGTATCGGTTAGCCAATCAAACGATGTTGACGGAACGGCGAGCCCCAAGTCTTTTCAGTCGCCAATCTTTCGAGACAGCTTTCAAAGTGCGGCTTTTCTTAGCGTGCTCCACGCGCTCGGTCATGTGCAAGGCTATCGCAGTAAGCCGGGCGTTTGGGAAAC
This sequence comes from Chthoniobacterales bacterium, assembly GCA_036524675.1. Lineage (GTDB taxonomy): Bacteria > Verrucomicrobiota > Verrucomicrobiia > Chthoniobacterales > DASVRZ01 > DATDAW01. The sequence goes on along the minus strand of DATDBU010000189.1, from coordinate 1,688 downwards.
CAGCCGAACTGGATTCCAGCCGCTCAAATTCCCTCCTCCGGAAAGCGATGATTCGTCGTCTGAGCTAGAATCCCATGAATGGTCTATTAGCTCGCTGGACGAAGAAGAAGCATCGAAAAACAGGAACTTATCTAACAGGCCCTGGTTCGAACACGCCTGGAGTTTGCCCAGGTTCGCAAATTGGCCCTTTCGCCCTCTGCTTATGTTCCTCTCCGTCGTTCTGCTTGCAGCCATATCAATGGCGATCGTAAGAGCCTGGAGGGCGGCACGAATCCGTAGCAGGGCGGTGATCGCGAACATGCCGGTGAACCTTCCCGTTTCCAGGTATTGGCGAACGGCCGTGGGCATCTTTGCAGCAATCACCACCATCTGTTTGATTATAGGCCTATCCGGAAAACTGTTGAACGGCTTGGAACCATTTTTCTGGTTCAATGGAACCAGCGTCTGGCCGTCGCTGATTATACGCGCTTTTGCTGGCACCATTGGTTTTTACTTCTTTATGAAGTCGTTTATTGATATCGACGAATCGGCAGACGCAATGAGGAACGAAAAGATCTCGAGTGCAACGCTTTCCAAGGGATTGACGATGGCCGGATTTCAAAAGTATCGGGGAGAGTTCAACCTAAGATATTTTTCAACATTGCTGACATTTATCGGACTGTTTGTGATGCTGCGGTGGATATTAACGCGTTTTGTATTCGACGGACAAGGAGACGCCGTTTTCACTCCTGCCCGTGGCGCGGTCGCCTTCGTCTGTCATGAAGTCACCCTTCTGTTTTCCATGGCAGTGTTTCAGTTGCTGATTTGGTCGGCGGTCCTGCGGCATTTGCGCTGCCGGGAGTTGTTGCTCGACTTGTTGAAATTAGATTCGGCCCAACAAGGAGCCAAGGAAGAGGCCGTCCTTAAACGACCGGAAATCGATGCCCTGTTTAGCTATAATGAAGCTGTCGTTCAGAGCATCACATATCCCTTCGCGATGCTCGTTGCATTGCTAGCATCGCGGCATCCAATGTTCGACGCGTGGAATTTCCCGCAGACACTCGTCATTTCCTTCACGATAATCCTTCTCATCCTTGTTTGTTGCGCTTTCCTCTTGAACGATGCCGCTAACCATTTGGCTGAACGACAAAACCAATTGGTCAACGCCGACAAAGAAAAATATGCGGCGGAAATCGAAGCATGGCAGAATGGACGTGGAAGCTTCCTTACATTCTGGAAACAACCAGTGATTCAGGCTCTGTTTCTAGCCGCAACTGGATTGGGCTTGCAATTGCTCCGCTAAAATAGACGGATAGGTGGGGGTTCCGCTGATACTACGGCTCTCGGTCTTTTTGGGAAATCAATCCCGGAAAACGACGGTCCGATTTCCGTGGATTAGGACACGGTCGTGGATGTGATACCGGACCCCGCGGGCCAGAGCGAGCCGCTCGCAGTCGCGCCCGAGCCGGAGGAGATCGTCAGGACTATGGAAGTGCTCCACACGAACGACTTCCTGGTCGATGATCGGCCCTGCGTCCAGATCGCCCGTGGCGTAGTGACATGTAGCACCAATCAATTTAACACCGCGTTCGTACGCCCGTTTGTAGGGGTTGGCTCCAATAAAAGACGGCAGAAAACTATGATGGATATTCATCACTTTTCCGGACCATACTTCACAGAATTCCGGCGGCAGGATTTGCATATACCGC
>DATDBU010000188.1:0-2694 GCA_036524675.1 Chthoniobacterales bacterium | reverse complement strand
AAGAGGCGGCTGATGGCAGACGCAGGATGGTGGAGCAGGTGGAGCGGCGCGCCGTGGAAGAGGAGGGACAACGATGCGGAGTTCCGTTGTTGCCCGAGGAGGCCGATGCGCGATTGAGCCACCTTCGCCGCGATCCCGTAGGGGTCAGGTAGCATGAAAGCGGGTGCGGCAGGGCGAGAGTGGAAAAAACACAGCCTGAAAGGAGACCCACCATGAACTACGTTGGAATCGATATCCACAAGCGCTATTGACGGCAGCCTCCGCTGCCGCCCTTCGGGCTGAGGCTTCGCCTTCAGTCTGTCTCGTTCCACTCGGCTGTGTCTGTGCCGCACAAGACGAACGAGGCCGGAAGCTCGCGGAAGCCCGAATTGAGAGCAACTCGGCTTCTGGTTTCGTTCAATATCTCAAGAGCCTTGGGGGCCGGTCGCGCGTCGTGATCGAGGCATGCTGGAACTGGGGCAAGGTCTACGACAGCCTGGAACCATCCCCAGAGTGGGCGAATCGTGCTGGCCCATCCGCTCAAAACCGACGCGCAGATCAAAGACCGATAAACTCGACTCACGAGTCCTTCCCTGCTCCTACGTGGAGGCTTCATCGTACGCGCTCATGTGCCGGCCCGTGCCACCAACCGCCGCAAGCATCTGCTGCAGACACAATAATGCGACGGAAATTTGCGATTTTTCATCGAATGCCGCCGAAGATATGACAGCATGGCGTGCCAAAAGTTGTCTGTGAACGCTGCTTGATCTGTAATCTCGCTCGGTCGAGAGCTAACGCGGGTCAAACCCCTAAGCGTGTGCTCGACGCCAATAATTCTTCCGATTTTTCTCGACGGAAGCATAGTGACATGGTCACAAACCAAACTGCGCTCCACAGGCGCGTTTCACTTATGCGCATCTCCCCACTTTTTGTAAAAGCCCTCCTTTTGTCTGTATCCCTTTGCTCGATATTAACCGCATTTGCCGGGGGAGATGAGGGAGCCGTCATCAAGTCGTTGATTTACGAGCAATCGACCGTCTCTGCTGCAACTCTAATAGATGATCCTTATCGATTTTCGGGGACGATTAGAAACTCAGTGCCCAACCAAACGGGAATAATTAGTCTTCCAGGAGCGTCTCCTTGGCCGACAAACCCAATCGCCATAGTAACCCCATCTCAGCTCGTTGGCGCACACTATGTTTATGAAGTGGGTTTCTCTTCACTTTTTGATCTAAACTCGGCTTTTCCGAATGGCAACTACACCTTCGATGTCACGCGTAGCTATGGGACGACAATAACAGCTTTTTCCGCTCCTGTGAAGCTAACAGGAGCAAATAGTATTCCATCTTCAGCGCCTGTAATCACCAATACAACATGGACCTCTGGAACGTTAATTCTTCAACCTTCCGCCGCGCAAATCTTTTACACATCCGCAAGCGGTGTGGGTTTTAGTTGGGGGCTAGTAGGCGGCGGAGGATCAGGTGGGGGCGCAGGTTCTCAAGCTCCTGGAACCCTCAACCTGACAGGCCTTCTGCGCTTCGGACAAAGTTTTAGTGTCGAACTCCGATTTTACGTCGTGGACGATCACGTTACGATCATTGATCCAAACGCTCCGGCCAATGCCTATCAAAAGGAATCCACGTATTCGACTATACTGCAAACGGTTGTTCGCTTTAACTTACAAACTACAATCGCACCAGCAAATTTTGAAATCTTGTCTGCCGCTTATGCCGCTAATGGGAAGACATGGGATGTATCGGAACTACTTGAGAGCAAGATCAGGTTTTGGGAACCTGATTCTCTCATATGGCGAATGGACGGGTGGGAACTCAGCAACGGCCAGGCCGGCTTTTCCAATGGCGTCCTCCAAATTTCCTATCGAAATGACGACGGTGAATTTTCAGGATCCGTTCCTTACTTGGCTAACTCGTGGGATAACTATCTCGTTCTGCCCAATCCCCTTCATGCTGTTCCGGAGCCGAATGCTCTGATACTATTTGCCACTGGGATTGTCGCGGTATTCCTACGGAGTATGCAGCGGAAACAATGGTAACAGACTGACTAGGACTTGGGGGTTAATGTGAAAAACTTGACTGTCCTTACGACTCAGTCGATCAGTCGATCGTATTCCGCATGGTGACCAATCCAGTGCAAAACTTGACTGTTCTTAACCGGCGTTGTATGGCAGCCAAGCATCATGGCGCGCAGCATCCGTATCGAGTATCCGGGAGGGTTTTATCATGTGATGGCGCGCGGCAATCGGCGCGAAGCCATTTTCCTGGACGATGAGGATCACGAGTTTTTCCTCGGGGCACTGGGCGAAGTCTGCAAAATGACCGGCTGGAGAGTTCATGCCTGGGTCCTGATGTCCAACCACTACGATCTTTTCATCGAAACGCCGGAACCCAATCTGGTCACCGGAATGAAATGGTTGCAGAATACGTGGACGCGCCGCTTCAACGTGCGCCATCGCGCCTGGGGCCGTGTCTTTGGCCACCGATACAAGGCGGTGCCCGTCTACGCAGAGGTAGATTCCCGTTTGGTATTGTAGATTTCGGAAATGGGGTTCCAGATGTCGGTTGCGGCATTGCCGATTTTGGTTGAACAGAAGAAAGCAGAGGAAACAGAGAAAGCCTTTTTAGAACTATGCGTGTCTTTCTTAGCCATATTTCCGAGGAAGCGGCTGAGGCTCGCGCCTTCAAGAAAGGCCTTGAG
>DATDBU010000187.1:0-2423 GCA_036524675.1 Chthoniobacterales bacterium | reverse complement strand
CCCCTCTCCCTCCTCAACGACTATCTCTACTGCCCGCGACGGGCCGCATTGAAACTTGTCGAAGGATGGCGCTCGGCAAACCAGCACACCGCCCGTGGCGATATCGTCCACGAGCACGCCGACCTTCCTGGTTACGAAGTCGCAAAAGGCGTCACGCTCCTTCGCACGCTTCCCATTTGGTCCGAAACCCTCGGCCTCAGCGGCAAGTGTGACATCGTCGAGAAATGGCCCGACGGCACGCTTTTCCCAGTCGAGTTCAAGCTCGGCAAACGCCGGCGATGGGACAACGATGATGCCCAACTGTGCGCCCAGGCCCTGTGCCTTGAGGAAATGTTCCAAACCGTCATTCCGTGCGGGGCCATTTTTCATGCCGACAGCAAACGCCGTCGGGAAGTGGATTTCACTCCGGCACTCCGCGAATCCACACGGGCCACAGCGCGCGAAGTTCACGCCTTGATCACCTCCGGGCGCGTTCCGCCCGCCATCTTCAAACCCGCATGCGAGGAATGTTCTCTCTACGACATTTGCCTCCCCAAAGCATCGGACGGCAGTGGACGCGCAACCCGGCTTGCCAGCACGCTTTTCGAAACAAGTCGTTAACATTTTCCTCCCACCACGCCATGGACACCATCCAGCAAAACACCCTCTACCTCACCACTCCAGGCAGCTACATCGCTCGCGATCATCTAACGCTCCTGGTCGAGGTCCCCGTCCATCCCGAGGGACTGCTCCCTGCCGAACGCACACGCAAAAACGCCGAATCCTGGCGCAAACTCTCCATCCCCATCCATCATCTCGAATCCATCTGCGTCTTCGGCCAGAGCACCATCAGTTCGCCCGCGCTCGATCTCTGCTGGGAAAACGGCGTCGCCGTCAATTACCTGAATGAATTCGGACGCCTTCACGCACGTATGACCGGCGTTGCCGATACGAGCGTTACCCTCCGCCGCACTCAATTCCGCGCAGCCGACATTCCGGAAAAATGCGCCTCCATCTCCCGCCAAATGATCGCCGGAAAACTCCAAAATAGCCGCAACAGCCTCCTCAGGGCTGCCCGCGAAACCGATTCCGTCGAAGACAGCCAACAACTGACCGCCGTCACCGACGCCCTCGCCAGACAAATTCGCGATCTGCCCTCCATCAACGGGACGGATTCCCTTCGCGGCGCCGAAGGCATGGGATCGAATCTTTACTTCATGACTTTCTCGCTGATGCTCAAACAGCAGCGCGCCGAATTTTCCTTCTCCACACGCAGCCGCCGTCCGCCGCGCGACCGCATCAACTGCCTTCTCTCCTTCCTCTACGCCCTGGTCCGGCACGACTGCGTCTCCGCCCTTACGGCTGCCGGACTCGATCCCTTTGTCGGATTTCTCCACGTCGATAGGCCCAACCGGCCATCACTCGCCCTCGATCTCATGGAAGAATTTCGCCCCTGGCTGGCCGACCGCCTCGCCATTACCCTTATCAACCGCCACCAAATCGGCCCCGAACATTTCCGTTTGCGGGACGGTGGCGCCGTTGAATTCACCGACGCAGGTCGAAAGCTGGTCATTAAAGCCTGGCAGGAACGGAAACAGGAAAAACTTAACCATCCGCTGCTGGATCAAACCCTTCGGATTGCGCGGCTGCCGTTCATCCAGGCTCGCATCCTTGCTCGCCACCTTCGGAACGACATCCCGGCCTACATTCCTCTTGTTCCAAAATAGTGCCGACTTGGGAGCACTGCAGACGATTGCCGGAGATCGCTCCCCGCCAGCCGAAAAAGTCCTTTCCCATGCTCATTCTGGTTACCTACGACGTATCAACAGTCGAGAAACCCGGCCGCCGGCGTCTTCGCCGGGTAGCGCAGGCATGCGAAGACTACGGAGTTCGGGTGCAAAAATCCGTCTTCGAATGCCAGCTCGGCCAGAAGGAATGGGTCCTATTGCGAAAACGATTGCTCGACGAAATAAAAATCGAAGAAGACTCGCTTCGATTCTATTTTTTGGACGACAAATCGGCCCAGCGCATCGAGCACCACGGCATCGAGAAACCGTTGGACCTCACCGAACCGCTGATTTTATGACTGACTCTCCGCGAACCGGGAGTGCAGACCATGATCCCGAGGGTTTGCGGAGTTTCCAACCAACTCCGGTTGAAGGAGTTGGGCGATATTTGACAATTGAAGGCATGGTTTTCAGAGCGAGAATGGTGAGGATTCGCGGAAACCATGTAGCAACTTCCTGCGGCAGAGCCACTTGGCAGCTCCGCAGTCGCCCCGGCCTAACCGCCGGGGCGCGGATTGAAACTGCCTGACTTCCATTGCGGTGTTCGTGCCGCTGGGTCGCCCCGGCCTAACCGCCGGGGCGCGGATTGAAACACCGGATTTACCGCGACCTACACAGCGGCATCCGGTCGCCCCGGCCTAACCGCCGGGGCGCGGA
>DATDBU010000186.1:0-20189 GCA_036524675.1 Chthoniobacterales bacterium | reverse complement strand
ACTCATTCCAAACGTCGTGACATTGGTTAGCTCTATATCAACTAAATACCGTTCTCACGGTATCTTCACAGATGCGAAATCGAAAACGCAGGGAAAAGCATCTCCGCACTCTCAACCGGGCACCTTCCGTATCTAGCCCCCCTCCATTCACCCCCTAATAAACACGTATAGCTTCTACACCTTTTCGCGAGATCCTGGCAATTGTGTTTTCGCCTGAAAGTATCGTAGTCCCAAATGGAATACTCTTGTCGGAAGAAGCGTCACGGCGCGATCCATTTCGGGGGCAACCCTCCGCACGCAATGAAGATGAAAACCGGAAAAGACGCGCCCTCAACGCAGCTCAAAGGAAACCATCGCCGTCAAAAGTTTCAGTTCCGAGCACTATTAACAAGGGGCGCCGAGTACTTTTTGTCGATCCGAGAGTAATTTCGAATTATGCTAAAAAGCTCTCTCTCTTTAGCTAAGAGAACGTCTAATTTCCCCCAGTTCATTTTGCTCAAGTCGCACTCAGAGGCGATTGTCGTTTAGACCACTCTACCGTGCCCGTTCTTCGCCGCGAATCACGACCACTAGGGGTCGATGGTCGCTGGCTTCGTTCCAGCCCTGCGGGCGGCCCACGTAGCACTTCGAAAAAACCACTTCCGGACGGACGCCGCGGCTCATGAAAACATAGTCGATACGCGAATACTCATCGGCGAATTTCCACCAGTGGGTCCACTTGTCGCCGTATTGGTCCTTCAAATTGATGTCTTGCAACGAATCAGGCGCGCCTTTTGGGCCCATGATCTCGCGAATGGGTGGCTGATCCTTCGTGTCGTTCATATCCCCATAAACGAGCAGATTTTCATCGGGCGCCCCGGCAAGAATGCCACGGACATGCGCTCGCAGCAGACGCGCCTCGTTTCGGCGCAGAAGCGCTTCATCTTCGACCACTTCCCGGCGTGATTTTAGGTGTGTCCCAAGCAGGCGCAGGCGATAAGCGGGGTCGATCTCAATGGTCACATCGAGAATGCCACGTTTAAAAAATTGCCGCGAACCGTTCAATTCGAACGAGAGATTTGCCTGCGAATTGCGAGCTACAATCGGGAATCTACTCGCCAGTGCCACGTGCCGTTCATCGTCGGGCCCATCGACATATTCGGTGTAAGGATAGTCGAGCCCAGCCGTTTTCAAACGGTCCAGGAAGCTCTTAAACTCCTCGGGTTTGCCCATTTCACAAACGCCGAGTATGTCGGGTTTCACACTGGCAATGATTCCGATCAAGGCGCGGATTTCATTTTCCGGTTTAGGAGCGTCGCGTCGGACACTCTGCCCGCGCTCCGTGCGATCCATGCGGATGTAATTCGCCAAGTTCCAGGCCATCAAGGTGACTTCCCGCGCCGGAGACTGGACGGCAAAAACAAGCAGAACGGTTACAACAAGGACAACGAGTCGTTTCATAGAAAGCAAAAGGCCCGCGAAATTTCGTTGCGGGCCTTTTCAGAAACAGATTCCGGACGACCGGATGATCGAATGGCGACTTATGCGGGCTTGTGAGCCACTTCCTTGTCTTTGGCTTCAGCGATTGCGACTGGCGGTGCAGCAGGGGTTTGTGGAGAATTTTCCTCGGCGGGACGATTCAATTCGCGGCTGAACTCGTCTTTCGCTTTCTTAAATTCATGCATGCTCTGGCCGATGCTGCGTGCCAACTCCGGCAACTTTTTCGCGCCGAAAAAGATGAGCACGAAAAACAAAATCATCATGATCTCCGGCCACCCGGGGGCTGTAAGGGCTAGCAAGTTGTTCATCATAAATATTTCTCTACCATCTTTCTAAGAAGTTGCAAAAAAAGACCCGTCATCCATGCATCAAACGGACGGGAACAAAAAACTCGAGCGCCCCACCCCCCTGGCTGAAGGATTGAACCTCGATTGCAATGAGCGCTGCCTTGCGAAAATTCACCGCCAACGACGCATCATTGCTTAAAAGACTGGAAACCAAGTCGCCAAAGTCGGGCTGGTGGCCGACCAGCACGATGGTGTCGAATTTCGAGTATTCGCGAATCACCTCAAAGCCGGTCTCAGGCTCCATGCCACAGGCCAGCCGCGTGTCCGTGATGAGCTCCGCATCCGGTAGACGCCGGGCCACCGCCTTTGCCGTGTCGGCAGCGCGTAGAACGGGGCTGGTGATGACGGCCTGGGGACTGATTTCGTGTTTTACACAAAATTCACCGACGGTTTCTGCCTGGTGAAGTCCTTTCTTGGTGAGTGGCCGTGCTTCGTCCGTGGTGACGAGAGGTGCGGCATCGGCGTGGCGAAGGAGGTAAATGAGCATCGTTTGTTCAGGGTTAATGAATGTTCCTACTCAACCGCGATCCAGCGTTTTTCTGCGGCAGCAGTTGATATGGCCGCCAAAACTTTTTCGTTCTGCAGGCCATCACGGAATGTGGGCTGGACGCTTTTTCCATCCACAACCGCCTTGGTAAAATCTGCAAAAGCATTCGTGAACGTGTGTTCGTACCCGATAATGTGCCCGGGAGGCCACCATGCTCCGGCATAAGGCTGGGTATCTTCGGTAACGAGAATGCTTCGAAATCCCCGGCGGTCAGCCGGGTCATGGATGCTGTAGTACTCCAGCCGGTTCATGTCTTCGAGATTGAAGACGAGCGACCCGGCGCTTCCGTTGATCTCGAGTGTAATGTGATTTTTACGGCCGTAGGCGAAACGGGTTGCTTCAAGGTTCGCGATGGCCCCGTTCTTAAAACGACCGACCCACGAGACAGCATCGTCGACAGTTACTTCGCCGAACTGCGTGCCTGCCTCGGCCTTCAACCCTTCCCCGACAGCCGTTTGGATGGGGCGCCGTTTGATAAACGTCTCCATGACCCCGGTGACCTCGGTAATATCGCCCACCAGATAGCGCGCCAGATCAATGATGTGCGCGTCGATGTCGCCGTGAGCGCCCGAGCCGGCAACGTCGGCTTTCAATCGCCAAACGATCGGGAAATTTGGGTCTGCAATCCAATCCTGCGCATAGCGCGCGCGGAAATGGTAAATCCGATCGCCAATCGCGCCGTCCTCGATCATGCGTTTGGCTAGCGCGATGGCCGGGATACGCCGGTAGTTGTGGCAAACCATGTTCACAACCCCCGCATTTTCCGCGGCATCGACCATGCGCTGACATTCGGGGACGTCCATGCCGAGGGGTTTTTCGCAGAGGATGGCCTTTCCCGCAGCGGCGGCTGCAATCGCAATTTCGGCGTGGGTATCGTTCGGCGTCGTGATATCCACAATGTCGATTTCCGGATCGTCAATCACCGCGCGCCAATCCGTGACGGCCTTTTCCCAGCCGAGATTTTGCGCAGCAGCTTCAACCTTCGAAGCGGAACGTCCGGCGATGGTTTTGAGACGCAGATTGGCCGGAAGATCAAAAAAACGCGGCGCCTGTCGCCAGGCATTCGAGTGAGCCTTTCCCATGAAATTGTAGCCGATCATTCCAATGGAGAGGTTTTTTTTCATAGTCAGAAGGGTTGGGGGTGTGGCAGAAGTCGTTTGTTTAATGTTATTGGCTTGAGGTTGTAAATAAATCCGTTCCAAGCGTTTCCCGAGTGATTTTCGATATTCCATGCGTTGCCCTTCCTGTTTGACTCCGGCTGCTGAGCCTGTCTCCGAGTGTCCCGCATGCGGCATGAGCCTCGCAAAGCTGGACGCCAAATACAAAACCGTCCCGCGGCATCTTCGTTTCATTACGGACCATGTCTCGCTGTTTTCTGGAGAAGAACATCAAGCGCTTGCCCACCAGATCAAGGCGCTCGAAAAACTCTACCTCGGCCTCCATGTGACTTTGATGACGCTGGAGTTACCGCCAAATACGAACTTGCGCGAGTATATGTTTTGGCTGTTCAACCGTTGTCGATTCAGCCCCATCGATGCAAAATTAAACCGAAACTATTCCGTGGTTATCGTGATCGACGTCACAAGCGGCACCGCCTTTATGAGCACCGGCTTTGGTTTTGAGCAGTGGCTACAGGATGAAGATTTGCAGGCCATTCTCGACCCCGCGATTCCGCATTTTAAAAAGAATCAGATGGCCGCCGGCTGCAAAACCATCTTCGACCGGCTTGCTGCAAGAATTCGGTCTATTTGCCTCGAAAACGACCGGAAAAAGGGCGGCGCCCCCAAACGTCTGGCCGTTACGGACGATTTATGAAAGCCCTCTTCTCTCTCCTGTTAGCTGCAGCGGCAGTAGCATTTCTAGTCGTTTTTCCGGCGATTGCACGAGCTCAAGACTCGCTACCGCCGAAGCCGGATAGCCGCATCGCCGACTACGCGGGCATCATGCAGGCGGACGATCGCGATCGCCTATCGAAAGAGCTCCAGGAGCAGTTTAACAAGAATGGCATTTCCGTTTACATCGCCACGTTCCAAAGCCTGAGCGTCAATGACGCTTCCCTTGCGGACAATTTACGACAGGCGTGGGTCGCCGACCCGAAAGGCTTCGTCGTCCTTTACAATCAGCAGCGCGATAAGCTTTCCGTGAGTCTTACGCCGGAAATTTCTCAGACATTCAGCAGTTCCGGAGAACTCCAGGACCTCTTCAGCCAGATTGAAGCCGTTAACAAAGCAGGCCCTGCCATCGCTGTCCCACGTACGGTCGATACCATCATCAACGAGCTGCATCCGGTCGACGATGGCAGTCAACGGCTGCTAGCCGCCGACGATCGCAGGGCTCGGACCACGTTCGTGGTCCCAGGCCTGATCCTTCTGGTTGTTGCCATTTACGGCCTCCGTTTGGCGTGGTTCCGTCTCAAACGTCAAAAGGTTTTCGAACACAGCAGATCACTTCCCATTGGGAGTGCACAGCCAAAGTTCGGTTCCGACCTCGGTGGAACCAATTTTGCATCGGTAAAATTTCGATGACAAGTCCGACCGTTTTTTCCACGCGACTTTGCGTTAAACCCATGATTTGATCGGCCGATATTTCCATTTTCGATGAGCAAACTCCTATACGTGGCTGGAGGGATTTCAGCATTCGCAATGATCGCAGCAGGAACTCTTCTCATCGCTTATAAGACAGCCCGGGAATCACCAGAACCTGAAAAAATCCAGCCATCCGCAGGGTCGGCAGAGGTTGTTTTTTCAGAAACTCCGGTCGGCACGAGCGTCCCAGGCGTCGCATCGAGGGTCGCTGATGACGAGCGTCCCGCCAACGTCACGGAGGAATGGGCCTCAAAAATCGAGGACCCGATCCGGCGCCGCATGGCTTTTACCGAGCTTGGGCGTCTCTTTGCCTCCGGGAATCTCGAGGACGCCTTAAAAAAGAGTTCGATGGTAGCCTCGATCGACGACCGACGCGCATTGCTTCAGGGAATCTTCGGCCAAATTGCATCGAAAAATCCCAAAACAGCCCTCGAAGCGGCTCAGAGACTGGATGGCGCCGACCGCGCTTTCGCTCTCAAAACGCTCGCTCTGGAATGGGCTTTCGGCGGCACCGGAACCAAGGACGGATCAATGACTTCCACTGCGTCCATGGGCGTTGCGCTCGCACTTGCCTCAGCGAATCCCGAAGCCGCGGCAGCATGGGCATCCGATCAGATCTCCGGCCGGGAAAGAACCATAGCGGTCGCGGCCATCGCTCGGGAATGGGCAAAAACCGACCCGGTTGCAGCAGCCACGTATGCGGCACAACTCAGCTCCGAACCAGGTGGTGGCGGGCGATGGCTTGTTCCCGGCGTTGTTGAACAGTGGGCTGCCACCGACCCGTCCGGAGCTGCGGCGTGGGTGGCCACGTTTCCCGACAGCCGCGAACGAAACATGGGTGTGAGCCAGGTAAGTACCGCCTGGGCGACAAAGGACACCGCCCAGGCAATCACGTGGGCCAATGGATTGACCGATCCCAAGATCCAGCGCACCGCTTACGCATCCATCGCCCGCACGTGGGCATCGACCGAGCCCCAACAGGCCGTTTCCTGGGCCTTGCAAATTTCTGATCCTCAAGCTCAGGCAAGCGCCGTTTCGGCCGCCATTTCAAACTGGGCCTCCCAAGATCCCCCGGCCGCGGCTGCTGCAGTCGCGTCAATCGGCGATGAATCTGCCAAAAAGGATGCAATCACACGTATTGCCTTCGAGTGGGCTCGCCGGGACCTTGCATCCGCCACGGCGTGGGTCAATTCGTCCGTTCCGCCAGGCATGAAAGAAGCCGCGAACAAGGCTATTTCCAACGCCCAACGCCGCGAATTGGGCGACTCCCGATAGCCATTCACGACGCCAAGACCGCAGCAAAACAGACGGCATATCCATCCGTTCGGTTTTTCGCATCCGAACTACGGGTATGACTACGCTTCAAATCAAAGGCAACTGGAACGAAATCAAAGGCAAACTGAAACAGAAATATGGCGAGCTAACGGATGACGACCTCGTATTTGCCGAAGGCAAAGAGGACGAGTTGTTGGGACGCCTGCAGCAGCGTCTCGGCAAAAGCAAGGAAGAACTCCGGCGTGAGATAGAGGATTTCTGAAACGACTCGATTCCCAGGATCGGGCCGGCGGCAGCCTGCGTGAGGACTCTCAGTTTTCCGACGCAGGCCACGAAACATCTTCACCTATCGAATGGCCTTTTCAAAAAAGGTCGGCAATGACTATGAAACGAACATTCATCCTCACCACGCTTCTTACGCTCCCATTACTTGGCTTCGCAGACGACAAACCGTTAAAGGAACGGGCTTCCGAAACAGCCGAGAAAATCAAACAGGAGGCGAAGGAAGCCACAAGCACCGCCTCCGGCGCCATGCGTGACGCCTGGAGAACAACGAAAGCCTATCTCAGCACAGATCCGGCGGAGTTCCGTGCCGGTGCCAGTCGCAAATTGGACGAGCTTGCTGCATCGATCGACAATCTAAAAACAGCTGAAACGGGCCCGATGGCCTCCCGTCCGTACTTCCAAACCCGGGTGCGAGCGTTGAGTGAGCATCTGGATTTTGCGCGCGGTGAACTCTCCAAACTCCCCGCCGATGCCAGCCAGGGCGATTACTCTGTGGCCCGCAAAAATTTCAACCACACTCTCGGAAGTCTGGAAGACGCCGTTCATGCAGCACGCAGCGAGGCATACGATAAGCTTTAGGCCGGCGCATTCTATTCCAGCCTCGCACTTCACCGGCTTCACTTGCTCTGTGTGGTACGCTTGCGACGTACTTCGCAGAGCAAGTTCAAGTTAAGCGGGCAGCTTTTACGCGGGCTGCTTGCAAATACTTCTTTTCCTTTGCGTCTTTGCAGTGATTTCAACGGCACCGTTACGGGTTTGGCGCAGCCGAAGAGCGCGGGGCCCGCGATAAATCGTAAAGGCCGTATTATCAGCCGCGGTTCCTCTCTGAAATTTCAACTACGCCCCCGCTATGAACAAAAGCAATTCCCTCGATGTAGTCGATACGACCGTCCAAAAAACGCGCGAATGGATCGCAGCCGTATCCGATGCAACCCACCTGGACACCCAGGATTCGTACAAAGCCCTCCGTGCCGTGCTTCAAGTTCTCCGCGACCGCTTGCCCGTGGAGCTTGCCGCCCATTTCTCTGCGCAACTTCCCATGTTGATACGAGGATTGTTCTATGAAGGCTGGCATCCGGGAACCCACGAGAAACTGCACAAGGAAGCATTCCTCAAAGCAATTGGAGACAAGATTGTTTCCGATCATTTTATCGATCCACATCGGATCGTGCCGGATGTCTTCAGCGTGCTGCCCCGGTTCATTTCGCCGGGTGAAATCGACAAAGTTCGAGCAAGCCTGCCGCACGACCTACGACAGCTCTGGCCTGCCCCTCTCCAGTCTGCCCTATGAAGCATTAAATTGCGATGATTCGCATTGGCATTTCCGGCTGGACATATGCTCCCTGGCGCGGCGTGTTTTTTCCGGAGGATCTACCCCAAAAGCGCGAACTGGAGTACGCGTCGCGCCAGGTTCAGACCATCGAAATCAACGGTTCTTTCTACGCCCTGCAGCGGCCTTCGAGCTATCAGGCATGGCACGCTGCGACACCGGCGCAATTCGTCTTTGCGGTTAAGGGTAGCCGGTTCATCACGCATTTGCGCCGGCTGAAAGATGTGGAAAAGCCGCTGGCGAACTTTTTCGCCTCGGGCGTTTTACGGCTGCGTGAAAAGCTCGGACCATTTCTCTGGCAGTTGCCGCCGAATTTTGTCTATGACCGACAGCGCCTCGAGGCGTTTTTCGAACTTTTGCCGCGCCGCAGCGACGCAGCCGCCGCTCTCGGGCGCCAGCACGATAACCGACTGCGGTTCCGTGCCTCGACGCGGGCGGGCAATGTTCGCCCGCTGCGTCATGCGCTCGAGGTACGCCATAAATCGTTCGAAAACCCCGAGTTTATCGAGCTTCTGCGTCAGCATCACGTAGCCCTGGTCGTTTCTGACAGCGGTGACAAATGGCCGTTCTTCGAAGACGTCACGGCGGATTTCGTCTACGTGCGGCTCCACGGCGCGGAAGAATTGTATGCAAGCGGTTACACAAATGCAGCGCTGGACAAATGGGCTGCGAAAATCCGGCGATGGGGACGGAACAGTGATGTTTTTGTTTATTTCGACAACGACCAAAAAGTTCACGCCCCGTTTGATGCGATTGCACTGACACAACGACTCGAGGCCAAGGCCGGCAATCGGAAACGGAAAAACCAGCCGGAGCTTCAGCAAGTCCAATGAAAACTATTCAGGACGCCGTCGTTCCCAAGACAGATGACTGGCCACGCCTGCGGAGAGCAGCCAGCCGGTGCAGGGCGTGTCCCTTGTGGGAAAACGCCACACAAACTGTTTTCGGTGAGGGACCGCAAACGGCCTCGATTTTCTTGATTGGCGAGCAACCAGGTGATCGGGAAGATCGCGAAGGCAAACCGTTTGTAGGACCTGCCGGCAAGCTGCTCGACAGGGCCCTCGCGGATGCCGGTGTGGACCGCGATGCCTGCTACGTGACCAATGCCGTTAAACATTTCAAGAACGAGCCCCGCGGCAAAAGGCGGTTGCACAAAAAACCGAACCAATCGGAGATATCCGCCTGCGAACCCTGGTGGAAAGCGGAACTAGCTCTCATTCGCCCGCGAACGCTCGTGTGCCTCGGCGCGACGGCCGCTCATGTGGTTTTCGAACGTGTAGTGCGAGTGCAAAAGGAGCGCGGCGCTTTTCTCGTGAGTCCGGCCTCCGAAAGGACACTCGTGACCGTGCACCCGTCGTCGTTGCTGCGGTTACCGGATTCGGCGGACCGGAACCGGGAATACGGTCGTTTTGTGGATGACCTCAAGTTGCTGCGATCGGACTGACGCACTCTGCTGTCACCCTGGAACGGAACGCCGCCTCTGAAGCTTCGTCGATCGAGAAAAATATCCGGCCACTCGAGAAAAGAGCTTCCTCGCCCTTGAAAACCGCTTCCTGCACGCAGCAAAGAACATCCTCCAGACACAGAAAAAGCACCTTCATCCCGGAAAACTGCATCCTGTCCGCAGAAAATTACTCCTCTGAGGAAGAAAAAAATCACCCTCAGCGCAGCAAAAATCACCCTCAACCGAGCCAAGAGCACCCTCAGCGGAGCAAGAAACTTCCTCATTCCGCAAAAGAGGGCCGCTATTTTTAATATCGCCGGGATGCGTGAACGCTATTCATTGTCTCACCGCAACAATCGAAACGATGTACAAGTCCGGATACGCGATTTGTGTGGCGCTCGCGGGAGTATCGGTAAGCAGCTTGACTGGCTGTTCGACCTTACGCACCCCTCCTGCCAGCGGCTCTCCTGATCACGCATTCATTGCCTATTGGCCGGCTCCGGAGAACAGCAAAGGATTGCGTCTGGCCGTGAAGGACCTCATTGATATGAAGGGTGTTGTTACGACAGCCGGTTCTGAGTTCCTCGCAAAGAACGGTCCCCCAGCCCGCCGCGACGCGAAGTGCCTTGCGATTGCCCGCGAACGAGGAGTGCGGATTGTCGGGAAAACGAATACGACGGAGTTCGCAGTCTCCGTCTCGGGCATTAACGAATACTTCGGCATTCCGCAGAATCCATTGAGCCGGTGGCGCAGACTGATTCCTGGGGGCTCCTCCAGCGGGTCGGCGGTAGCGGTGGCTCGCGGGATGGCTGACGTCGCTTTTGGAACCGATACGGCAGGCTCGATCCGTGTTCCCGCTGCCTGTTGCGGAATTGTTGGGCTGAAGACGACCTTCGGTCTCGTGCCGCTCGATGGCGTGTATCCGATTGCACCAAATGACCTGGACACGATCGGGCCAATGGCGAAGAACGTGGCCGGTGTCGTCCAGGGTATGGATTTGCTGCAGGCGGGATTTGCCGCGCAGTACCGGCGTGCTGTTGCAGCCAATCCTTCCGCCCGAAAGATCCGGATTGGACGGCTTTATCTGCCAGGCACGGACCGGGAGGTGGATCGCGCCGTGGACAGCGCACTTGCCAGGGGAGGGTTCGAAGTCGTGAAGCTAAATCCCGAGTTCGCCGACAAGTGGATTCAGGCGGAGAAAGATGCAGCCACCATCGCCAAGGCGAACGCGTGGCTCTATGATCAAAAATTCCGAAACGAGGTTACTCTTCGGACAAAGGCAGTCGTTGCACTCGGAGGGCTGGATTATAAAACAGACTACCCCGACGCACTCCGACGGAAACGGCCATGGAAGGCCGAGCTTGCACGGTGTTTCCGAAATGTGGACTTCATCGCGCTCCCGACCCTCCAAAAGCTGCCACCCAGCATTCCCCTGTTTGGCGGTACGGTCGCTTTTGAGGGACGGGTGTTTGGTTTGCAGAACACGGCTGCGGTCAATCTTGCGGGGGTGCCAGCTTTGGCGATCCCGGTGCCGGTTCGCGATTGGGCGGTGCCCCTTACCAGTCTGCAACTGGTTGGACCACGCCGGAGCGAAGCCGCTTTGCTCAACGCAGGCCGGTTGATCGAAAATGCTCGCGTTGCGGGCTACTGACCAAGTCGCCGGCATTGCGCACCCAGCCTGCGTGTGCGAGTCTTTGGCGGCCCCAGAAACCACATGCCGTCTTTCACGGAGTTCTTCCTTGTTCGCGGCGCCCTATCAGCGACAGCGGCGCTGTTGCTGACGGTCGCCGGCGGCAGTGCGCAATCTGTGGATAAGCTTCTCAAAGAAGGCTCGGTTTTTGATGGAAAGTTTCAAGCCGTGGCAGCGCTCAAGTTCTATCTTGCCGCGGAAAAGCTGGAGCCGAATGATCCGCGTGTCCTGGTGCGAATTGCGCGTCAATACCGTCATCTCATGGTGGACGCTACGACGAACGAGGAGAAGCTGAGGCTTGGTCGGGTAGCCTTGCAATATGCGCAAAAGGCGACCGCTCTGGCGCCCAACCTCGCTGAAGCGCAGCTTTCGGTCGCGATTACTTACGGAAAACTGTTGCCCCTCATGAGCAGGAAAGAACAGGTAGAAACCTCAATGCGCATCAAGAATGCCGTGGACAGGGCACTCGCACTCGACCCGCGAAGCGACCTCGCCTGGCACGTTCTTGGCCGGTGGCACCGCGTCCTTGCGGACGTCAGCGGATTGAAACGGATGCTGGCCGGCGCCGTTTACGGCAGTCTTCCGAAGGGATCGAATGAAGAAGCGGCGAGGTGTCTCCAAAAAGCCGTCGATCTGAATCCCACTCGCCCCATGCACTATATCGAACTGGGACGGGTTTACGCGCAAATGGGGCGAGAGGACGACGCGCGGCGCTTCATCGCCAAGGGTTTGGCGATGCCCAACGTCGACAAGGACGACGATGAGACAAAGGCGCGCGGACGCGTGACGCTGGCGCAGCTTCGCTAGTTTCGCGCCTCTTTGCAGTTTCACCGCCAAGGCGCCAAGGCGCCAAGAAAAGAACGCGATTGGTGAATAGTGAAAGGTGAATGGAAGCTGTTCTTGGCGTCTTGGCGGTGACTTCCAACTGTGTCGTACGGTTTAGACTCGCATCTCGGCTGCGGCTGGGGTAGCGACGCCGGACCATTCCGGGAGATCCGCGAGGCCGCCGCCCATGAACTGGTGATGCCACAATTGCGTGGCGACGACAGCCGCCAGACCCATCTCAACCGAGAGCCGCGGCAGGGAGCCAGCGCGCAAACTGCGAAAATCCCGTCGCCAGCGGTGCACTTCTGCGACATCGAAATAACCCGTCTTCCGCAGCGATTCTTCGCTTAGAAGCTGCCTGACGAACGGCGGCTCGGGTTCGATGTGAAAGCTATCCAGCGGTGCCCTAAAGATGACCTTCTGCCGCCGGGCAACCGACTTGGGCACCCATCGCTCGGCAAGCAGGCGCAGCAAGTGTTTGTCGCGCAAACCACGCAGCCTCCAGCGCGGGTGCAGCTTCGAGAGAAAATCGAAGACATCCTCGTCGAGAAACGGATACCGCACTTCAACCGAAGAGTGCATCGCCACACGATCGCCCTTTGCCTGAAGGAGATGCCCAGCCAGAAGAACGCGCGCCGCGATCCAGACACCGCGGTGCAACGGATGCCACCGCCGGGCGCGTTCCAGCGGAAACTCGAGCTCGGTCCAAGGATTGGTCCGCGCGAGCACTTCGCGCATCGGCTCTGCGTAGAAACGCAGTCTGGAAATCGCCAACAGACCGTATGCGTCAATCCACGCGTTCGGACCGCCGACAGAATCCTCCACCTGCCGCCGCCACTCGTTGGGAAAATGCGGCACTTTGTTCACGTCTAGATAAGCATTCCGGACGACGTTGCTCAGGCGAAGGCCAGGCAGGATATCCAGGCAGCCCATGAGCTTGGCGGCTTTATACCACGGATAACCGACGAGCCATTCGTCAGCGCCTTCACCGGTAAGCACCACTTTTTGGCCGCAGCCGTGGACACGACCGGCGAGCTGGAGCAGCGCCGCGCATGCCGTGTCGATTACCGGCGCTTCGGCGGCATAAATCAGCTTAGGATAAGTCTCCAGTGCATCCTGATGGCGGAAATCCTGCACGATCGGCGGTTTGGCGCCGATGTGCTGCGCCGAAAGATTCGCTGCGTCGAGCTCATCCATTTCAGGGTCATCGACGCGCACCGTGTACGTGTTGATGGCCGGGCCTTTCAGATGGCAGGCCAGCGCCACGATCATGCTCGAGTCCACGCCGCCCGAGAGGTACGCGCCCACCGGCACATCTGCGCGCAGGCGCTCTTCGACGGCTTGCAAAAGAACCTTTTCAAAGTCGTCCACAAGCCGCTTGGGATCGCCACCCCGTTCCTCATCACCCTCATCCGGGAAATTCATCTCCCAATAGGCGCGCTCCTGGATGACTGCTCCCGCTCCACGTTCGTTGCCGGGAGTGATGCTCAGAAAGCGCCCTGGCGTGAGAAGCTGTACGCCTTCGAAACATGTCCTTGGCCCCGGCACGGCGGAAAAAGTGAAAACGTGATCCAACCCTCGCCGATCAGGCCGGGCTGGCACCATTCCCGACGCAAGCAGTCCCTTGATTTCCGAAGCGAAAAGAAGCCAGTCGCCCTGACGACTCCAGAAAAGCGGCGCGATGCCAAAGCGATCGCGCCCCAGCTGCAGCTGGCGTTTCCGAGCATCCCACAGCGCGATGGCAAACTGCCCCCGCAGCCGTTCCCACATCCCTTCCAAATAATCTTCCCACAGATGCGGAATGATCTCCGTATCACAATGCGTCACGAGCCGATGCCCGCGCGCCTCCAACTCAGCCCGCCGTTCGATGTGATCGAATAACTCTCCGTTGAAAACGACGAAGACGTTCCGCTCCTCGTTGGCGACAGGCTGCTGCCCGTCAGCCAGACCAACAATGCTGAGCCTTCGTGAAGCCAGTGCCAAGCCTGGTCGCTCTAGGAAGCCTTCCTCATCCGGTCCGCGATGGAGCAGCGCACCGGCCATTCGCCGGATCACGCCTCCGGGCACAGGCCGTTGGCCAGCAAGGTCGATAATGCCTGCGATTCCACACATGATGCATTCATAAGTCGGCATTCGCCCCCGGCAAGCATGTTGAAACAATTCGAAATCTTTTTGCGCGCGAAGAAACGCAGCCGGCAGGCAGGAGAGAAACGAATTGGATCACGGAACGGAGATGAGGAAGCTCATGCAGGCATTTCATTCAAAAGTTCCACAGAAAACCGTTCCGCCTCGGTGCAGACTTGCCGTACTTGAAACCATCCATTTGCCATGTCCTGCTGCCGGTCCTTGAATCGTTCTCGAATTTTCTGACCTGAGCGAACTAAACGCCCTGCGGCTGGTTTGGCCTGGAGCCGGTTGGCTGGTTGAGCAATACACTCAATGTTCCCGCCGGTGACCACGGTATCTTGCGGATAAAGGGCGGCAAGAACCCATGCCTCAATGCTTTTTGAAGGTGTACAGAGCACGGTCGCGGGAGGCGTTTGTGTTTCTTCGGCCCAATGCAGTAAAACTGCTCGAAGCGGGTCTGTTGTGGCGCTTGGCGGCGGACAAATCGGACTGGCGCAAGGAAGGTCGTCCGGATCAGGTGCATCATTGATGTGTGCGCCAGCGTAGTGTGACTCTGCAACATCTGCATCCAGGTGAATGATTAAAATGTCGTAGCTGGCGAAAATCACGTCGTCGCGCAGGCGTCCGGCGCGATCGACCACCTCGCGGCACCAACGATACACTCCAGACCAGCCAAATGGTCGTGGGGAGCCGAACGGTATGCCCGCTGCTGGATCTTCCGGCTGGAGAAGCTTGAGCGTGAAAGCCCTGTCGGCAAACAACGCGGATATGGCGGCTTCGATTACGATCTGATCCGTCCATCCCTCGGCGACTAATGCGATCCGTAAAACGCTAGACATTAGGAACGCCGCCAATGAGCTTGTTTACCCACATCCGCGAAAGAGTCCATCCTTTCGCCGCCATTTCCTGGTGTTTTTCGGTAATCACAAACCGGCGTACATTTGTTGTGCCTCGATTGTCGCGGTCAACC
Source organism: Chthoniobacterales bacterium (assembly GCA_036524675.1). GTDB lineage: Bacteria > Verrucomicrobiota > Verrucomicrobiia > Chthoniobacterales > DASVRZ01 > DATDAW01. The sequence goes on along the minus strand of DATDBU010000186.1, from coordinate 5,285 downwards.
GTGAAGAGACGAACGCGGTTGTCCTGCAATGGGAGTCCATCCAACACAAGCGGATTGTGCGTAGTCATCAGCACTTGCCTGGGGCGCTTGCTGTTCAAAAGCCAGCCGCACATTGCCTGGATCAGATGTCTGGCCAGAAGCGGATTCAGTCCGTGATCTCCGTTATCGACGGCAAAGAGAGCGGGAGCGTCTGGATGCAGACAAAGAACTCCCAAAAATAGCTCGTAGAGAACGCCCTCGTTAACGTCATTGGCACTTAGAAAATAATGGTGATTTTTGTCGGTTCTAAAGAAACGATCCAGGAAAGCGAGACCGTGGGTGGCAGTGGCAGGGTCGTCGTCTTTCACTATCTTCCCTGCTAGAAATCCAGCGAACCATTCAACAGTATCTCGCAACTCCTCGGCGAGTTTACTTCCTCCTTCTTTGCTCTTCACCAATTCGTCCACCGCTTCCGCGAGTCGCCCTCCGGAAAGCCCAACAGGTTCGCGTACTTGTGGGTCGGCCATCCAGCCGCGTAGCATCGGGGTATCTGGTGAGTAGATGCTGTAGGCGGCGAGGGTCTTAAGGAATTGAGCTTGTGCTGTTTTAGGCGGTGTCTCTGCGAGCCGGAGTGCAGCCAACCCGGATTGCGGATCTCCCTTGTTTCCGTTAGTCGACGTGCGATCAACGAGTTTTTTCGTTCCAATCCTCCAAACCTCTCGCTTAAACTCCCAGCCAGATGATCGGCCTGACTCCGGACTCGACAGGGTTATCTGGTATCCGGTGGTCTTTGCCTCAGCGTTGAGCACGGTTAATCCGTCGGAACGACTTTCACGGAAGAGGGGTCTAAAGTATCCGCTCGGGCGGCATCCACGACGAATGAGCGACTCGCTGTCCACCCGCCCAAACGCGGCTGCGGCAAGGACGCCGATCGCTTCAAGCAGATTGCTCTTCCCGCTCCCGTTTGCACCGATGAAGACATTCACACTTCCGAGATCGAGTTCCGCCGATTCGATCGATTTGAAGTCTTGTATCGTGAATTTATTGATGATCATTGGCCCTCTTGACTATAGCGCAGCACTGAATGGTGGGGCGATTGATTTCTCGGACACCGCAATCTTCTTCGCTCGGCAGCGCCGTCGTTTTCCTTATTTAAAATGCCTCCGGTGAAGGGAAAGTCACCCATACGCCCACAATGGTACCGCAGGAACAAGAGCGCCAGAAGCGGACCTCCGTCGGTGCTTTCGTGCTCCACCAAGAAATAAACCAGCATGTCCAGATCGCGAAGAGGCACGTTGAAAAGCAGGTCGCTGTGGGTCGAAGCCATCCCGACGTCGACGAATGAACCGGGTTGGAACCTCAGATTTGGCCAGTCATATTCCCGGCCGATTTCAGGCGGAAGATAAGCCTTTAAACAATGCCGCGTCCTCATCCGGTCCGCGATGGAGCAGCGCACCGGCCATTCGCCGGATCACGCCTCCGGGCACAGGCCGTTGGCCAGCAAGGTCGATAATGCCTGCGATTCCACACATGATGCATTCATAATTCGGCATTCGGAACCGGCAAGCGCGTAGAGAAGCGAAACCACAATGACGCTGGAGGCCTTTCTCCGGTGCCAAATAGGAAGAGCGTCACCTGCATCATCAAAAAGGGGAGAGGCTCGGCAAGACGTGCGCACGCGTATCAAAAGTCGGTGTACCTTCTCGGTCCATTGCACTTCCGAAGGCGAGTCTCGCGTGACCAACTACGTCGAAGTGAAGGATGAAGACGATTGAGGCGGAAGAAGAGACCCTGCTCGATTGTGTGTATGCCGGTCGTTGCGCTCAAATAAGTGACCTATCCCTTTGTCTGATTATCGTGCCAAATCCTCCGAGATCGTGGCGAACTGTTCCAAAGCAGCCTCCAGATCGGCGGTAATGTCTGCGGCGATGATTTCGGGGGCAGGTAGATTCCCAGATTCCTCCAGTGCTTCGTCTTTCAGCCAAAAGATGTCGAGGTTCACCTTGTCACGTCTGAGCAGTTCGTCATAGGTGAAACCTTTGAAGCGCTCGCTCTCTTTCCGGCTGTGACGATTCTTCGGGTTGTAACACGCGACGAAATCATCCAGATCGCTGCGCTTTAAAGTGTTTTCCTTGAGCGTGAAATGCAGGTTCGTGCGCAGGTCGTAAATCCAAAGCTTCTGCGTCCACGGTTTTTCCTGAGCGGGTTTTCGGTCGAAGAGCCGAGCCGCCGGGAGGCGAGCGAGACAGACTGCACGGAACGCAGGGCGAGAGTCCGAGTGAGCGGGAGCGAACGAGTCAACAGGACGTTCGCCTTCACGCCTTGCGCGTAGAAGATGCCGGTGGGCAGGCGCAGCAACGTGTGGACGTCCGCCTGCTTGAGCAATTCGCGCCGGATGATCTCCCCTGCCCCACCTTCGAAGAGCACGTTGTCCGGCAAGACCACCGCCGCGCGGCCGTGCTGCTTGAGGATGGCGAAGATGTGCTGGAGGAAATTGAGCTGCTTGTTGCTCGTGCTCGCCCAAAAATCGTCGCGGTTGATGATGAGCGATTCCCTGGATGTCTCACCCGCCTCGTTGACGATGGTCACGCTGCTCTTCTTGCCAAAGGGCGGATTGGCCAGGACGATCTCGTATTCGCCGTGCTTCCCAGCCAGCGCGTCCTTGGTGACGACGGGCAAATCCTCCTCCGAATTCTGCCCGTCCGGCCCGGACCCGCCGATGCCGTGAAGCAGCAGGTTCATCGCGCAGAGACGCGTGACGCTGTCCACCAGCTCGATACCGAACAATGTGCCGCTCTTGAGCTTCTTCTTTTGCGCCCGGTCGAGTTGATAGTGTCTGGCCAGATAATCATGCGCCGCGAGCAGGAAACCACCCGTGCCGCATGCCGGATCACAAATGGCCTGCCCCGGCTGGGGGGCGACCACGTCCACGATGGCGGCGATGAGCGGACGCGGCGTAAAGTATTGGCCCGCGCCGCCTTTTACGTCCTCGGCGTTCTTTTGCAGTAACCCCTCGTAAGCGTCGCCCTTCACGTCGGCGGAGAGGCTCGACCACTGCTCCTTGTCTATGAGGTCCACGATGAGCCGGCGCAGTTTGGCTGGGTCCTGGATTTTGTTCTGCGCCTTGCGGAAGATGACGCCGAGCATGCCCGACCGCTTGCCGAGTTCCTCCAGCGTATGGCGGTAATGAATTTCGAGATCATCGCCATCCAGTTTCAGCAGCACGTCCCAACCGAACCCTTTGGGGATGGGCGACGACTTGTTGAACGGCGGCTTCGACTGCTCGTCCGCCATTTTCAGAAACAAAAGAAATGTGAGCTGCTCGACGTAATCGCCATAGGACAAACCGTCATCGCGGAGGATCGAACAATAATTCCAGAGCTTGGAAATCAGTGCGGAAGGCGTACTCACGAGTTGAAAGGAAGAAAGGAGATTGCAGAAGGAAGAAGGGCAAAGGTCCGCTGACTTCTTAATTTTTCATTCATAATTCTTACCTTCTTCAGCGTTGCAGTAGTTCCAGAGTTTTTGAACGAGGGCGGTGGGATTGGACATGGCTAAAACTTCCACCCCTCTCGACGCATCAGACCGAGCAGGCTGATGCATGGCAGCCCCAGCTCACGGCACACATCCGGGATGAAATGCGTGCGCTTCGGGTTACGCTTCTCCGACGCCAGTGTTTCCTGAGTGACCACTATGCCATCGCGCAATCTGGCGAGCGCAATGACATAAGCATCCGCCTCCTCAAACTCTGCCTTCGCGTCTTTCAATCCAGGAAAGCGACCCTGAATGGACAGCCCTTCGGCAAGCACTTCTGCCAAAGGAACAAAAATCGTGGGCCGTGCCTTTGCCCATGCCGTCAGCTCCGCCGTTCCCACTGCATTTAGTTCCTCCTCCACAAGAGACGGAGCCAGCAGCCGGCCTTCGTCCATCAATCTGTCCATCTTGTCCACCAGCGACGTGAAAACATCCGTGGGAAAATACCGCGCTTGCCAGTCCATCAGAACGTTCGTGTCGATCGAGTAGAACGGTTTCCGTGCTCCGTCACTCATCGGCCCCAGCGCCCGACGGCCCTCCCTTGAGTGCTTCCTTAAGCTTCTCGAAATGCTCAAACTTTAGAGCCAGATGCCGCGAGGCATCCACCGAAGTGATCCGGTTGGCCGCCAATGCCTCCAATACCAGTTGGACATAGGGCCTTCCATTCCTTCCAAGCGCGACATCCACGGGATGCGCGAAGCCTCCTGAACGTTGAGGCAGATTCTTGACGTATTCGTTCCAGCTCTGCTTCCATGCGTTGTATTCCAGCCAGTTCATGTAGCCCGAGGCTCTCAGACGAGTGGCCATCGCCAGAGGGGTGATCCGAAAACGGCGGGCCAGTTGTTTAACCGACGCGATGTCCCACGCGGATGGACGATGCCGGACAGATCCGCGCAGTGCAGCTTCCGGCACCAGCGCATGGCTGGCGGCCGATTCAGCAAAGCGTTCCACCGTTTCCCATTCCTCGTCGCTTCTTCGCTCACGTAGTGCCGGTGCTTCCTCGTGTCCCGACGCCAGCATCAGATGGACGACCTCGTGCAGTAGAGTGTAGTTCCTGGATTCCGGCTGTTCCTTGCTGTTCACAGCGACGACGGGCAAAGGAAAGCGCAGCAGCGACAGCCCCCGTGCATCCGCCAGTTCCACCTTGGGAAATTGAAACACGAGCACCCCAAGCTGTTCGACGGCGGCCCGCCATTCCCGCCAGGCCTGCCACTCATCCCGCCAGGACCTTTGTATCTCGTCGGAGATGCCGAGTGCCGCCCGCAGCCTGGCACCCACCAACTTGGCATCTTCGTTCAGATGAGCCTCCAGCGTGAATTCAGCGACCGGCTCACCCAGCTCCTCCACGAGCCCGACGGCTGTCTCCCTGCGATTGATCATTTGCCGGATCGCGAGCCGCAGTTCCGCGGATTCCTGACCCGGCGTTACACCCGGCAGCCGCCGGTATTCCGCTGCCAGGGGAGGCACGTGCGGGGGCGACGGCAGAAAAAACACATTCAGGGGGCGATGAAAAAAGCGCGCAAGTTCCTGCACCTGTCGCAGAGTGGGCGGGCGCTCGCCCCGTTCCCATGCTTCCACCCGTTCCGGTCGCACCTGGAGACGATCTGCCACCCGGTCCACCGGATAGCCGCTTTCAGTCCGTGCCCACGCGAGCACGGACGGATTGATTGGAACTGGCAGAGCGGCTGGCATTTCAGAAAACGTATTCTACCCAGTGCCGGACATCCAGCGAGCACCAAGGAGATTTCGGACAATGCTTTCTGCAGGATGGA
>DATDBU010000185.1:0-9165 GCA_036524675.1 Chthoniobacterales bacterium | reverse complement strand
TGATCAACTGGTTGGCGGGAAAAGCGACGGCAGGCCGCAGTCGGGCACCATCGCTTTCTATCTGACGAAGCTGGCCCGGCTCGGCGGTTATCTTGCCAGGGCAAGCGACCCGCCGCCTGGAAACATGGTGATGTGGCGGGGCATGTCTCGCCTGACAGATATTCAGTTAGGAGTTTTAATAGGGGCTAAACTTGTGGGTAATTGAAAGTTCGCCTCCAGCGTGATCAGCGTGATCGCGCCTGACGAAAGGATGCGATTAGGAGTATCTGGAAGGTCAGGTCTTGAAAGATGGTTTGGGGAGGGATAATTATTATGAAAGCTATAGGAATTCGTGGGTTTTTGAGTGCTTTTTCGTTTAGGTGGATTACTCGAACTGATGCAACTCCGGCTGCGTCTTTGACACAATGTCGTCGGTAGGTCATGTCGTCGCCGATTAACAAATTGGCGTATGCAAGTGCAGTGTTGACTACGCTCGCTTTTCAGCCACAAGTCAAAGCCAGTATAGGGCTTTACCGATGAAACAGTTATTAACGGTCCTGGCAATGACATTTTCATCCAGGAGGTTGGGGCAAGCGGTGAGCGTGCGAACGTGTTTGTTAGTGCAAACAAGATCAATTTCGTTTTGCTGGGAGTTGCGGCGGACGACGTGGTTACGGCCTTTGACCTGGGTTTCATCGGGTTTACAAAACCCGTACAGGCGGCCAAGATTGTTGGTTTGGATAACTTTAGCGGTTCCCCTGGTTTCGATGTTATGAACATTCAGGTGCTGCCTGGCAGCATTGGGACGGCTGTGCGCGAGCCAGGTTTCCTGTCTTTGGTTGCTATCGGTCTGGGCGGCTTGGTGGCGACTATGCGTCGTAGACGCGGTTAAGTAACGGATTTGGCGCGACGACAGTTCGGGATTGGGCTGATTCAAAGTACGATGGGTCGGCGCCGATTATCGAAGAAGACTCATTAATGCGTTCCGAGGTTTGGTTTTTCTGCTACCGGGAGAGGATCACAATCCACAAAGCGCCCTCCGCGGATTCAGTCGGCCCCGTGCTGCCGAGCCCTCTGGCTGCCTAATCGCGGAAAGCTGACACGTCAGCGTCTTCATGAAAGTATCTCCTCGACGGATGCTGGAAAAGAGCCGAATACGAGGTCTCGGATTTTCCGCTTGCACGGATGGCGAAGACGGATTACTTACGAACCCGCTCGCGGAACGGGTTGGTAGCTCAATGGTAGAGCAGCGCCCTTTTAAGGCGTTGGTTCTGGGTTCGAGTCCCAGCCAACCCACTTTGTAAGTCTCTCGGAATCAGCGGATTGCTTGGGGAAATTTTATCAAAAAAGCGATTTTCGAGGCGTTTGCCACATATTTTTTGCCACGGTTGTGCCGTTTGGGTGGCAAAAATAGCGATAAAACTGCGCCATTTCTGCCGTCCATCGTTGATCGAGACGCGTTCGCGTCGGCGTAACCGGTCTCCCGCGATGTCGGGATTCGTGGAAGGAGGCGCGCTATGAGGGCCTCCTTGCCAAGATTCATCAATCCGCATCCGAGTGTTTCCGCGTGCCGCGGCCTCCTCCAGATCGCGACCGACGAGGGTTTCCACCGTCGGGATACCGTTGGCGGCAAGCACCTGCTTGGATTCGACTTCCGTTAGCAGCGTGCGACCGGATTTGCGTATTGCAGCGATGATGTGTTCCGCCGCCCGATGATTGCCGGCAGCGCTTCCTTCGGTCTGCGGGAGTGAAGACCGTTCATAGAGCAAGCGCGGCGGGCCGGGGCGAGTGTGGCGCCACCTATCCAGCTTGCCAGCACGGGTTTCGTAGCAGAGGCGGCGAGTCCGGCAAGGCGGGCTGCGGTGCCATCGACGTCGGTCATCGCTTGCGGCGTGAGCACAACGAGGACGCCGTCTGAGCGATCCCGTATGCGAAGCAGCTGCTTTCGCCGCTGCCTCCGTGCGACCCACCTTGATGACGACAATCGGTTTCGTGCTCGCCCGTTTCCTTGAAGCCGGCGGAGATGATGATCGCGCCTTTTACACCGGCATCGACACATTTGGAGATCACTCCAGGGACCGAAGCGGCAGGTGTGACAATCACGGCGAGATCGGGCGGCTCCGGAAGGGCGGCTAGCGCTCTGTCATGTTTGGAATGGCGGATGGCGAAGACATCCAAGCTGCAGCAGCCGGGGGTAAGCGAGGAACGAGCGCACCCCCGGAATCCATGTCATAACGAATCGATCCCGAAGGGATCGCAGCAACTCGTGTGGCGCATGGCTGCGATCCTTTTAGGATCGGACTCTTTATGACTTGTAACCAGGGGTATCTCCCGCCAGGGCGGGATCAACCCCCGGCTGCTGTGGCTGGAATGGCTTCGCCATTGAAAAATCGGCTGCCCGTCATTTCAGCCATGACGATGCACTAGCGCGGGAAAGGCTGGTTTGTCGAAGGGCGTCTTGTGTCTGGGATTAATGGAAACGCCGCCCTGGGAAAAACGCGAGGTTCTCCATCACCGCCCGGCCGACGCTGCCAGAAGTTTCCGATGCACCGATGACCGCGATGCTGTCGGCTGCAAACAGTGGATCCAGCGGGTGGCGCGCTCTGCGTGGCTCAACACGTCGTGCACCGATTCAGGAGACCGAGTATTGGAGACGGTCGTTGAAGGCGTGCGCGGAATCTCGTCGAGAGTGACGTTGGCCACCCCGCGAACGACGGTTGCTCTCGTCGTTTTCACAGTAGTTCTCCTTTTCGTTTCGTAAATTTACGTCATCGCCACTTTGGGCCGGTTCTTTGGTCGGTGCGGCAATGCCTTTCCTTCTCGAGAATGGTCAGCATCTTCAGCACCGTTTCGGTGCAGTTTGGTTTCAAGTGTCGGGGGCGGGAGGTGATTTCAGGAAGCCTGGTGCGGAACGACCAGCACTGGGCGTTTGCTGCGGGCAGTCACCCCGACACTCGTTGAGCCCACGGCTGTAACGGGGTTTGAGAAGGGACCGTGCGAACCGACACAGATGAGGCTGGCATCGAGGCGCTCAGCGGCTTCGCAGATCGCGCCAGCGACATCGTGGCTCGCAACGACCTCGACGTTCACCTGAAAGCCTTGCTCCGCGGCATCGCTGGGAATCAGCGCACGGAGCCGTTCGAGTTGAGGCTCTGGAGGTTCCCAGGATTTGACGACATGCAACAGGAATACCGCGTCACCCGATTGAAGCATCGAAAACGCTTGAGGAATCACACGGCTGCCACGGGGTGACAGATCGGTGGCCACGAGGACGCGGCGCACGTTCGAGGAGGGCGCGCCTGCTGTGAAAGCCCTGCGATGTGCCGGCACGCACGCCACGCTGACCCTCGCCGCGTGCAGGATACGCCGTGATACCGATGGATGTTTCAATCGGCTCAAGCCATGCCATTGGTGGGTACCGACGACGATCAAATCCGCGGACGCCTCGTCGGCCAGTTCAAGCAGGTGGGAGTCGACACGGCCAGAGGCAGGCAGCACGCGTATGTGAGTTGTTTGTTCTGGAAAATAGCTGGCCGCGCGTAGCCGCAGATCGTGCATAAGCATCTCCTGCATTTCTGGCGCGCGCGGCGTATCCGGCGGGGCGTGCATAGCCTGCTCCCCGCGCTCCTCCGCGAAGCGATCGACATATCCCACCGTAAACTCGCAAAGCCCGATTTGACGCAGCTCGGTCGCCCAACTCATGGCGGCATCGGAATTCGCGGTGAAATCTGCGCTCACAAAAACCCGCAACGGCTGTCCGCCGCGCACCCACTCCTCGATGCGGGTCGCCCCCCGCAGGACAAGCGTTGGCACCCATGCGGATTCCGCGATCCGCTCGGAGACGCCTCCGAGCATCCAGCGCACGAGCGCTCCATGACCGGACGCTGCCAGGAGAATGAACCGTGCATCCACCTGTTCCGCACGACACGCTACACCATCGTCCGGCACTCCACCCGCCACTGCTTCCTCGACTCTCGCTCCGAGACCCCGCAAGCGCACCGCTTCTTCGATTAGCTGGGGCCGCGATGCGTCCATCAGAGAGGGCCAATAAAGAGCGGGAATCTCCCCGCGTTCGTCGACGCCATGCACAAGCATCAGGGGCGCATCGAGGCGGATCGCAAGCGCTGCTGCCACATTGGCCGCCTGCGCTGCGGCCTCGGAAAAATCGGTGCCGCACACAATCGGGCGTTGGCGCTGGGGGTTCATACCAATCTGCCACTTTGGATTGGTAGTAAACTAGAGCTGCCGCCGTGCACCGCTAGCGGGAATTTGTTAAATGATAGCTAAATTTTGCCTCCGTCTCGCCAACACGTTGATAAATCCAAAGCCTGAAACAGGATTGCCCTCGCACAACGGGCATTCTCTAGAGAACGAGTTTGCCTCCCTCATATGCGCACAGTGTGTTAGCGTCTCGCGACTTGCCGGGAATCGGCAAGGATTGCCATGGGTTGATCTTTTCCCCCCGGCGCGACGCATCTCCGGTTTCTCAGAGGCGAATCACGCAAGAAATAATTCGTTTTTGCCAAAATCCGAGAAGACGGAACGCTGCGGCCGTTGGAGTCTCGCCGAAAAATGGTTCGTTTGCTTGATAGCGTTGTTGTGGTGGGATGGGTTGACGCGAAAGGACGTCCTCTCAAAGTCTCGGCGATGGGAACTGCCTTTTATTGTAGGCACGAAAATATCGTTACGGTGAAGTTGAGCGTTACATTATGGGATACGAGCTTCAGCCGTATCCTGCTAGACACGAACATATCCTGGCTGCCTGAAGCAAGGGTTGTCCGCAAATCTGTGCCAGCGAACAGGGCTTCTGAACTTGCCAGAAAAATCATTGATCGCTGGACGGACACGGTAAGGGTCAGCCTTCCCGAGGAGGGCACACCGCGTTGGTAGCAGCGGCCGCTTTGGAATCTGAGAAATCGTTTTGGAAGCTGTCCGGGACCTATGACAGAGGTCCAGGAACGAGCGGCAAGATTTGGGAAGAATGTGACAATCCGCGGTTGGAGGTCCGGGTTGTCTATCCGTAACTTGTGAGGAGGAGGCTTCCCATGAACACACCGAACGCAGTCACCCTCGATGTTGTCGCTGCCTGCACATGGCGGAGGTTGATCGATTCCACGTCCATATTAGGGTGTCGCAAACGCGGGCCTTGGTCGTCGCCGCAATGGAGTTTCGACCCCCTGGCGACGTTGCCAGCCCGTGTTGATCCTTCCAAGTACCTCCCATGAAAATCTATTTTATTGAGACGGAACCGTGTGAGCAGCAGTTCCTTACCGAACAACTCGAGGACCACGACCTGTATTTCGCCTCCGATCTTGACGAGGTCGAAGCGGATGCCGAAGTCGTTTCAACATTTATTCACTCTCGACTCGACGAGTCGTTTTTGGAGCGGCATCCCGCTGTAAAATTGATCGCCACGCGCTCCACGACGTATGACCATCTCGAATTGGAGAGTTGTGCCAAGCGGAATGTGACGATGTGCATTGTTCCCAGTTATGGAGATCACGTGGTGGCGGAGCATACCTTCGCGCTTCTCCTGGCGGTGGCTCGTCGGCTGCGCGAAGCGATGGCCTTGTGGCGGGATGCTTCTTTCTCCTATGAAGCGCTTCAAGGATTTGAACTTCGCTCCAAGACTTTTGGAGTCGTCGGAACGGGACGAATTGGGATGCAGACGATTCCCATTGCCAAAAGCTTTGGCATGAATGTGCTCGCTTACGATCCGGAACCCCGCCCGGAGCTGGAAAACGAACTGGGCTTCCGGTACGTTCCCTTCGAGGAACTGCTTGCTGCTTCGGACATTATTTCGCTGCACGCCAGCCTGAACCCCTCCAGTTATCACATTCTCAATCGCGAGACATTCGCCAAATGCAGGCCCGGCGTCGTGATCATTAACACCGCTCGAGGGAAATTAATCGACACTGAGGCGCTTATTGAGGCGCTCGATAGTGGCGTGGTGCGTGCCGCCGGACTGGACGTCCTTGGCGAAGAAGCGGTGATGCGAAGACGTGCCGGGGAGATCATTAGCGAACAAATTATCCGCCGACTGCAGGAGCCTTTTGTCGCTCCCAAGGGAAAAGAAGGAGATCCCCGGCGGGTAAAGGAAATTGAAAAACTAATGCACCTTGGCGATCTGCTCCTGCGCCCCGATGTGGTGTGTACGCCGCATATCGCCTTCAATTGTGTGGAGGCAATTCAGCGGATCAATTGCGTTACGGTCGAAAACATCCGGGCATTTGTCCGTGGGACGCCGATCAATACACTTTCGCCCGGCGTCGTCCTTGGAACCGGTGAGACGCTTGCCCTTGCCAGCGACGCAGCTGGAGCGGCCGAAATATGAGCACGAAAGAAGAAATCTGTCCGGGACCGGTGTCTGATCCCGTGACAGCAGAGCCCGGCGTCTTGCGGACCGCTTTGGACACCGGCGCACGCACGCTCACCATCGATTATGACCCCGACCAGCTCAGCGATGACGCCGTGCAAGCAATCGCCCGACGGTTGGAGCCGGAAACGCGCCAGCGCCTCGACAAATGCCTGATGCGGCTCCGTGGAAGGGCATGCGAGGCCTGTGCGCTGAATCTTGAACGAAAAGCGCAGAACATCCCTGGTGTGCGCCGGGCGACGGCGACGTTCGTCGGAGGGGTGATGTCAGTGACATTCGACAACGCCGTTTTGACGCCGGACGAGGTCGTTCAACGTGTTCGCCAGACGGGCGCGCCTGTAACGCCGATTGAAGTTCCTGCGGCGATGCCTCGAGCTCCGGAAAAGTGGACTGCCCGCTGGATGGATCGTGCCCGCCTGGAACCGGCGTTCACTGCGCTGACCCTTGTCTTCATGGCGGCGGGGTGGATCGCCCATCACACGGAGGGCTTCTCACATCCTGTCGCAAACTTCTTTTACGTTCTTGCCTATTTCACGGGCGGATTCTACGGGGTCCAGGCCGGTTTCAGGTCTTTACGGGAACGGACTATCGACGTCGATTTGCTAATGGTGCTCGCTGCGCTTGGAGCGGCCGTCGTCGATCATCCGTTCGAAGGCGCGATGTTGCTGTTTCTCTTCTCGCTGTCGAACGTCCTGCAAGCCTACGCCATTGAGCGCACACGCCGGGCGATTCATGCCCTCATGAAATTGCGCCCCGACAAAGCGCTCGTCCGCCGTGCCGGCCGGAATGTTCTGCTGCCGATTAAGGAACTCATCGTGGGCGACATTGTCATCGTCCGGCCAGGCGAAAGCATACCTCTCGACGCCGTGATCATCGAGGGAGAAAGCACTCTTGACGAATCTTCCCTTACCGGCGAGTCCATGCCGGTTTGGAAAAAAACGGACGATCCCGTGTTCGCGGCGACCATCAATCAAAGCGGCGGAATCGAGGCGCGCGTGACAAAATTGGCGAAGGACTCAACGGTCGAAAAGCTCATCCGCATGGTCGAGGAAGCGCAGGGTGAGAAAGACCGGACACAACGATTCCTTGATCGTTCGGAACAGTATTACGCCATGGGCGTCATCGCTTTCACACTGGCGCTTATCGTTGTGCCTTTGCTGATGGGGGCGCCCTTCGCCGAGACGTTTTACCGGGCGATGACTGTCATGGTTGTTGCCTCACCGTGTGCGCTCATCATCAGCATGCCGGCATCGGTCCTCTCTGCCATTGGCGGCGCGGCGCGGCGCGGGGTCCTTTTCAAAGGCGGCGCGCATCTGGAACGCACAGCAACCGTGCGCATCGTCGCGTTCGACAAGACAGGCACACTTACGGAAGGCAAACCGCGCGTCACTGACATCGTCGTTGATGAAGAATCGCTGGGGACCGAGGCGCTTCTCCAGATCGCCGCCTCGGTAGAAGCGAAATCGGAACACCCCCTCGCGCAAGCCATCGTCGCGGAGGCCACGCGGCGTGGTCTGCAATCTTTCAGTGCGGCTGATTTTCAATCCGTTTCGGGCAAAGGCGCCTGCGCGACGGTGAACGGTCGAAGGATCGTAGCGGGAAGCCCCCGCTATTTTGAAACGCTCAACACGGTTTGGCCAGAGACTCTACGGTTACGAGTGGAAGCGCTCCAGGATGCAGGAAAGACATGCATCGTTGTCGGCGAAATTGGCGGCCGCATTTTCGGGGCAATTGCCGTCGCCGATGTGCTTCGCGAGGAGGCTATGGATGTCGTCCGTCAGCTCAAGATTTTGGGTGTAGAGAAAGTCGTCATGCTCACAGGCGACAATCGCCGCGTTGCGGCCGCCATCGCGCGACAGGCTGGAGTGGACGAATTTCACGCGGAACTGCTGCCTGAAGACAAAGTGCGTGTGATTAAATCCCTTGGAAAGATCGGCCCGGTGGCCATGGTTGGTGACGGTGTGAATGACGCGCCGGCCCTTGCCACCGCATCGGTTGGCGTCGCCATGGGCGCGGCTGGCACGGATGTCGCAATGGAGATCGCAGACGTTGTGCTCATGGGCGACAACCTACGGAATATCCCTTTCGCCATCTCCGTAAGCCGCGAGGCACGGCGGGTGATCCGTCAAAACCTGGCTTTCGCTGTGGGCGTGATTGTTCTTCTCGTCATCTCCGCTCTTGGGTTTGCACTGCCACTTCCCATAGGCGTCGTCGGCCACGAAGGCAGCACGGTTCTTGTCTGTCTCAACGGGCTGCGGCTGCTCGCGTATCGCGGCCCTGCGCGGGCGGACGGCGTGTCACCGCCGGCGTCGAACGCTTTATCGGCTGGTCCAGCGGCAGGTCAAGCCATTCCGGAGACTACGCAACGAATAATACCGTAGCACGTTAAAACCGTATTGTTAATAAAGTTAATCCCAAACAACGGTCCCTGAGGATCGAGCGCGATGAAGAATTTTGGCACCAAATATTGAAATCGGAAAACCAACTGCTGGTGAACCGCACATTCCCACAGGCGCGGATCGAGCTAATTTCTCGCTGCAATCGAATTACCGGATGTCGTCATCCCGGCACAACCCCCAACGAAACAAAATTATGAACATAGTGAAAAAATCGAAACAGGCAGATCCAGAGGATAGCCTGGAAGCATCGCTTGCTCCGCCGACGGAAGTGCCGACGGATGGATCAGATGAACGCGGCGATTTTGTCCCTGGGCTCCTGGAGCTGAAGAGCATTCTGGTGCCTATCGACTTCTCTGAAATCTCGCGGAGCGCCCTCGAATACGCGGTCCCTTTTGCGAAGCGTTTTGGAGC
>DATDBU010000184.1:0-56173 GCA_036524675.1 Chthoniobacterales bacterium | reverse complement strand
AGGCCACGCGCGTAGGCGAGGGTGTCGATATCAGCGACGGATTTGTCACGGCGAAGGGCTTTGATCCGGGGAAAGCGCAGGGCCAGGCCGCTTGAATGCCGCGTGCTTGGCTGCACACTGTCGAAGGCGACTTCGAGCACGATCTGGGGGATGACCGAGCGGTAATGGCCGTGATGCTTGAGGGTTGTCGCTTCGAAATGGGCGGTAAGCTCTTCTATTTCCGCATCGGTTAGGCCGCTGTAGGCCTTTCCGATGGTCAACAATTCACCGGTTTCCTCATGCCGGATGGCAAAGGTGTAATCGCTCAAGACGTGGCTGCGTTTGCCATGACCCAGCTCCGCGCCGACTACCACCACGTCGAGTGTGGCAAGTTCCTTTTTCAGTTTAAACCAGGCCAAACCGCGCCGCCCTGGCAGATAAAGGCTGGCCGGATCCTTTACCATCAAACCCTCGTTCCCCCGTTGCCGCGCTGCCTCGAAGACGGCGTCCACACCTTCGGCCGAGGACACCAGCGTGGCTTCGGCGAGACGAAAAGCCGATGGCATCGGCAGCGCCCTCAACCGGGCTCGACGCTCGTCCAAGGGCGTGCGCAGCAGGGATTGTCCATCGAGATACAGAAGGTCGAACGCTGTGAAAACAACGGGAACATCCGAGTCAACAAAGAGATCCGGGTGATCCTTGCGGCCGAGACGCCGTTGCAGATCGAAAAACGAGAGCTTCTTGCCATGTGACCAGGCGAGGATTTCGCCATCGAGAATAGCCGTGCGGTCCAGAGAGCGCCCAGCCGCGGCAATTTCCGGAAACTGCTCGGTCACCCTACGTAGATCACGGGAAAAAATCTCCGTGCGTTCTGGCGAGGCATGCACCTGGGCGCGGATCCCATCATATTTGTCCTCGATCAAAAACGGGTGAGAGCCATGTTCGTAGATTCCGCTGGCCCCTCCTAAAGCGGCGATGCGCTCCCAAATCGCTTCCGCGGTCGGTTCCGGGGTGGCGAGCATCACTTTGACCGGGTGAAACAAGCGGATGTCGGCATCGGAAAGCCGGCCAGCGCGAGTCAGGCGCGTGACTTGCCCAATATCTCCGGTTAACATGTTGGCTTCCCGAACGTCGGCCGCGGGAATTTCAAAAACAGTGGCGAGACTCTCCTCAACCAGGCCTTCCTTGAGGCCAATACGTAGGTCGCCCGTTAGGATGCGCAGCAGGTAAGCAGCCTCCAACGGAGAAACGCGCTCCAGTCCCTCCCGTAAAACAACGGTCTTGGCGTCAGGACCGCGTGCCAGGTGAAGTCGATCGAAAAAGTCGGCGGCATCTCGCAGAGAAAATGCCGATGCATGCGTGCGGTTGCTCAAGGTCACCAATACGGCTTTCCCTATATCACCCAAACCGCTGGTGCGTGCCCGAAACGTTGTCTCGTCCAGGCCGGATACCAGCAGCAGCGCTCGCCGGATGACCGCCCAGCCGGTCTGCAACGTGCGCGGATCGCTTTGCGCAAAAGGACGGCCGGTGAGAAAGACTGCCGCCAGCGGGGCCTCGATCTCGTCCAGACGGGACAGGAACTCCGCGAGCAGGCGGATTTTCTCCTTTTTTCCCGTGACGCTGGCAATTGTCTCTCCGACAACGGCGAATTGAGCGAACGAGCTTTGAGATTCCTCTGGAAACCGTGATCCTTCCGTTTCCATCCCGGCTTCTGAAGCAGCGACCGGTGCCTCGCCCGTTTCCAATGGTGCAAGAGCTTCGGGAACCGCGACCATAATGGGCAGTTCAAGTTGATTTTCCGCGCTCAACGCCCACGCGTCCCTGCCACGCTGGCGCAGATCGCGCGCAAACTCGGCGGCAAATCCGTGGAGGGTCAAAATGCGCTGTGGATTTACGAGGTCCACATAGCGGAGAAGATCGGCGTAGTCGGCGTGATCGGAGAGGGGGAAAACGGCGTCGCATTGGTAGCGATAGGTTGCGCCGGGATCCATCGCCCAACCGGTCAGCATGGCTACGCGGCGATTCTTGATCTTTCGCAGCATAAGCGAGCGACTCACATTCGGTGGACAAATGAGGACTTTTCCCGAAACGGCATCGGCCTGGTAGCGGTGGAATTCCGGAAAAGTAACCTGCGTCTCACCATAGAGCTGCGTCATGCGATAAACCGCGCCGTGTAGCATGACGGAAAACCCAGCATCTGCCAGCGAAGCAAGGATTTCCTGAGCTTTGCCCAGCGAATAACCCAGCAGCACCGGCACGCAGTCCTCCTCCAAAGCCTCGTAACAAAATTTGCGGATTTGTTCCAGGACCTCGTCCGCCGGCGGAAAAACGTAGCGAGGCAAGCCGAACGTCGTCTCCATGATCAGAATATCTGCACACCGCCACTCGGCAGGTTCCGCGGAGCGTCCGGGGCGCAATTTGAAGTCGCCGGTGTAGAGCAGGGTGCCTTTTTCGCTGGCGAGATGAATTTGCGCCGAGCCATAGATGTGTCCTGCCGGGAGGAGAGTCACGTCGTAACCGCGCAGCCGGGTTGTCTCCCCAAAAGGCAGGGGATGCTCAATCCGGTCGCCGGGAAGGCGTTCGCCCATCAGTCGCGCGGTGCCAGGCGTGAAAAGAACTTCACGATGCGGTGCGATGTGATCGAAATGCGCATGAGAAATGAAGGCGAAATCCTTGCCATCCTGCGGGTCGAGCCAGAAATCGTGCTCCGGCAGCCAAACGCCGCGTTGAAACTGGACATCGATCATGGCGAACGGAACATACACGAATTAGCTCACCGCCAGAGCGCCAAGATGCCAAGGAAATGAAGGATTCGGAGATGACGAAGATTTAACCGCGGGTGCTTAACCATTCACCACTCACGATTCACCAATCACGTTTTTCGTTTTTCTTGGTGTCTTAGTGTCTTGGTGGTGAAAACCTTTGCGTCCTTCGCGACCTTGGTGTTCGAAATAGCAGATGAGTCAGCCCCGCAAAATTTTCGGCACGGACGGTGTCCGCGGAGTCGCCAACGTCGAGCCGGTTACAGCCGAGACCGCTCTCAAGCTCGGCCGCGCCGCCGCCCACGTCATTACGCGCTTCAGCGCCGGACGCCATCCCACGTCCGTTCGACCGAAAATCGTCCTCGGCAAAGACACGCGCCTTTCCGGTTACATGCTCGAAAATGCTCTCGCCGCCGGCATCATGTCCCTCGGCGTGGACGTCCTCCTCATCGGACCGTTGCCCACGCCCGGAGTCGCGTACATCACCCGATCGCTCCGTGCCGACGCCGGTATCGTCCTTTCCGCTTCGCACAATCCTTACCCGGATAACGGCATCAAATTTTTCCATCACGACGGTTGCAAACTCGATGACGCCATTGAAGCGCAGATCGAACACCTCGTTTTCAGCGGCGAAATCGACACCATTCGTCCGACAGCCGGCAAAATCGGACGCGCCACACGCATCGACGACGCTCTTGGACGCTACGTCGAATTCGCCAAAACCAGCTTCCCGCGCGGGCTCACCCTGGAAGGCATGCGCATCGCTGTCGATTGTGCGAACGGCGCCGGCTACAAGTCCACGCCCTGCGTCCTGCGCGAACTCGGCGCCGAGACCGTCGTTTTCCACAACACTCCCAACGGCACCAACATCAACGCCGATTGCGGCAGCACATTTCCCGAGGAAATCGCCCGCATCGTCCGTGAAACCGGCGCTCATGTCGGCATCTCGCACGACGGGGATGCCGATCGTGTTCTGCTGGCGGATGAAACGGGCGAGGTTGTCGATGGTGACGACATTTTGGCTATCGCCGCGGTCGATCTCCTGAAATCCGGCAAACTCGTAGATAACACCCTCGTGGCCACCGTCATGAGCAATTTCGGCCTCGATGAAACCATTGCCGCGCACGGAGGTCGTGTCGTCCGGACCAAAGTGGGCGACCGGTACGTCATCGAAGAAATGCTGCGTCACGGCTACAACGTGGGCGGCGAACAAAGCGGCCACATGATTTTTCGCGACTACGCCACAACCGGCGATGGCATCGTCAGCGCTCTCCAAATTCTGCGTATCATGGCCGAAACCGGCAAGCCATTAAGTGAGTTGAAAACCGTGCTAAAAAAATATCCGCAGGCCCAGCGGAACCTCCGTGTCTGCGAAAAACGCCCGTTGGAACTCCTCACCAAAGTCCAGGCGCTCGTTGCCGAAACCGAGCAATTCCTCACCGGAAAAGGCCGTGTTCTGCTCCGTTACTCCGGCACCGAACCCAAAATCCGCCTGCTCATCGAAGGCCGCGACAGCGTCTGGATCAACACCCGCGCCGACGAAATCGCTGCAGAGATCAACAAAGAAATCGGGCATAAAAAATGACGAATGACGAATGTGCCGCTTTGTTCGCCATTCGTCATTCGTTCATTCGTCATTTCCCTTCATGTTCTTCATCACCGGCACCAACACCGGCGCAGGTAAGACCTTCTTTACCTCGCTTCTCGTTCGCGCGCTTCGCGCCGAAGGCATCAATGCCGTTGGTTTTAAGCCGATCTGTTCCGGCGATCGTTCTGATCCTGAAATTCTCGTGGCTGCCAGCGACAACGCGCTCACACTCAATGAATGCAACCCCGTCTGGCTGCGCCCGCCAGTTTCGCCCTACGCCGCCAGTCTTATGGAAAACCGCCAGGTCGATCTCGACCTCATTTTCGACCAGTTTTCCACCCTTAAAACGCGTTTCGCCGCCGTCATTGTCGAAGGTGTCGGCGGCTGGCGTGTTCCGATACGGCGCGATTATTTCGTGTCCGACCTTGCCCGGGAAATTGGACAGCCGATCATCGTCGTCGCCGCGAATCAGCTCGGCGCTCTCAATCACACCTTGCTGACCCTCGATGGCATTCAATCCGCCGGTCTGCCGGTCGCCGGCATCGTCTTGAATACGCTCGCCGAATCTCCCGACGACCCAGCCATTCTCACCAACCGGTCCATCCTGGAAGACCTCACCCGCATTCCTGTGTTGACGGAGCTCATGCTGGGACAGAGTGTAATCGCCCCGCACATCGCCAAAAAGATTGCGGCAGGTGCGGGATAAAAATCACTTGCCGAGGGCGGAAGTCTGGTTCAAATATCCGTCCCCTTCGAGGAAATCCTGAGTAGCTCAGTGGTAGAGCGATCGGCTGTTAACCGATTGGTCGTAGGTTCGAATCCTACCTCAGGAGCCATTTTGTTGATGGGTTTTAGGCAGTTAAGTTCCGTGGTTGAACAACTTACGAATGAAGCCCGTTTTCCGGGTTCGTAAAATTTGCCTTGAATTTGGCAGGTTTTTTGGTGGATTCCACCAATATGCCTCGGACGAAGAAACCGTTTTCCGTGGTCAAAGCCGTCGTTTGCCGTGTTTTCGCGCGCGTGCCGTCCGAGTCACGTACCGTTTTCACTCCTTTATTCTCTTCTTCTTATTCTCTTTAGGTGAACTGGGGATCACTAGGGGAGTGATCTGTGGTTCACCAGGGCTAGTGACCGCCAGTTCACTAGGGGCGGTGATCTGGTGTTCACTAGGGGCGAAGCCCAATGATCCCGTTTTTCGGACGCAAACGGAGGCTCTTCTGTCAGTCGATGGAGGTGACAACTGCAGGGGAAAAATCAGATGCAGCAATCACATCGACAAAGTGAGCGAATAAAAATGTAGGCCCTGATGATTCTTTGATTCCGTGGTGAGGGCTTTGCAATAAAAAGCAAGCCACCACACCTGGCTGGGTGTCCAACGCAAGCAACCACGCCGGCGATCCTTGCAACCATCTTGCAACGAAATCGCTTGCAGGACGCTTGTTGCAGCCTAGAGTTAAATTGTTCGTTCTTGGAAGAGGCGGGGCGAGCTTGCACTAGGGGCACAGAGGGGCACAAACCTGTTGGGCTTGGCTCCAGCCAACACAAAAATTTAACAAGATCAGAATGTGAGAAAGTCAACAAGAAAATTCGACTCCTGGACGTTGAGTCTGGTATCGGCAGTGATGGCTGGTATTTTTGCCTATACAAGTTGTGCACCGATCACTGCGGAGCATCCTGCGACGACAGGTGGCCGAGTGGCGCGAGCGGATTTCATGCTGAATGGTCTCGTAGGCAAGACCAGCTCAAATGTTCCCGACAACTATATCCCTCCTGTGCCGTATCCGTATACCCAGTACACGTACTGAGTTCTGCCGGCCCTCGACTTGAAGTTCGCCAGGAGGGCATGATTTCCAGTCTCGCAATCGAGAGTTAGATCTTCTCTTGTGGCAAATGACGGACTGGCTGTAACTGAGATTATGTCTTCCGGCGACGGAGCGTGTGACGTTTGTCCCGAGTTCAGCTACGCAATCGCTTCAAAAAATCCGCGGCGCGACCACCGAAGACAGCGATTCGAAGCGGTTCATTTGGTGGCATGCCGGAAGCCAACACGGTCGATAAAAAACCGTTTGCCCTCAACCAGGGCCGAAGAGTTCTGTCGCAGTGCGGGATACTCCAGAACGGGGCGCGTTTGGTCTTTTAGTTCGAGGTGCTGTAGATGCGCGGTGCCGCGCCAGCAGTTCGCCGGACTGAGGATTTCACATCATCGGCCTGGTAAGCGCCGCACGAATCACGAACAATTAGCCGTGGAGCTAGCGTCACGTGGCAGGGTGGTAGTGTTGGATCGGCGAGGCGGTTGACTATGATACGAAAAGCGCTGATGGCAATCTCACGGCACGGTTGCTGGAGGGTTGTAAGCGCCGGCGAGACGAGCGTAGCGAATTTCACATCGTCGAATCCGACAACGCGGACATCTTCAGGCACACGGACGTTATTTTGTTTCAGTGTACGGAGGAGGAGGGCGGCCGTGTGGTCGTTTGCACAGATAAATGCGTCGGGTAGCGGCGCCGCAATGAGTTCGCTGACAAAGGATTGGTCATCCAGCGTGCCGATATGAACCCAGCCCGGGTCTGGAGCAACACCCGACCGGGCGAGAGCGTCACGCACACCCGCGATGCGCCCATCCACGGTAGGCGCTGAGAGAGGCCGGGCGACAAAATGCAGGCGGCGGCAGCCGAGTTTGAGCAAGTGTTCAGCGAGCAAGTAGCCGCCCCCCACATTGTCGACTCCGACGACGTCGAAGTCGCTGCGGAAGGGGAAAGGACACAAATCCCGGTCAAGAAGGACGACGGGGATGCCTGCTTCCCGCAACATAACCGTCAGCCGACGGTTGGTTTCTTCTTTGTCCGGCACCAACTCATAGGGAGCAAAAAAAACGCCACTCACACGGCGCTCAATAAATTGGCGGCAGAGTTGTTCCGCATGCTGCAGACATGGGTCCGTGTCGAGCTTCGGCTCACCAGAGCCGCCCCAGACCAGACTGTAATCGTGCACTCTCGCCAGACTGGCAATTTCCGCGCAGATGAGTTGAAAAATCTCCGTATTCCCAAGATCGGGAATCAGCAGGGCGAGCACACGAGTCCCGACTGCAACACGTCCAGTCTTGCCGCTGGACGGTTTTGCGAAGGTGCCTGAGCCCGCGCGTCGTTCCACAAGCCCTTCTTCAACCAGCGACAACAAGGCCCGCGCCACCGTTGGTCTGGAGACCGAAAATCGCCGCACGAGTTGGGCCTCGCTTGGCAAACGGCCCTCATCACCATAGCGCCCATGGAGCAATTCGTCCCGTAGTTGACGGGTAATCTCCTCGCGTTTGTTAATCGAGGGTGGAAGCATATTGTTTACAGGTTCTCATACCAGATCAATTCATCCCCGTCAATTTGTCAGCCTTGTTTTGCCGTCCGGTCGGTCCATGACGCCGCCGACTGGTTGTCCAGAGCTCGCCGTTGTGTCGAATCAGGACTGCTCTTCCTGTCATCGCCTATCTCGCAGGCTGGTGGACTTCCTACGATCAGAGCGACTTGATGCGGCAGATGTCTGTTTCCAGCAAGACGAAGCCAGCTCTCCGGGAGGGCAAACGTATCTAAAATGCGACGATGGGAGTGAGTCCCTAACGGCGTTAAGTTACAGGGAGTTTGCAGGACGGTCTGAGAAATGGAACGAACCTGTCAATTTGTTCTTCATTTATGTCAGTAAGCGTTGTTGACAAGTTTTCTGCGATGCGATAAACGTCGAGGCGTAACCGCTTCCCACCTATGACTACAAAAAATGGCCAAAACAATGTCGCCTGCCGCCGGATTCCCACGATCAAATCGCTGAAAGCGACAACAACCAAAATCACCTTGGCCCTGTTGCTGGGGTCCTCTATGACGCCGCTCGTCGTCCAGGCTGGCGCAAGTGCTGAGACACAGAAAGCGTTATTCGCGACAGCCGACTGGAACAAGGACGGCAAGGTCACGGAACGAGAGTTTGTATTGACGGCGCTCTATAGCTTATTTAACGGGTGCAAGAAGGCTGAAAACGGCAAGTTGACCAAGGCGGAATATATGGCAGCCATTGCCGGATGCCCGGAGGCCAAGAATGAGGAAGCCGAGTGGGCTGTGATGGATGTCGAAGGGCGCGGCTACATCACTTTCAAAGACGTGTTGCGGAACAAGCGAGCCATTGAGGAGATGAAGGCTAAATTCAAGCAACTCGACAAGGGTGGCAAAGGCTTCATCGCCATGGCTGATCTTCCCCGTGTTAACGGATAGTACGCAGCGACTCGACAGTGCGGGAAGCGTGTTTCTCAACGCCTCGCCTACGGATAGAGACAGCCTCAGAAACGTTGGCAACGGTATTGTAAAAACGCAAGAGGGCACGAGCCACGTCGTTCTGCCTATGAGTTTTGTCGGTCGTTCGAAAAAGTGGCGTGGGTCTCACGCATGAACCGTATTGGGAAGAGTCTTGTCTGTTGAGTAGGTCTGATCATGGCGCGCCGCGCACGCTCTGGGTTGTTACAATCTTTGTCATGATCCTATTCGGCTCCAGAGGAAGATCCTCTAAGAAACTAATGCCGTGGGAGCCATGAAAGTCACTTCGATGCCGAGCTTGCGCGTTTTGCGGTGAAGGTTATGCCGCGTGCGTTCTTTGAAGAGCTTTTCATAGGCTTGCTGTCCGGTTTTCAATATGAATTATCCTGAAAACGGTGATTCAAATAACCACAAAGAACGCAAGAACACAGAGAGAAAGAGTTATGATTCGAAGCTATGATGCGTGTTCAGTCCGCAGGTGCTTGTCCTTGTGATAGTTACGTTCTTTGCGGTTAATTTCAATTCTTGCTTTTGGGATTATGAGTAAATACTATTTAACTCGTAGATCGTTAGAGCGCGCAGCATGACGCTGCCGGCCGAGGAGTAAAGCTCGGCACCGGTGGCATCGACGGACGGGAAGACCAAGTCTGTCAGCACCCTTTGACCACTGTTGCCAAATACCTCCACAGAAGTTCGGTCCAGGAAGATGTGGATGCGGATGACTCCGTTGACAGGTTCCATCGGCGCGGCGTGGCGTCCCTGGTCGTTTTTGAAGGCGAAACTCCCCGAGCGGTTGCGATCCACGAACAGATTTCGCGTGCCCGGCGTGTACCCGATGAGCGTTTCGTACCCTTCGGCCTGACGCAGCTTGAAACCGAACTCCGTTGCCGTCGTGCTCTCATCGACCAAAAACTCTGCGACGATTTCCAGCTTCTCGCCTGCGGGAAGCGCGCGACTACGTAATACCTTTTTGTTTTCCAGATGGAGCAGGCCCGGTTCGTGGCGCAGGCTGGCGAGCGCCGGGAGCGGTTCGGAGGCAAGAGTGATGATGCCGTCGGGAAGGGTTTTCAGCATCAGGGTGCGGGGCAGGGTCATGGCGCCGCGGGCGGTCTGTGCCGGAATGGTCGAGGCGTAGTCGAGGTTGCTCATCCAGCCGATGAAGAGCCGCTGCCGGTCGTTGTCCGGGTGATCGGACCAGGTAACGCCAGCGTAATTGTCCCGGCCGTAATCCAGCCACTGTATCCGGTCAGGTGGATTATCGTTGTGGAATCGGCTGCCATCGAAGTGGCCGATGAAGTACTGAATGGCCGACCCGCCATGGAGGGCGCTGTTTTGGATGCAAACCGTCAGGACCCATTTCCGGCGGCCGAGATCTCCATCCACCGGTAACTCGAACAGATCGGGGCATTCCCAGGGAAACCCAGGCGCACCCTCGGGGCCGAACTCGCCTGTGAGCGTCCAGTTTTTCAGGTCTGAGGAAGCGTAAAATTCGACGCGTTTGTCGGCAGTGATGACCATGACCCAACGCTGCGTGTCCTCGTGCCAGAAGACTTTTGGGTCGCGAAAATCCGGTACGCCCTGGTTGGCGATCACCGGATTGCCCGCGTATTTGGTCCAGGTTCTGCCGCGGTCGTTGCTGTAGGCGATACCCTGGCGCTGGTTCCTGGCATCGGGAGTGTCTGCCAGCGTGAACATTGCAACCATCACGTCCTCGTCTCCGGTGCGAAAGCCACTGGTGTTTTTCCAGTCGATGACGGCGCTCCCCGAGAAGATCATGCCGCGGACCGGGGTATCCTCGGGACTGCCGTCTGGGTAAAGCGCGACAGGCAGATGTTCCCAGTGCACGAGGTCGCGACTGACCGCGTGTCCCCAGTGCATAGGCCCCCAAAGAAGGCTGTCCGTGTATTGGCTACCCGCGGGGTAACCGCCGGGATGGTATTGATAGAAGAGATGATACTCTCCTTTGTAAAACACCATCCCGTTCGGGTCGTTCATCCAATTTGCTGGCGGACTAAAGTGGAACTGCGGACGTGTAGGATTTTCGATATGTTTGAACATTGCTTGCTGCTTAATGACGTCGGTTTTGACGCTCGATTCACCGTAGCCGGTAAACTCGTGCCTCGAAGGGCCTCAAAGTTATCAAGCGGATATCCTCGGCCGAATCAACGGGATAGTTGCTGACCAGCAGTTCGTTGCCGGAAAAGCCAAGTGCCGTTGGAAGTGCAAAGACCGGTGCGTTCTTCGTGAAGTTCAACAGGACCAGCAAACGCTCGTCGCGCAACGTGCGTGTGAAGGCATAGACTTCCTCGTGCGCGTCAAGAATCAAATCATACTTACCGTAAACGATGATGGGGTTCTCTTTCCGCAGCCGGATCAGTTTTTGGTAATAATGGAAAATCGAACCGGGATCGGCCAGGCCCTGCTTGGCGTTGATCGCCTGGTAATTGGGATTGACCTTCATCCACGGCGTACCGCTGGTGAAGCCTGCGTTATCGCTGCCATCCCATTGCACCGGAGTCCTGGCGTTGTCGCGGCTCTTGGCGTGGATCATTGCCATGACGGCCTTGGGATCAAGGCCTCGTTCCTCCACATAGGCGCGGTACATGTTGAGGGTCTCAATGTCTCGATAGTCGTCGATGGACTCAAACTTGACATTGGTCATCCCGATTTCTTCGCCCTGATAGATATAGGGCGTTCCCTGCAGCATATGCAGGAAGGTGGCCAGCATCTTGGCGGATTCGACCCGGTACTGGCTGTCATCGCCAAAGCGCGAGAGCGCACGCGGCTGATCGTGGTTGGAGAGGTAAAGGCTGTTCCAGCCCTTGTCTTCCAGATCCTTCTGCCAACGGGTCATCGACCGCTTGAGGTCCAGGAGATCCAACGGTTTGAAGTTCCATTTGGGAGAGCCGGCTTCGGTGTCGAGATCCACATGTTCAAACTGGAACAGCATGTTGAGATGTCCGCTCTCTTCATGAGTGATATCGACGGCATGTTCAGTGGTTGCCATTGGCGTCTCACCGACCGCGAAGATGTCATATTGGGAGAGGACCTTCTGTTTCATTTCCTCGAGAAACTCCAGCAGCCGCGGCCCATGGAAGACGTATTGACCGGGAGACTGGTAGGGGCTGGCAGTGGTGACGGGCGCATCCGGCAGTCCTGGGACTTTTGAGATCATGTTAATGACATCCATGCGGAAGCCATCGATCCCTTTCTTTAGCCACCAGTGCATCATGGCGTAGATTTCCTCCCGAACCTTGGGGTTTTCCCAGTTAAGATCCGGCTGCTTCTTGGAAAAAAGGTGCAGATAGTATTCGCCGGTTGCTTCGTCGTATTGCCACGCCGAGCCGCCAAATGACGCTTCCCAGTTGTTGGGCTCGCGATCGTCCTTGCCGGGACGCCAGATGTAGTAGTCGCGATAGGGATTGTCCCTGGACTTTCGGGATTCAACAAACCAGGGGTGCTCGTCGGAAGTGTGGTTGACCACGAGGTCCATGAGCAGCTTCATGCCGCGCCGATGCATTTCTGCGAGCAGTTCATCCCAGTCGGCCAAGGTACCAAACTCCTCCATGATATCCTGGTAATCGCTGATGTCGTAGCCGTTGTCGTCGTTGGGCGACTTATAGACAGGGGACAGCCAGATGACGTTTACGCCGAGTTCCTTGAGGTAGTCGAGTTTCTGGATAATCCCGCGGAGATCGCCGATGCCGTCGCCGTTACCGTCGCAAAAGCTGCGCGGATAGATCTGATAAACGACACTTTCTTTCCACCACTTCTTTTTCATATATGTAGTTGCTGATTTTTCCTTGAGCATTTCACTAACATCCAAGAATTAGCCCACTGATGACTCTGGCCGCATGCGGTAAACTCGCGCTTCAAAGGGCCGCAGGGTCAACAGGCGGATATCCTCGGCTGAATCAATCGTGTAGTTGCTGATAAGCACCTCCGTATTGGAATAGGTGACATCGGAGGGCAGTGCGACGACGGGTGTGTTCCTGGTAAAATTCAGCACGACAAGCAATCGCTCGCCGCCCAAGCTTCGCGTGAAGGCATAGACCTCCTCGTGTGTATCAAGAATCAGATCATACTTCCCGTAAACGATGATGGGATTCTCTTTTCGCAGCCCGATAAGTTTTTGATAGTAGTAAAAGATCGATTCAGGATCCGCCATGGCCTGCCTGACATTGATCTCGTCGTAGTTGGGATTGAGCTTCATCCAGGGCGTGCCCGTAGTGAAACCGGCGTGTTCGCTCGCGTCCCATTGCATCGGGGTTCTGGCGTTGTCGCGGCTTTTTTCGTGGATCATTCCCATGACGACCTTGGGATCAAGGCCGCGTTCCTCCACAAAGGCGCGGTACATGTTGAGCGTCTCGATATCTCGATAGTCTTCGATCGAGTCGAACTTGACGTTGGTCATTCCGATCTCTTCGCCCTGATAGACATAGGGGGTGCCATGCAACATGTGCACGAAGGTGGCCAGCATCTTGGCGGATTCGACCCGATACTGGCCGTCATCGCCAAAGCGCGAGACTGCACGCGGCACGTCGTGATTTGCCAGAAAGAAACTGTTCCAACCCTTGCTATCGAGTTCCTTCTGCCAACGGGTTATCACCTGCTTCAGATCGAGAAGATCCAAGGGTTTTCGGCTCCACCTAGGTGCGCTGCTTGTGCGGTCAACGTCGAGATCCATGTGCTCAAATTGGAACAACATGTTAAGCGGGCCAGTCTCTTCGTGGGTGATATCAATCGCGTGCTCAGTGGTAACCAGTGCAGTCTCGCCGACCGTAAAAATGTCGTAATTGGAGAGAACTTCCCGCTTCATCTCCGTGAGAAACTCGATGAGCCGCGGTCCATTAAACACACATTTTCCAGGAAACTGGAACTGGTTAGCCGCAACGGTAACCGGCGCGTTCGGCAGTCCCGGTGCCTTTGAGATCAGGTTGATCGCGTCCAGCCGGAAACCATCGATGCCCTTCTTCAGCCACCAGTGCATCATCCTATAAATCTCCCCACGTAGCTTGGGGTTTTCCCAATTAAGATCTGGCTGCTTCCTGGAAAAGATGTGCAAATAATACTCACCGCTCGCCGTATCGCATTGCCACGCCGAGCCGCCGAATAGAGACTCCCAATTATTGGGCTCCCGGCCCTCCTTGCCGGGACGCCAAATGTAGTAGTCTCGATACGGATTGTCTCTGGACTTTCGCGACTCGACAAACCAGGGGTGCTCGTCAGAGGTGTGATTCGGCACAAGGTCCATAAGGAGCTTGATGCCGCGCCGATGCATCTCTGCGAGCATTTCCTCCCAGTCCGGCAGAGTGCCGAACTCCTCCATGATATCCTGGTAATCGCTGATGTCGTAGCCGTTGTCGTCGTTGGGCGACTTATAGACAGGGGACAACCAGACCACGTTAACACCTAGATTTTCGAGGTAGTCGAGTTTCTGGATGATTCCACGTAGATCGCCGATGCCATCGCGATTACCGTCGCAAAAGCTGCGCGGATAGATCTGATAAACGATGCTTTCTTTCCACCACTTTTTGTTCATGATTGAGTCGGAAGGGTATTAATTGCAAAAGGTAAGAATGTGCCGGTAGTGATCATGCAAGGAAAGCTTGCCGTGCCGCAGCAAAGCGATTGTCCTTCTGCATGCTGTTGTCCCGATCTTTTGAGTGAGGGAACAATAGTTATCTTTGATTGGCGAATGCTCATCAACCCTTCACAGCGCCCGCGGTGAGACCTGCCACGATCCGGTATTGAAAGACGATAACGAGAATGATCAACGGAATTGTGACAGCCATGGAAGCCGCCATAATCGAGCCCCACGGCTGTTCATACGAACTCGTGCCGCTGAACTGTGAAATCGCCACTGGCACGGTCTTCATGTTATCAGTAACCGTAAACGTCAGTGCGAACAGGAATTCGTTCCAAGCTGCAATGAACGCCAGCAAACCCGTGGAGACCAAACCGGGGATGGTTAGCGGCAGAAGAATCTGCCAGAATACACGCAACGGCGAAGCCCCATCTACATAAGCGCTTTCTTCGAGATCGTTCGGCAGCCCCCTAAAGTATTGCGTCATGACCCAAATCGTGAATGGCATCGTGAATAGCAGATAGGTGATAATTAGGCCGGCATGCGTATTGAACAGTCCCAAGGTTTTCAGCATGACAAACAGCCCCGACAGTACGGATATCTGCGGAAACATGGTCATCAACAGCACAATGAGCAACACCAACCCCTTGAAACGAAACGGGAGTCGCCCCAATGCGTAGGCACATAGGCTGCCAAGAGCCAGTGATACCAGGACCGTGCTTCCGGCGATGATGACGGAATTCATCAGGCTGTGCATGAATCGCTCGTCCTTAAAAACGGCAGTGTAATGATCCAATGTAAGTTGCGTGGGCATCAGCCTGGTCGAAAACAATTCCGAACTCGGTCTAAACGAGGACAGAAGCGCCCAAACGAAGGGAAACAGAGTGAACACCAGGATGGCTCCAACCAGAAGCAGGAACAATACTTTCAGTAAAATAGGATGTTTTGATTTCATTCGAAACTTGTTTTGCTGAGTCGGGTATAGATCACGACAAAGAGCATGATAATGGAAAGGATGATGATGGAGGCAGCGGAACCAGTCCCTGCGTCAAGGTAGTCGATGAGTTGCTGGCGATTGTATATAGCCATCGTCGCCATGTCTCCTTGACCTCCAACCATAACGAAGAAGATGTCGAAGACGCGCAGGGCGTCCAGAGTGCGGAAAATAACCGCTACCAGAAGAGTCGGCATAAGAAGAGGCAGTGTAATGCGGAAAAACTTTTTGATGCCCGTAGCGCCATCAATCTCTGCAGCCTCGTACAGTTCTGACGAGATGAGACCAAGGCCCGCGAGCAGAAGCAGCGCCATAAACGGCGTCGTTTTCCAGACATCCACGGCAATGATTACCGGGAGTGCGGTGGCTGGTGTAGCCAGCCACGCGATCTTCTCGGGAATGATGTGCAGGTTCGTTAGGATGATATTGGCGACTCCATAGATATCGTTAAACATCCATTTCCATATCTGTGACGAGACAACGGTTGGAATTGCCCACGGAACCAACATCGCGACCCGAAGGAGCGTTCTTCCCTTGAACTTGGAATTGGCCACCATAGCAATGACCAATCCAAGAACGACTTCGATGCTTACCGAGAAAAATGCAAAAAAGAGCGTGTTTTTGACGGATTGCCAGAACTCAGGATCGGAGAAAATGAACGCATAGTTGGCTAGCCCGACGAAGCGCGGCGGCGCGACTCCATCCAGGCGGTATTCCATGAAAGAATACGCGATTACCTGGAGAAGGGGATAGCCGATGACGAGAGCCACCACAAAGACCGCCGGCAGGATGAGCCACCAGGCCAGTTTCTTTTGATGGTCTAACAAATCAGGAGTGCGGGGACGCCTCCAGGAGCGAGCGCCGGGACGAATGTCAGGCCTCGTTTGGGGGTCTAATAGTTCAGGAGATCGAGCCATGATAGAATGCTGGTTAAAGGTTATGCGTTGGTTATTTCAAAGCCCGCTTTGCGGCGCGCTCGACCTGTTGGACAGCACTTTCCGGAGTGGAGCCACCCGAGAGCGTTTTGTTTACGTTCTGGAAGAACGCCGTGGACACCAGATTGTAATTTGCTGCGGTGATCGTCGACGGGCGTGCAACCGCATTTTCAAGCACTACTTCGACTTCTTTGAACCAAGGATTCTTTGCCAGGACGTCAGGGTCGGAATAGAGGGCGCGACGCGTGGGAAGGATGCCAAGTTTCACCGCCTGATCTTTCTGCGCTTCCTCTGATGTGAGGTATTTAACCAGGCTGGCGGCGGCCTCCGGATGCTTGGAGTATTTTGACACCATCAGCTGCCAGCCACCGAGAGTAGCGGCGTTCTTGCCATTGTCGCCGCCTTTTGGCAGGACGGTCACGTCGAACTTGCCGGCGATGGAGCTCTTTGGATCTACGCCGAGAGCATAGGCATACGGCCAGTTGCGCATGAAAGCCGCGTTCCCACCCTGCCAGACGTTCCGGGACTCTTCTTCACCATAAGTGGTAACACCTTTGGGTGAGATTGTGCCTACCCAGCTCCTGGCTAGTGCGAGCGCTCTGACAGCATTGGGGTTGTTAATGGTGATCTTCTTATCGGGATCAATGATCGTGCCGCCGCCGAAACTGAAAATCCACTCGATTGCATTGCAAGTGACGCTTTCGCTAGCTTTGCCTTGAAAAACAAAGCCTTGGAAGTCGCCTTTGCCCTCCTTGCGCTCGCCGTCCTGGATCGTCTGGGCTTGTGTGGTCAGCTCTTCCCAAGTCTTGGGCGGTTCTTTGAAGCCATATTTTTCGAGGAGATCGGTTCGGTAGTATAACATGCCGGCATCGGTGAAGAACGGCATGCCGATAAGTGCGCCATTGACCGTGTTGTTGGCCACAATACGTGGGAAGTGCGCGGTTAGTTCATCTTCCGAGACGTATTTTTTCAAGTCCGCTGCATGTGGCGCGGCAATGCCTGGCCAGATCACATCGATCATGTAAACGTCAACGTCGGGGCTTTTCGCGGCCCAGTATTGCTGATATTGCTGGAGGGCCGCCGTGGCATCGTTGGGAGAGCTGATATAGTCGAGCTTGTTGCCGGTGGATTTTGCCCACTCTTGGGCCTTCGCTTTGGTCCATCGACCGCCCTCGCCTCCGTCCGAGCCGGCTGCCAGGCGAATGGTAAGTTCTTCCGCCAGAGCGGCGGGAGTAAGCGCTATTGCCAGTAACGCGGGCGCAAGGCAGCGAAATGCTTTGTGTCGAAGGGATTGTCCGAGGGTTGTTCTGTATGGTTTCATAGAGTAGTTATTGTTAGGAAAATAGCAATTGGGATTAAGTGGCTGGAGTGTTGGGATTTGGCTAGAACCATGTCTCAAATTGGAGACCGCAGTTCCATCCTTCGGTGGCGTTAGAGTAGTAAGGTCCTCCGACCGCTCCTTTCAGCGAATCGTCCCAGAGAGAATAGGTCGCATACAAACGCAGTTCCGGACGCGTGAATTGACCGCCTCTTTGCTTGATTGTTGGAGCGATGGTGAAAACGCCCATCGACCCTGAATTTCCAAACCCATCTCCGTGCCGGACGTTGTTAACATAGGCATAACCCATTTGGCCTTGAATCGCTAAATTGCCCCACACCCACCATATAGGCCGAACACCAACGCCAAAAACATCCGAGGTCCCGGAGGTGTTCAAAACGGAGCCGTCCACGTCCTGGTAACTGGTGTACCCCTGATCGTCGTGTTGATACATGGCCCAGGTTGCCACCGAGAAATCATCTCTAGCATTCCAAACGAAGTGGGCACTGGCCCTCGCGCGCAGGCTGTTGTTGTAAGGGTCTACATCGACGCGCGAGCCGGTTGGCAGGCCGTCACGAAGCAAGGCCGATTGATACGCGCCATTGAGTTTGTCCATGTCAACCCCCGATTCGATGTTTGTAGCGGCGTTGACAACTCCCCAACCGTAGTACGCGTTGAGGTTGAGGAAGCTGGCCTTGCCGAACTCGTAGATGTAAGAGGCCGCGCCTGCCAGCCCGAAGGAATCTTTCACATGCCCCTTTCCACCATCACTAATGGTGAAATCGCCCCCTTGCTGGTAGCTGCCCAGTGCAACCAATTTCAGTTTGCCGGCAAGAAATTTAATGTCGGCGACACGAAGATCCAATGTGTGCCTATAGAGTGAGCCTTCTCCAGCGGAGGTATCGAATAGGAATTGACGGAAGCTATCGGATTGGGCGTTGCCGAATCCGCTCTTGATGGAGCCGAAATACGCGATGCCGAGGTTGCCGATGCCGACATCCATGTTATAAGCGCCGGCCCCATATCCCCCGGCGTTAAGAACCGAGTAATCACTTCCATGGATATCGGATTGGTCATATTGGCGTTCTCCTGCCCAGAAGGTGACGTCCGGTGCGTTCTTAATGACGTTCTTAAATGAGCCGAACATCTCCACCAGCCCGATATCCCAGCCCGCGGCCTGGCTGAACACGCCGTCGCGCTTGTCGATACCGTTTACGATGGCAATTTTCGTCCGGAATGTAGCGTCAATATCCTCGGGATGTTCTCCAAGGAGGTGAAATTGGTTAAATACCAATTCAGAATAGGTGTCGTTTTCGTTGCCAAGACGAAAGCGTCCGGTGCCGAACTCCGGGAGTTGAAACGAACTGGTCTGACCGACGCCGTTGCCGGTGAAACCAACGCCGGCGCGGATGTAGCCCCCAAACCGGAAGTTGCGTGTAAAAGTCTCAAGGGGCGGTAGATCGTACGATACCGGCGCCTCCAGGCTAAGCTGTTTGCCGTCCGCTGTCGTTGGGGGAGCAATCAGCGAAGTCGAATCCACTTTCGTTTTCAGGGACTTCATTTGTGATTCCATGGAGTCGATCCGCTCCTGGTAGTCGTGTCGGATTTGTTCCATCTCCTGCGCGTGTTCCCGCTGCATTTGGTCGATCCGATCGATCAGGCGTTGCAGTGTTTTTTCGGTGGTGTCGGGCGTGGAAGCCGCGTCTTGGGCTGGGACAGAGATTGCGCCAAGACACGCGACGCCTGCTACGACCGTCAGCGACATGGCTTTTTGGCAGCGTCTCCAGAATCCGAATTCGGTTCTTCCGGCGGCAGGTAACAACTGTTTGCGGACAAAATTGCCTGGGGCAGAGACTGCACCAGACAACCGACGGACGGATAGGGAGCCGCCCAGTTCAACTGCGAGCACGTTTAATGGGCGAAGTGTTCTGGGGTAACGATGGATCGGTATGTGCATTCGGGGAACAGTGTGGGTTGAGGTGTCAACAGAACAACGAGCCTTCTTTACCGGTAAAGGGGCTTGACGCGTAAAGAAGCCGAAAAAACTTTACCCGTAAAGGAAAATTTTTGCTAAATTTCGCCCCAATGAAACCATCCTTGAACGCTCGCGGAACGCTGAGAGACGTAGCCAAGGCGCTCGGGATCTCGCACACGACCGTTTCCAATGCCTTCAATCGGCCGGATCAGCTCTCGCCTGAACTCAGAGAAAAAATCATGACGACAGCGCGCGCCATGAAATACTCGGGGCCGAACCCCGCCGCCCGTATGTTAAATACCGGCTACGCCCAAACGATCGCCGTGGTGTGGGCAGAGTCATTGCGAGGTGCGTTCGAGGACCAGGCGGCTTCTGCGTTCTTAGGGGGAGTGGCAGAAGCCTGTGCCGAGCGGGGCCTTGGAATGTTACTTTTTCAAGTGCAGGGAACGTCTCCAAGCATCATCCAAGCGGCAGTGGTGGACGGTTTTATTTTCTATTCGGTTGCAAAAGACGATGTGACGTTCAAGCTGGCGATAGAGCGGGGATTGCCGATGGTGGTTATTGACCGCAAGTTACACTCGCGAATCCCCTATATAGGAATCGACAATCGTGCGGCGGCGCGGGCCTGCGCCCAGCATCTCCGGGACCTGGGTCACGAACGAATCGCGATCGTGAGCCTTAAGCTGAATTTTGATGGCTACCGGGGTTTCATTGACGAACAACGCGTTAAGAGCAGCCCTTTGGATCTCGCGAATCGGATTAAGGGGTATCAGGACGTTCTTGGCAAGGGCAGGTCCAAGATTCCAGTACGGATATGGGAGAGCCCTTCCAGTTCGAAGGAGGAGGGCAGAATAGCGGCTGAGAACTTCTTCCTGGAAGACGACCGGCCAACTGCCATCCTGGCTGCGAGCGACCGCCTCGCAATTGGGGTGATCGAAGCCGCGCGCAGCCATGGAATTCAAGTTCCGCGAGATCTGTCCGTCGTTGGCTTCGACGACATTCCCGCCGCACAAGTGGTGGCGCCGCAGCTGACGACCGTGCATCAGCCTTTTACGGAAAAAGGCCGCCTGGCGGTATCAGCGCTGCTGGATGAGAAAGCGCCCCTTCGACGCGAGCTGCCGACCAGGCTCGTCATTCGCCAGTCCACGGACAAGCCAAATCTTGGCTAGGTTTGTTTAAACTGCGAGGATTTTGAGGGCAATGTACGAAAATCATTGTGTCCCAACGATAACGTCACCTTTCTGGTCAAACGCGAAACAGTCCAACGAATTAACTCATGATTCCCTGCGGTGACGGGAAGTGGCCATCCTAATGCGTTGACAAGACCGCTTCCGAAGAATAGCGCTCTCGCCGGAGAAGTACCACTGCGATTATGCCCACAGCCTACGACCTTTTTGCGCGCGTAATGGGCCGCGCCCTCAGATTTGAAATAGTATGAGCTACCTGGCAACCTCAGAAAAAACGCGTCCACTTGGAAAATCCAGCATTCTTGTTAGCTCCATAGCGTGGGGAATGTGGAGGTTCGGCGGGGAGGGCGTTTACGACTCTCAGAAGAAGATCGAAGCGGTCCTTGAGGCCGGCGTCACACTTTTTGACACTGCGGACATATACGGTCCCAAAGAAAAGGGCGGGTTTGGACAGGCCGAGCGAGCCCTCGGCGAGGTCTTTGCGGCAGCCCCCCGCCTTCGGGATAGCATTGTCCTGGCGACGAAAGGCGGCATTATTCCCGGCGTGCCGTACGACTCATCAGCGAGTTACCTGGCAGCCGCGATCGACGGTTCGCTCAAGCGTCTCAATGTGGAACGAATTGATCTCTGGCAAATCCATCGGCCGGACATACTTACTCACCCTGCCGAGGTCGCACGCGTACTCGAGGACGCCCATAGAGCAGGCAAGATTTCGAGCGTTGGCGTGTCCAATTATACCGTAAGCCAGACGTCCAACCTGATGGCCTGTCTCGACCTTCCGGTGGCAAGCCACCAGCCTGAATTTTCGGCCCTTCACCTGGACCCTTTGTATGATGGGATTCTTGATCAAGCCATCATGCATAACATGGCAGTTCTTGCCTGGTCACCTCTTGGTGGCGGTAAGCTTGCGCAGCCGACCACCGATCGCGAAAAGCACGTAGTTGAAATAATTGATCGAAAGGCATCTGAAACAGGCGTGAGCAGTTCGGCCGCTGCCTATAGTTGGATTATGGCGCACCCAGCCCGTCCGATACCAATCGTCGGATCTCAAACACTTGCCCGAATTGCAGAAATACCGGACGCTTATCTTCCGCGTTGGACCCGTCAAGAGTGGTATTCAGTCCTGGTCGCGGCTACAGGAAAACCCCTTCCATAGCCAGCAAGCTGGTTAGCCCAAACTTTCGACTACTATTGCGGCTTGAAGAAATGATCAGGGGTGGCGCCCACACATTTCTTTCCACTCCGGGACTAACGACGTGCGATGGTCTCGCGTGCGGTCCGAATCTCGTGTAGAACGAGGTTCATCAATTCCTCGACGGAAGTGTCACGCGTCAGCCGGTCAAAGGTGATTTCCCCGTTCTGCAATAGGTTGACCCGGTCGCAGACATCAAAAATGTGCGCGTAGTTGTGCGCCACAATGATAATGGATACCTCACCCTTTTCCTTGAGGCGGCGGATCAGGTCCAAAATCATGGCGCTCTCTTTCACGCCCATCGCCGCAGTCGGTTCGTCCAGGAGCAGCACCTTGGCGTTTGCATAGACCGAGCGCGCCACCGCTATCGCCTGTCGCTGACCGCCCGAGAGTTTGGAGATTTCGACATCAACCTTGGGAATATTGACTCCCATGCCATTGAGTTGCTCTATCGCGCGCTCACGCATAGCGCGATCATCCAGAATCCCGAGGAAGCGGTTCTGCATGATTTCCCGCTGCAGGAACATGTTGCGGTAAACGTTCAGCTCGTTGATCAACGCGAGATCCTGGTAAACGGGTTCGATTCCCAGTGATCGAGCGTGGCTGACTGACCTGAGCTCAATTTCTTTGCCTTGAAAATAGATCTTGCCGCCGTCTGGCCGAAGAAACCCGGTAAGGATTTTCAATAGCGTGGATTTTCCGGCGCCATTATCGCCAAGAAGTCCCAGTACTTCGCCTTTGTTGAGATGGATTGAAGCATCCCTAAGCGCTGCTACACGGCCAAAGGATTTGGAGATGTGCTCCGCGCGTAATACCTCCTCGCTCATCACCCGCCTCCTGCCGCGCGCAAACGGCTCAAATGCACGTTGATAAGCATCGTAATGAGAATAGCTCCTCCCAAGATCACGTTAAAAGTGTACGCGCTGACGCCCGAAAGCGTAAACCCGTCTTTCAATATGCCAAGCACCGCTGCACCCAGGAACGCACCGACGATCGTGCCTGAGCCTCCGGTAAGGAGCGTTCCTCCAATGACCGAAGATGCAATGGCCATAAACATGATCTCGGTTCCACCCGCCAGCGGATCGATAGAGCCGATGCGAAAAGTGTCCAAGACGCCCGCCAGACCACCCAAGACGCTACAAATGACGAAATTCCCGATCTTTACTCGAGCAATCTTGATGCCTACTTCAGCGGCACCAAGGGGGTTGCCCCCGGTGGCGATCGTGTGTAGCCCCCAGCGTGTTTTGACGAGCACGAACTGAAGAACGAGCGTCACACCGATCGCCCAAAGGATCTGCGAGACCGGGTTTCCCCCGAAGATTTCGGCGAGTACGGGTCCGGCTTTAGGCCGTACGGGAAAACCGCCGGAGATGATCAGAGTGAGGCCATTGATCAAAAACAGTGTCCCAAGTGTGGTGATGAAGGACGGTATCCGGAGCATCACGGTAAAAACGCCATTAACGATGCCTACGATAGCAGCTGCCACGAGTCCGATCCCGATCGCGGGAACAAAGGGAACACCTGCTTGCTGCGCGAAATACATCACGAACGGCGACAACGCGTAAACCTGGCCCACGGACAAATCGACCTCGCCGGAGATGAGGACCATCACGAGACCAGCGGCGATGATCGCGGTCATGGCCGTGTATTCCGCCAGGTTGCCAATGTTACTGGGCGACAGGAATGCCGACGCCGTACTTTGGAAGTAGATAATCAGCACGATGCCGGCAATCGCGATGCTCGCTTCCCGGGAGCGCAGGATGAAAAGGCCTGCGCGACTCAGCCAACTTCGAGGCACGGCACGCCGAACGACGTCCTGTTGTTGCGGCAGAAGATCGGCTTTGTCTGTTGCCATGGCGTTCTCCGGTCCTTAGATGGGACCAGACCGCGTAAGCACCTTTTGCTCGCTGGAGTTACCCTGGTAACGGCTTTGAACCTTTATGAAGGGGTCGACGTTCGCCTTCGTCAGAAAGCTCAGACCGGTATTGATGTCAGAGGGCCCCGTCAGCCCTCCTGAGATCTTGTATAGAAACAGAACCATGACGGTATAAAATCCCTGAAGGTAAGGCTGCTGGTCGATCGTGAAGTCGAGATCGCCCTTTTGCACGTATTCGAGCGTACTCGGCAGAAGATCAAAGCCGCCGGCATGAATACCCTTCGACTGTAGTTTGTTTTCACTCATCGTCTTCCCGACGGCGGATGTACTGCCTGCATCCACCGCAAACATGCCCTTAATGTCTGGGTGGCCCGTAAAGTAAGCCTCAACCCGGGAGACCTCCTCGTTTAGGGTGGCCCCGCTGGCGATCTCATTCAATTTGATGTTCTTGCCAGATTCCTTGATCGCCTCTTTGGCACCATCCAGGCGGGGCTGGATGTTCAGTTGCCCGGGGGTGGCAATAAAGCCCACCACTTCACCCTCCTCTACCAGCTCAACGATGCGCTGACCCAACCCCTTGCCTGAGAGGAACAGATCCTGGCCGACGTAGCACAATCGTTTGTTGCCCTTCGCGTCGGCGTTGTACGACACCACGGGGATGCCCGCCTTGAGGGCCTTTTCAACGGGTTCGTTGAAGGCAGTCAGATCAACCAGGGAGACAGCGATGCCGTCGGCGCCCGCCGAAACCGAAGTATTCAGGGCATTGACCATGTCGGTGGCGATGGATTTCTCTGACCCGGTCCACTGGTAGGTACAGCCAAGAAGCGCACAGGCGTCCTCGGCACCATACCTGGTGGGAACGAAGAAGGGGTTTGTTGTGACGTGATTCACGAAAACGAATTTCCATTTCGGATGCTTCGGGAATTTGCCGGTTGCCACCTCGCCTTCGGCGGCCTCTGCACTTATAGGTATGCCGAGCGAGGATAGCGACGCCAGCGCGCCAACGCTGGCTGCGCGTCGCAACGCTTCGCGGCGTGAGAATCCCACGCCTTCTCTAGCGGTGTGGGAGGAACGGTTCGCCTTTTTCATGGGGGTTCTGGGGTTATGATTCTTTGGGTAAACAAAAAGAGTGCGCGTACGAAGTCGGGTTTGGTGAGATCGAACGGCATATCCGTCAGGCTACTTCGCCGAGAAACGGTAAACCGTTGTCTGCGTGTACTTTTCACCTGGTTTTAGTTCCGTCGTCGGAAAGTCAGCGTGATTGGGCGAATCTGGAAAGTGCTGCGTCTCCAGACAGAGACCGGTCCGATGTTGGTAAACGGTACCTCCTTTGCCTTTGTTCGTCCCGTCGAGGAAGTTGCCGCAATAAAATTGCAGCCCCGGTTCGGTTGTCAGGACCTCCATGAATCGTCCGGAGGTGGGCTCGTAAAGAGAAGCGACCAACTCGAGGTCTTTTCCCTTACGATCGAGCACCCAATTGTGATCGTAACCCTTTCCAAACTGCATCTGTTCGTCCTTGCTTTCGACCCGAGCTCCGATCGCTGTCGGCTTGCTAAAATCGAATGGAGTGCCGGCAACGGGCCGTAACTCCCCGGTTGGGATCAGATCTTTGTCAACGGGCGTAAACTTGGCAGCTTTCAACATCAGCTCGTGCCCCAGGATGTCGCTCGCTCCAGCGTCTTTCAGGTTGAAATAGGAGTGGTGCGTGAGATTGACGAAGGTTGGCTTATCCGTTTCGGCAGCGTAATCGATCTTTAGCTCGTTCTTGTTTGTTAGAGTGTAAGTAACCTCACAGCGAAGAGTGCCCGGATAGTTTTCCTCGCCATCTTTGCTGGTGTACGTCAGCTTAAGGGCGGGTCCGTCCTTGCTATCGGTTTTCTCCGCTTGCCAGACGACTTTGTCGAATCCCTTGCGACCGCCATGCAAAGAATTCACTCCGTTGTTCTGCGCAAGCTGGTACTCGACTCCATCGATCCTGAATCTGCCCTTGGCAATTCGGTTGCCGTAACGGCCGATCAAGGAGCCGAAGTATGGCGTGTTGCCGATGTAGTCATTTAGCGTGTCGTACCCAAGTACCACATCGCCGAGTTTTCCATTCTTGTCGGGAACGGTAAGTGAAACGACAATTCCACCATAATTGGTGATTGTGGCTTCAAGTCCATTTGAGTTCTTTAGCGTGTAAAGATCGACTGGAGAACCGTCGATGATTCGCTGAAACGCTTCAGGTTTGATTTGCGCATTTAAACTACAGACGCATGTGCCCACAAAAAGGGCGAAAACTAACACAAAACCGACGATCGTCGGCTTACAACGACGAGTAGTCATATGATTCACCTTTCGGTGGAGGGATGGAACCGTTAATCACAATATCCGAAAGAATTCATAGAATTCAATGACCCACTTCACAACCATCCGAAAACATCTCAACCTCGATCCACGAGGCACGGTAAATCGTTTGGCCAAGCAGACGGGCGTCGAGGCCAAAGCCCGTTGCGGCACACCGCGGCAGAAGGGGAGGGGAGCTCGCCGCGGGTGGATTACGGCCGAGTCGCTTTCGCTGGTAGTCGTTCGTTAAAAGCTCGGCGTCGCTGTGCTTTCGCGAATGACGAGCCCGGGACGCTGGACTTGACGCGTCGGTTCGGCTGCTTCGCGGTTAATGGCGCGGAAGAGCATTTCGACGCACCGCTCACCTTGCCAGGCAAAATCATGATGAACGGTGGTTAAGGGCGGTTGAAAGAATTGCGATTCAGGAAGATCGTCGAAACCGACAACCGACAGCTGTCCTGGCACATGCAATCCTTTAGCGTGCAAAGCCCGTAAGGCACCCAATGCCATGTGGTCGTTTGCAACCATGATTGCCGTGAACCGGCTGGAGCTGGAGTCCAAAAGGCGGATTGCCGCCTCGTACCCACTCTCTGCGCTCCAGTCGCCTTCCTCGCAAGGGCCGGGTTCCAACCCAGCGCTCCTCATCGTTTGCGTCCACGCTTGCCGGCGGTCTCTGGAGGCAAGCCAGCCCCGAGGCCCGGCGATGTACGCGATCTGCTTGTGTCCCAAGTCGATCAAGTGCTGCGTGGCAAGCCGCACCCCATGCTTTTCATCGACGACAACTGTGGGGACGTCCGGAGGTACCCCAGCACCGAGCGTCACAAAAGGCACCCCCCGGCAGAGTTTGCGGATGAGGTCGATCCTTCCTTTTGCGCGAACCGCGATGACCAAGCCAGCGACCTGATGTTCGCAAAAAGAATCGATAGCCGCACTAAGTTCCGAATCGCTCGAGCGCTCAAGCGCGGCGAACATAAGGTTATGGCCCCGCCGCTTGGCTGACTCTTCAACGCTGATCATAACCTGCGAGGGGCCGTAGTAGGTGACTTTCGTTCCCACCATGCCGATCAGGTTTGATCGCTGTGTAGCCAACCGACGCGCCGCAAGGTTTGGCCGGTAATTCAATTCGCTGATAGCTTCCAAAACCCGGGCGCGAGTTTTATCAGCCACGAGGGGGCTGCCGTTGGCCACGCGCGAAACAGTTTGATACGACACGCCACAGCGGGCCGCCACGTCATCAAGGGTGGCGTTCCTGACGGAATGCTGAGGCCGGTGTTTCATCGTTCGCGAAGCTACGCAGGCTTTAAAATATCTCCAGAACAAAATTGTGGGCGCCCACAATTGTTCCTTGCGCTGCTGCGTGGTTCGTGTTTTATGTCCTTTCCATACAGCTCCCCAGTTTAATTCCATCAAACTCATTGCAGGCCCACGGACAAATTTAACAAAAAATGTGAACGCTCACATTCGCCTCTTGCGCTTTGGTGGGGTTCCAATCAAATTCCTCGGCACCCAGAATCCTTGAGCGTCGCTTTCAACGACATCCCACTAACAAATCCGACAACCCAAAAATGTGAGCGCTCACAATTATTCAAGCCTCCTTTTCATTCCGCCTTATGAGCAAGTCCATCGTTTTCCGTTTGTTTTCACGCTATTCCGTCTTCCGCCGGGCCGGCTCTGTCCCGCTGCTTGGTGCTTTGGGGTACTTCTCTGGTCTCCTAACAGCGAGCGCAGAAGAGGCTTTTCAGCAGCTAGACGACAGTAAGTTTGAAGTCGAGAACGGCCCGATTTTTGATCACCTAAACAGGCGCCGCGCTGTGAATTGTAGATGAACCAAGAACTCTCTTCAGAGCTTTAACTGTGAGGAATTTAATATGAGTTTCAGCATAGGAATAGATTTCGGAAGCAATTCCGTACGAGCGATCGTGGTAAATTGCTCCAATGGTTTTGAGATCGGGAATGGCGTTGTAAACTATCCAAGCGGCGAGCATGGTATTTTGCTCGACGCAGCGGATCACAATCTCGCTCGTCAGTATCCCGGCGATTATCTCTTTGGTCTGGAGCGCGCGGTGCGGGGCGCACTTGAGCAAGCGTCGGGAGATGTTGGGTTTTCAGCAGGCAATGTCATTGGAATTGGCGTCGACACAACTGGCTCGAGTCCGCTCCCGGTGGATGAGCATAATGTGCCGCTCGGCGTGCAAGGGAAATGGAAAGACAATCTTGCGGCGCAGTGTTGGCTCTGGAAGGATCATACCGGTTATCGCGAAGCGGCGCGCATTACCGAAGTTGCTGCCCAGCAGCGACCGCACTATATCGCCAAATGTGGCAATACATATTCCTCCGAGTGGTGGTGGAGCAAAATCTGGCATTGTTTAAATGTCGCACCAGAGGTCTTCTCTGCGGCGTATAGTTGGGTCGAGCTTGCCGATTATATTCCCTCCGTACTCGCGGGAGCAGGCAATCCGCAGGCCATAACGCGTGGTGTTTGCGCCGCGGGGCACAAGGCATTCTATAATCAGCAATGGGGCGGACTTCCCGACAAGGAATTTCTCTCACTACTCGATCCGAAGCTCGCGGATCTGCGTGACCGACTGTACGACAAAGCTTACGACGCCAGGACCGCCGCAGGAACACTCTGCTTCGAGTGGGCTCAAAAACTTGGATTGCCTGAAGGTATTCCAATTGCGATTGGCGAGTTTGATGTTCACTATGGCGCGATCGGCAGTGGCGTCGATGAAGGGGTGCTTGTTAAGGCGATCGGCACTTCCACTTGCGATTGCTGCGTCGTTCATGCCGACAAGCCAATCGCAGATATTCCGGGTATTTGCGGCATTGTTGAAGGCGCGATCCTGCCCGGCTACTATGGCATTGAAGCCGGTCAATCCGCCGTGGGAGATCTCTTCAATTGGTGGGTTCAGCGCGCGTGTGGCGGAGAGGCTGCGCTCCATGCTGAGCTAACAAAGGACGCCGGAAGACAAAGGCCTGGGCAAAACGGGCTGCTCGCGCTCGATTGGAACAACGGAAACCGGACGATACTGGTGGATCCGAGGCTAAGCGGTCTTATCCTAGGGCAGACACTCTATACTACTCGAGCTGAGATTTACCGTGCGTTGATCGAAGCGACGGCCTTTGGAGCACGCGCCATCATCGAGCGCATCCGTGAATACGGAGTGCTGATCGATCGTGTCGTTTGCTGCGGAGGCATCGTGGAGAAGAACCCGCTGCTTATGCAGATCTATGCCGATGTGACGGGCTGTACGATGTATGTTGCCAGTTCAAGCCAGGCATGCGCCCTCGGTTCGGCGATCGCAGCTGCCGTGCTGGCCGGGCCTGAAAAGGGCGGTTACGCCGATTTCCGCTCCGCGCAACAGGCAATGACCTCGCTCAAGCCGGTGAGCTATAGCCCGAGGCCAGATGACCAAGCCATTTACGACAGACTTTACGTGCTCTACCGCCAGCTGCACGACGCATTCGGCGGCATCACGAAGTGCGCCGATCTTTCTCGGGTGATGAAGGAGCTTATCGACATCAAAGAAGAGACGACGCGTAACCCAAACTGGGAATCCTAATATCATGCAAGATAAGATAACCTACGAAATCTGGTATATTACCGGCAGTCAGCATCTGTACGGGGAGGAAGCGCTCAAGCAGGTGGCGGCACACTCTCAGAAGATTGTCGAGGAACTCAACGCCTCACGGCGGCTCCCATTGAAACTCGTGTTCAAGCCGACGCTCACGCGGCCAGAGGAGATTCGGGCTCTTTGTCTTGAGGCTAACAATGCGCCGACCTGCGCGGGACTGATTCTGTGGATGCACACGTTTTCGCCATCCAAGATGTGGATTGGGGGACTCTCTGCACTAAGAAAGCCGTTCCTGCATTTGCACACTCAGTTCAATCGCGACCTGCCGTGGGACGAGATCGACATGGATTTCATGAACCTCAATCAAGCCGCGCACGGTGACCGCGAAGCTGGGTTCATGCACACTCGGCTGCGGCTCAATCGCAAAGTGGTGGTGGGACACTGGTCGGACGAAGAAGTACAAGATCGTATCGGTGCATGGATGCGCGTCGTTCGAGCGTGGGCAGAGTGGCAGGGCGCGAAGTTTGCCCGCTTTGGCGACAACATGCGCGAGGTCGGAGTCACTGAAGGCGACAAAGTTTCCGCCGAGGCGACCTT
This sequence comes from Chthoniobacterales bacterium, assembly GCA_036524675.1. Lineage (GTDB taxonomy): Bacteria > Verrucomicrobiota > Verrucomicrobiia > Chthoniobacterales > DASVRZ01 > DATDAW01. Next base: position 25,997 of record DATDBU010000184.1, on the reverse strand, counting down.
CGGCTATTCCGTTGACGGCTACGGCATCGGCGATCTGGTGCAGTATATGGATGGCGTAAGTGACGAGGCGGTCGGCAAACTTTGTGCGGAATACGAGGAGCGCTACGATGTAGCCGAAGAACTCCGCAAAGCCGGCGCGCGGCACAACTCGCTTCGCGATGGTGCGCGAATTGAGCTTGGCTTGCGCGCTTTTCTCGAGACCGGCCACTTCAAGGGGTTTACGACAAACTTCCAGGTCCTGCATGGACTCAAGCAGCTGCCTGGGCTGGCGGTGCAGCGTTTGATGGCAGATGGCTATGGCTTCGGGGGGGAGGGGGATTGGAAAACTTGTGCTCTCGTCCAGGCAATGAAGGTAATTGCGCGCGACCTGCCTGGGGGAACGTCATTTATGGAGGATTACACGTATCACCTGCACCCCGCCGGCCACTTGGTCCTCGGCTCACACATGCTTGAGGTTTGTGAGTCGATTGCTACCGGCAAGCCTTCGCTAGAAGTCCATCCCCTGGGCATCGGCGGAAAGGAGGATCCCGTACGCCTCGTTTTCAACGCTCCTTCGGGCCCTGCGATCAACGCTTCAATCATTGACCTTGGAAATCGCTTTCGCCTCATTGTCAACGAAGTGGAAGCAGTGGAACCGCTGGAGCCGCTGCCGAAACTACCTGTCGCACGCGCCGTATGGAAGTGCCTGCCTGATTTCAAGACGGCTTGCGCAGCGTGGATTTATGCAGGCGGCGCTCATCACACGGGCTACAGCTATAGTGTCACGGCAGAGCACATGGAGGATTTTGCGAAAATCGCAGGCGTGGAATTGGTGCTGATAGATGCCCGGACGGAGTTGCGCGAGTTCGAGCGGGAACTGCGTCAGAACGAAATCTATTATCACTTTGCTCCAGGTCTGGGTCGTCTGTGAGGAGTCAACATTCAGTCAAACCATGAGCAACTACCGTGATATCAAGGCAGAATGCTACGAGGCGAACCTCTTGTTGCCGCAATACAGGCTGATCGATCTTACTTTCGGTAATGTTAGCGTTGCAGATCCGGAATGCCGAGTCTTCGCTATCAAACCGAGCGGCGTGGATTATGCCGCCATGAAGGCTGGCGACATGGTCGTTGTAGACTTTGAAGGAAACGTCATTGAGGGTTCTCTTCGGCCCTCGTCCGATACGCCCACACACTGTCGGCTTCTCCAAGCATTCAAAGGCATCCGCTCCGTTGTGCACACTCATTCGCGCAATGCAGTTGCATTCGCTCAGGCTGGTAAGGGAATTCCATGTCTGGGCACCACGCACGCCGATTATTTCTACGGTGAAGTCCCGGTGACGCGGCCAATGACTGCTAAGGAGATCCAGTCTGGCTACGAGCAAGAAACCGCTAATGTCATTATTGAACGATTTAGGAATATCGATCCGACGCAGGTCTGCGCTGTGCTCGTCCACGGTCACGGACCATTCGCATGGGGACCGAGCGGAAAAAAGGCGGTCGAGAATGCCCTCGCACTAGAAATCATCGCTGAGATGGCATTGAAAACTACTCAACTTAATCCACAGGTCCAATCCATCTCCCCTCAATTGCTAGACAAGCATTTCCTACGTAAGCATGGAGCGAAAGCCTACTACGGCCAAAAGCTCTGAATTGGAGCGCCGCTGGACGTGGGTTTAGCGAACGAGAGCCACTTCCGGGCCGCCCCGCCGGTGCAGTTCTCATCTTTCGCGCAACCGCCCGACGAACTGCCTCGACGCTTTCCTCATGGAGTTCGGAAAACATAAGAGCATAGCCGGTTGCCGGCCAGGAGGCGTTGCCGAGGCTCCGCCTCCCGCCGGGAATCCAGTGGCTGTTTTTCAGTCCTCGATCCACATTTACCATCCGCCCATGCACGCGGCGGGCTTCACAAATCTTGGCAAATACAGCGCATGTCTTGCCATTTTTGGAGGGCGTCTTCACCATTACCGCGAGAGTGACAGCCGTGTAAAGGAACCCGAAGACCAGCGAGCTATTTGAGTTCCGTCGGATTGGCGGGAGAAAGGCGTTTCAAGCTCTCCGGTAAGTTTGACCTTATGGGCGCGCTTCTGTCCGTTTGTTAGCCGACGAAGTGTCAGATGCCCGCAATTTCCGGGAAGCGGAATCGTGAACGGTCTTGGAGGCGTGGCTTGCTGGTTTCAAGCGCGAGCGAGCAAAACCGGCAGCCAAGTTAGTGCCTTAAGACAACCAGTTACCTTTCGGACGACTGCGTTTCCGCCAGCGCGCACACCCGAGCAGAAGAACGCAGGGGATGAGCCTGCGGATTTGTTCGGTGCGCCTCTTTTCCAGGATTTTGTTCGCAAGCGCGTTTCTGACAACACCGAAGCCGTGGGTGCAAACAGTCTTTCTCATCGGAATGGCAAGATCGGATGAGCTTTTGGCAAGTGCCGCGTAGTGATCGGCGGGCTGGCGACTAGGTTTGATTTGCTGAATTCCCCGTGCCATGCAAACGCACTCCAACGAGCAGCCTACGGAAGCCATCCCAAGAATTGCGGTGCCTCGCCCGAGCATCGTATGCGGCACTGACTTTTCAGAGCCGGCGGCGAAAGCCTTGGAAGTAGCCGCTGCTTTCGCGAAACATTTGAACGAACCACTTGTGGTTGTGCATGCGGTGAACGACAAACAGCAGGAAAACCTCCCCGGCGAACTGCGCGACTCGCTCGCTCTCTACGCGCGGTCCCAATTGCATAACGAAGAGGAACGGTTACGTGCATCGCAAGTAGAACTGACCCAAGTGCTGCGTGCCGGTTTGCCGCATGCGGTGCTGCTGGAGGAATCGGCGACGCATCATGCCCGGCTGCTCGTTTTGGCGGCGGGGAAAAAGCGCTTGCTCTCCCGCTGGCTGCTCGGCGGTGTCGCGGAACGAGTGGCGGAAAGCACGGAAACCCCAACTCTGGTCGTCAGGGATGCCACGCCATTCCTCCTGTGGATGCAAAGGAAACGCAGGCTCCGCGTCCTGGTAGGCGCGGATTTTTCAGCGCCATCCGATGCCGCATTGCGCTGGGTGGGCTGGTTCCAGCAATTGGAGCCCTGCGACGTAGTCGTGGCCTACTTGGAACCCGGACTCGCACCGTGTGCAGCCGATGATATTTACCCCCCTCAACTCGTAGCCGCCGAGGTGCTGGAGACGTTGCGCATGCAAAAGCGCCATTTTCGCCGACGCGTGCGGGCGCTCCTTGGACGAAACCATGCGCGCGTCCGCTTTGCGGAGGATTGGGGCCGTTCCGATGCACACCTGATTCAACTTGCCGCGGAGGAACGCGCCGACCTGATCGTTACCGGCACACACTCGCGCCACGGCTGGCAACGCTTGGGCCATCATTCCGTATCACGCGGCGTCCTCCGCTATGCGCCGGTCAACGTCGCGTGTGTCCCAGTCCGGACCAGTGAATCGGTCGCGCTTCCTCTCTATCGACACGCCATCATTCATCCATCCCCCCCATGAAAACCATAACATTCCAACCACCCGGTCTCGCGTTCCGCGACGCACCTTCGGACGTTCATTTAAAGAACATTCTCGTGCCACTGGATCTTAGCGAAACGTCGCTCAAATCTCTGGATTACGCCGTGCCATTCGCTAGACAATTCGGCGCGAAGATAACTCTCTTGTACATCGCGTCGCCGCGACCCCTCGCGGCACTTCCATATCCCTTGCCGCTTGATCCAGATCACTTCAAAAAGATCGAGAAACAACTCGAGGAAATTCGAACTACGTACGTTCCGCCGGAGGTGCCATCGGACGCCATCGTTCGCCATGACTTCGTCTTCGACGGCATCTTCGAAGTTATGCATGAAATTCCGGCGGATCTCATCATTATCACAACCCGCGGATACACGGGCATGAAACATTTGCTGAACGGCAGCATGGCCGAGAACATCGTGTGCCGTGCGACATGCCCTGTACTCGTGATTCATGAGATGGAACACGATTTCGTGCCGTTCAGTGCCAACAAGAGCCGTTTGCCAGTAAAAACCAATGCCCATCAACGAGGAGAAACAAAATGACTACACTAACCCAATGGAATCCTTTCCTGAATTGTCCGGACCACTGCCTGTCGCCGCAGTGGAATCGCCTGTGGGAATTCGGAGCCCGTGCCGGCGCATCGCTCGACGTCATGCCAGTGCAAATGCTGGTGCCGGTAGAAACCCCCTCACGGCACGATGCATTCCGCAGTAAATTGCAAAACCCATTCACTCCATGACAACTGAAACCCTCGAATTGCCTGGGCACGCGATACGTGACCGCGTGCAAACTCCGGGTATAATTCGCGTGAAGAGAATCCTGGTATTGCTGGATTTTTCCGAAATGTCGCTCAATTCCCTGGATTATGCCGTGCCATTTGCCAGGCTATTTGGCGCCGGGATCACTCTTCTTCACATCGTTCCAACAGAATACCCGACGGATTTTCCATATCCGCCGCCATTCGACAAAAAGGAGATGGCAGCGCTACAAAAACAGTTGGAGGACATTCGAATCGCGAAAATTCCGCCAGAAATGCCAGTGACTGCCATCGTCCGGCAAGACTCTGTCTTTGAAGGCATCATCGAAGTGGCTCGCGACATTCGGGCAGACCTCGTCATCATCACGACCCACGGCCGCACCGGCCTAAAGCGCCTGCTCATGGGCAGCACCGCGGAGCAGATTGCACGCGATGCACCCTGCCCTGTGCTCGTGGTTCGCGAGGTCGAAAACGAATTCGTGCGCCCGTGCTAACCTATTTGTCCTCAATCATTAATCATCCACGGGATCTATCAAGATTATGAACGCCGAAGCCCTCACACCACTTGAAACTATTGCTGCAGGAAGGACGGACGTGTTATCCGACGGGACTAAACCAATTTCGTCGATTGTTCAGCTAAAAAACATCCTCGTGCCGGTGGAATTTAGCAGGACGTCGTTGAAATCCCTGCAATATGCCGTGCCGTTGGCCAAGCAGTTCGCAGCGAAACTAACAATCCTGCACATCGCGACGCCATCGTTTTGCTCACCGGAGCTGCCTGATCCCAAGCCGCTGGAAGCGGAACAGCTCGCGGCTCTTGAAAAACAACTCGAAGACATTCGAATAGCCAGGATACCGGCGGATGTGCCGGTGACGACCCTCGTCCATTGTGGCTACGCCTTCGAAGGCATCCTCGAAGTCGCGCGAGAAATCCGCTCGGATCTCATCATTACCGCAACTCACGGATACGAGGGTCTGCGGCACCTGCTTGTGGGCAGCGTTGCGGAGCACATCGTCCGCGACGCGCCGTGCCCAGTGCTGGTGGTTCGCGACCTGGACTACGATTTTGTGTAGCCGTCGAAAACGGTTTCCAGAGTCAAAAATCGGATATGCATGCAATCGCAGGAAACAACTCAAACCTGAACTCCCTCGCTCATGGGTCAGCGATGGAGAAAGAAGCCGACATTTCCCTGCGGCCCCGCGAACCGGTCGGTGTCAGCGTGATGCGTGTTTGCGATGCGCTTCTTCAAAGCGCTATCCATCGCGTCAAACACCCGGGACGTAATTCCGAAGAGGACATTCACGCCATCCGTACGATCATCAAACGCGTTCGGGCAAATTTGAGACTGCTTCGGCCAATAATTGGCAACGCTGCTTTTCAGCGCGAAAACACACATCTCAAAGAAGCGGCGCAGCTTTTTGCATCGATGCGCGAAGCCACAGTTGGAGCCCAGACTCTCCAGGGGCTTGCCGCGACTGCCCGCCGCGGGAAAAAGCGTAACGACGCAACTCTCGTGCATGCCCGGTATTCCCGGCAGATTGCACACACGCACGCGACCGCTTCGGGAGAGATAATGGGCCGGATGATCCAGGCTCTGGAGGCGACCCGCCAACGTCTGCGGAAACTGCCTATCACGACCGATGACCGCCAGGCAATCGAGGCAGGGCTGAAGGCCGTTTATCGTGCCTGCCGCCGGCGCATGAGGCGCGCGTTTGCCGATGGTGATGACACTAGTTTTCACTGCTGGCGCATCCGAGTGAAGAATCTATATTACGAATTACAGTTCCTCCGGCCGGTCTGGCCCAAACGACTTAAGCCGATGATAGCACGGCTCAAAACTTTGCAGGAGTTAATCGGAAACGATCATGACCTCGCGGTCTTGAAAACAGCATTGCAAGAAACTCCCAAGCGTTTTGGCGGCGGGCCGGTTGTCAAGCGAGTCGTGCGTCGCTTGAATAAACGCAGCCGGAGAATACGGCGCAGCTGCCGGCCATTGGCGGGGAAAATTTTCGAGCAAAAGCCACGCCGTTTCGTCCAGTCGCTTGAGGCCCATTGGACGGAATGGCACGATAGTACTGGCAACCCAACGATGCCACTCGAAACCGATGAACGGCCATTGCGCACCGGAAGATAAAAATTCTCCTGCTTTTTGAACAAGCGCACTATTGCCAGGCAGGCAGGCCTATACTGAAACAGATTGAACGGCACCCCATAACCAACCCTGCATCTCCCGTATTTAGCCATGAAAACACCCCCCGAAATCGACAGCGAATCCTTCGACATCGAAGACAGCGAGGACATCATCGGACTGGCAAAGAGTCTGGTGAACGGTCGTCACCCAGGTATCCTGTGCACCGTGGATCAGGAAGGCAAACCGGCCGTGCGCTGGATGTCCACACTCTCCTTTGACGAATTCCCAATTTTCCACACCCTGACTTCCCCCAACAGCCGCAAGGTCGGACAAATCCAGCAGCACCCCGATGTGAACTGGATGTTCTCCAACAGCGACAAGAGTCTGATTTTGAATCTGATAGGAAAAGCCAAGGTTCTCACCGAAACGCGTACGCTCAAGCGCATCTGGAAGAAGGTCGAAGACAAATCGCACGCGTATTTTCTCCAGGAGTATGCGAAAGCACCAGGCTTTGTCGTGATCGAGACCTCCGTCACCGCCATTGAGTGCAGTTCACCCATGAATGCATTGCGGTTCGCGATAAATCCACCCGATCTGGCGCATGCTCACTATCCGCTTTGAGTAAAAATTGCTCGCGCCGCATGGATATCTGCAACAGATGCGAACCAGTGGGCGCCGAGCGGTAAGCGGCTCGGTGCAACGATCTGTCCTTATAAGATCCGCGTGTGAAAGCTTCCAACAGCGAGCACGTATTGTGCCCGTTCGAACGCAGCAGGATCGGGGCAGTTCTGCTGGCTCAGACGGCCTTTGAGTTGTTCGACGGATTCATATTCGTGTTGGGCCATCCAATCGATCATTTCGTGTTCCACGACACGCAAATGGCTGATCCCATGCTGCAATAGAGCGGAACAGAGCATCGTAACATCCGCGCCAGCCATCAGCAGCTTGAGCGCGTCAGTTCCGCGGTGGATCCCACTGGTCGCTGCGAGGCTGATTCCAAGCTTATGGTAGAGAATGGCGATCCAACGCAATGGTAAGCGCAACGCTCCTGACGTGCTGAGTTGCGCGTGCGGAATGATTTCACCGGATTCGAGATCGATGTTGGGCTGGAAAAAGCGGTTGAAAAGCACGAGCCCATCCGCGCCGTGCCGCTCCAGCTGCCGGGCGAAATGCGTTAGACTGGTGAAAAACGGGCTGAGTTTGATTGCAACCGGGATTTTCACTTGGGCCTTTACCATGTCGAGAATCGTCAGATAACCACGTTCGATGTCTTCGGCCGAGCGATCCGCATCAGTTGGGACCGAATAGAAGTTAAGTTCCAGGGCGTCGGCGCCGGCCTGTTCGATCTGCCGGGCAAAACGGGTCCAACCACCTACCGTTTCGCCATTGAGGCTGGCAATGATCGGAATATCGAGACTACTTTTTGCCCGGCTAAGATGGTCGAGATACGTCTCTGGACCGACAGCAAAATCCTCTTGCGCGGGAAAATAGGTCAATGACTCCGCATAGCTGTGTGTGCCTTGGGTGAGTTCGTTTTCGAGTTCGAAGCGGTCTGCCCGGATTTGCTCCTCAAAGAGCGAATGGAACACGATAGCAGCGGCGCCGGCATCTTCCATAAGCTTGAGGTTATCCAGTTTCTTGGACAGCGGTGAAGCCGACGGCACAAGTGGTGTGCGCAGTTTTAGGCCAAGATAGGTAGTGCTCAGATTCATGGGGTCTAGGGATGTTTCGCCGACGGAGCCGCAGCAGCCAGCTGGGCAAAAAATGCCCGGCGCACGTCGGCATCGTGTTGCGCCTGCTGGAAAACGTCAGCTGCTTCATCAGGATGAGTCCGCCGCAGCATTTTGAAACGGCCCTCAAGCTCAAAATAGTCGCGGACCTTTGTGCGTGGCGTGGACGAATCGAGCTGCAGAGGGTTTTCTCCCTGAGCCACACGGCGAGGATCATACCGATAAAGCAGCCACTGGCCGCTATCGACGGCTACCTTTTGGTTGCGCATACCGTATTTCATTTCGATGCCATGCGCGATGCAGTGGCTGTAGGCGATAATGAGCGCTGGACCGTCGTAGTTTTCCGCTTCGAGAAACGCACGCAGGGTGTGTTCATCCTTCGCCCCCATCGCGACGGAGGCGACATAGATCGTGCCGTAACTCATCGCTATCAGTCCGAGATCCTTTTTTGGAGCGCGTTTGCCTGCGGAGGCGAATTTCGCGACTGCTCCTCGTGGCGTCGCCTTCGAGCACTGACCTCCGGTGTTGGAATAGACCTCAGTGTCGAGCAGCAACACTTTCACATTCGCGCCGCTGGCCAACACATGGTCGAGCCCGCCATAACCGATGTCGTATCCCCAGCCGTCGCCGCCGACGATCCACACGCTCTTGCGGACGAGCGCATCCGCGATTGCCTCGAGTCGTCGCGCAGCGTCGCAGTTGAGTGTCGACAGTTGCGCTTTCAAGTCCGCGACGCGTTCGCGCTGCTCCTGGATGCCTGCTTCGTCAGATTGATCGGCAGCAAGAATCGCGTCCGCGATTCCGTCGCCAAGTTCATCCGCGAGCCCGTGTAGCAGTTCGCTGGCAAACTCACGCTGTTTGTCGAGCGAGACGCGGAACCCAAGGCCGAATTCCGCGTTGTCCTCGAACAGCGAGTTACTCCATGCCGGGCCGCGTCCCTGGCTGTCATGCGCCCACGGTGTGGTTGGCAAATTGCCGCCGTAGATCGACGAACAACCCGTGGCGTTGGCCACGAGCATACGGTCGCCAAAGAGCTGCGAGAGCAGTTTGAGATAGGGTGTTTCGCCGCAGCCTGCGCATGCGCCGGAAAATTCGAAAAGCGGCTGTTGCACTTGCTGAGACCGGATATGGTCGGTCGGCACGCGGGTCCGGTCGAGTTCCGGAAGCGAGAGGAAAAAATTCCAATTCGCCCGTTCGACTTCACGCAGCGGTGGTTGCGGCTCCATGTTGATGGCCCTGAGTCGCGCCTCCGATTTATTGCGCACGGGGCAAACTTCCACGCAGAGGCCGCAGCTGGTGCAATCCTCGACAGCGACTTGCAGCGTGAATTTCAATTCCTTCCACTCGGGCAGCCGCGCGTCGCGCGACTTGAAGGTTAGCGGGGCTCCCACGAGGCGCTCCGGCTCGTAAACCTTGTTGCGGATGACCGCGTGCGGGCAAACCATCACGCATTTCGCGCATTGGATGCAAATGTCTGCGTCCCACACCGGCACCTCGTTGGCCAGATTGCGTTTTTCCCATCGGGCCGTGCCGGTGGGGAAGGTGCCATCGCAAGGCAGCGCGCTCACCGGGAGGGTATCGCCGCGGCCGGCGACCATGGGAGCGATTACTCGTCGCACGAAGACAGGCGCTTCTTCCGAAACCGGTGGACGGATTTTCGCCCGGCCGGTGCTCTCTGACGGGAGTGGGACTTCGTGCAAATGCGCCAGGGTGCGATCGACGACCGCCAGATTCATCGCGACAACTTCCTCGCCTTTTTTCGCGTACGTCTTGCGGATGGAATCGCGGATGGTGGCGAGGGCTTCATCATGTGGCAGCACGCCCGAGATGGCGAAAAAGCAAACCTGCATTGCCGTGTTAATCCGCCCCGCCAGGCCGCACTCACGCGCCACCTTTGCCGCGTCGATGAGGAAGAACCTTGCGCGTTTGGTGATAAGTCCTCGCTGCGTCGGTTCGGGCAGAGTCTCCCACACGCGGTCGGCGCCGTGCGGAGAATTCAGAAGGAGGATGCCGCCAGGGGCAAGCCGTTCGCTCACATCGAAGCGCTCGAGAAAGAGAGACTGATGGCAACCGACGAACTGCGCTTCGGTGATCAAATAGCTCGATCGGATCGGACGTGGACCAAACCGCAGATGCGAGATGGTGATGGCGCCGGCCTTTTTCGAGTCATAAACAAAATAGCCTTGGGCAAAGTGTTCGGTGTTTTCGCCGATGATCTTGATCGTCTCTTTGTTGGCGCCGACCGTGCCGTCCGAGCCAAGGCCGTAGAAGAGAGCGCGAAAAACATCGTCACCCTCGATCGACCACGCAGGATCGTAGTCGAGACTTGTCCCGCTGACGTCGTCGTGGATTCCGATAGTGAAATGATTTCGCGGTTCTGCAGTCGCGAGATTGTCGAAGACGGCTTTGATCATCGTGGGCGTGAATTCCTTCGACGACAAGCCGTAGCGCCCACCGACGATCTTCGGCGATCGTTCCGTCCCATAGAACGCCTGCAGGCAATCGAGATAAAGCGGTTCGCCGGGTCCGCCTGGTTCTTTGGTCCGGTCAAGCACGGCCAGCGCCTTCACGCTTGCAGGAAGCGCAGCGCGGAAACGACGTTCATCAAACGGTCGATAGAGTCGCACCTGCAACACGCCGACCCGCTCATCCTGCGCGTTGAGAAAATCCGCCGTCTCGCAAGCCGCTTCGCCGCCGGAACCCATGAGCACGATCACGCGTTCCGCATCCGGCGCACCATGATAATCGAAAGGCCGTTACTGCCGTCCCGCAAGCGCGGCGAATTTCTCCATGGCCCGCTCCACGATGTCCGGACACGCTGCGTAGAACGGATTGACCGTTTCGCGTGCCTGGAAAAAGACGTCCGGATTCTGAGCCGTGCCACGGAGCACGGGATGATCGGGCGACAAGGCTCGAGCGCGGTGCTCGAGGATGCGCCGTTCATCGATCATCGCACGCAACACATCATCGCTAAGCATTTCAATCTTTGCGATTTCGTGGGACGTGCGGAAGCCGTCGAAAAAATGCAGGAACGGGAGGCGTGTTTCGAGAGTGGCGGCTTGCGCGATGAGTGCAAAGTCCTGCGCTTCCTGCACGCTCGCCGATGAAAGCATGGCCCAACCGGTGGTGCGCGCTGCCATCACGTCGCTGTGATCGCTAAAAATCGAAAGCGCCTGCGCCGCAACGGACCGTGACGCGATGTGGAAAACGGCGGGCGTCAGCTCGCCGGCGATCTTGAACATGTTCGGCAGCATCAATAACAGACCTTGCGAAGCAGTGAACGTCGTTGCCAGCGCGCCCGTTTGCAGCGCCCCGTGCAAGGCCCCGGCTGCGCCGCCTTCACTCTCCATTTCGATGACCTCGGGCACTGTGCCCCACAGATTTTTCCGCTTTTCAGCGGCCCATTGGTCCGCCCATTCGCCCATCGGCGTTGCGGGCGTAATCGGGTAAATGGCAATAACTTCGTTGAGCGCGTAGGCGATTTGCGCCACGGCTTCGTTTGCGTCGAGAGTCTTAAACGTGGGCGGGTTCATGGAGGGTTTCTTGCGGGCGGCGCTGTGCCGCGACGGTAGATGATGTGATAGATGAGACCGACCATCCCTGCGCCGCCGATAACGTTGCCGAGCGTGACGGGGATAAGACTCCTGAAGAAGGCAATCCAATTGAGGGAGTCCGCCACTCCCACACCAAACTGCTCCTTCAGGAAAATACCGAGCGGGATGAAATACATGTTCGCGACGCTGTGCTCGAAGCCCGCAGCGACGAACGCAGCGATGGGAAACACGGTGGCGAGAATTTTGTCGGCAACACTGCGCCCAGCCATCGCGAGCCACACCGCAAGGCAGACGAGCACATTGCATAACACGCCTCGAAAGAACGCCTCGCTAAATGGCAGCGCCACTTTCGCCGCAGCAATGGCGACCGCTGTTCGCCCAAGCGCGCCGCTGTTCATTCCGCCATGACCAGCCAAAGCCACGAGCGCCGCGAGTCCGGCGGCACCCACGAGGTTGGCGACGTAAACGATGGCGAAATTTGCAAGCAACTTGCCGGCGCCAATCCGGCCCGCGACGAAAGCCATGACAAGGAGATTGTTGCCCGTGAAAAGCTCCGCGCCCGCGACGACGACGAGGATTAGTCCGAGCGAAAAAACCATACCAGCCAACACTCGCGCAATGCCAAAGCTCAGCGCTCCATCACTCAACACGATCGTGGCGAAGAGCGCACCAAATCCGATGAATCCCCCGGCCAGCACGCCCAGCGCGGACATCGAAAGCACCGGCAGATTCGCCTTGGTCACACCGACGGTCTCGACACGTTCGGCGACTTCACGCGGGGAGTAGCAATCGAAACCGAAGATTTCAGCCATGGCCTGTGCCACCTCCATTCTTTTCGACGCGCACGGCGACGACCTTGTATTCGGGTGTGAGCGTGTGCGTATCCCGGTGCGGTCCGATGAGCTGATTCAACGACACGGCGGTCGTGTGAAATGTGGCAAAGAGCTCGCCCGGCTTGATACGTGGATTGAAATGAATTGGCAGCACCGCATGCCCGTGGCGGCTGCGGACATGCGCGGCATCGCCCTCATGGAGATGCAGCCGGTCGGCGTCAGCGGGGGAAACGTCCAGGGTGTCAGTGCGCCTGAGCTGCGTATTCGCCGTGCGCATGGTCATCGTGCCAGCGTTGAATTGGTAGAGTGTTCGTCCCGTTGTCAGCAGATAGGGGTATTCAGCGTTGACCGTTTCCGGCGTCGCATGAAAGTCGATGCACATAAGCGGCGCGGTCTTGCCGGTCGGGAAGGTTTCCCTGTGCAGGATTTGCGTGCCGGGATGGTCCTCTGTGGGACACGGCCACTGGAGTCCGCCGGATTCCAGCCGCTTGTAACTGATCCCGGCACCCGCTTTCCATACACGCCGGACTTCGTTCCAGATTTCCTCTGCCGTTCCGTACGCGAATTGTTCGCCGTGCCCCATCGCTTTGGCGACGTCGCAAATGATTTCCCAATCGCCCCGGGACTGTCCCATGGGAGAAAGCGCGCGGCGCACGCGCTGGACGCGCCGCTCGGAATTCATGAACGTGCCGTCTTTCTCGAATGACGAACAGGCTGGCAGTAAGACGTGACCAAATTCGCGTGCGAGCTCGTTGAAGAACAAGTCTTGCACGACGACGAGGTCGAGCTGGCCGAGCGCGGCCTTTGTCGCGTTTGCGTTCGGATTCGTGAACGCGACGTCGTAGCCGATAGCCCAGAGAGCGCGCAAATGGCGCTCGGCGGCGTCGTCGATCATTTGCATGAGATTTAGCCCGCGCGTGCGCGGAAGTGATGTTTGCCAGACCGACTCGAAAACGTCGCGCCCCTGTTCGATCGGGACGAAGCCAGTCAGGTTGTCCGGCTCGCAGCCCATATGTGCGGAGCCTTGCACGTTGTTCTGGCCCCGGAGCGGATTCACGCCTGAACCCGGCCGTCCGAAGTTGCCGGCGAGCAGCGCGAGGTTAACGAGGCAAATGACGCCTTCGGTGCCTTGCACATGCTCGCTCATGCCGAGGCCATGAAAGCACATCGACGGCCGGCTTGTTGCGTAGAGCCGCGCGGCCCGGCGGATTAACTCCGCATCCACACCACAAATGCCCGCGGCATATTCAGGCGGCCACTTGGCGAGGAAGTTGCGAAAGGCCTCGAAGTCCCGGACGCGTTCGCGGAGCGTCGTTTCGTCAGCGAGGCCTTCGGCGACGACCACATTGGCCAGCGCGTTGAGTAACGGGATGTTTGTGCCTGGACGAAGCTGGAGGTGCAGGCTGGTATACTGGGAAAGTTCGATCCGACGCGGGTCAATAACGATGAGCTGCGCTCCGCGGAGGACGGCCTGCTTGATGCGCGCGCCGACGATGGGGTGGTTTTCCGTCGGGTTGCAGCCGCAAATGAGAAACGTCGCGGCATGCTCGATATCGTCGAATGAATTCGTCGCCGCGCCGGTCCCGAGCGTCATGCGCATGCCGGCGGCGGTCGGTGCGTGGCAGACACGTGCACAGCAATCGACGTTATTGGTCCCGAGCACGACACGGGCGAATTTCTGCGCGAGGTAGTTTTCTTCGTTGGTCGTTCGTGCGGACCCAAGCACGCCGATGCTGTCGGGGCCGTGCCGGTCAAGAATGTCGCGGAACCGTTCGGCGACGAACGAAATTGCCTCGGGCCAGGACACTTTTCGCCATGTTCCGTTTTCGCGGAGCATCGGATCGGTGACGCGGTCCCTGGCGTGGACGAAGTCGAAAGCGTAGCGGCCTTTTTCGCAAAGGTGGCCTTTGTTCACCGGCGCGTCGAGCGCGGGCTTCACCTGCACGACGTGGTTTCCAATCGTGCCGACAAGCATCTCGCAGCCGGTGCCGCAATACGGACATGTCGTCCGGGTCCACTCTTCCGGCACGCCTTGGGCCAGCACGGTTTGGTCCTCCAGGGCACCGGTGGGGCAACTGTCCACGCACGCGCCGCAACTCACGCACGAGCTGGCGAGCAAGGTGGTGCCGGAGTCTGGGAGAATACGTGGCGTCGCGCCACGATCCCAAACACGCCAGACGAATTGGCCCTGGACCTCGTCGCAGATGCGGACGCAGCGGTAGCAATGGATGCATTGGGCCATGTCTATGTGGACATACGGATGCGTCGCATCGTGATAGGCGGATGCAGGCGGCTGGCCGTCTCCGGGTTCGATGCCGTAATGGCGTAATCACTGGTGGAATGGTTTTTCGGGGAAGGCCGCAACGGCGTCGCTCGGATAGGTTCGTCCGAGCAATCGCAACAGAGTCCTCCGGGCATCTTCGACATCCGGCGAATGCGTCTCGATTTCCATCCCGTCGAGAACCGGCGTGTTACAGGCTGTGGGGTGGCGATTCCACCCTTTTACCTCGACGACGCACATCCGGCAGGCTCCGCTCGGTTGAAAACGCTCGTCGTGGCATAACGTTGGCACTTCGACGCCGGCAGCGTGCAAGGTCTCCAGGATCGTCGCTCCCTCCCGCACCTCGCACGACCGGCCGTTGATCATCAGGTGAAACATGATTCCAACTCCTCTCCGTAGTAACGCAGCACGGACTCCGCAAAAATGCCGAGCCCGGAGCCATGACCGCACAGGCTGGTCCACCGCAACGCGTTCACGATTTCCCGCCATTCGGGAGCGCTTGATTTTGGCATGTGGCCATCGGTGGCGATGCTGCCGAAGATTTCCGCGATGCGCTGGCTGCCAAGTCGGCAGGGGGTGCATTTGCCGCAGGACTCGTAAGCGCCAAAGGTGAAAACATGCAGCACGAGCGACGCGATGGAAGTATGTTCGTCGAAGGCGACAACGCCGCCATGACCGACGCTCGCGCCGATGGCGCCCAATTCCTCAAAACCGAATGGCGTGTCGAGCAGGTGCGGCGGGATGATGCCAGCGAGCGGTCCGCCAATGATGACGCCTTTGAGTGTGCCTGTGCGCAGCCCGCCGCCGAGGTCCTCGACGATGTGTCGCACGGGCACGCCAAACTCCACTTCGTAAAGCCCGGGTCTGGCGAAGAGTGAATTCAGCGAGACAACTTTTGTGCCGCGACTCTGCGAGAAACCCAAGGCACGATAGGCATCGGATCCATGTGTAACGATCCAGGGAAGGTTGGCGAAGGTTTCCACGTTGTTGGTCAGGGTGGGTTGACCAAACAGGCCGCATTCCACGGGGTGGGGTGGGCGAGCCATTACTTCGGGGCGCCGGCCTTCGATCGAGAGGAGTAGTGCCGTTTCCTCCCCACAGATGTAGCTGCCGTGGCCAATGCAGATTTCCAGATCAAAAGAGAGATCGCTCCCGAGAATGCGCGATCCGAGGAGACCGGCGGCGCGGGCTTCAGCCAACGCCTGATCGAGCACGACCTGGGCAGCGGGATATTCCTGACGCAAATAAATCCAGCCATGCGAAGCACCGATGGCATGAGCCGAAAGCAGCATGCCTTCGATCACGGCATGCGGATCGTCTTCGAGGAGAAAACGGTCGATGTAAGCGCCCGCATCCCCTTCATCGGCATTCGCAACGAGATACTTGGGAAAGGTCCGTTGCCGCGCTGCGCCCCGCAGTTTTTTCCCATCAGGGAAACCCGCGCCGCCTCGCCCGCGCAAACCGGAACGGTCGACTACGTCGAGGATTGCCTCCGGTGGGGCGGTAAGGGCTTTCTCGAACGCGCGGTAGCCGCCGGTTGCGGAATAGGAATCGAGCGTTCGGGCGCCGCCATTTGCGACCCGTGAGAGCACCATCGGTTCCCGCGAATGAATTTCCACACGCGGGCGGTGATTGGATAGGCCCGTTGCAGGTGATTCAAAGCATCGACCGAGGCAGTAAAGGCGCGGGCTTCGGTCCGGTGAGGGGTCGTGACTGGAGTTCCGGGCGACAAAACATGCCGTCCCCTGGCAGGGCTGGCTTGCGAGATCGCAACCGCCCAAATGATAAAACGAGTCCACCTCGGGTCCCGGTGGGTAACGCCGGTGTGCAAACGGGGCTGGCGCGGGAAGTAGCGTGTTCATATGGGCAAATCGACCGTAACTACGTCGTCCTCAGATCCGTGAGGAATTGTAAATCCGAACTGGCGACAGAGGCGCAGCATAGCGTGGTTACTTAGCAGCACCGAGCCTGTGATATGCTTGATCTTCTCGGCGTGGCCGATGCGGATGAGCGTTTCCATTAGAAGCGTTCCGAGACCGCGATCTTGCCAGGCATCGGAGACGACAATGGCGAATTCTGCTTCGTGGCGAGTGGGCAATCGATTGAGCCGGCCCACGGCGACCAATTTTCGCGTCGCCCCTTTTCCGTGCTCCACGACGATGGCGATCTCGCGTTCATAGTCGGAAAAACAGATCCGGACGAGCCGCTGATGAGCGATGCGTGTTTCGAGCGTCAACGGGGTCAAATAACGGAAACGGACGCTTTCCTCTGAAAGTGTGGAGTGGAAGGCGACGAGCATTTCCTCGTCTTCGGGCCGGATGGGGCGCAGGGTGACGTGCGCGCCATCGTTTAGGCGGATGTGGCTCACGTATTCAGCCGGGTACGGCCGGATGGCGAGACGCGGGAGTTGATCCTCTGCGAGCCCCGGCGGATGCAGCACGACGCGGGCGTCAAGAGCAATCAATCGCTCCGAACTGGCGAGCAGGGGATTGATGTCGATCTCGGCAATCCAGCGTTGCTCGGCGACCAGGTGGCTGAATGATACGAGAAGTTGTGTGAGTGCGCCGAGATCGACGGACTGCTTTCCGCGCACACCGGTCAACGCATGGAAAATTCGCGTCTGTTCCATGAGCCGGCGCGCCAAGGTGGCTGTGAGCGGCGGAAAACCGAGGCCGCGGTCTTGCATGACCTCGACGAGTTGACCGCCGGCTCCAAACAGCAAAACGGGGCCGAATTGCGGGTCGATGCTGCTGCCGATAATCAACTCGAGCCCGTCTGCCGAAATCATCGGCTGGACCGTGACGCCGAGAAATTGTTCCGGACCTGCGTTTGTGGAAACCGATACCTGGATGGCATGCCAGGCCCGCCGGACAGCCGTGGCATTGGTTAGATTGAGATGCACGCCGCCGACATCGGTCTTGTGCGTTATCGTCTCGGAGAAGACCTTGAGCACGACGGGGAAACCGAGCGTTTCTGCGTGTCGCGCGGCTTCCTCCGGATCGTTGGCAACCAGAGTTTCCACGGCCGGGATGCCGTAGGCGGCAAGCACCTGCTTGGATTCGACTTCCGTTAGCAGAGTGCGACCCGATTTGCGCGTCGCGGCGACGATGTGTTCCGCCATTCGGCGATTTTCCGGAATGC
The DNA here is from genome assembly GCA_036524675.1 of Chthoniobacterales bacterium. Lineage (GTDB taxonomy): Bacteria > Verrucomicrobiota > Verrucomicrobiia > Chthoniobacterales > DASVRZ01 > DATDAW01. Next base: position 8,088 of record DATDBU010000184.1, on the reverse strand, counting down.
TTCCGTTGGTTTGCGGCAGGGACGGCCGTTCATAGAGCAACCGTAGGTGGTCACTGTGCCGCCACATGAGCGCGAAGGCACGAGCTGCAGCATCCGGATAATCATAGGTGGGAATGTGGGCGGCATTTAGTGTGGCGCGGGCCGCATCGAGCGCGGCGCCACCCATCCAGCTAGCCAGCAACGGCTTCGGAGAGGATCCGGTCAGACTGGCCAGACGGATAGCAGTACCGCCGACATCGGTCATCGCTTGGGGCGTCAGGATAACAAGCACGCCATCGACGTTTTCATCTCGCAGGACGATGTCGATCGACCGAGCGTAAAGGTCCGCGTCCGCCACGCCAAGCATGTCGACTGGGTTGCCGTGGCTCCAGGCAGGCGGCAATAATTGGTCGAGCGCGACCAGCGTTTCGGGTTTGAGAGTGGAAAGCTGCCCGCCGGATGTGACGAGCATGTCCGTGGCTAGCGCACCAGGTCCCCCTGCGTTTGTGACGATGGCCAGTCGCGGTCCGCGAGGGCGGGGTTGCTTGGCGAGAACTTCTGCGCTGTCGAAAAGTTCGCCAATGGTGTTTACGCGCAGAACACCGACCCGACGGAATGCCGCGTCGAGCACGGCGTCGCTCCCAGTAAGCGATCCCGTGTGGGAGGCGGCTGCTTTCGCCGCGGCCTCTGTGCGGCCCACCTTGATGACGACGATCGGTTTCGTGAACGATACTTCGCGTGCCGCGGACAGAAATGCCCGAGCATCTCCGACCGACTCCATGTAGCAGACGATGCTCCTTGTGTGCGGGTCGTCGCCGAGAAAATCAATGAGATCGCCCCAGCCAACGTCGAGCATCGAACCGAGGGAAACGAAAGCGCTGAAACCGACTCCTTCCCGCAGGCTCCAATCAAGAATGGCCGTGCAGAGCGCACCGCTTTGACTCAGGAACGCAACGTTTCCGGGTTGGGCCATGCCAGCCGCAAAAGTCGCATTCAATCCAGTGTGTGGCAGCATTACGCCAAGACAGTTCGGACCGATGATCCGCATCCTGCCCCTGCGCGCATGCGCAAGGATCTGGCGTTCCAATTCACGCCCCTTGTCGCCAATTTCCCGGAACCCTGCGGAGATGATCACGGCGCCTGGTACTTCTGCGGCTGCGCACTCGGCGACGATGCGGGGAACGGCGCCTGCGGGTGTCGCGATGACCGCGAGATCGACATTTCCCGGAACATCGCCGATGCGCGCGAAGGTTTTGTGTCCGAGCACGGTTTTGCGCAGCGGATTCACAGGGAAGATTGTGCCTCCGAAGTCGTTCGCGAGCAGATTTTCGAAGACGGTCCGGCCGACACTGGCGTGCTGTTCGGTAGCTCCGATGAGCGCAATGGTTTTCGGCGCGAACATGCCGTCCAGCGCTGACCCACCGTGAGGAAGGATGTCGTGTGCGAGACCTCTTCTTGGATGTGTGGTTTTCATTGCGAACGGTGTGAAGTCGCCATGGTTTCAGGATGGCTGGCCAGTTCGGCCGACCGCTCGACATCAGAGCGGGCGCGGATCCATTTCTCGATGCCGACAATTAGCCAGACGGCGACGGCAACGGTAAGGATGCGCACCCACGCGTCGGCATCGAGCGGCGCCGAGTGGAACGCAGCATTCATGAACGGCAGGTAGGTAAACCCTAACTGCGCCGCGCCCATCGCGGCGATACCGGCCCACAGCCAGCGATTCGAAAACAGTCCGATCGACCGGATCGAGTGGATTAGCGAGCGACAGTTCAGCAGGTAGAAGATCTCGACGAAAACGATCACATTCACGACGACGGTGCGCGCCTCGTCGATCGGAGCACCGCGTTCTATCTCCCACGAGAATAGGCCGTAGGCGCCGGCCAGCACCAAGAACGTGACCAAGCCGGTGCGCATGAAGAGCGGGAAATCGAGCAGCGGCTGACCGGGATCACGTGGCGGACGGTGCATCAACCCTTGTTCTTTCGGTTCGAAAGCGAGTGTGGTGCCCAGGAGCGCCGCGGCGCCCATGTTGATCCAGAGCAACTGCACTGGCAGTATAGGAAGCGTCGTGCCGAGGAAGATCGCCGCGAGGAGCGTAAGCGCCTCGCCGCCGTTGGTTGGGAGCGTCCAGACGATAAACTTGGTGAGGTTGTCGAAAACGCCACGGCCTTCTTCCACCGCAGCTTCAATCGTGGCGAAATTGTCGTCTGTTAGGACCATGTCGGCTGCATTCTTGGCCACGTCAGTGCCCCCGCGACCCATGGCAACCCCGATGTCCGCCTGCTTCAACGCTGGCGCGTCGTTCACGCCGTCTCCCGTCATCGCGACAATGTGGCCGCGCGATTGAAGCGCCTGTACGAGCCGCAGTTTCTGCTCGGGCGCAAAGCGAGCGAACACCGCGGTGCCCTCGACGAGATCGGCAAGTGCCTCACCTTCATGACGTTCGAACTCGCGACCGCTGACCGCGAGCGATTCGCGCTCGTCCTCGAGACCGATCTGCCGCGCGATGGCGCGTGCCGTGATGAGATGGTCGCCGGTGATCATCTTTACGCGAATGCCAGCGCTGCGGCAGCGCGCGACGGCCCGAATTGCCTCGGGTCGCGGTGGATCGATCATGCCTTGCAGACCGAGAAAGGTGAGGTCTGTCGCGACGTGACCGTGCTCGAGCCGATGGTGGTCGAGCGCGACTTCGCGGCTGGCGAAAGCGAGCACTCGCATGCCCCTTGCGGCCATTCGGTCCACAGCTTCATGCGCTTGACCCTTGTCCAGGGGAACGGCCGTGCCGGTGCTATCGAGTGCATTCGAGCAACGCTCAATGAGCTGTTCCGCGGCTCCTTTCTTGTAAATCATGCGACCGCCGACTCTGTGGTGCAGAGTGGCCATGAACTGGTGTTCGGACTCGAATGGGATTGAATCGAGGCGTGGGTGCGCGATGTGAATATCGGCCTCCGCGAGACCCGCCTTTCGCGCAGCAACGATGAGCGCCGCCTCGGTCGGGTCGCCTTCAACGATCCAGCGGCTCTCCTTTTCCACGAGCCATGAATCGTTGCAAAGCACTCCGGCTTTAAGGCACTCGGCAAGAGCGTTGTGTTCCGCGATCCGTGCGATGTGGCCGTCGATCTGCAGTTCGCCCCGCGGTTCGTAGCCACTGCCGGTGACATCAAAAAATAGGCCGCCCGCGAAGATTTCCTGCACTGTCATTTCGTTCTCGGTGAGCGTGCCGGTTTTGTCCGAACAAACAACGGTGGTGCTGCCGAGCGTCTCGACTGCCGGAAGATTGCGGATGATCGCGCGGCGCGCCGCCATGCGCGAGACGCCGATGGCGAGGACGATCGTGACCGCTGCGGGCAACCCTTCGGGAATCGCGCCGACGGCGAGTGCGACCGCGGCGAGGTACATTGTGACCGGCTTTTCGCCATGCCAGAGGCCAACTGCAAAAGCGACAACCGCCAAAGCAAGGATGAGCCATAGCATCAATCGGCTGAACTCCGCGATCTTCCGCATCAGCGGTGTGGGGGGATCCGCGGCCTCGGAAATCAGCCACGCGATACGGCCTGCCTCTGTTTTGTCGCCCGTCGCCCAGACGACACCTTCGCCCCGGCCGGCAGTAACGAGTGTGGCAGCAAAAGCGAGGTTGCGCCGATCAGCCAGAATTGCGTCCAAGGCGAGCGGGTCGGAATGTTTGTGAACCGGCACAGATTCACCTGTGAGCGCGGATTCATCTACCTGGAAACCGCGGACCGACGTAAGCCGCAGATCGGCCGGCACACGATCGCCGGACTGGAGCAGCACGATGTCGCCTGGCACCAGTTCCCGGGAAGGTATGCGTCCGCGGCGTCCATCGCGTCGAACCGTAACTTCGGTGACGACCATTCGCGAAAGAGCTGTGAGGGCCTTTTCAGCTTTGCTTTCCTGCAGCCAGCCGATGATGGCATTAATGAGAACAACGACGAAAATTACCGTTGAATCCACCCATTCCCCGAGGCCCGCGGCAATCGCGCTTGCGATGACGAGGATGTAAACGAGCGGTTGATGGAACTGAAGCAGGAAACGTTTCCACTCAGGTGTGCGCCCGTGGCGGGTGATCTCGTTCGGGCCAAACTTCGCGAGCCGTGCCTCCGCTTCTGCCTCTGAAAGCCCGCGCTCGAGGTCCGACTCGAGGAGCTGCAGCGCTTCGGCCGTCTCGATGCCGTGCCAGCGAACTGAATCATTTGCTTTCATTTACAGCGGTCTTGCGCGCTACGCGGAACGCCTTCGGACGAGCGCACCTTGCACGGCATTTTCGGATAGGTCCGGCCCGCGATGGATCCTCTTCATGCGCGATCCCTCGGTTTTGCTTCAGTTTTCATAGCGCGGATGGTAATAGCGCGAGGCACCCCGGAAACCGATCATTGGATTTTCTTCGGCTGGTTCGTAAGGGCGGCCGCCGATAAGGTTCGCGTATTCATTGGTCTTGAAGTCGCTGAGGCGGAGGATGACGTCCTTGGGATAAAACGCGGCAGCGATCATCGCGACGCCTTGGGCGAGTTTATCGATAAAAAACTGCGGCTTATCGTATCGAGCCCAGTAAGGATCTGATCGATCCGTTGATCCAGACCAGTCTCACCGAGGAAGTAGCGATACGCTTCGGCGGTAATGGCAAAGCCGTTCGGAACCTGCACCCCTTTATCTCTTAGAGCGCGGACCATTTCGCCAAGCGAGGCGTTTTTGCCGCCGACAAGTGGGACATCTTCGATGCCGAGATCAGCGAACCATTTGATCAAGGTGGCTTTGGCCGCGCCCCGGATCGGTGGCGCAATTTGCACTTCGAGTGTTGTAGGCATGATGGGGGATGTTTCTTCACAAAGCCTGGTTCGGAACGACGAGCACTGGGCGTTTGCTGCGGGCAGTTACCCCGATACTCGTTGAGCCCACGGCTGTGACGGGGTTGGAGAAGGGACCGTGCGAACCAACGCAAATGAGACTGGCGTCCAGGCGCTCCGCGGCGTCACAGATCGCGCCAGAGACATCGATCCCCTCAACGACTTCGACATTGACTTGGAAGCCACTTTCGGCGGAGTCGGAAGGAATCAGTGCGCGGAGTCGCTCGAGTTGAGGCTCCTTTGGTTCCCAGGACTTGACGACGTGCAATAACAATACCGTGTCACCCGGTCGAACCAATGAAAACGCTTGTGGAAGAACGCGGCTGCCGCGGGTCGAAAGATCAATTGCAACGAGAATACGGCGTACGTTCGCCAACGGCGCGCTCGCGGCAGCCGCGCGATGTGCTGGCACGCACGCCACGCTGACCCTCGCCGCGTGGAGGATTCGGCGCGATATCGATCGATGTCGCAATCGGCTCAAGCCATGCCATTGGTGGGTGCCGACGACGATCAATTCCGCAGATGCTTCTTCGGCCAGTTCAAGAAGGTGGGAGTCAACACGCCCGGAAGCAGGCAGGACGCGAATGTGCGTTGTTTGTTCTGGAAAATAACTTGCTGCTCGTAAACGCAGATCGTGCATCAGCATTTCCTGCATCTCCGGTGGAGGCGGCGTATCCGGAAAAACGTTCATGGCTGCCTCCCCGCGCTCCTTCGCAAAACTATCGACATATCCGACCGTAAAATCGCAAGGACCGATTTGGCACAGTTCGGAGGCCCAACTCATGGCGGCATCGGAGTTGGTCGTAAAATCTGCAGCGACAAAGACGCGCAAAGGCTTTGTCCCGCGTGCCCAGTCTTCCAGCCCAGCCCCCTCGCGCAAGACAAGCGTTGGCACCCACGCAGATTCGGCGATGCGTTCTGAAACACCTCCGATCATCCAACGCGCCAGCTTTCCGTGGCCGGCCGCCGCCAGCATGATAAAACGCGCATCCACCAGCTCCGCGCGAGACGCTACCCCATCGTCCGGCGCGCCACCGGCCAATGCTTCCTGCACACGCACTCCGAGGTGTCGCAATCGCGCTGCCTCTTCGATTAATTGGGTTCTCGCTGCGTCCATCAGCGAGGGCCAATACAAGGGGGGAATCTCCCCCCTTTCATCCACGCCATGAACAAGCATCAGCGGCGCATCGAGGCGAATCGCTAGGGCTGCGGCAACATTTGCCGCTTGCTTTGCTGGCTCCGAAAAATCGGTGCCGCACACAATCGGCCGCTGGTGGTGGGGGGTCATGTCACCTGCCTTTCTCGACTGAGATGAGCCTAGCACCGACTCCCTGCGTGGCTATGCGGAATTTGGCAAATCTTTGCCGAATCTTGCTTCGATTCAGATATTTAACACCGCATCTCCGATGATCCGGGCCGTTTCGTTGAAACTTAAACGTTCGGTATTGATCGTCAGATGATAATGCAAAGGGTCGCTAACATCGGACTTGAAATGTTCCCTGACATAGCGTGCCCGCGCCCTATCCGTTTTGTGGGTAAAATGCACAGCGTCGTCATGGCTCAAGCTATAGTAGGTCTCCACGTGTGCGATCCGCTGTTCCAGAGGGGCGATAAGCCGAACGTGAAAGACGTGTTTCAACTGTGCGGTGATCAGGTGGGAACCGCGTCCCACCAGAACGACGTTTCCAAGGGACGCGAGTTTGAGAATCGTGTGGCTAGTAGCGTCAACGAGGGTCCCAGGCGCGGGATGGACTCCAAGAATCTCTTCCACGACGCTACGAACACGGGAGGCAACATCCTCTGGCATATGTTCCGCTAGAGTTTTCTGGAGTCCGTGATCTTCTAGAACCTTTTCCACGAGGTTGCGATCGAATACAGCCCATGGAGATTGACCTTCTTTCTGCCGGGCTTGCAGATAGTCGGCGACAACCTGTCCAATGGTTACGGCGCCGGCTCCGGTTTCTCGCGAAATTGTGATTGTTCGAGATGGCTCGCTTGGGAGGGCGGGTGGAATCGCAGCTTGGGCAAGGAGATAAGTCCGGCATTTGTCGAATAGAGAGGTTTTCATGTTTATGGGGGTCTGATTTAGGGTTGGGAAAGAAAAACGACTTTGCTAGTTTCATTCGGGGCTGGAACGGTAGTTGTGGGTCGCGCGTCTGAAGCCGATCGCGTGTGAAACTTGTTAGTTAACATATGCGTTCCGGTTTTCGTGGCTGCCCTGGAATTGGCAAAGACTTGCCATGGGTTGGTCTTTATTTACAATGCATCTGCGGTTTCTCCACAGGCGACTCATGCAAGAAATGAGTCGTTTTGCCGGATCCGAGAAGAGGGGATGCTCCAGCCCGGGAACCGTGTCAACCGTCCACGAACGAGCGGCAAGATTTGGGAAGAATGTGACAATCCGCGGTTGGACGTTCGGAGGTCTATCCGTAAGTTGTTGGGAGGTTCCCCATGAACACACCGAACGTAGTTACTCTCGCTGTTGGCGCTGACTGCACATGGCGAGAGTTGATCGATTCCAGGTCCACAAGGCTATCGCAAAACGCGGGCCCGCGTCGTTGCCGCCACGGAATTTGCCCTGGTAATGTTATCCGCCCGTGTTAATCCTTCGAAGTACCCCACATGAAAAGTCTATTTTATTGAGACGGGATCGTGTGAGAGGCAGTTCTTTATCGAAGACCTCAATGACCAGGAACTGTATTTCGCCTCCAGTCTTGAAGAGGTCGACGCCGATGCTGGCGGCACAATGGAGCGGCCGAAATATGAGCACGAAAGAAGATATCTGTCCGGGCCCGGTGTCTGACCCCGTGACAGCGGAACCCGGTGTTTTACGGACCGTGCTTGACGCCGGCGCACGCACGCCAAGGAAAAAACAAGCGAAAAAAGCACCGAACAGCCGGAACAGCAATAGAGACGCTGGTCGAAAAACCGCTGGTGAGCGCGCACAATCCACATATGCGGATCGAGCTAATTTCTAGCTGTACTCGAACTGCCTGATGTCGTCATTCCGGCGCAACAACCCCCAACGAGACAAGTTTATGAAAATAATTAAAAAATCGAAACAGGCAGATCCAGAGGATAGCCTGGAAGCATCGCTTACTCCGCCGACGGATGGATCAGATGAACGCGGCGATTTTGTCCCTGGGCTCCTGGAGCTGAAGAGCATTCTGGTGCCTATCGACTTCTCTGAAATCTCGCGGAGCGCCCTCGAATACGCGGTCCCTTTTGCGAAGCGTTTTGGAGC
>DATDBU010000183.1:0-44465 GCA_036524675.1 Chthoniobacterales bacterium | reverse complement strand
GCCCGTCACGTATGAATAGCCCCAGGCTTCCATCACACGCAGTGCTTCGGGCAACAGCGGCGCCGTAGCCCACAAAAACAGAATGCTGTCTTTCGCCGCCGTGGCTGGCGCGTGCTTCAGAATTTCCTCTAGAGGCGCCTGCGCGTAATGGTTGGCGATTCGGCGACTCGGGGGTCCCCCGATTGTTTGCGGCACGTTGCTGTCACCCGTTGCTTCAGTGAATAGCACTTTGCCTTGCCATGCGGTCAGTGTTTGTGTTTTACCAAAATTCCGAAGAAAACTGGCCGTCCCGTAAAAATGTCCCAAACGTGTCCCAATATCGCGCGCTCCCCCGAGAAACCACTACCTTCGAGTCCTAGTGAGGCAGCCATTCGTAAATGGCTTAAATCGAGGAAATTGTCTCAATTGGAGTGGTTGGTGGGACCGGAAATCAGCCTGGCCAGATCATCCGGAGCGGTGACTGGGAGTTTGCAGACGAAATTTTCGCAAACGTATGCAGTGGGAAGGCCGTTTTGAGGGGGCATTTCGTGGGTACTGCTGTCCGCGGCAATAACGACGGTGCGCGGGAGGAATCGGCGATGAACTTCGCGTGCGAGCGATTGGAAGGCCGGTGATGCGACGTCGCCTGCAAGGACAATTTGTTGCGGCGGTTCGAGATAACGGTCCACGGCGACGAGCATTTGCGGAACGGCGTGCGGCGTGCGTTCCATGGTTCCAGCAAAAGCGAGAAGAAGTTTTCCGCATTGGTCACGGAGATCCGGTCGGTCGAGCATCGCGGAAAGCCGGAGAAGATTGTTGGCCGAGATGGAATTGGCGGAGGGTTCGGCCCCGTCGTAGTCCTCCTTGAGACGGACGATTAGTTCGGAATCGCCGGCACGCGTGGAGAAGTAGCCGCCGTTTTCGGCGTCCAGGAAAAGTGCATCCTGTTTCTTTTGCAAATCCACCGCCCAATCGAGCCATTGGCGATCGAAGGTGGCTTCGTAGAGATCGAGCAGCCCTTGGACGAGAAAGGCGTAGTCGTCGGTAAAACCAGGGACGTTTGAGGCTGTCTTGCGGAAGCTCCGGATCAGATTGCCATCCGGCATGGTGAGATTCTTGCGGAGAAAATCGGCAGCTTGCGTAGCGATATCCACATATTTTGGCTCACCAAGAGCAGCGCCGGCCCTGGCAAAAGCAGAAATCATCAGGCCATTCCACGCAGTGATGATTTTATCATCGAGATGAGGGCGGGGACGTTTGTTCCGGGCTACCAGGAGGATTTTGCCGGCTGCTTCCAGGCGGCGCATGATATCCTTTTTGTTGAGGCCCGTTTGCTCGGCGATACGGGTCACGCCGAGGCGTTGAATGAGAACGTTTTTGCCAGTGAATTCGCCCTGGGGATCGCTTTCCTCGGGCGCATTTCCGTTCGCTTCGACCCCATAAAATCGGTTGAAAAGCGCGGCATCTTCCGCGCCAAGCAGGTTTTCGATTTCCTCCTTCGACCACACGTAAAATGCGCCTTCACCGTGCTCAGGTTTGCCGTGCTCGAAAAGGCTATCAGCGTCTTCCGCCGAATAAAAACCGCCGTTGGGATGGCGCATGTCGCGCTCCACGTAGTCCAATATATCGTGTGCGATAAACGCGGAACCGCTGTCTCCACCGCTCGTGCGCTGCCAGTGTTCCACGTACGCAACGGCGAGTTGCGCCTGGTCGTAGAGCATTTTTTCAAAGTGCGGCACGTGCCAGTAGCGATCGACCGAATAGCGGTGGAACCCGCCGCCCAGGTGATCATGCATGCCGCCGCGAGCCATGTGACGAAGCGTTTCGCGCGTCATCCGCAAGGCCATGACCTGGCGTTCGGGCGAAAAATCAGATCGTATTGAGCAGCGCAACTGCAGGTTCAGCGTGACTGGTCGTGGAAACTTCGGAGCGCCTCCAAAACCGCCCCAATCCGCGTCAAAACTCTCGGCGTTTATTTCGAACCCGCGTTGAATCCAGCTCGGATCGAGCCTGGCGGCGGTGGGAGTCGAGGAGGCTTGTTCGCGGAGCGCTGAAAGGATTTCTTCACCCCGTTCGAGGACGCCGGAACGGTTTTTTTTCCAGGTCTCGGCGATGCGCAGCAGGACAGTGGGAAATCCGGCACGACCGTACTTATCGTGGGGCGGGAAGTAGGTGCCTCCGACGAATGGTTTCAAATCCGGCGTGAGCCAGACGCTCATTGGCCAGCCGCCACTGCCCGTGGTTGCCTGGACGAATGCCATGTAGATGCGATCGACGTCGGGGCGTTCCTCGCGATCGACTTTGATACTGATGAAATTTTCGTTGAGCAGCCTGGCGATCGCTTCAGTTTCGAACGACTCGCGCTCCATCACGTGGCACCAATGACACGTCGAGTAGCCGATCGAGAGAAAAATCGGTTTGTCCGTTGCGCGCGCCGCTGCGAACGCTTCCTCGCCCCACGCGAACCAATCAACCGGGTTGTTGGCGTGCTGGAGGAGGTAGGGGGATTGCTCGGAGGCGAGACGGTTCATGCGATGTTATCGGTTTTAAATGATTGGCTGGCGGTATCAGGAAAATACATCTCAAGTCCGCTGACGCTTTCACGATCTGATACCGATAAGCCAATAACCAATTACTTCCTATCCTTCCCGTTTGCCCGCTACAATCTGCACCCCGGAGAAGGTCGTGAGTCTTAAGTTGCCTTATTCCAAACGATTTGGGTTCGCGAACGGATGGCTGTCTCGTCGACAATATCGAGATAATCCAGCAACGCCGTTGCGAAAGAACCGGGGCGATTCGTGCGCGCCGCTGCAAACTCTCCGGCGACGCCGAGCAGGGCCGACGTAGCGGTCGCGGAGACCAATGGATGTTCACCCGCGCCCAGGAACGCTGCAGCGATCGCTCCCATAGCACAGCCGACACCCGTCACGCGAGTGAGCATCTCGTGACCATTGTGCACGGCGATTACCTCGGTCGGACTGGCGATGTAGTCGATCCGGCCGGTCACGAGCACGATGGCTCCGGTTTGTGCGGCCAAATGTTTTGCAGCCTCTCGAGCCGACGTCGAATCCACACCGGTTTCAGGTCCGCGCCCGCCACCGTCCTGTCCCGCGAGAGTGAGAATCTCCGAGGCGTTTCCCCGAATGATCGCTGGCTTCGCTGGGACGATTTCCTGCACAAAATTCGTCCGTAGCGTGAGCGCGCCTATGGCGACCGGATCCAGCACCCACGGTTTTTCGGCCTTGTTTGCAGAAGCGATCGCGCGACGCATGGCCGTCATTTGCGTCTGATCGAGCGTGCCGACGTTGATGAGCAGCGCGCTGGCGATCGCGGCAAATTCCTCCGCTTCCTCCGGGTCCTCGACCATTGCGGGCGCCGCCCCGACGGCGAGCAGGACGTTGGCGGTGAATCCTTTGACAACCTGATTCGTTAGACAATGAACGAGCGGTTTGCCAGTCCGCAATCGGGTAAGGGCCAAAGCGATGTCTTCGACGGTCATTCTCCGCCGTTCTTATTTGGCGACGGAACCGAAGTCAAAAACGCATTGGGTCACCCACGTGCAAAACCAGGATGCGCGTGGACCATATTTCTGTCGGGTAGAAGTCGCCGCGTCACACAGTGATCACAACTTTCCCGAAGTGTGCGCCGGATTCGAGGTGGCGATATGCGGCGATGGCTTCTTCAAACGGGAATGTGCGATCAATGACAGGGCGCAATTGAGCGAGTGTGATGGCGCGGTTCATGGCGAGGTACATCTCCCGGCTGCCGACGATGATGCCGCGGACGGTGGAACTGTGTGTGATCAATTCCAGTAACGGCGCCTCGCTCATGAATCCGCCGCCAAGGCCTCCTATGACGTTGACGGCGCCTTCCGCGGCGACCGCCCGCAGCGATTTGGCAAATGTATCGCGTCCGCCGACTTCGACGACGTGGTTTGCGCCCGAGCCACCGGTTAGTCGCAACACTTCCGTGTCCCAATCCGGCGTTGTGCGGTAATTGATTGTTTCGTCCGCGCCGAGCGCGCGGGCGCGGGCCAGTTTTTCATCGCTGCTCGACGTGATGATAACCCGTGCCCCGTGGAGTTTTGCAAATTGGAGGGCAAAAAGGGACACACCGCCCGTTCCTTGCAGGAGCACTGTCTCGCCGGCGGCGACGTGCCCCCGGGTGACCAACGTTTGCCAGGCTGTAACTCCAGCGCAGGGCAAAGTGGCGGCTTCCTCGAAACTCAGATGCGGCGGAACTTCCACGACGGCGTTTTCCGGGAGAACAATTTCCTCGGCGAGTACGCCTGGAGATCCCGCGCCGAGCTGGTTCTTGAACACATCGCCGAAGAAGGGCCCTGTTTGCCAGCTCGGAAAATAAATGCTGGTAACGCGGTCGCCGATCTTCCAGCGGGTCACGCCTTCGCCGAGTCCGATGATTTCACCTGCTCCATCGGCGAGCGGCACAAAGGGCAGATTGGGTTCGCCGTAGGAGCCGTTAAAAATCATGAGGTCCCGGTAATTGAGCGACGCGGCTCTTACCCGGATGTGTACCTCACCCGGACCGGGCGACGGTTTGGGAACACTGGCTGGGCGGACGCCATCGGCGCCAGTGATAGAAACGATTTGGTAGGCTTTGATATGGGTCGTCATGCGGCTACATTGCGCTGCCGCGTTCCCGGCTCCCAATTCTCAGACCATATATCGGATATGCGCTCCATTGATATTGCCCGGCTAGACCTGAATCTGCTTGTCGTTTTCGACGCTATTTACCGTGAAAAGAATGTCAGTTGGGCTGCGCGAAGTCTGGGGAAGAGTCAGCCCAACGTGAGTGCGGCCCTGTCGCGGCTGCGGGTCGTGTTCCAGGATCCGCTTTTTGTTCGAAATGGAGTGGGAATGAAAGCAACGGAGCGCGCCGAGGAGCTTGGTCCGTCGATTCGTGTCGCCTTGGAGCAGTTGGAGACATCGCTGAAAACACGATCCGTGTTCGATCCGAAAACCGCTGTGCATGAATTCCGGATCAGCGTGTCTGATTATCTGCAGGCGGTTCTTTTACCCGATTTAATGGCGTACTTGGATCGCGAAGCCCCGGATATCGGTTTGCGTGTCGCAAACATGGATGCGGACGAGGCTGCGCAGGCGTTGAAGGAAGGGCGCCTTGATCTGATTGTTTCCGCGTATCCGCCGACGTCGATCCGTCTCAAGCAGCAACGGCTCTTTTCCGACGAACACGTATGCGCCTTCCGGGCGGATCATCCAAAGATCGGCGAAACGCTGACCGTTGAGCAGTTGGGCCAATTGCGCGTGGCGGATTTGTGCGCTTCGCCATTGACAGATTACCTGACCGAGAAATTACGCCTGCAAGGAATTCAAGCCCCTCCTGTTTTGCGGATGTCGATGTGCATGGTGGCGCCGTTTGTTGCCGCGCAGAGCGATGTGGTTTTCATTCTGCCCAAACGCGAGGCACTCAAGTTTTCACAATTTTTCCGGATGCGCACTGCGGCGCTGCCTGTTCCCCCTGAGAAATATGACGTGTTCCAGTATTGGGCAGAGCGTTCCGACACGGATGCCGCGCACCGCTGGTTGCGGAAGACCGTCAAGCACGTGGCCGGAACGTTGTAGGCGAGTGTCCTGAGCCTGGCTTCAACGCTCCACGAGCCGGAACTGAACGGGCTTGGCGGCCTGAAAATCGTGGCCGTGTTCGAAAAGTTCGCGATGAACGGCCCGGCTGACGTCGGTCAGGGAGCGATGTCTGCGTCGCAAGATGTCTTCCAGGGAGACCGTTGGGATGTTGCCGGCTTCCAGGCGGAGGCTTTGGGTCATCAGGCGGCGAAGCCGGTAGAAGGGGAGATAGTGATCTGCTTCCATCCGGTCTCGGCAAATCAGAAAAATGTCGAACGTTTTGTTCCAGTCCTGGCCCTGCAGGAGCTGTTCGCGAAGGTCGAGAAGCAGATCCCAGTGCGGTGGACATGTCGTCGGAAACAAATCTTCGACGATGCGCACGGCGTCCTGGCGCCAGGAACGTTTGGTTGGCGGGGGCGACTGCGTCGAAGGATGAAAAGTAGAGACCGGCATCGGGGCGTTAAAATACGCAATTGAGATTCACTCGCAAGAGCGCTGCAAAAAAAACGCCGGAGGAATCCGGCGTTTGCGAAAGAATAGTTATAGATTCTTGAGGAAACTGCGCAGCATCCAAAGGGTCTTCTGGTGGAACTGAAGCCGGCCAATTACCAGATCCTGCGTTTCCAAATCATCGCTTTCACCAGATGACTGGCGGAGCGTGTGTGCATTCGCAACGGTAATTTCGTGGGACTCGATGAGGTGGGCGACGAAGTCTTTCGCAAGCGTGGTTTGGGTGGGCAATTCTTCGATGCGCGAACCTTTTGCCAGTGTCTGCAGGCCGCCCGGAGCTAGTACATCGAGCGCCCGAAGACGTTCGGCGATTTCGTCGATCGCCTCAAACAGATCTTCGTATTGGGATTGAAAAGCGGTGTGGAGCTGAAAAAAATTCGGGCCTTCGACGTTCCAATGAGCGAGGTGAGTTTGCGCCATTAAAGCGTAAGAATCTGAGAGCAGCGTTTGCAGTCCTTCGACGACGGCATTGGATTTAGGGATGGTCGCGGTTTGGGTGCTCATGATGTTTTTTGGGGTTTTGCCGAAACGATACGGACGGCCAGAAGTTGCGCAACCCGCCGTTCGGGATTCTTTTAGCTATGTCATGGCAAACACACTTTGTGATTGGTCGAAGCACGACATCGAGAAATCGGTCCACAAGCTGGCGGCACTGGTGAGGAATCCGCAATTCTACTGCCGCAAATGCGCCCGGGTTGCGAATACGCCGGATGTGTTGTGCAAGGCGAAGCACCTGCCTATCGAATCGGCAGAAGAGGAATTTGGCGCGCTGGCAGGCCACCATTCGGGGCATATGTGATTTCGCCGGCTGCAGGCTGGCGCTTGGTATTCTCCACGAACTTGGAAATCGCTGCGCTTGCGTTGCGCGGTACGGGCTGATAAATCTTCCCACATGGTCTCCCCGGACAAGCAGAAGATTTATGATGAAGCCTTCCTGCAGCAGTTGATGCAGCGGCAATTGAAACTTTCCATTGGGTGCGCTCTCGCGTTTCTGGTCGTGCTTCTCGGTTTGCCGCTGGCAAATTATTTCGCACCCGAAGTGATGAATATTCGGCTGTTCGGGTTCACACTAACGTGGTTTGTCTTGGGCGTGGCGTTTTTTCCATTCGTGTGGGTGATTTCGTATTATTTCATTCGGCGATCGATTGCGCTCGAGGAGGCGGAAGTTCGTGAGGTGGAAATGGAGCGTGAGTTGGAAATACGGCGGTAAGACTTTTCTATAATCACCTATGCATCTCCCCCTGGCTCAAATCGGCAGCGTCGATCCGTGGATTCTTGCGTTCTCACTCGTCACCGTTGTTGTGACTATCTGGATGGGTTTTCAATCCCGGAAATCATCGAAAACGGCCAGCGATTTCTTCGTCGCCGGCCGATCGGTATCGGTCGGCTGGAACGCATCGGCAATCTCCGGTGAGTATCTGTCAGCGGCGTCGTTCATGGGCGTCGCGGGTATGGTGATGTCGTCGGGCTACGACGCTTTGTGGTATCCGGTGTGTTACGCCTGCGGTTATTTGTTCTTGCTGCTATTTATTGCGGGGCCGCTGCGGCGGTTTGGCGCTTACACGATCCCTGATTTCGCCGAAGGGCGATTTGATTCGCCGATCTTCCGGAAAATCGCCGTGGTTTTTGTGTTGTTCATCGGCTTTTTCTACACGATGCCGCAGATGAAAGGCGCCGGAACGACCCTGGCGTACATTTTTCCCGGAATGCCATATTGGGGCGGCGTGATTGCGGTTGGTGCAGTCATTACGCTGAACGTTGCTCTTGGCGGGATGAAAGGCATTACCCTGGTGCAGGCATTCCAGTACTGGATAAAGATGTTCGCGATTTCGGTCCCGGTTTTCGTGCTGATGTTTGTCTTTGGCGCCTACAATCAGCAGCTCGGCGCCAACGCGACGCCTGGCGCTCCCGCAGCGCAGGTGGAGAATGTGGAACGCAAACCGCTGATCGAGAAGGCGCCGAAGGACTCCGTCTGGATCGCTCCTTTTGGGCCGTTGACGACGAAAGCGGCGAAGGCAGCGAAACTTTCGCCCGAGGAATCGCGTCCCTATTCGTTGCTTTACACGTACTCACTCATCATTGCGCTCGTCTGCGGCACCGCCGGATTGCCACATATCCTGGTCCGGTTTTACACGAATCCCGACGGCGGCGCGGCGAAGCGAACAACGATGTGGGTGATGATTCTCATCGGCATTTTCTATGTGTTCCCGCCCGTGTTCGGTGTGATTGGACGAAATTTACTGCCGGAGCTTTACGCTGCTGCCGGGGCGAAAGGCCCGGATAAAGTGGTGCTCGAGTTGCCGTTGCTCGTTAACCAGAAATTCGGAATTCTCGGGTCGATTTTGAGCGGCATCACCTGTGCAGGGGCGTTTGCGGCGTTCATGAGCACATTCAGTGGGCTGCTCGTTTCGATGACGGGGGCATTGGCGCACGACGTTTATGGGCGGATGCTCAGGCCGCATTCAACAGCGGAACAGCGGCTCCGAGCGTTCAAAATCGCGGCTGTTCTTATTGGTGGTATTGCGGTTCTCCTCGGGTGTTTCGTTGAGCCTCTGGAAATTAACTTCATGGTAGGCCAGGCATTTGCGATCGCGGCGGCGAGTTATTTTCCGCTGTTGTTCATGAGCGTTTGGTGGCGCCGGATGACCATGCAAGGCGCCGCGACGGGGATGCTGTCGGGTGGAATCTGCGCGTTGGCGGCCGCCACGCTGACCAATGTGAGTAATCTTGCGCTCGACAAAGGTCCAATGGGTAAAATCTTTGCCGGGTTCAGGCCGATGAACGACTTTTGGGCGCACCACCCGCTACTTCGTATTCTGTGCGAACAACCTGCCATCTGGACTGTTCCGCTAGCGATCTTGCTAATGATTGTTGTCTCAAAGGCGACCGCCAAAACTGTTCCTGCCGATATCCAGCAAAAGATGCTGGTTTTACACGCTCCGGAGCGGCTTGGACTGCGCAAGGACTACATCGCGGAGCATGGGCTGCCAGGGCACTAGTGAAAGGCAGAGGGCAGAAGGCAGAAGGCAGAAGGGGGCGATCAGGAGACCGCGATTCCGGTAGGGCAAAGGATGGCGTCGCGCATGCCGTGGAGGATTTTTTTGTCGGCCGGGACGATGGTGGCTAGGGCGCCGCGGAGCTCGGCCTTGTTGTTAATGTGGAAATAATACGGGCAAAGCCTGACGCGCCCACGCATCATTCGCGTTTCGCCGGTTGCCTCATCGAAGTAAGGGTGCTCGACGAGACGGCCCTTGTGGAAACGCTGCAAAATATGGGGGTGAGTTTCAAATTCCCCGAGTGCGACGTTCACAACGCGGGTCCATTCGTTCTGCGGAAGGTCCTGGGCGATATCAACGCCACGGCTTCCCCAAGCCTTCTCGCTGAATCCACTGATTTTGACGACGAGCTCGCGTTGTTTCTGGCTGAAGCGGGTGATTTCGAGCCAGTTTTGAACATCCAACCCCGGCAAAACGGCATGTGGCGGCAGGGGTGTGGGATCGAGCAGCCACGTGTAGGGAATCACTTGCTGGAGTTTGAGGAAATGGCGTTCGCCGATTTCCCTCCGCCAGAATTCGCGCAACGGACGGAGCCAGAAAAGCGCGAACCACATTTTTTCTTCGAGATATGGCTTGGGCGGGGGAGTCAGACGGATGTCGCCTGCGGCAGCTTGAGCGAGGAGGGCGGCGGAGCCGGGAATATTTGGCAGGTCAAATAGTTCAAAAAAACGGTAAGTGGACTGTCCGCTGCCCGCGACGAAGTTTTCCGCGTCGGCGACGTTCCAGCGGTCTCCGTATCGGGCCGAGAGTTGATTGACGATCCACTCCATCTCGGGGCGGTATGTGGCTGATTCTTGCGAAACGAGCACGGTACCGCCTTCAGGCAAAAGGGAGCGGAATCCTTCGATCATTCCGTCCGCGCCGCCAAGGATGTTGCGTCCAAGCCCGGAGTAGGTCTGATTGAGCCACGCGGTAAGGCCGATTCCGCCGGGAACAGTGTCCAATTCCGTGATCGCCCAGCCGTTTTCCGTTAGAATGATGTCTGGCCGGATCACACGCGGGAGCTCATCTCGAAGGATGCGCGAGCGGGCGATTTCGAGAAGCTCCGGTGGCTTGCCTCGATCGAGCAAATCGGCGATCCATGCAGGTCTTTTGCCCTTAAGGCTCAGCTGGTAAAGCAAATTGGCTGCTCGATTGAACAGCGAAAGCCGGTATCCGAGTTTCTCGAGTTCCTCGAGGTCGCGTTCCGTAAGGGGGAACGGTTCGGGTGAAATCAGCCAGTCTTTTCCAGCGAAGAGCCCTTCGATGGGTGCAGCGCGGCGGATGTTTTCCAGCGTGGTCGTCATGTAAAGCCCCACGCAACTACGCGAGGAGCTTGAGCGCAAGCCGGATCAATTCTTCGGATCCTGCGGTTGGATCGAGTTGTTGGGCAGCGGCTTTCACGGCTTTGTGCGCTTCAGCCTGCTTATATCCGAGTGAAATGAGGGCGAGCACCGCGTCGTTGGCATGCGCGTCTGCAGGACTTGGAGCGTGTTTGCGACTCGAAACTTCCCAAGCGGCGGCAATTCCGACCTTATCTTTCAGTTCCAGCACGATTCGCTCGGCAGTCTTTTTTCCGATACCGCTGATTTTCGAAATGGAAGCCACGTCGGACTCGACGACGGCGGTTTGGAAATGTTCCACCGTCATTCCGCTGAGTACGGCTAGCGCCAGTTTGGGGCCGATGCCGGTGACATGATGGATAAGCAATCGGAAAAGATCCCGCTCGCTGGCGGCAAGGAATCCATACAGGATATGAGCGTCTTCCCGAATCGTCAGGTGGGTCAGGATGTGGATCGGTGCGCCGGGCTGGGGGAGTCGGTCAAAGCTCGACAACGGAATAAAAACCTGATAGCCCACACCGTTGACGCCAACGGTGATCTGCGTCGGAAGTGCTTCGACCAGAGTGCCGTCGAGAAAAGTAATCATGCCGTGGACGTCTATCAGTTCTCTCCTGCTTGGCAATGTTGGCCTGAGCCGGCTGGAGATCCAAGAGCCGTCTTTGCAAAATGGATACGAAAAATGAAACCTGAAAATTACTGCTGGCGAACTGGTGGGTCGTTCGGTATTGTCCGCGCCTTATTGAGCGTCGCGTCGAGCGAATTGCACGATGTCGTTTCTGAACGAAAACAGGAAACGCCGACCAGCTTATTCATGAAAATCGGAATGCAGATTAATACAGCGGCACTTGTCTGTGCAATTGCAGCCGCGACGACGGGTGTCCTGTCTGCGCAGGAGAGTGAGGTGTCATCGTCGCAAACTGCCCCTTCTTACGGGACGAGTTCCATTTACGATACGGCAACGCCGTCCTCGACCACACGAACAACTGGACCAGTGTCTGTGAGTGAGACTCCGTCCGATGAGGATCGAGAGCCAACAACGATTGCCAGCGGTGGTGGCGTCGGCACAAGTGCAAGCGATCTGTTTGATTATAGTGGAATTGGCGGCGCGGGGCTCGACTCCGGCAATTTTGAAGGCCGCCCGTGGGGCGTCTCGTTGAGCCTTACCCAAGGCTGGGATGATAACATTTACGCCACCAAAAATAACACACAGGATAGCTTTTTTACCTCCCTGTCTGCGGGAGGGTATTTCGGTCTCTCGAACGGCAGGACGACCCTTCGCCTCGGCGGTAATCTGGGCGGTACGTACTATTGGGATCGCCCCGGCGACAGTATTGACCCAAACATCAACGCGACTCTGTCTCTCAGCCATTCCATTTCTCCCAAGTGGTCTTTGAGTGTGATCGGATACGTTGCCTACGAATCTGAACCGAATTATCAGTCGGTTTATGGCAGCTCGCATCCAGGCCAGGACTACGTGTACGGTTCTGTGCAGGCGCAGCTATCCCAACGGTGGAGTCGTCGCTTTAGCACAATCTACGGATATACGATTGGCGGCGTTGTTTACACCGGAGACGCGGATCAGGGCGAAAATTCAGGCCGGGACCGATTGGAGCAGACATTGAGCCTTCAACTGCGGTACCTCGTCCAGCCGGTCCTCACGTTGGTAGCGGAATATCGCTTTGGCATCACGACCTACAATGACGATGGCTATACGTTGTACAACAACCTGCTAGCCGGTTTCGATTATTCACTCAGTCAGAGGCTTTCCGCCAGTCTTCGAGCTGGCGTGGAGTTTCGGAATAACGATGATGGAGGCAGCGACGATGGCGGCATTCCCTTTGTCGAAGCCAGCCTCACCTACCGGTTTGCCAAACAATCCAGTCTTACCTGGATAAATCGCTATGGATACGAGGAGTCTAATTACGGATCCGTGGGAGACGGCCGCAGGACCTATCGGACCGGATTGATCGTGAATCATCAAATAAGTTCGCGGATCCGAGCTCAGCTTGGGGGCTACTACACCACCAGCGATTATGATGGCGACCCCGGAACCGAAGACACCCTTGATCTCAATTTTAACATTTCCTACGGAATCCTGCCCTACTTGTCTCTCCAGGCAGGCTATACGTTCACGAAAGTGTGGTCGGATTTGGAGTTGAATGAATACGATCGCAACCGGATTTACGGCGGCGCCACATTTTCTTTCTGAGTTGTCCCGGGTTGCTCTCCCGCCTGGAGGTCTTGGTGACGCTTGCGGCACTAACGACCCCCTGTAATTTCAAAAAAATTGCTTATGGCTGATAAGAGCGAAATGAATCTGCACATTCTGGATTACTGGCGCGTTATTCGCGTCCGGTTCGGAATTATCCTTCTGGCATTTCTATTGGTGCTGATCACGGCTTCGGTCGTCACGTACTTCATGCCCAAGCAGTATCAGTCGTCGGTGACGATGGAAGTACAGTCCGACTCGGCCCCGCTCCGCATCTTCCAAGGAGGAGACAACGAGGGATTTCCTGCCGCGGACCCGCGTTTTCTGACAACCCAATTCCAGATCCTTCAGTCTAAGGAAATCTTGTATCAGGTTATCGACAAGCTGAATCTCGCCCAGCAATGGTATCCCGGGACGCCGATTCCTAAGGAACAAATTTATTATCAGCTGCGTGGAATGATCAACCTTCAAGAGGTGCGCGGCGCGAATATTATTCAAATTCGGGTCCTGAGCCGCAAGCCAAAGGAAGCTGCGATCATCGCGAATACGGTCGCCGACGTGTATGCGCAACGCCGTATTGAAGAGCTGAACACCCAGACGATCAAGTCCCTTGCGAAGCTTCAGGATGAGGTCGACTTGCAGCAGAAACGAGTCGATGACGCATTCGCTGATGCAACCCGGATTCGTGAAGAGGAAGGCATTGTCGATCTCAATCCGAATAGTATCGAAGAATCGGCGGATACGTCGGTGAGCAATGTTCAAGCGTCTGCCGCCAAAGTTAACGAGACTAAAACGAATGCAGATCTACTGAGGAATCAGATCGAGCAGATCGACAAGCTTAACGATGCGGATTTTATGCGCGGCCTGAGTTTGCTGAGTATCCCGGACACCATCGTCGGTGCGCGTATTCAGAGTTATCAGGCGGCAATCGTTGACCGGGAATCCCTGCTAAAATCGGGACTGGGACAAAAGCATCCAAGCATTCAGGCTCTCAACACCCAGATCGACATTTATACTCAGCAGGCAGCAGAGCAGGTTCAGAGCATTCGGAAAGGCCTCGTTGCGCAGTTGAGGATTGCCCAAAACAACCTGACTTCTATGGAGCAGATCCTGGAGGACAGCCAGAAAGGTCTCAACGCGAGCCGGAATATGAGTGCACGGTATATCGACGCAAAAAATCGATATATCCAAAGGAAGAAGGTTCTCGAAGCCGCGGAAATGAAGCTTACGACTTCGAAAATCGAGAAGACAATGCCCATGAGCCCGACGCGTATTTGGGACCGGGCGGAGCCGGCTACAAGTGCTACCAAGCCAAACGTTCGGCTTAATATAGCCCTGGGAATCATTGTTGGTCTCATCGTCGGTCTCGGACTCGCGTTTGCTATCGAGTACCTGGATACCAGCGTCAAAACCTTGGACGACGTCGAAACTTTCCTCGGGACGCCGGTGCTCGCCGTGATTCCCAAAAACATCCATCTGCTCCATCGCGAATCCAACGACACCGCAGATGCGGAAGCGTATCGAATTTTGCGGACGAATATCGAGTTCAACCGCAAAAATTCCGAAGCGAATTCCGTCACACTGGTCAGCGGCGGTCCTGGCGAAGGTAAGTCCACGACTCTGGCGAACCTTGCCATTGTCTGTGCCCAGGGCGGCTACGATGTTTTAATCGTCGATGCAGACCTGCGCCGCCCTTCGCAACACACGATTTTTGGCGTCAGCAATGCCGTGGGGCTGAGCAACTATCTCACGACCGATATGCAAATCGAGGACGTAATTCTTCCGACAGGCGTCAACAATTTGCAGATCATGCCGTCCGGGATTCTTCCTTCGGACGCAGCAGGCATTCTCAACTCGCGCCGCATGGCCGATTTGATTGCGCTGGCGAAAAGTCGTTACGATTTGGTTTTACTGGATTCGCCACCGATTTTAGGCGTGAGCGACGCTTCAGTACTTGCAAGCGAAGTCGATATTACCGTCATCGTTGTCCAACATCGCCGGTTCCCGCGGTCCATGCTGCTCCGTGTCAAACAGGCCGTGACCAATGTGGGTGGGACATTGCTCGGAGTGGTGCTGAACAATGTCGATCTTCGCCACGACTCCAGTTATCAGTATTACACGAGCTATAACGATTATTATGCGACGCCGGCTCGCAAGAAAAAGACCCGCGTGGCACAACAGCCCAAACCGGCTGATCCCTCTGAACCAGCGACGATTCAACGTGATGAATACTAGAGTGCTTCAGAACGCTTTGGCGCTGTGCGTCATGGCGTGGATTATAGGGGCTTTTTCTCCGGCGGTTTACGGTCAGGATGCTCCGCTGCGCACCGGCGATTCCGTGGAACTTCGTATTGGTGGTGTGCCTCCCTCTGAGGCTGCCGCGCTGAACAATAGTTATACGATCGATAATGACGGCAACCTCAAGCTCGCCTATATCGGTAAAGTGTCTGTCGTGGGAAAAACCGCCGGACAGGCTGCGGATTTCATCGAGTCCATCTATAAGAATCAGCAAATTTACTCGAACCCAACCATCACGGTCAGCACGCTGAATACGTCGCCGCGCTTTGTGAACGTCGGTGGAGAGGTTAGGAATGTTTCCCGTGTTCCGTACACGACAGATTTGACGTTGTTATCGGCGATTAATGCTGCTGCTGGCTTTACGGAGTTCGCCAATCGCAAGAAGGTGCGTCTTATCCGGGGTAAGGAAGTCCGCATCATCGATTGCACGAAGATCATGGTGAATCCGGAACTCGACATTCCGGTCCTGCCTGGCGATCAGATTTACGTCGAGCAATCCTGGCTGTAAGGCTGAGGCTGGGTATTCGTGGGCTGCAAACATAACGCGTACGCGTAGCGTGCCCACAGGACTGGGTCTGCGACGCCGGCTCCCAAATATTGAGCAAGAAGGCCGCGTCCTTTTCAGAACGCGGCCTTTAAACTTACAAACTTAAGACTTAAGACTCCGTCTTACGCCAGCCACTCAGTGTGGAAAAATTGGCCCGCAGGCTTATCGACGCGCTCATACGTGTGAGCACCAAAGTAGTCGCGTTGGGCCTGGAGCAGGTTGGCCGGGAGCCGTTCCTGGCGGTAGCTGTCATAATAGCTGAGCGCGGAGCTGAACGCTGGGGTGGCGACGCCGTACTCGATCGCCGTCTGGACGGCTTTGCGCCAGTTGGCTTGAGTCTTCGCGATGACGTCGCGGAAGAATGGATCGAGAATCAGATTCTTGAGCTCCGGATTTTTGCGATACGCCTCGGTGATGCGATTGAGGAAGCGGGCACGAATGATGCAGCCGCCACGCCAGATAGACGAAATGTCACCGAAATTGAGGTTCCAGTTGTAGAGCTTGCTGGCAACGCCCAGTTGAACAAAGCCCTGTGCGTAGCTCATGATTTTCGAGGCGTAGAGTGCGTCCCGAACGGAAGCGATGAGCGCGGCGCGGTCGCCTTTGAACGGCTTCAATTCCGGAGCCGGCAATTCCTTGCTGGCGGCAACACGTTCGTCTTTCAACGAGCTGAGGATACGGGCCTCGACAGCGCTTCCGATGACGGAAAGCGGGACACCGAGTTCCGTAGCGTGGCCGACTGTCCATTTCCCCGTCCCTTTCTGGCCAGCCTTGTCGAGGATGACATCCACGAGCGGTTTGCCCGTCTCGGGATCTTTCTTGGTGAAAATATTGGTCGTGATTTCAATGAGGAAGCTATCGAGATCACCTTTGTTCCATTCCCCGAAAATCTCGTGAAACTCCTCTGCGCTCGGATTGATCGTGGTTTTGAGGATCGCATAGGCTTCACAGATGAGCTGCATATCGCCGTATTCGATGCCGTTGTGGACCATTTTCACGTAATGACCAGCGCCATCGGGCCCCATATGGCGACAGCAAGGTTCGCCTTCCGCGATGGCGGCAATGGCCGTGTAAATCGGTGCCAATGCGGCCCAGCCTTCTTTCGAGCCACCGGGCATGATGGACGGACCCTTGAGCGCCCCTTCTTCGCCGCCACTAACGCCGACACCGAAAAAGTGAATGCCCTTCTCCTTGAGGTATTTCTCGCGACGCTGCGTGTCCGTCCAGAGCGAGTTGCCGCCATCGATGATGATGTCGCCGGGTTCGAGGAGAGGAATCAGTTGCTCAATAACGGCGTCAACCGGTGCACCTGCTTTCACCATGATCTGCGCTTTTCTCGGGCGGGCGAGCGCTGCAACGAATTCGGGTAATGACTTGGCGAAGACGAAATTCTTACCTTTTCCGCGGCCAGCTTCGAAAGCCTCGACGACACTTGTAGTGCGATTGAAAACAGCGACGTTAAAGCCGCGGCTTTCCATGTTAAGAACGAGGTTTTCGCCCATGACGGCGAGGCCAATAAGACCGATATCACATTGAGTCATAAGAAATGAGATTGTGGTTGCGCTTTGAGACAGCTTCGACTTGGTAGAAGTGCAACGTAAACGCCCTCGAGCCCGCAACGCAATGGAGTTTTCCGATATTCAAATAACCGTCGAGCCATTGGTGATCCCCTCGCCCGCCTTCGAGAGCGGAGCCGGCGCCATGATTGATTTTTATGGAGTTGTCCGTGCGAAAGAAGGGGAGGGAAATATTTCGGGTTTGGACTACGAAGTGTTCGAGGAAATGGCGTTGCGGCAGCTGGCGAAAATCGTCGATGAAACGGTGCGCAAGCGCGGCCTGCGCAGTGTGATCCTGCATCACCGTGTTGGCTTCGTTCCGGTGGCGGAGCCATCGCTATTTCTGCGTGTGAGCGCGGCCCACCGCGGTGAGGCATTTCTGGCAAGTCAGGAAATCATCGAGCGCCTGAAGCGCGAAGTGCCTATCTGGAAGCATCCGCAGCACAAGCTGGGAGCGCCTGAAGCGCCAGGCGCGTTGGAGGCGGCACCATGAACTGGGCGAACCGCCTGACGATTGCGCGGTTTTTTTTGACGATCGGGTTCGTAGCCGTGTTGACGTTAGCGGTGCCCTTTAGCGGCACAATTGCTCTGGCACTCTTCATCGTCGCCAGCATTACTGATTATCTCGACGGCTGGATGGCGCGGAAATTTTCCATGAAGACGCCGTTTGGCGCCTTGATGGATCCGCTCGTGGACAAGATCATGACCGCCGCAGCGTTCATCTGTCTGATCCCAATCGCCCACGTACCAGCATGGGTGGTGATCGTGATTATTAGCCGCGAATTTGTGATCACCGGCCTGCGCCTGCTGGCATTGAGCCAGGGCAAAGTGCTTTCCGCGGAATCCATCGGAAAACATAAGACCGGTTGGCAAATGGCCACCGTCATTTTCTTTTTAATGGGAATCGCACTCGTCGAAATTTTTCCGTCACTGGGTGGGACACCGCTTTTCCGGAAGATCTGGCCCATCGGCGAAGTGCTCTGTCTGAGCATGGCTGTGGCGCTAACGGCTTATTCGGGAATGGCCTATTTGTGGCGGCACCGGGCGATGATCCAGCCAGGATGAAGGGATTTTGAATTTTCGATTCCAAGCCGTCCGAGTCGCGGGGAAAAATCCAAAATCGAGAACGGAGCGAAGCGACATCGCTGCTCAATTATCAAGAATCAAGAACACTTAAAGCAGCAATCAAAAAATCGAAAATCCGTTACTGCGTAACGGGGCCCATCGATTTGCCGCTAGCTTCGGTGCTCGGCGATGGGGGAGAGTTCGACTCCAGCGCCATGCCTTCGGCGGCGGCGAAATCCGCAAGCGCTTGATCTTCCAGAGCTTTTTGTTCCGCCTCTTTCATCACGATACCGCCGGTGTCGAGGGAGTCCTTTGCAACGCGGGCGCGTCCGGAGGCTTTCTCACGTTCCTCTTCAACCATGCTGTGAAGCCGGTTCAACGTATCGCCCGCCCCCCCGATTTGATTGATCATGCCGCTGGCCATTTCCGTCAACTCGGCCGTGGCTTTTTTGATCTTCAGGTCACTGAGAGCGTATTTGAGATCCTCGATTTTCTTCTGGGCTGCCTTGATGGATACATCGCGGGCACGGATCAATTCCTGGTAGGTTTTTTCCGCGTCACCAAGCTGGGCGCGGTTGTCGGTGAGTTCGCGCTGGATAGTCTGGAGGCGCAGAGCGTACTGGCCGGCGGCATCGCGGTTTCCGGCACGAAGTTGGGCGCCGGTTTTGGCGCGGAGCTCGCGTTCCTCGGTTTCGAGGCGTTTGACCTGACCTATGAGGCGCTCGCATAGGCCTGCGTGTGCGGCCAGCCCCTGGTTATAGTTGGCGATTTGTTTCCGGAGATTCTCGCGTTCGACTTCGAGGAGGGCTTCGGGATTTTGTTTTTCGAGACCGCTTACAAAGAGACTCAGAAAGCCTTTAAAGAGATTGGCGATTCGTCTGAACATAACATGTGGAGAGTAAATGGGAACCCGGGCCAAGCGTATCGGACTTGGCGGCGTTATCAAATCCGGATTTTTGAAGCACTCTCTTCCCTCGGAAGAATTGCCAACTACGAGTTTACGGGCAGACTTTGGATCGTTTTACCGAGTTGGAATTTATTCTTTCGATAATCGATTTGGCGCACCGTGAGCTTGCTGTCCTCAAAGAGAATAGCCTGCCGGCCAAAGCCGCGCATAACTGCACCGGTGTTGATGATCGTCAAATCGCCACGACGCCATATGCCGGCTTTGTGAGTGTGCCCAATGATCAAATAACGCAACTTGGGGCGGAACTGACGAGCCAGCGCCTCGGCGCGAGCTGGGACTTCAGCCCAGCTTTTGAGAATGGAAATCGGCCGCCAAGGCGGCCAGGTCGTTTCGACGAAATGCACTAGGGAACCGATGATGCCCGGTGGGGCGGTTACGTGTTCCACATCATAGGCGAGTGTTGCACGGCGCAGAGCGCCGAGCCGGCTGGTAAGATCGCTATGTTCGGCTGCTGGCAGGCGATGCAGCTCTGAACGATGCGCGCGATCGTAGAGCCGGGCGTTGAGGCTCCATGGGGCCACGTCGTGGTAGAGAATGTCCCCGTGGGTGATGAGGATCGCTTGGTCGACGAACTCGGCGTGGCTGGTGCCGGAGATCATGGGATCGTGGTTGCCGCAGATGAACTGAGCCTGGGCGCCGCAATCGGATATGATCTGTTTGAGTCGTTTCGCATGGTGCAAGGCACGTTCCCGCGAGCTTTTAAGCCGCATTTCAAATGTGTCTCCGTTAAAGATCACCGTTTGCTCCTTGGAAAATAGAGGGGCGACAAGTTCGATGTCCGTGACCAGTGTTGCCTGGTGGCCAATGTGAAAATCCGAGAGGATGAGGAAAGGTCCTTGGTCAAGCGTGAGTTGCATGTGTTTTTAGCCGTTGCGGTTCAACAACTTAACTCGTTAATTATTTGTACCTAGCACGGAGAGAGTAATGTCGCGCGAATGCGCCGCGCGCCGGTGTTCGAAGACGAAAATGCCCTGCCACGTGCCGAGTGTCATGCGGCCTTCGCGGATAGGGATCGTTTCCGAGGTGCGCGTGAGAACCATTCGAATGTGGCTGGGCATGTCATCATCCCCTTCAAACACATGTGTGAAATAATCGGCATTCTCCGGCACCAAGCGATCGAAAAATGATGCTAGATCGATGCGAGCCGACCGATCGGCATTTTCGTAAATGATCAGACTGGCGCTCGTGTGCTGAATGAACACGGTTATCTGCCCTTCGCGCACGCCAGTCGCGCGAACGAATTCGGCGACCCGGTCAGTAATTTCGTAAGTGCCTTTCCCGCTCGTCCGGATTGTGATTTCGGCGTTGCGCGCAATGAAATTGGACATGGCGATTGGGCCGTGAATCAGCGGTAGAGGGCCTCGATCATTCGCAGCGATTTGGCATTTGGGAAAATACCCAGCTCCATTTGGTTCATGACGTAGGCAAATGCGATGCCGTTTTCGGGATCGGCGAACGCATGGCTTCCGCCTGCGCCCGGATGGCCAAAAGCCCGCGGACTGGGCCCAAAAATGCTACGGGTTTTTCCATGGGCACCTATCGGATCCTGCATAAATCCGGCGGAAAAAGCGGTCGTTTGAAGTGTGACAGCATCGAAGCCGGTTGTGAGAGTGGTGGACATTTTTTGGATGGTATTCTGCGAGACGAATCCATGGCCACCATCGGCGAGTATGCCGTACCATTTTCCCAGACTGGATGCCGTCCCGATGCCGCCCATTGCCGGAAGTGACGCCATGCGCGCTTCGGGCGTATTCATGGATGAGACCGCCGCCAAACCAGCCGGCGTCGAAAACGCAAGCTGCGTAAGCGAACCGCGTTTCCCCATGGCACGCCAAAAATCGTCGTCCGGCAATCCCCCGGAATTTCGCGTCGGAAAAATCGGCGCAACTTCGTCGACCAACTCTTTTGGAAGGCCGATCCACAGGTCGAGTTGGAGTGGATCGCCGAAAATTTCGCGCCACATCGCTCCCAATGTCCTGGCTGTGATCCTCCGCACAATTTCATCCAGCAGGAAACCGAAAGTTCGCGTGTGATAGCCGTGTTGCGTCCCTGGCTTCCATAGTGGCGCTTGCTCTGCCAGCGCTACGGCGACCGAATCATGGTCGAGCAAACTGGGCACTTGTTCGCTGGTCAAACCGCAGAGACCGGCCTGATGGGAGAGGACTTGTCCGAAGGTGATGCCGGACTTGCCATTTTGCGCGAACTCCGGCCAAACCGATGACACCGGTTCATCAAGCTCAATCTTTTCCCGTTCGAGTAACGCCAGCGTCGTCCCTGCGGCGAGCCCTTTGGTGGCCGAAAAGAACAAGATTCGCGTTGTGGACGTCCAGGGTCGCGTTTTTTGACGATCCTGAAAGCCACCCGCCAGGCTCAGGATCTCACGGCCACGCTGCCAAATGGACACAGAGGCGCCGAGTTCGCCACGTTGCGCGAAATTTTCCTGAAAAACGGACGCGATTTCTGCCGTGTTCGGCTCCATTAAGCTTCCTGCCAGATGGCGCGGAGATCGGGGTCATTCTCTGCCAGTTCGCGGAATTTTTTGTTCATTTTGAAGCTCGTCTTGAGATAAGCGCGGGCCTGCTTGGTCTCGCCCAGAACGGCATTATAGCAGGCGAGATTGTAATAATAAGTCGCCTCATTGAGGAGTGATTGCGGACCGTTGATCAGCATCTCGCGAGCTTCCAACGTGTTGCCGAGTTCATGCAGGCAAAACGCAGCATGAATGTAGCCGACGGGCTGGTCCGGATGATCTTTGCACAGCACCTGACTGACTTCGAGCGCCAGACGCCATTGTTTGAACCGCAGCAGCGTGAACATCCGAATCTGCGCTACCTTGAGTTCACGCTGGTATTCTTCAGGAATGGTATCGAGTTCCTTCATGGCGTCCTGGAACATCCCCAGTTCGCCGTAGCCTTCTGCGGCTTGCAAAGCCCTGTCGATTGTCATCCCGATAGAAAACAAGCAACTACGGGCCAAAATCAAGAAAAACGGGATTGGATCTACTGTGCTGTTTCCTGGATTTTTTCCCCGGTCTTTTCAACTGCCTCACCGACCTTGGCTGCTCCGTGGTCGATGGTCCGGCCAGTGCGCTGCGCAGGTCCGCCGGGCCCATAGCAGCCAGCCATCAAAATAGCCGCAATACAGACGGCAATAAGAGCTTTCATAGCAGAAACAAATCGCTTCTGCTCACATGACGGGTCGTATACCGCATTCGTTGGCTTCGTTACGTGTCACAAAGCCAATGATTTGCATGGCCGAATTGACTACAGGCAAAAAGCGCAAGCCTTTTTCAGCCATCAAACACTGAACTTCTGCCCGATCCTGATCCTCGGTGCAAAAGATCAAGTCCCGACTCATGACTTCACGGACGGGCACGGAGGCCGGGTCATGGCCATAACCGGCCGTGGAATAGTCGGGATGCCGGGTGCAAACCAAGCCGACCAATCGTCCGTCGTCAGCAACCGGCCACCAATCTGAATCTGCCGAACACATCCGGTTGGCAGCGACCACAGTCGAGTCGTTGGGGGTTAAGGGGCTGAACAGCCCCGAAGGCGGCGACTCCGCTTGATGGCGGGTGGATTGCGGGGATTGTTCGGACGGGGAAGACAGATTCATTGTGGGGAAGAGTTTGAACTGGAGGATTGGGATAGGAGGGAACCCTCTAAACTCTACGCCTCCGGACGGAAAACGGGATGCTAGTTTTTCGGTCAAAAACAATGCCATTTATTGCAGGCATTTTAGGGTGCCGGCTTCCAGTCAGGCATCCGGTTAAAAGGGGGGCTGTTTTCAACACAGAGCCGCCGCATTCCATGCTTTGAGCCGGGGAAATTTGTTCCCCGGCTTTTCAAATCGGGAATGGCTTTTCTCTTCCGTAAGGAGAGGTCAGAACTTCCGCCAGACGTGACCCTCGGGCTCGAGGAGATCGTCGGCTTCTTTCGGGCCCCAGCTGCCGGAGGTGTAGAAGCTCAACGGCAGGTCGTCACCAGTCGCAGACGTCCAGGCTTTTTCGATTTCGTCGATGAATCTCCACGCGTGTTCGACCTCATCGCGCCGGGCGAAAAGTGTCGCATCACCAGCCATAGAATCCAGGAGGAGACGCTCGTAGGCTTCGGGCGAGGCTTTGCCGAAGGTGCTCTTGTATTCGAAGTCCAGCTTTACACGTTCGATTTTTGTCGTAGCACCGGGAACCTTGGCCGCGATTCGGAAAGAAATGCCTTCGTCTGGCTGGATGCGGATCACGAGGACATTGGTGTCAAAGTTGTCGCAGTTCTTGTTATAGAGAACGGGCGGCGCTTTTTTGAAGGTGATGGCAATCTCGGTGCCGCCTTTTGCGAGCCGTTTGCCGACGCGAACATAAAACGGCACGTCAGCCCAACGCCAGTTGTCGATGTGCAACCTAAGGGCGACAAAAGTCTCCGTGTTCGACTCAGGATTGACGCGTTCCTCGTCCCGGTAGGCTTTGACACGGGCGCCGTTGATGGCGCCTGCGGAATACTGGCCGCGGACGACGTTGGCCGCGACATCAGCAGGGCCGCTGAATGCGCGCAGCGAGCGGATGACTTTGACTTTTTCGTCGCGAACGCTGTCCGCGCTCAAATCGACCGGCGGTTCCATGGCGACGAGACAGACGAGCTGCAGAAGATGGTTCTGAACCATGTCGCGAAGCGCTCCGGCGCCTTCATAGTAGCCTCCGCGGCCTTCGACACCGAGCGGTTCAGCAGCAGTGATCTGCACGTGGTCGATGTAGCGATGGTTCCAGAGACCTTCCCAGATGGCGTTGGCGAAGCGCAGCACCATGATGTTTTGCGCGGTTTCCTTTCCGAGATAGTGGTCAATGCGGAAGGTGTCGCGTTCGGCAAACGAGCTGTTGACGACGCCGTTGAGGTGGCTTGCCGACTCGAGGTTGGTGCCAAAGGGTTTCTCAACGACGACGCGCGCCCATGAACCTTCTTTTGCTTTGTTAAGCCCGGCGTCCTTGAGATTGACGAGGATGCTTTCGAATTGATCGGGGCCAGCGGCAAGATAGAAGAGGCGATTGCCTTTGGTGAGGCCCGCGGCGTCGATTTCATCCAGACGGGCAGCGAGCGATTTGTAGCCTTCGACATCACCAAATTCACTGCGGTGATAATAGAGGCCAGGAGCGAATTTCTGCCAAAGCTCTTCGTTGAATGACTGGCGGGAAAATTTGCGGGTCGTTTCCTCGAGCTCCGTGCGAAATTGCTCGTCTGTTTTTTCACGCCGGGCAAACCCGACGACGGCCGTCCCCTCGGGCAGGTCGCCGTCGAGGAGCAGATTGTAAATGGCGGGGATCAGTTTGCGGTGGGTGAGGTCACCTGTGGCGCCGAAAATAACGATCGTGCACGGCTGTGCGGCGGCGCGGGGTGCGTTTGCGTTGGGTGTTTTTTCCATGGAAATTGGGTAGTGGACGTGGCGGAAGCGCGGTGCTCTCCCGAAGCGAGTTTGTCAGTTTTTCTGGTGTCGATTCGCCTTAGTTCGGGTGAATCGTCAATTCAATCTCAAAAAATGCAAGAAAGGGAGTCCGTATCCCGGATGTTTCCACCCGGCTCGATGCATACCTGCCCTTGCGTGATGTCAGCCGGAGGGCTTAAACTACTCGCCCCCATCAACTTTCTCCAAATATGGCTTCTCAATATGCGCATCCCGAAGCTCTCGTAAGCACACAGTGGCTGGCCGATCACCTCGGAGACCCGTCCATTCGTATCGTCGAAAGCAACGAAGACATTTTGCTGTATCACACCGGCCACGTCCCAAGCGCGGTGCACATCGATTGGAAGGCGGATCTCCAAGATCCTGTCCTACGCGATTACATCACTCCTGAAAAGTTCGCTGATCTCGCTTCCCGCAATGGCATCACCCCGGATACCACCGTCGTTTTCTACGGCGATAAGTCGAACTGGTGGGCAACATACGCCCTCTGGGCGTTCCGTCTTTTCGGACACACCAACGTCAAAGTCGTCAATGGCGGCCGCGACAAATGGATCTCCGAGGGTCGCCCACTGACACGCGACAAGGCGGAGTATCCGAGGACCAGCTATCCTGTGCCTGTTAAGCGTTTCGATGACGAAATCCGGGCCTTTTTTGCGGACACGCTGGCCCAAAGCAAAGCTGGAAGACCCCTCATCGACGTGCGTTCCCCTGGCGAGTTCAAAGGTGAAATCACGCACATGCCCGAGTATCCGCAGGAAGGCGTGCTGCGTGGAGGGCACGTTCCCGGTGCGAAGAGCATTCCGTGGAAAACGGCGGCCAACGACGACGCTACGTTCAAATCCGTGGATGAACTCACCAAAATTTACACCGAAGGCGTCGGCCTGAAGCCGGATGACGACATCATTGCGTATTGCCGGATCGGCGAGCGGTCGAGTCACACCTGGTTCGTGCTGACGTATCTACTGGGCTACAAAAATGTCCGCAATTACGACGGCTCCTGGACGGAGTGGGGCAACACAGTTCGCGCTCCCATCGAACGCGGCTAAATTGCCTGCAGCAAACCCATGAGCCAATATCCGCCGAAACTCGCCGAAATCGTCGATTTGTTCGAACACCTTCCCGAGGAAGAAAAACGGGAAAACCTGATCGCATACGCCGACCAGGCCGGAAGTCATTCGCCCAAGCCCGGCTCCTCGTATGACCTCGAGGACGTTCGCAAGGACGAAGAATGCACGGACACCGTGGGTGTTTTTCTGTCGGTGGCAGACGATCAGACGGTCGATCTCCGGGTGAGTCTGGGGGCGCATGTTCAGACCCTGACGCGAGCGATGACTTCCATACTATGCACGGGACTTAAAGGTGCGTCGATCCGGCAAATTCTCGATGTTTCCGGCGATTTCGTTCCGAAGCTGGTAGGCGGCGAGTTGGTAAGAGCGCGGAGCCAGACGGTCTATTACATCCTCACGCGCATTCGCAGCGCCTGCAAAGTCTGGCTTGATCGCAAGCGTGCGGCGGACTTAGGCATCGAATACGCGCCGCAAAACAAGACCGGCTGCGTGGCGAGTTAGTAGGCGTTGAAGGAATCCAAACGAAGATCTCAGGCAATCGATTTTGCGTCGAAATCGCTTTAGACGCCGCCTCCTTCAGGGTCTAACTCGCGCCGGAAGCAAACTTAGTACGACGAGCAGTGCACCGACCGCGCCAAGGATGGGTGTGGCATAATCGATGCCAAATCCCATGGCGATCGTCGTGTGGCTGATGCTAAACCCAAAGGCAGGAGGGGTATCAGGAGGAGAAAATTCCCGCTGATAAAATGACTGGAGAAAACCGATTGCGAATCGAACGCAAGCGACTGTCATCAGAAGGACGCCAACACATCTGAGAATAATCCGCAACAGTTTCGATTTCATAGTTATGCGCCTCTGTGAAGATTTCCAAGTTTAACCGCTGCCAATTCCAGCGGAAACAGAAACTAGGATGTCTCATTCCATCCTCGGAGTCCGCAGGAGGTCCAAGACGCGACGTTTCATTGAAACATCCCTGCCGGACAATGGTAGGGTGGTTTTGATGAAGCCCAGGCGCATAAACACTCGCGCGAAAACATCGGCGTCCGTTTCCGCTGCTGCTCCTGAAACTGACGCCAGACAGCCACGGATGGAGGGGATTGATGACCAGGAACGGGACCGAAAAGAGCTCCTGGAACTTCTCTTTGCTCACGTGGCTGAAGCGATTTTTCTGGTTGATGCCGGCGGACGGATTGTGGAGGTCAACCCGGCAGCCTGCGCAATGACCGGTTACACGCACGAAGAACTGGTCGGTATGCACCCGTGGGATTTTGTGACGAGTGCGTCCCGCGACGAAATCCTCGCGTTGATGCAGAGAATGGAGCGCGGGATGCCCGTTACCGTCCAGCGCATTTTTCGGCGAAAAACGGGTGATTTGCGGACAATGGACTTGCGGGTGGCGCGTTTCGGTTGTCCGGAACGGGAACTGTTCGTGGCGTCCTGTCGCGATCTTACCGAGCAAAAAGCACTCGAAGCGCGTTTGCGGGATCTGAATGAAAGGCGTTGGGCCGAGGAAGAGCTGCGCCGCTTGAATACCGAGCTCTCCCAACAGGCGGCCCAATTGCGAGAAATCAACCAGACGCTCGTCGACAGTGAGCAACGGCTCAGACTTGCGATTGAAACAGGACGCATCGGTTTATGGGTCTGGAACTCGGCGGACGTGACCAATTCCGGGGACTGGTCCCACCGGCTGAAAGAGATTTTTGGATTGCCCCTAAATGCTGAGGTGACCCACGACATGTTTCTGAAGTGTGTGCATCCGGAGGACCGGGAGCGTGTGGATCGGAGCGTAATGCAGGCGCTGAGTGGTGCCAACGGCGGCGAATACCGCGCGGAATACCGGACAATCCACCCGCGCGATGGATCGGAACATTGGGTGACCGCCCGAGGCCAGGCGTTCTTCAATTCCGAAGGGCAGGCGATTCGTTTCATTGGCACGGTCATGGATATCACGGAGCGCAAGCTTGCCGAGGAATCGTCCATGCGTCTCAATCTCGAACTGGAGCGACACATCAAGGAACGCACGGCCGATCTGGAGCAAACCAATCGGGCGCTACAGGTGGAAATCGAGCAGCGCAAGAAAGCCGAGGAAGCGCTGAAACGGAGTGAGGACTATCTCCGGATGGCGATCGACACCATCCCCGGCCTGGTCTGGAGCGCCCTGCCAGACGGCCACATCGAGTATCTCAACAAACGCTGGCTCGATTACACGGGCCTCACGCCGGAACAGGCCCTCGGTTGGGGCTGGCTGGTGGCCATTCATCTCGACGACGTTCCTGGGCTCGTGGAGTATTGGAAATCGATCCTTCAGGCGGGCGAAGCCGGTGAATACGAAGCGCGCCTGCGACGGTTCGACGGCGAGTTTCGCTGGTTCCTTTTCCGGGGCGTGCCCCTCTACGACGAATCGGGGAAATTGGTGAAATGGTATGGAACCAATACGGACATTGAAGCCCTGCACGCTTCCGAGCATCTCGCCCGCGGCCAGTTGAACGCGCTGATCCATACCCTGGATTCGCTGTCCCAGGAATCCGATCCGGACAATTTGCCCCGCCACGTGGTCAACAACATCCTCGCCCAGCTTGGCGCCTTCAGCGTCACTATCTGGGAGCGAAACGGTGAACGCCTCGATTTGCTGGGAGTGACCGACGAAGGCGCGTTCCGGACGCGACGCCAGACGGAATATTTCGAAGGCAGCATTCCGGTCAGCGGCGACGCGCCGCCGCTTTGGGTCGAGGCGCTGCAGACCGGTTCGCATATCGTGATCGAGGACATCGACACGGAGGTTCCCCACATCACCCTCAGCGACGGCCGCACCGCGAAATGGCCGAAGGAAGTTCTGACGAGGCCCTTCGCCAATTTAAAAGTCCACCTGGCCGCCCAGGGCGTGCGCGGCCTGCTCATTTCGCCCATGACCATGGCGGGTCGACTGGCCGGAATCATCGGAATCCGTTTCGCCGGCACTCGGGTTTTTCAGCGTCCGGAAATCGATCTGACGAAGGCTCTGGCCCACCAGGCCATGCTGTCGATTCAGCTGATGCGGCTGGCCCAACAAAGCCGCCGGGCCGCGGTGGTGGCGGAACGGAACCGGCTCGCACGTGATATTCACGACACGCTCGCTCAAGGCTTCATGGGCGTGATCGTGCAGTTGGAAGCGGCCGAAGACGCGCAAACAAAAGGTCTCTCCGGGGAAGCCGCCCGGCACATCGAACACGCGAGCGAACTGGCGCGCGACAGCCTGCAGGAGGCGCGACGTTCCGTGCATGCGCTGCGTCCTCAAACACTCACCGAAAGCGACCTTTGCGTGGCAATGGAGAGTCTCATCCGGAAAATGACGACGGGCACGAAGTTGCGGGCTGAATTCGTCACGGACGGTCAACCTCCGCCTTTGCCGGCCGGGTGGGAGGAAAATCTCCTGCGCATTTG
This sequence comes from Chthoniobacterales bacterium, assembly GCA_036524675.1. Lineage (GTDB taxonomy): Bacteria > Verrucomicrobiota > Verrucomicrobiia > Chthoniobacterales > DASVRZ01 > DATDAW01. Next base: position 15,418 of record DATDBU010000183.1, on the reverse strand, counting down.
TCAGGAAGCACTCACGAACACACTCCGGCACGCGCGAGCCGCTCATTTCAAGGCTCATCTTGCCTTCAATCTGGAGGAAATTCGCCTGGAATTGAACGATGACGGAATCGGTTTTGACCCCGACTCGCGATGGGACGGCTTCGGATTGCTGGGAATCAAAGAGCGCGCCGAAGTCATGAACGCCAGATGGAAGATCGAGAGCGCATCCGGCAAAGGCACGACGATTTTGATTGCGCTGCCGCTGGCAAAACAGGACCCATCGTCGCGTTTATGAAATCGACCAGCAATAAAACGCCCATGGAAGACGCGCCGGAGGACAAAATCCGGATTCTAATTGCGGACGACCACGTCACCGTCTTGGAAGGTCTGGCCGCGATCATCGGGCGCCAGCCCGACATGGTGGTCGTCGCTGAAGCGTCGAATGGCCGGGAAGCCGTTGAAATGTGGGAAAAACATCGCCCCGACGTCGCCCTGCTCGACCTGCGCATGCCCGAACTGGATGGCGTCGGCGCGATTGAAAGCATCCGCAAACACAATCCTTCGGCGCGATTCATCGTGCTCACCACCTACGACACTGACAACGAAATCCTGTGCGCCATCCGGGCCGGAGCCAAAGCCTACTTGTTGAAAGACACCCGCCGCGAGGAATTGCTGGACAGCATCCGTCGGGTGCATCACGGCGAGACACGTATCACTCCGTCATTGATAGAGAAATTGGCCTCCGGACTCAGCAGCAATCCCCTTACCGGACGCGAACTTGACGTGCTGACGCTCCTGGCCAGCGGCATGAGCAACAAGGAAATCGGCGCACGGCTTTTCATCACCGAGACCACGGTCAAATCCCATCTCCGCGCCATCTTCAGCAAACTCAACGTCCTCAGTCGCACCGAAGCCGTCACCGCCGCCAACCGTCGCGGGCTGATCCAGATATAATTCCCGTGCCTGAAACCAGAGGGAAGCTTCCTGGATAATGTCCGAAGCAATATGAGGATTTGCGGCTGATTTCAAGAGCGTTCGCTCCCTATCGACGTGGCGCAAACGGCCTTTACGTTGCCGCGGTGGACTTCTTCGTAAGGCGGAAAATAGGTGATGGCGCCACAGGCAAAGTCATCACCGGCAAAGGTTCGAAGATCCTGACTCGCGAGACCTTCGTCGCCCGGGCATCTAAGAAGCTTGTCAACGTAGCGCCGGGTCGCGCCGACCAGCGAGGCTGGGTATCCGCCTGCTGCAATCTTCTCCGGTGCTCCGTGGTTGGGTAGGATTCGCGGCAAAGCCCAGTTTTCCTTCCAGTTTTCCATAATGCGAAGGTTCTCGAGATGGACGCCCAGCCGGTCCGGCTCATCGACGTAGGTGACTGGGTCCTCCAAGGTATCGCCTGCGAAGAGCAAGCCTTGCGCGGGGAGGTAAAGGACGGTTCCGTCGCGGCTGTGAATATCGGCGTGCCGCAATTCGATTCGGAGGCATCCCACTTCGAGTTCCATTTGCCCCTCCCACGTCCTGTTAGGCAAAACGAGTGGTTTGATCGGCGGATCGCCGGATTCCAACATCGTCCGGCGTTCAGTCAGAATCTCCGCGGTGAGGCGATGCGCCAAAATCTCGCAATCCGCAAAAACTTCGTTCCCGGCAACGTGATCATCGTGCCAATGGCTCAGGACGACGCGAATCTCGCGAATGCCCATGGCTTCGAGCTTGGTTCGGATGGCGCGAGCGTGGGGAAGCGAAATGTGCGTGTCGTAAACCAGGGCGGATTTTCCATTCACGATGGCGAAGGAGCAGATTCCGAGCGTGTAGGCGCCGTCGTCCAACCAGTTTGGATGCGTCGAATAAGCCCGCTGGCCTTCGATCCTTCCGTCATAGAATGCGAGGACGTTTGGAGCGGGATGAAAGACTCGGAGGGTGGAACCAAGCTGGATCATCGGTGGCGGAACCGATCGGAGTGTGTCATCGAATGCCTGACGAGGCAATCATCTGCGGGCTGAGGAAGGGCATCTCCTTCTTTCGGAGGAGAAGGGCCTGCTTCGATAGGTGGGTGGAAAGTTCAGCGTCATGGTCAATGGAGGCTGCCTGACGCTGGGATAGGTTTAGGCGCCATGAGCCACTACAACAAACTCTACACACCGGAAGACAGCGCCGTTGTCTTCATCGATCACCAGCCGCAAATGACCTTTGGCGTTGCCAGCATTGAGCGGGCATCGTTGATCAATAACGTGACCCTTCTCGCAAAGGTCGCGAAGGAATTCAACGTTCCCGCCGTTCTTACCGCTGTGGAGACGGAATCTTTCAGCGGTTACATCTGGCCTCAGCTTCTCGACGTGTTTCCCGGTCAGCCGGTCGTTGAACGGACTTCCATGAACTCCTGGGATGACGCCGGCTTCCGCGCGGCCATCGAGGCGACGGGCAAAAAGAACATTCTTATGACGGGCCTTTGGACGGAAGTCTGTGTGACCTGGCCAACCATCGAAATGCTTGGCGCCGGATATAACATTTACGTCGTTGAAGATTGTTGCGGCGCGACATCGCCCGCAGCTCACGAAGCCGCTCTGTCCCGGATGGTCCAGGCCGGTGCCGTCCGCGTGACGACGATTCCTGCTCTGCTGGAATGGCAGCGCGATTGGGCCAAACGCGACCATTACGACAAACTGATGGGCCTGATCAAAGAACAGGGTGGCGCCTATGGTGTGGGCGTGGAATATGCCTATACGATGGTCCACAAGGCGCCGCAATCGGCCCTGAAACCCCAAATCGTACCGAAAAAAGCCGCGCACTAATTCCGTAGCGCCGGATCCGCACAGCCAGGATGTCCATGAACAGGCGGGACGGGCACGTGATAGGAACTCCCCGCTGACGCAGAGAACCGGCGGTCATAGAACCGCCGCTACAAAAAAGCATGGAAGAGCCAATTCATATAGCGATCACGCGGCGCGTCCGGAAAACGCACATTGCGGAATTCGAGCGCGCATTGGCGGATTTTGCGAGCCGTTCTTTGGCCGAACCTGGAGCGCGGGGGGTGCATTGCCTGCACCCTCCACCTGGTTCTGGTTCCACGGAATACGGCATCCTGCGCACGTTTGCCAGTGTGGCAGACCGGGATGCTTTCTACGAAACCGCTCTTTACAAGGACTGGCTGGTCCGCATCGAACCGATGGTCGAAGGCGAGGCCAGCTACCGGCGATTGGACGGTCTGGAAGCCTGGTTCCGTGAGCCTCATGGAGCCATGCCGCCACGTTGGAAAATGGCTTTGCTAACCTGGATTGCCGTCTGGCCGGTTAGTATGATCGTGCCGGCGATTCTCGTGCCGTTGCTGGGGCCTAACATTTCGAAAATTCTAACATCCGGGGTGGTGTCAGCTGGCATCGTCATCGTCCTCACCTGGGTTGCAATGCCGTTGCTTGTCAAGGTCGCGCACTCCTGGCTTCACCCAGAGAAGGAGGGGAAGGCCGCTGGAACCATTCAACGCACGGATTGAATGCTAGTTGGAAATACATTGACGAGTTTGTGCTCCTTTACGGCCGCTTCGATTCGAGGCCAGCATCGTTTTAACCACGTCTCGAATTCCCGTCGTCGCATGTTCCCGACGCGCAAATGTACGACTTTTGTCATCCGGGCTCCGAGACGTGAGGCGTGGACGATAGGGAGTTTCACGGGAAGATCGGAAACAGCCGGAAGATTTTCGTCGAAAAAAAAGCCGGTCATGAGACCGAGTCAAGCGTGCATTGGTTCTGCATCAACTGGGCTGCATGATCCAGGCAGGCCAGGACCTGCGCCCGCGACAACGTTGGATAAGCCACCAGCACTTCGTCGATGGAATCCCCTGCGGCGAGCATGCCAGGCACAGAGCCAACGGCAATTCGAGTGCCGCGCACGACGGGACGGCCGTTGAAAACATCCGGGTTGACCTCAATCGCTCCTATATTCAAGCAAAAGTTTACTTCACCATCCACCAGCTGCCAACCATGAATACCTATCCCACCGCCGATCTCATTCTTCTAAACGGACGTATCACCACTCTCGATCCGAAACATCCCGAGGCGAAGGAAGTCGTCATTGTGGACGGCCGAGTCGCCGGAGTCGATAACGCTGCGGAATTTCAACGCGGCCCAGAAACGAAAGTCGTCGATCTCAACGGTCGCCGGGTCATTCCCGGTCTCTATGATTCACACCTGCACGTCATCCGCGGCGGATTGAACTACAACATGGAGCTGCGCTGGGAGGGCGTGCCTTCGGTTTCTCTGGCTCTGCAAATGCTCCGCGAACAGGCCGAGCGCACGCCCGCTCCGCAATGGGTGCGCGTCGTCGGCGGCTGGAGCGAGTTTCAATTCGCCGAACGGCGCATGCCGACCCTGGATGAAATCAACGCTGCCGCGCCGGACACGCCTGTTTTTGTTTTGCATCTCTATTGTCGCGCCTTGCTCAACCGCGCGGCCCTGAAAGCTTGCGGTTACACCAAGGACACGCCGAATCCTCCCGGCGGCGAAATCGTCCGGGATAAAGCTGGAAATCCGACAGGAATGTTAGTGGCACGCCCCAATGCAACCATCCTTTATGCGACTTTGGCAAAGGGTCCCAAGCTTCCGCTGGAATACCAATACAATTCGACGCGCCATTTCATGCGGGAATTGAACCGCCTCGGTGTGACAAGCGTGTGTGACGCGGGAGGCGGCTTCCAGAACTATCCCGAAGACTACGAGATTATCCAGCAACTGCATCAGCGGGGCGAAATGACCCTGCGCATCGCCTACAATCTTTTTACTCAGAAACCGGGCGGCGAACTCGAAGATTTCGTGCGCTGGTCGAAGATCGTGAAGCCGGACGAAGGGGACGACATGTTCCGCTGCAACGGCGCGGGCGAAATGCTCGTTTTCTCGGCGGCGGATTTTGAGGATTTTCTGGAGCCCCGCCCCGACCTGGAAGGCAGGCTGGAGAGCGAACTGGAAAAAGTCGTTCATTTCCTGGCCGAAAACCGTTGGCCGTTCCGCCTGCATGCGACCTACAACGAGTCCATTTCCCGTTTCCTCGATATTTTCGAGAGGGTGAACCGGGACGCTCCGCTGGAGGGTTTGCATTGGTTTTTCGATCATTGCGAGACGATTTCCGACCGTAACATTGAGCGGGTCAAAGCCCTTGGCGGCGGCATCGCGGTCCAGCACCGCATGGCTTTCCAGGGCGAATACTATGTGGATCGCTACGGCGCGAAAGCCGCCGAGCGCACGCCGCCCATCCGGCGCATGCTGGAGATGGGCGTGCCGGTCGGTGCCGGCACGGATGCGACGCGCGTAGCCAGCTACAATCCCTTTGTGTCTCTCTATTGGATGACCACTGGAAAAACACTGGGCGGCTTGGCCCTTTACCCCGACAAAGCGCTGCTCAGCCGGGAGGAAGCCCTTCGGCTTTACACGCAGGGCAGCACGTGGATGTCGCGTGAAGAAGGAAAACGCGGCGCCATCGTCGTGGGGCAACTTGCCGATCTGGTCGTGCTAACCAACGACTATTTCACGATTCCCGACGAAGAAATCAAATCCCTGGAATCCGTGCTAACGATCCTGGGCGGAAAGCCGGTGTATGCCGTGGAAGAATTCAAGCCGCTCGATCCCGATGCTCTGCCGGTAATGCCCGATTGGTCGCCGGTGGTCCGTTATCCGGGCTATTGGAGGCAGAGTTTTACCTCGCATCTTCATGAACACGCCCACGGATGCAGTTGCGAACGTCACGTGCATCAGCCGGCGAAAAGCAATCCGTTTAACATTCCGCAATGGATGCTCGGTGCACGCGGCCTGCTGGACGGTGGCTGCGAATGTTTCGCGTTCTGACCGGATTTGAAGCAGTCGCAGGCAATGAAAATCACCTGTGTAGAAAATGACGCAGATGGACGCAGCCGTTTTCGCGAATGGGACATTCCATTGGTGCCGAGCGGAGATATTGGTGCGCTCTCCGCGCTTGTTCCCGTTACCGGAGTCATCTTTCGCGAGACTGGCGGCGACTACGACTACGACTGGCATCGCGCGCCGCAGCGGCAGTTCATTGTCCTTCTCGATGGCGAAATCGAAATCGAGACTGGTTCGGGTGAGATACGGCGCTTTCGTGGCGGCGAGATTCTCCTCGTGTCGGATACTGAAGGCCGCGGTCATCGCACTCGTTCGGTCGATGGCCGGCTCCGTCGCTCCCTGTTTCTACCTTTGGCGCCTGCAGCAGCATCGCCATGACTCGCGCAGAGGCACTTGATGATTTTTTAAGCGTTACACCAGCATCGTGGCGGAAAAGGCTGCTCTATGTTTTCTTGTCGACGATCCGCCCTTTCCGCCTCAACCAGGGCGAATGAATGTAACCCTGAAAAGAATCTCCGATGCGCAAACTTCTTCAGCCCGATCCCAAACGCATTCAACCATCAGGCCATCAACCAGCCCCTGACCGGGCCCCGGACGATCTGGCTGAAGGCTCGCCCCGCTGGCTGCGGGACGAGTTGACCGATCTGCTGGGCGCGCCCCAGGTGTTTTCTCGGGTGACCGACCTAATCCGTTTTGCCACGGACGCGAGCCCGTATCGCATGATCCCAAAAGTGGTCGTGATGCCCCGTGATGTTGCGGACGTCCGGGCGGTTTTTTCATATGCAAAGACGAAAAAATTACCCGTCACCATCCGCGCATCCGGGTCCAGTTTGAGCGGACAGTCGCAAGGGGACGGCATTTTGCTGGAGGCGCGTCGGCACTGGGCTGGCTGGACGGTGGAGGAGCAGGGACGCCGGCTGCGCACCCGGCCTGGCTCCATTCTGTATCGGCTCAATCTGGCCCTCGCCGGGCACGGATACCGATTGGGCCCAGATCCGGCCAGTGCATCCGTCTGCACCGCCGGCGGCGTGGTGGCTAATAACTCGAGCGGCATGTGCTGCGGCACCGCGCAAAATTCCTACAAGACCCTTTCGTCGCTGACGTTTTTGCTTCCTTCGGGAACCCTGATCGATACGGCTGAGGCGGATGCCGAAACGAAATTCGCGGAAGCCGAGCCAGACCTGGCTCTAGGGCTCATGGACATCAAACGGGAAATTGAGGCCGATCCGGATCTCGTGACCCGGATGCGGCGCAAGTTCGGCATCAAGAACACCACGGGCTACCACATGGAAGCTTTCCTGGACGCGGCGACACCCCTGGAAATTTTCCGGCGGCTCCTGGTGGGTTCCGAGGGAACGCTCGCCTTCCTTTCTGAGATGGTCTTCGACACCGTTCCGGATGACAAACACCGCCTAACCGCATTCCTGATCTTTCCGGACATGTTTTCCGCTTGTGCCGCGGTCAAGCCGTTTGTGGATCGAGGGGCCGCCGCGGTCGAGCTCACCGACCGGGCTTCGCTGCGAGCCGTGGAAGGAAAGCCCGGCGTTCCGGACCGGTGGCGGCAGCTTCCGGAAACAGCCACGGGCTTGTTGGTGGAGTTTCGCGAAAGCAGCCCAGCGAAGCTTGAAAAGGCTCAATCTGCCGCCGACGAACTACTCGCGGGGTTAACACTGCTCGAGCCCGGCGTGTTCACCCGGGATCCCCAGCTCGCCGCCCAATTCTGGACCGTCCGGCATGGACTGCTACCCTCGGTGGGAGGAGCTCGGCCTCCCGGCAGCTCCCTAATTCTGGAAGATGTCTGTTTTCCTCCCGAGCGGCTGGCTGAAGGCGCCCTGGATCTGCAGGCTCTCTTCGCCCGCCATGGCTATGCCGGCGCGGTATTTGGCCATGCTTCCGCCGGGAATCTGCATTTTTTGATAACGCCTTCGCTCAACTCGGACGCGGACATTGCCCGTTTCGACGCTTTTCTTCAGGACGTGGTCTCCCTTGTTGTCGGCAAGTATGACGGCTCGCTCAAAGCGGAGCACGGGACGGGACGGAATATTGCGCCGTTTGTGGAGCGCGAGTGGGGGCCGAAGCTCACGCAGCTGATGTGGCGGGTCAAACGTTTGGCCGATCCCGATAATATTCTTTCCCCTGGAGTGTTGTTGACCGGCGATCCCCAATCTCATTTGCGACATCTGCACACCACGCCGGTGGTGGAAAGCGAAGTCGATCGTTGCATCGAGTGCGGGTATTGCGAGCCGGTGTGCCCCAGTCGAAATATAACCACAACTCCCCGGCAAAGGATCGTGCTACGCCGCGAAATGCTGCGGCAGCCGCCCGGTTCGCGTGTGACTGAAGCCTTGCTGCGGGAATACGAATACGACGCGATCGAGACCTGCGCAGGCGATGGCTCCTGCGCCCTGGCCTGTCCCGTGCAAATTAACACCGGGACGTTGATGAAGCATTTCCGGCATCGGGAGCACACGCCGGTTGAGGAATTTGTGGCCAAACAAACGGCCTTTCATTGGAAGAGCATGGAGCAGGCTGGACGCTTGGCGTTGAGGATGAATGGCGCCGTAACCAGGATCCTCGGCGAATGGTCCGCTCGAACCGCGACCTCCGCTGCCCGAAAGGTGGTGAGCGAAGAAATGGCTCCGTCGTGGCTGCCTAATATTCCTGAACCCGCCCCCATCCAGCTTCCCAAGACTCAGCGCCAGGGTGCTGCGGGGGTCTATTTTTCCGCTTGTGTAAACCGGATTTTTGGCGCGACCCAGAGTCAGGCTCCTGCTCCGACCCTCCAGGAGGCGATGGTCACGTTATCTGCTCGAGCGGGATTGCCGCTGTGGCTGCCGGAGGATCTGGCCGGCAATTGTTGCGCCACGGTCTGGCATTCCAAAGGTTATCTCGATGGCAACACGTACATGGCCAACAAAGTGGTCGAAAGTCTGTGGAACTGGAGTGATGCAGGTCGCCTGCCTATCGTGTGCGACGCCAGTTCGTGTTCCTTTGGTCTCATTGGTGAAATCGTGGAGTATCTCACTCCGGAAAACCGGAAAAAGCATGAGGCGCTAACCATTCTCGATTCGATTGCCTGGGCGCACGACCATCTTCTGCCCCGGTTGACGATCACGCATAAGGTTAGTTCTGCTGTCGTCCATCCCGTTTGTTCCTCGCACCACCTGGGGCTGAACAAAAAACTGCAAGCTTTGGGCGCAGCGCTCGCAGAAGAAGCCGTGACGCCGATCCATGCCACCTGCTGCGCCTTCGCTGGCGACCGCGGATTTCTGCATCCGGAACTGACTCTCTCCGCCACGTCGGAGCAGGCGGACGAACTGGCCGGACGGCATTTCGATGCCCACCTCTCCAGCAATCGAACCTGCGAGATCGGGCTGAACCTGGCCACGGGGCACGATTACCGTTCCTTCATTTTTCTACTGGAACAGCTGACGGCGCCTCAATCATCGGCATCCACAGAGAATTTATGAGCACTAATAAAATCAAAGTCGGGCGTGAAAACTCCACCGACATCGAGCTTTACTACGAAGACCATGGTGATGGAAGGCCCGTTGTCCTCATTCACGCATGGCCTCTAGATGGACGATCGTGGGAAAAACAAACGAGTGCTTTGCTCAAGGCCGGCTATCGGGTCATTGCTTATGATCGCCGAGGATTTGGCGGATCCAGCCGCCCGAGTTCGGGTTATGACGTCGACACATTGGCGGCCGATTTGCATACACTCGTCACGACGCTCGATCTTCGCGATCTCGCACTGGTAGGCTATTCCATGGGCGGCGGTGAAGTCGCCAGGTATCTTGGGACTTATGGTTCCGAACGTGTCAAAAAGGCGGTGCTTATCGGTTCTGTTACACCGTTTCTCCTGAAAACGCCCGACAACCCCGGGGGAGTGGACGGCGCCATTTTCGATGGAATTCAACAAGCTCTCACCGCGGATCGCTTTGCTTTCCTCCCGGCTTTTCTGCGCAACTTTTACAATGCGGATGTTTTGGAGGGGAAGCTTATCAGCAAAGAGGTGCTCGAGAGCAATTGGAACGTCGCAGTGGACGCTTCGCCCATTGCAACCTGCGAATGCGTTTCAGCATGGCTCGGTGATTTTCGGAAGGATCTCGCGAGTTTTGACATTCCGACACTCATCCTTCACGGCGGCGCGGATCGGTCTGTCCCTATCTCCGTTTCGGGGGAGCCTACACATGCCCTCGTGAAGCACAGCAGGCTGGTGGTGATCAAGGACGCCCCGCATGGACTCACATGGACGCACGCCGAAGAGGTGAATCGGGAGCTGTTAAGTTTCCTGGGGAGCTGACAAAATACTAATATAAATCCGCAGATTTTCGCAGATGAACGCAGATTATTAGAGTGCTTGGGTTTTATCTGCGAAAATCTGCGCAATCTGCGGATGATCTCTTTTCAGCTGGATTGAATGAGCGGTTTCTTTGAAAATATGCGTGCAGCTCGATGCTGTTTGTTAGTCTCTGTGGCCGTTGTTGCGCTGCTCGGCGCTGGTGTGATCCGTGGTCAACAGGCGCAGATCGTTCAGTCTCCCGATATCATTGGGAAGACGCGGCAGGTCGAGGATTACGGTTATTTGAGCGATGCGAGGAATCGCCAGGGTTTCTGGTGGGAAAAGCTAAAATACGTGCCCCTGGGAAATTCTGCGGATGCGCCGTTTGTCACTCTGGGAGGCGAGGTGCGTGTGCGGTACGAATGGATTGACCACACGGATTTTGGTTCAGGCCCGCAGGACACCGGCGGGTATCTGCTCACACGCGCCATGCCGTATGTTTCTCTAACGATTCCCGATTCATCGGGCGGATGGAAATGGCTATTTTTCGGGCAAGTCGAGCGGGCTTCCAGTGACTACGATGCGCGAGGGCCAGGTCCCATCGATGAGGATGACTTTGATTTGTTGCAAACCTTTGCCAGAGTCACGCTGCCCTTGGGCGCCGGAGAGCTGACTATTCAGGCAGGACGACAGATCATCGCGTTCGGGACAGAGCGGCTTCTCGGTGCCCGGTACGGCACGAATATGCCGCTCAGCTTCGATGGCGGACTTGTGAGATGGAAAGACGAGAGATGGGACGTAAGCGGATTCTATCTATGGCCGGTGCAGATCGAACAGGATCCGTTGGACAACCAGAGCACCGACGATGAGCAGCTCTGGGGAATCTATGCCACGCGGAAGCTGGGGGATTTCCTGCCCTCTCTTCCCCGTGCGATGGCGGATTTCTATTATCTCGGGTACACCAACGCGGCGGCGAGCTTCAACTCGGGCTCCGGACGTGAATGGCGGCATACGATCGGCACCCGGTTTTTTGGAAATCAGCCAGTCGCAGGCGGCGCGCTGGACTGGAATTACGAAGGGATGCTGCAGTTCGGCAGCTTCGACAGCGAGCGCGGCAACGGCGATATCCTGGCGTGGAGCATCGGAACCGAGACTGGCTACACGCTGGACGCTTTCCTGGAGCCGCGATTCTGTCTGCGGGCGAATATTATCAGCGGCGACAGCAACGCCAGCGACGCCGACCTGCAAACCTTCAACCCGTTGTTTCCGAAGGGAAAATATTTCGGCGAACTCAATCCGGTTGGTCCTTACAATCTGATCAACGTGTTAGGCTCGGTAGGCATTCGTGTGACGGATCAGGTCACGCTCTCCGTCCAGGGCGGCCCGTACTGGCGCTACAGCGCGGACGACGCCGTTTACGGAGTAGGCGGAAATATCGTGCGCGCCAGCACGGCATCGAGCGACGCACGATTCATCGGCACACAGGTCGAAGTGGTTGCCGAATGGAACCCCGTCCGTGAACTGGCGTTTCTAGTCAGCTACTCCCAATTCTCACCCGGCGCATTTATCGAAGAAAGCGGCCCGTCGGAAACCATCCACTTCGTCGCAGTCGAAGCCACGGTGCAGTTTTGAGCCGACCTGTTCCTGCACGGCATTTGCGAGCGTGCCATTCGCTCGTCGATGAGTTGCGCGAGCTCTTCGCGCAAGCCGGTGAAGCGCTTGCGTCCGACGGCGACGAATGACACGGTTAACATCCTCCGCCGAAAAAAGGTTACGGTTTACTGTTGGACGGCCACGACTGGGAGTTGTTTCAGCGGAGAAGCGGCAAGGAGCAGTTTGAGTTTATCCACTTGATCTTTCGTCGCCTGGCGCATCCAAGGTTGCGGCGCGGCGAGGAGTGCTTCGTTCAGCCTCTGCTCACCTAACGCACCCTCTTCGAGACCCACCTGTGCTTCGGCTATGGTTGCGAGCACCCAATACTGGTCCGTCTTGAATTTCGCCACGGCTTCGGGCGCCGCGGCCGCCTCCGGTGGAGGGTTCGCTTTCTGCCAGTCCTTGCAGATGAAGAGAACCTCACGGCGCACGCGGCGGGCCTGGACGAAATCAGCGATTGCTTCCCCCTGATCGGTTGCGACCGCGGCGCGTTCATTGAGGAGGTAGGCGTAGTTGATGCCATTGTAGTAATCGTTTCGCAGGTAAAAGCCCCGCTCGTAGGCGCGCACGGCGACATCGAGGAAGTCGCGCTCCTTCGTGGCTGTCCAGAGTCCTTTGTGAACCGCACCCCACAAACCAAGGGTCTCTGGGTCGTTCGAGGTCTCCGGTTGCAGCAAGGCTAGCAGTTGCTGCGCATCTTTGAACGCGGTCACTTTGTCCGGCTGCGCGCTTTTATACGTGGCCAGGGCATGGCGCTGAACGAGATAAGGGTCCACGGGCCGATCCGGCGAGACGGCTCTCCTCATCGAGCGAATGGCGGCGAGCAGGGTCTTGGCAGTGGCAAAATCCCCGGCGTTGAAGGCGTCGTCCACCTGCTTCATCAGGCTGCTGTGCGTCTCATCGCTCCCATCTGCTGCCGCAAGTGGCGAGGCGATCGCAGCCGCGGCGGGGCCCCTCGTAACGGCGATTTTCGGCGGCGCGAGATCCTTGATGAATTCATACACCGGGCTATCGAACCGCTCTTGTGGAACCTTCGCCATGATGTCGATGATCGCATCCTTGAGCACCGCCTGAAACCGCATCGCCTCGTCGAAGCCGATGTCTTCACCGAGGTGATGGTACTGCCGGATCACGATGTGATTCACATCGAAAGGCGGCGTCTTCATTCCATCCTCGGCGATGACGATCGTCGTCTCCGGTCGCAGTGCGTGGCGGACGCCGAGCTCGTAAAACGCGTTCTTGTTCGACGTGGACAGATCTGCGATGACAACGTCCGCCTTGAGTAGTTGGTCATACATTGGCGTGTCTATCAGGCCCGAATGGACGATTTCATCAGCGCGCACGCATTGCAGCCCGGAGGCTATGACGCCGGGCTTGATGACATTGCGATAGGTTTTATCAAGATCGAGGGTGCGCCCCGTTTCAAAGTCCGTTTTTTTCCCGAACCCCATGACGACGAAACAAGTTCCTGTAGGCATTTTGATGGCTCTCCTGTGTTGGTGGCTGTCGAGATTTTCCGATTAGGCGGGGAAGGCGGCGAAGTGGAGTTTCGTATCGACGTAACGTTCGGCCGCGGCGCGGCCTACCTGCTGCATCTCGCCGATGTGATCCACCGAATCCATCTGCTGGACGTGCTCGGGGCTGATGCCCTGCAGGCCGAGCGCGTCGAGTCCTGCGCGCGAAAGATCCGCGTTGTAGCGCACATACGTGAAGAGCTTTTCGACGCCCGGAATGCCTTGGCCGATCATGTCGCCGATCTCGCGGTCGAGCGGGCCGCCGGCCCGACAGTCGCCAAAGGTGCGGCACAAGAAATCCTGCTCGTGAAGCGCAGCGGCCATCAGCGCCGCGGGGATGTGGCCGGCATTGTAGAGCAGGTTCATCTCTCGCGGGCTGAGCTTGGAATTCGCATCAGCGCTCGCGCCGGTACCGACCGACACGAGGAGCATCTTTTCGCGGCCCGTCTCCCAGCAAAGCTTGTAGGGCTCCGTGGTCGCCATGAGGAAGAGCTGGAACGCAGGGTCATTGTACATCGTCACGCCGCCATCGACGAAAACGAAGCGCTGAGAGCCAACCTCGATGGTTTCCGGCGGGAAAAACGTCGGCGCGGCGGTGCTGGCGCGGACAAGCTGCCAGAGCGGCAGGTTCAGGTTGCTATCGTCGTCGCGCCTGTCGCGGTCGTTGTATTTGGCCCTGGGATTGTTCGAGATCGGCCACGGCGAATCGGTGGTGGCGTTGCGTAGCACGACCATCAGGAGCGTCTTGAATTTGTCCGAGCCGAGGGTTTCGCGTTCGCCGATGATCTCCTTGAGCATCCGCGACAGATTGTCGTTGTCGAACTTGGTGTGCAGACGTTCCCAAAGCGCAGCGGGCTCGAACATTTCCGCGCCGCTCTTGAGATAGAACTCGCGGATCCTGGCGATGTCGTATCCAAGCGCCACCAGCGTGGCAATAATGGCGCCGGTGCTCGTGCCAGCGACGTAGTCGAAGTAATCGGCGAGGACGAGACCCGGATTTCCGCTACTGGCACGAAGCTGGTCTTCGATCTTCGCGAGGATTTCGATGGAAATGATGCCGCGAATGCCGCCGCCGTCGCAGGCGAGCAGCTTGTAGGGAGGTGTTTTGTCGAGTTTGCTTTGGATACTCATGGGTTTGGATGCTGGTTGCTGAGGGATCTGAATGCCTAACCTCTTCGGACGGAGGGGAAGTCTTTTCGTTGTCAGTGGGTCGCCGCTTCATCCGCGATCGTTTGGACGATCCTCGTCCGCGCTGCCGCGCGGCGGCTGAGCAGCACGTCTTCGCCGGACTGCGCCAGCCAATCGAAGAGCCGCTGGAGCGCATGGTGGGTTGTGGTTCGTCGCTGCAGTTGGCGAGGAAAACGATCTGGACCTTTTGAATCTCGTCGGCGACGTACACACCGAACGGCGTGCTCATCACCGTAGCATTCGGGAATCCGAGTTGCTCCCTGCGGATTTCGCTGAGTTTCGTAACACCGCCGGCACCATCCGGAAACGGCGCGTTTGCAGCGGCTGGAGATCATCACCCGAATACGATCAAGCGTGGGCATGCACAGCAGTTATACGTGCTCGCGCGGAACGAAAATGTTTTTCGGATGGCCGGCTGGTCATACATGAAAATCGCTGATTTCCCAGCCGCGTACGCCGCGTTCTCAAAAGCCAGGGATCTGCTTACCGCAACGGGCAAGACTCTCCGCCCAGACCTTCTCGCTGGCCTCGCCGCCGCTTCCTGGCTAACCGGCAACAAAGACGCTGCGATCGAAACGTACAAAGCGCTTATCGAATCTGACAGGGAAACCGAATGGGCCAAAGCCGAAACGATCTCCACCAAAAACTGGTCCGAAGCCGAAGCCATACCTCTTGAAGCTGTCCGCGCCGCCACGCTCGCGAAATACCCCGAACTAGCTTCACGTCCCTCCTCCAATTAGCAAAAACACGCCAAGGAGGAGCCGTTGTTGACCAAGCTTGGCGTCTTCGCGTCTTTGGCGGTTCATCAGTTTGTGGAACGTTATAATTAATTCCACTTTGGTAAATGGGCGCAAGTCGTTCTCGTCCTTCGTTCTCCTGCTCGTCCTCGGCAGCACAGCAGCACCTCGAGGACGAGGGACGAGTACGAGAACGAGGAGGAAAAGGACGCTCTCGAA
>DATDBU010000182.1:0-6859 GCA_036524675.1 Chthoniobacterales bacterium | reverse complement strand
AACGTCCCGCCGTCAGGGCCGTGGTGTTGGATGAAAAGGATCTACGCTGGAGGCTTGGATTGATCTGGCGCAAGAGTGCTCCCCTCTCGCCAGCCGCGCAACATTGGCTGAAACTCGTACGTGAAACCGCGCCCAGCTCGTAAAAGACCTCCTGCGACACGGACATGGCGGTTTCGAGCGGAGAACCAAGGAGAGGCGGTTTCCAACCGCCTGAAAACGGGCGCTTGGAAAGCGCCCCTCCTTGTAAAAAACGCCGCGACGACAATTTACCAATAGTAAAAGTAGGTCGTGGATTGAGCATTTAGCTCGACGGTGGGCGAGGGGGCTCTTCTGATTTACGCAGATAGGGCGTGAGAAGATCAATCGGGAGGGGGACGATCGTGTTCGTGGTGTGTTCGCTCGAGATTTCCCGAATGGTCTGCAGGAAACGCAACTGCAGCGCGATTGGCTGGGCGGCGATCATGCCGCCCGCCTGGACGAGTTTTTCCGCCGCCTGAAATTCGCCTTCGGCATTGATGATCTTCGAACGGCGGTCGCGCTCGGTTTCCGCCTGTTTGGCCATGGCGCGTTTCATAGCCTCGGGCAGGACGACATCCTTGACCTCTACGGCCGTCACCTTGATTCCCCACGGATCCGTCTGGCGATCGATGATTTCCTGAAGGGTCTGGTTGATTTTTTCCCGGCGCGCCAACAGATCATCGAGCTCTGCCTGGCCGACGACGCTGCGCAATGTCGTTTGCGCAATCAGCGACGTGGCTTTGAGGAAATTTTCGACTTTCACGATCGCCGCCTCAGGATCGACGACCCTGAAATACAGCACGGCATCCACCGTTACCGGCACGTTGTCGCGCGTCATCATTTCCTGCCTTGGGACATCAATCGTTACGACGCGCAGATCGACACGCACCATTCGGTCCACCATCGGAATCAACAGCACGAGGCCTGGTCCTTTAGCTCGCAACAGTTTGCCCAGCCGAAATATCACACCGCGTTCGTATTCGCGCAGGATGCGAACCGCGGCTGGCAGAACGATGACCAGCAGCAGCGCGATCGTGATCAACCATGTCGCCAACATGAGTACATTTTCAGATTTGTTCATGAGGATGCCTCCGCTGTGATGGGCCGGACGGTGAGGGTAAGTCCGCGCACGGAAACCACTTCTACCGGTTGACCTTTCCCGATGGGCTGGTTGCTGACTGCCTGCCAGTCTTCTCCTTCCACAAACACGCGCCCCGATTCTTCGTTGATATCGGTCAGCGCCTCGGCAGTCCGGCCTTTGAGGGTTTCGCGACCGGCTCTGATGGGCAGTCGTTGTGCACGCAAGCCTGCTCCCACAATGAAAATGAAAAATGCGGCCGTAAGCAAGGTGGCTGGAAGAATCATGGCCAGCGACAAGCGGAAAGCCGGCGAGTTGTCCTCGAAAAGCATCAGTGCCCCGAGGAAAAATGCTATGACTCCGCCGGCGGTTAACGCACCGAACGCAGGCACGAATGCTTCTGCGACAAACAGCACCACCGCCAGCACGATGAGCGCAACGCCGGCGATATTCACTGGAAGCACCGCCGCCATGTAGAGAGCCAGGATCAATGCAATGACCCCAACGATGCCCGGCAAAACGACCCCTGGATTGCTCAGCTCGCCGATGATCCCGTAGATAGCTATCAACATCAGGAGGAACATCACTTCGGGGCGTCCGAGCATTTGGAAAACCCACTCGCGCGCCAGCATCGGAATCTCGACGAGATTGGCATCCGCTGTCGCAAGCGGCTTACCCCGGACCACGCGGCCATTGAGTTGCCGGAGCAGATCGGCCTGATCTGTGGCGACAATCTCGATGACTTTTAATTCGAGCGCCTTTTCTGCCGTGATGGACGCACTCTCTTTGACTGCGGATTTTGCCCACTCAACATTGCGCCCGCGTTTCTGGGCAATGGCTTCGATGTAACTGATGGCGAAGTTTTCCAGCTTTTGCTTCATCGTCTCATCGAGTTGTTGCGTTCCACCGCCACCGCCGATGGCGACTGGATGTGCCGCGCCGATGCTTGTGTTCGACGCCATTGCTGCCACGTCTGCCGCCAGGGTAATGAAGCACCCTGCGCTGCCCGCGTTCGCTCCCGTGGGCGCTACGAACACGACGACAGGAACTTTCGATGCGTAAAAGGATTGCACGATCTTTTTCGTGGACTCGAGGAGGCCGCCAGGCGTGTCGAGTTGAACGATGAGGCACACGTCACCTGCCTCTGCGGACACATTGGTCGCCCTCGCCACAAAGTCAGCGGTCGCGGGCCCGATTGCTCCATCAATTGTGATCCGGCTGACCCGGTTTGCCGCCCAGCCGGGCAACGTCAGCGTCCACATCAACAGCCCTGCCAGACAGAGGGGCAGCAGCGACTTCATAGTCAAATTTAAGCCCGGTTACGCGCACAGCAAATGTTTCCAGCTACTTCCAGGCTGGAGACGTGCGTTTGGTTGTAACGCTCCCCAAATGAGAACCGCAAAGACGCAAAGACGCAAAGGAAGAGTAAGCGTTTTGGTTAGCCTTGGCGTCTTTGCATCTTGCGGTTTATCCACGGCGTCGGAATCTGGGGTGTTTCACGACGACCTCTCCCGCCTCTGGGCTTTCGGGGTCACCTTCTGCTTGACGCCGTCAGCCGGAGACCGAAGATTTTGGTTGGAGGTTCGAAATCATGAAAGCGAAGTTGATCGCGTTCGGTGAGATCGAGGTCGAAAAAGAGCGATACGCCCACGATGTGGTCATTGAGGGAGGCAAAGTCAGGAAGCGCAAGAAGGGGCCGTCCAAGCAGTATCGGGAACAAACCGGACACACGCCGTTGTCGTTGAAAGAGGAGATCCCGTGGGGAGGCCGCAAGCTTATCGTTGGCACCGGATCGTACGGCCGATTGCCTGTATTGCCCGAGGTGTTCCACGAAGCGGAACGTCGACACATCAAGCTCATCGCGGTCCCAACCGATGAAGCGTGCAAGCTCCTTGAGGACATCAATCCCAAGGATGTAAACGCCATTCTCCACACGACATGCTAGGCTCGGCTGTTCCTGCCTCCCCTGTCCAGATATCAAACGGGGTGAAATTCTGCGAAGCCAAGCTCCTGGCCGATGACTCAACAACCTGTCGTTGTGGGGTATCCACCATGGCATGCCAAATAATGGTTGGCCTTTGGCAAAACGAGGGAAGCGCGAGGCGGCTGTCGGAAGTCTGCTTTTCCTGGACAGAACACACCCCAACTATCAACCCTGCAAAACCGATACCCCTTTTGCAAATACCCCTGCCGCGATTGCCAAAAGTACGTAAGCGTAACGCAATCACTTCACGCAAGCCCGTTGCCGGCGCGTGACATTTCCCCCAAACCGAAGGACCCCATATCATGATGCCACCAGTGCAGACAACATTCCGAAACATGGACCGTTCCGAAGCCGTGGTCGCGCGGCTCCAGGAGGAGGCGGATAAGCTCGACAAGTATTTCGACCGCATCACCAGCTGTCGTGTTGTGGTCGAGGCGCCACACCATCATCGGCGGCGGGGTGATTCGTTTCACATCCGGATCGAGCTTGGTGTGCCAGGCAAGGACCTGGTAGTCGCGCACGAGCCAACCGTGACGCATGAAGAGGAAGGACAACGGCAAAAGCATCTGGAAATTGGCGGTCCGCATCAGGATGTGTATGTGGCGATCCGCGACGCATTCAAGGCGATGCAACGGCAGTTGCAGGACTACGCGCACTGTCTGCGGAGGGAGGTGAAGACGCATCAACCGGGAATCCCGGAGGAGTGACATTCGCGCCTCTCGCCATGAAAGAGACAACGTCCGGCAACCGGACCGAAGCCGGTCAGCTGTTGGCCCGTGCCCGCCGGAAGCGCACCGTGCAGTGTTCCGCCGGCCTCACAGTTGCGGCTGCGCCTGTGGCTTCTTCCGAGTATTTCTCAATCCTTCCTTCGAGGAGAGAGGATGTGGTGGCGACCGGCGTGACTGCACTTTTTCAAGGAGAGGGTCTCTCCCCAGAATCGATAGCAATCTATGGATCTGCGACATCCGCCCGACAATGAGTCGCGATACTCAACCCCAAAGGTGAGCGGGATCGCTATCACAGCCAAGCAAACGTAGCAACCGGCCAGGAAGGTGAAGCGACGTTTCTTGTTCGGCCAAAAACTGGATGTCATGGACTAGCGTAACGCTGATTGAGAGCGCTTTTTGCGGAGTTCGGATGCTGAGCTGCGCCAAGAGATCCGATGGCCTGCCCCCCGAAAAGAGACGCTTAACCTATTTAG
Source organism: Chthoniobacterales bacterium (assembly GCA_036524675.1). GTDB lineage: Bacteria > Verrucomicrobiota > Verrucomicrobiia > Chthoniobacterales > DASVRZ01 > DATDAW01. The sequence goes on along the minus strand of DATDBU010000182.1, from coordinate 2,578 downwards.
TGCTGAGCCTAGGGATTGGTTACTTGTTGACTTAAGGAAGGTTGCGAAAAGGATCCCAACCACTGCCAACCCAAGGACCGAACTTGCCAATATCACAGATACCAAGAAACTTAAAAATGGGAAATAGGTGGTCGACTGGCACAGCAACGTTTTCAGCGCTGGTGAGGAGATTGCATGGAAGCTGTAGACAGGAAGTGACGAATCGAAAGGATCCCATGATAAACTAACATGGGAATCAACTTGATGGCGGTTTTAGCGGTTTCCAGCGCCATTCTTCGGGTGTAGGTTCCCTCCGTCTGTGGTCCTACTTGATTCACAAGTCTACACTTTAGGAGAGCGCCGACGACGCACGCCGAGTAGAGTCGTGATGCCGAAGCCTGCCAAACAGGCTGCCGTTGGCTCCGGAACCGGATAAAGAAACTGCCTCCCTGCGAAATCGTCGTTTCGCAATCCTGGGTTTCCAATAAGAGTGCCAGATATTGCGCTTTCCATCATGATGTCGACGCCCGCGGTATCGACGCCCGGGTCGCCGTTGGCAACTGTATACGTGCTAAGCCCGATGGATGCGCTGGGGTTGGCTGGATTCACGAGGCCGGCAAAGGAGTTCGTCAAAGTCGCAAGCGCCGTGTTGCTAGTGCTGCCATCGTAGTTGTCATCGATAAACGTGCCGCCGGGGCCGGATTGCAAATCTACGTCCGCGAGGCCGAGCGTGACCGATTTCATGATGCATTACGCCTAGGAAGGCCTGCAGGTTCCACGCGGCGCCCCCGTTTGAATTCATGCGGACATCTGCGCCGGAAATCGGACCCGCGGCATAGCCAACCGTCCCGCTGGTCAGGGTGACGGTTCCGCTCAAAGCATTGAAAAATGTGTCGGCGCGCAGGCTCGTGTCGCCGAAGTTGTGCGCGAAGAGATCTATTTCCGCACCTTGCCGGATTCCACTCGCGATCGTCAGGCTTACGGGTGTGCTGAGATCCTCGACAAACGAGATCGTCGTGCCCAAGCCGGAGGCAGGATCAGTGACGTTCCACAACGCGATCGCCGACTGCACCGCAGTCTGAAAGTTGTTTACCGTCGGCAAGGTGCTCCAGGTGAACGAATCACGATACGCCTGCCATGAGCCGCCCTGCAATGAGTATCGCAATCCGCCATTCAAGGACCTTTCCCAACCACTCATGGTTCGCGGGGCAGCGTCCCAACGAAAACCGCCGGCGAGCCCGGTTGTTCCATAGGCGCCGAAGCCGAAAACAGAAGTTCCAGACGCCGCGAACATCGCCGCGGTTCCAATGACAAGGGAGAAAGCTTTTTTCATGAGACCATCAAACAGGCGTGATCAATTCGGGTGTTTTGGGGTTAACACGTTTAGGGCACTTCCAAAAACGCTATTTTTGACCGAAAGCGGTTGAAAGTGAGCCCTCTCATTTGAAATTGCTACCTTGAACGTCGCTGCGTGGCGGCTGCACAAAAGCGCTTTCCTTGTGGGCGCGGCATAATGCTATGCAATCTTAGTGATTGTTATTACTTTACTCACGCAAGAACAGGCTTCCGCCGCCCAAGCAATCCAAGCCGCACAATCTGCTCCACTCGCGCCATGTTATACACCAGGTTCCCAAGCAGGATGCTGCCCCGATTACGCGCCAGCCCCACGCACCTGCGATACATCGCGCACATGCTCCCGGTCATGAATGCGAAGATGTGCTCCACCCGCGAACGCTTCCGCGACTTCGCCCGGTTGGCCTGTTTCTGTCCTTCGGTGAGCGGATGGCTCCTGGCTCCCTTCTCGCAGATCTTGGCCTCTATGTTCTTGCTGGCGAATATCGCCTCGCATGGCGCGCCTGCATATCCGCTGTCCACCCATGTCACGGGGTCTCCCGGCCGCGTCAACGCGTCCAGCATTTGACTGTCATGCACCGATGCGTCGGTGACTTCCGAGCGAACGATCAATTTACTTTCCAGATCCATCGCCACATGATCCTTGTAGCCATAATAGGAAACATTGTTCTTCTTCGTCCACCTCGCGTCCAAGTCCTTGTGGCTGAGCCTCTTGGGATCCTCCTCCCACCCCTCGGGCATTTCCCCGTTTTTGATGCTCTCGTTCTCCGCGCGCGTGTTGCGCTGGCGGGGAACTTCCACAAACGAGGCGTCAATGATCTGCCCCTTGCGCGTGATGAATCCTTTCTCCAAAAGCCGTTGATGAAACGCGCCAAAGAGCTTTTCGAAAAGTCCCTCCGCTGTGAGCTTCTCGCGAAAGAGGCGGATCGTGTTTTGATCGGGCACTCTGTCCGCGTCTATCAACCCCAGAAAACGATGAAAACTGCGCCGATCAAGTATTTGATACTGCGTCTGTTCATCGCTCAAACCATAAAGCGATTGGATGACTAACACCTTGAACATGAAAAGTGGAGCGTATGCAGGTCTTCCTCCCGGGCCTTTTGCTTCGACGTGTTCCATGCTGTCGAAGACAGGTGCGAAAATGCTCCAATCCATGACGGCTTCCAAAGCAGCCAGAGGGTCGCCCATCGTGGAGATTTGATCCATTCTCAAATGCGCATCAAAGAGGCCGCGCTCGGATAGGCCA
>DATDBU010000181.1:0-104039 GCA_036524675.1 Chthoniobacterales bacterium | reverse complement strand
GCCTGCGGAATCGGTGAGAGCAACAGTCGAACCCAAGGCGTCGTTGTGGTAGTAGACTGCACCGCTGCCGTCCATCCGGGTCAGGATTTCATCGACTGCAGGCCCATGGATGTACTTGGCCTGCAGATTCCAGCTGTCGTAGATGAGCCAAATCGACACCAATCTCGTCGAAAATGCGATCCGTCCCACAGGCGTTGGCAAGAAAACTGGCTGTTCTTCGGCGACGTCGAAGCCGGCGAACGCAGTGCCGTTCTCTACACCATCATCGAGAGCTGCCGTCGTCGCGGCATCGAGCCGTACGCCTACCTGCGCGACGTGCTCACGCGCCTGTCGAAAATGACCAACTGGCGGATCAAAGACGTAACCCCCGAAGCTTGGGCAAAGGCCCGCAAGCCGGCTTTGCCCAAAGCAGCGTAGTTTATCGTAGATGTCGTATCCGTATCCCAACGGCACCTATGACTCCGCATCGTCAACCATCAACTACACGGTGCTCCATGGGGCTCCATGGGACACTTACCGCCAAAAGCGCCGACCTAAGAACTACCACTTACTAACACGCCCACGACACGAAATGGTCGTCCCCAATCACAGAAACCGTCCCAAACCTGCCTTATCTTAGCGCCATTCTTGCCTGACCCCCATTTCCCCTACTTACATTTCGAGTGCGCCTACAAGATATGACAAGGCCCGGTTTTTATCCGCAATTGCTTTTCTAACGTGGACTAACTCCGGTTGAAGATCTGGATAATCTACAGGAAGGGATTCGAGGAATTTGATCGCCTTTTCTTCCAACCCCAAATTGCTGAGACATAGAGCGCATGTATATTTTGCGTAGTCTACTTTTTTATGATTCGGAACGCGGTTTAAAAAATTCCGTAATAGTCGTAAGCAATTAAGATCGTCGCCTGATTCATAAAAACACAGGGCTTTATATAATAATAACATAGGATCGTCGTTCTCATTGTTTTCAATAGAATCAATTAGCTCTCGCGCTTGGGCGAATTTTTCGTCTGATATACATTGATATATATACATTGATAATTTTTTCTTTCGCTCTTTTGCACATAGATCGTATTATTCTTCAATAGCGCCTGAATCAACTGCGCTGCCTGCTCCAGCAGATTTTTTTACCCTCGTTTTCTCGCTGCCTCTCTTCTTTCTTTTCAGGATCTTTTGGTTGTTCGCGCCGCTCTTTGTTTCGCCTCTCGCGAGGGCGTTGGCGGTGTAGGTGGTCGTGCCACTGGCCGAATCGGTTGCGCTGGTCCGGTTGCCCGTGGCGTCGTAGGCGAATGTTTCGCTGTGGCCCGTCCCATAGTTCACAGACGTCACCTGATCGATGGGATCGTAGCCGTAGGTCTGCGTGACCGTGGGTGTTGTCGCTACTGTTTCGCTGCGCGTCAGCCGGTTGTTCACGGCGTTGTAGGTGTAGGCAAGGCCGAGGGTGGAAGGCTGGGCGTTCACGCTCAGGGAATGGCTGATGCCAAGGAGCCGGTTGGCGTCATCGTAGCTGTAAACGGCGCTCGTCCCGTGTTCGACGTCACGCCCACATTTGCGTTGGTAAAGATATCCACTTTGCCGTTGGCATAGATCACTTGGTTGCCGGTCGCGCCTGCTTGAAGCGTGGCGATTGGCTTTCTCCATTCCATACTAAGCCATTTCCAAAAAAGATACGGCTAATAGTCCCTTCTTGGTGTCTTGGTGACTTTGTGGTGAAATGAGTGAGAAGATTGGCTAGCCCGCAGGCCGCGCGGAATCCTGCACCGATTCGTGCTCGCTGCTGACCACCAGGCCGCGCTTGTCGATGAGGTTGAAGAACCATGCGGTGGCGCCGTCGGGAACGGGCGCGCTGGCTCGTCCGGACTCAATGGTCGCCGGAACGATATGCCATTTGCGTTCCTGCCACGGACCGCCATCGCCGGTGTAGTTCAGGTCCGCTCCACGCATGAGCGCGGGGGACTGGAACTCGGCCCACGCCCGGCATCCTTCCGTTCCGTGACGCAGCACCACGGCAAGAGGCGCGCCGTTTTTGCATAGACTATCCGCAAAGGCGCGGATTTCCTCGGGCGATTCTCCCGGACCATCGTGGCCATGCGGCATTTCCACCTGCAACGATAGTGTGCGAGGGCCGCGTGGAAGGCGGTGTGACAAGCGCCAGGCGCGCGGAGTAAACGCGAAGTCATTGGTCCCGTTGACCCACAATAGAGGAATCTCGACGCGTGGCAGCCATTGCGCCGGATCCCAGAGCTCTCGCCAGCGCGCCACGGTTTCGGGCGGCGCAGAGCGGCCCACGAAAAGCGTGCCGTCGCCAAAGTCTTCACTGATAAAACCGCAGCCATACACGGGTGCCGCAAATTTGAACCGCGAGTCCAGCGCCACCGCAATGGATGTGACAACCGCACCCCATGAGATGCCGGTGATTCCCGTCCGCTCCGGATCCACCTCGGGAAAGGACAACAACAACGAATGTGCCAGCAGCGTATCCGCCACGGCATGATACATCCATTGATCGGAAATGGGCTCGTCCATTTGATCGCATTCGCCCATGGGCGGGCCGCCGTCCGGATTCACTTTCCATTCGCCGTTTTCCTTGACCGGCAAATGTCCGCCGTGATCAAAGGCAATCGCCGCGTAACCGCGGGAGTTCCACAGTTTCACCCAATCGGCGAACGCGCTTCCGCCTCCGCCGTGGACAAGTACCATGGCGGGAACCTTGCCGGCTGCTGCCTCCTTGGGCACTCCGTAAAATGCAAAAACCCGCGTTGGCTTTCCTCGAAACGGCGGTCCTTCGAAATGAAGCGATCGTACACCATCAACAGCGATTTCATTGACCGGGAAAACGAAAGGAGGGAGGAGGAGTTTTTGGGTTTTCCAAATGGCGCGGGAAAGCATTGATTTGTTCAGGCGAATTTTGGGCGCCGCATTTAATCTAGGTCCCCTCTATAAGCGAGGAATTTTTTGGTTTCACCGCGAAAAAAGGCTAACCATACACGCGATTCTGCCGGTGAATCCCTGGTAGTATCCTTTCTTGACCGATCGGACTTTCGTGGCGAGTTCTGGACTTTGATGATCACTGCTTGGAGCGAACTTCAGATCAGTCTGCCCGAAAATGAGTGGCTTGCCTGCCAGGCGGAGCACGAACGTCGTGTCACGGCCTGGACCGAACCGCATCTCAGGCGGTCATCGCGCAAGGAGCGGCATCCGGTTTACGATTTCCTATTTGAGTACTACTCGTTGCGGCCCGCGCAGTTTCTGCGCTGGCATCCGGGCATCAGCGTGGCGCTTCAGGGAGCCACGGCGCGAGATCGTCTTGCGTGGAGCGGTTATGCGGAAACGCCCGAAGGCGTGACGGCGGATGCGCACGCGTGGAAATCGGAGCGCCGCGCCTTTGTAAAATGGCTGCTGAATCTCTTGCACGTCACGGCGGATCGTCCCGGGCACTTCGGCTGCTTCGGATTGCATGAATGGGCTATGGTTTATCGGACTCCGGAAGTGCGTCATGGGAAATGGCCGCTCCGATTTTCCCGGGCTGAGATCGCCCGGATCGTCGAGGCGCAACCGGTGCGTTGCACGCATTACGACGCTTTCCGCTTCTTCACGCCGGAGGCGCGGCCGCTTAACCGCTGGCAGCTTTTGCGCGAAACGACGGCGGACTTCGAGCAGCCGGGCTGTCTGCACGCGAACATGGACCTCTACAAATGGGCGTACAAACTCATCCCATTTACGCCGTCTGAGTTGATCGCAGACGCATTTGCGCTCGCGCTGGATATCCGCGAAGCAGACATGCGAGCGAGTCCCTACGATCTAACGGGGCTCGGGTTCACCCCCGTTCCCATCGAGACAGCCGAGGGACGCGCCGAATACGAACGGCTCCAGCGCCGTTTCTCCGAACGTGGCGCGCCATTACGCTCGCGCCTGATCGCAGTCTGCGATCACGTCCTGAAGGCGTGGGAAGCAAAGTAAAATCTGGGCAAGGCATTCGCAGGGCCAATGAAGCGGCGGATTCACCCTGCATCGTTACGGCTGAGAGCCTCTACTGGCACGCGGTTCCGGCTCATCCTCGAGCTCCATTCGGATATCCTCGAGCAGTCCATGAAGCACGCGCGGATCGAACGGTTTCACCAAGTGGCGGACAAATCCCGCACGCCGGCTTCGTTCCACGTCCCGTTCCGCGCTGAGGCCGCTGATTGCAATGGCTTTAAATATCCATTTCTGACTCAGCATCACCAGCAACTGCCACCCGTCGCTATCCGGCAGCCCGAGGTCGCTCACTAACACATCAAACGGTTCCTCCTCCGCCGCGTTGATGGCGTGTTGGGCTGAGCTTGCCGGAATGACGGTGTACCCTCGCCGCCGCATCCAGACGCCAATGGATCTCAGGCTGTCTGGATGATCGTCCACCAGCAGGATACGCAGGGGCCGCATCCCGTCTTTGGCCGCTGAAGGGTTGAGCATTGTTGCATTCGGCCAGCTTGGGATTCGCGATTACCAAGGCAGGCGTCTTCCTTTCTCATCAGTGGATCGTTTGCCGGGGGTCTGGTGGTTTTCTTCAAGTGATTCGATGAGCGGCAAAATGCCAATTCGCAGTATTTCCGCCGCCTGGATCAGGTGCGCTCGGAACTGCAAGCTTTTTTCGTAAAATTCGGCCCTTTTTCCGCGTTTTTAATTGACCAAAAAATCGTCCAAGTGGCATAAAGTGGGGCATAGTGGCGCCGAATGGAGTGAGCTGCGCCGAAATCCCATGGAATCCACCGCAAAACCACATCCCATGTACGCCGGCAGCTACCGGCATACAGTCGATCCGAAAAACCGGATCACGGTGCCTGTGCGTTGGCGCCGCGGTGAGGTCGAGGATTTCCACATCTTTCCGGAGCAGCACAGACGCTTCCTCATTGTCGCTCCACCCGAGGAATTCCGCCGCTTTGGCGAGAGCATTCAGAGCGACCCGAACATTTCTGAGGAAGACAAGCGCAAGTTTCTCCGCCGCTATTACGCTGACGCTAGGGATGCTTCGACGGACAAGCAGGGGCGCCTGGTGTTGCCAGAGGAGCACAGCCGCAAGGTCAGCCTCGGCACGGATGTCGTTCTGGCCGGCAGCAACACCCGAATTGAAATTTGGAACGCCGAAACCTGGAATGCTGCCCTGGATGCCGAGGATGAAGCATTCCGCAAAGTAGCCGACCGAAAAGGATTATAACCGCATGTCCCGCAATGAGCGCGCAACTGATCAGCCGGAAGCAAGAGTCCGGTCTCCGCGCCGAAGCGGGAGCCAAATACGAAAAAGACTACATCATGTATCAACCGAGAATATCGTGCCCAGCCTGGCCCATGACGCCCGACCTTGACACCTCGGGTGCGCCATATCACATCCCCGTGTTGGCGCGGGAGGTCGTGGAGGCGCTGCAGCCGGGGCCCGGTAAGCTCATCGTCGATGGCACGCTTGGTGGCGGCGGTCATACGGAACTTTTCCTGAGGGCCGGTGCGCAGGTGATTGGCCTGGATCAGGATGATGAAGCGCTCGCGTTTGCCAAGAACCGACTCAGCGGCTTTGGCGAGGCTTTTCATCCGGTAAAATCCAACTTCCGTCACGTTGATCGCGTGCTTGCCGACCTTTCCGTGGAAAAGGTCGACGGCATCCTCCTCGACATTGGCGTTTCATCCCATCAGCTTGGCGAAGCGGAACGCGGTTTCAGTTTTCAAGCCAATGGGCCGCTGGACATGCGGATGGACCGGACCCAGCCCAGGTCGGCAGCCGATATTGTCAACGATGCCGAGCTCGAGGAGATGGTCCGCATTTTCCGCGTTTACGGTGAGGCGGACCACGCCGTGCGCATTGCGCGCAAACTGGTCGCCCGCCGTGCCGTAAAGCCGTTTGTCGATACGGCTGACCTGGCCGCCGCGGTCGAGGAAGTTTCCCCGCGCCGCGGACGCAAACATCCCGCCACGCAGATCTTCCAGGCCCTGCGCATTGCGGTGAACGACGAACTCGGCGCCCTGGCGGATGCCCTGACAAAAGTGCCGGCTTTATTGAATACGGGAGGCCGGTTCGGCGTCATCACTTTCCATTCTCTGGAAGACCGCATGGTCAAAAATAGTTTCCGTGACCACAGCCAGCCCATGCTGGATCGTCCCGAATGGCCGGCTCCCCGACCAAACCCGGATTGTTATTACCGTCTCGTTTCCCGCAAAGGAATCACCGCGTCCGAAGAAGAACGAACCGCCAACCCGCGCTCCCGCAGCGCAACACTCCGCATCGTAGAAAGGCTCTAACATGACTCGCAATCGCCGCAAACATGAAAACTCCGTCCGTGTCGCCGCCGTCGTCTGGTGGGTTCTCGTTTTTTCCGGCCTGGGAGGCCTCGGTTTGTCCTACGTTTACATTAAAAACCAGACCATCGCCTGCGGTGAAGAGCGTCGAAAACTCGAGCGGGAACTGCGCGATCTGTCCGATCGGAGCAACACACTCCAGCAGCAGATTACGGCTGAAAGCTCGCGCCTTTCACTCGATCGGAAGCTGGCTTCCGGCTACATCCAGATGATCGAGATCGACCCCGTTGGGATCGTACGTCTTGAAGGCTCCAGTCCGGTGATCGCCGAGCAAATGCCCATTGAGAAACCTCCGCAGATTTACGCCAAGCAGTGATGAGGACCGCTCGCTCCAAGGCCATATTCGTATGTATCGCGCTCGTAGCCGCATTCAGTGTGTGCTCCGGGCGCCTGATACATTTGCAATATGTGGAGCACGAGCAGTTTGCGGCGTTGGCGGCTGAGAAACACGTCGTCAAAATTCCTGTTTTTGCGAAACGGGGCAGGATCATCGATGCAAACGGCGAGGTCCTGGCCGACAACGTCGCAGTCAAAACAGTTTACGCCGACGCCAGCCATATTTCGACTCCGGAAGCGATGAGGAAAGTCGCCGGGATCGCGGCTCGCCAGCTTCAACTCGACGAGTCCGCCGTTTTCTCAAAACTCCAAACGGGTCGCCGCTATATCGTTCTTAAGAAAGAAGTAGATCAAATTACGGCGCATAACCTCGAAGCGGAACTCGGCCAAAAAAAGCTGCGCGGAATCTATTTCATCGAAGACTTTCATCGTGTTTATCCAAATAACGCCATGCTGGCTCACGTCATCGGCTATCTGGACCACGAACACAGGGGACTCGCCGGCATCGAGAAGAGCATGGACGCCTATCTCCAAGGACATGACGGTTATCGTTATACCGAACGCGATCGCACGGGACGTGAGATTGTGCTTTACCGCGGCCAGGAGCGCCCCGCGCAGAATGGGTATACGGTCCAGACCACGGTTCAGCTCGCTTTGCAGGGCATCATCGAACGCGAGCTTGCCGAAGCCTGCGCCAAATATAAGCCACGAGGAGCCACCATCATTCTCATGGAGCCACACACGGGCGCGATCATGGCCATGGCTTCCTGGCCGACTTTTGATGCAAACAACGCCAATAATGTCCCGCCCGAGGTCACGAAGAATCACGCGATATTCGACATGTACGAACCGGGATCGACTTTCAAAATCGTCGTCACCTCCGGCGCGCTCGAGGACAAAATGGTCAATGACAAGACGCTCATTTATTGTGAAGGCGGGCGCTTCAGCTACAACAACCGGGTCCTGCGGGATCACAAAGCCGCCGGAAATCTGACGGTTCACGACATTATCGTTAATTCCAGTAATATCGGTTCAGCCAAACTCGCCCTTCAGATGGGCGAGCAACGTTTTTATGAATACACGCGTGCTTTCGGTTTTGGCGAGCCGACGGGGATCGACCTTCCCGGGGAAATCCGGGGACGTGTCAACACTCCATTCGGTTCGGACAAATTGGCCATCACGCGCGTGCCCATGGGCCAGGCCGTATCGGTTACGGCCATTCAAATGGCTAGTGCCTTGTCCGTAATCGCGAATGGAGGCCATCTGATGATGCCGCAAATCGTTTCGTCCATCTATTCACCGGATGGGCAACGCATTGCGCACTACGATCCGGTCGAAGTTCGCCGCGTCATTTCATCGGGTACCGCTCAGAAAATTACCGCTGCACTCATTGACGTAACACGCAAGGCAGCCACAGCCGCCCAGGTCCCCGGCTTTCTGGTCGCGGGAAAAACCGGAACCGCTCAGAAAGTCAGGCCCGACGGGAAAGGTTACATGGACGACCATTACATCGTGTCCTTTAACGGTTTCATGCCCGCCGATGATCCGAAATTTGTCTGCTACGTCATGGTTGACGACGCAAAACTGCCCGGCCATATGAACTATGGCGCAACGGTTGCAGCTCCCATTTTTTCAAAAGTGGCCGAAAAAGTAGCGCGCCAGCTGGACTTGCGCCCGGACCCCGTGCTAATGGCGGAACAGCTCAAAAACGCCTCCAAGCAGGAGCGCGATTAACGCGGTATGCTTTTAAAGACTTTACTAACTAAAACTCCGGTCGAGGAAACACTCGGCAGCGCCGAGCGCGAAATTACGTCCATTGCGTACGATTCGCGCCGCGTTGCCAAGGGCGCTCTGTTTGTCGCTTTGCCCGGCGAAAAAGTGGATGGTGCGGAGTTTATCCGGCAGGCGATCGAACGTGGCGCTGAGGCTATCGTCACGGAAAAACCCCTGACACAGAGCAAGGTCACCAGTATTAAAGTGCCGGATGCCCGGAAAGCGCTCGCCGATCTTTCCAATGCATTTTACCGGTATCCTGCGGGCAAATTAAAGCTGGTCGCCGTCACCGGGACGAATGGTAAGACCACGACCACGTTTCTGTTGAAACATTTGCTGGAAAGTGCCGGTGTCCGCACAGGGCTCATCGGCACCGTTCGTTATGAAATTGGAGAACGCCTTCTCCCTGCTACCCGGACAACGCCTGAGTCGCTCGATATTAACGACATGCTTTCCCAGGTTGTTAACAGCGGGGGCAAAGCGGCTGTCATGGAGGTTTCCTCGCACGCGCTCGCGCTGAGCCGCGTGCACGGAATGGAATTTAACGTCGCGATTTTTACAAACCTGACTCAGGACCACCTCGACTATCACCGGACCATGACCGACTATTTCGAGGCCAAGGCGAAACTCTTTTCGCAGCTTGCCAGTCAGACGCGCAAGGAAGGCACGGCGGTTATTAACATCGACAGCCCTCACGGCGAGCAGCTGATCCAGCGTCATGGCCGGGAAATTCCCGTGATTACGTACGGTGTCGGAGCGAATGCCCAGTTCAGGGCGGGCAATTTTAAGACCGAAGCGGGGCAGACGACCTATCAGCTGGACGCTAATAGCAGGATGTTCTTGGTCCGTCTGCCCCTGATCGGGCGTTTTAACATCTACAACTCCCTGGCCGCGCTTGCCGCGGCGTCGGCACTTGGATTGAGCATTCGCGACTGCGTTCAGGCACTCGCAAAGGCGCCACAAGTTCCCGGACGCCTTGAAGCGGTGCTTATTAAACGGCAATTCCAGGTTTTCGTGGATTACGCCCACACTGACGATGCGCTGGTTAGCGTCCTGAAAACGCTGCGCGAGTTAAACCCAAACCGGCTCATCGTTGTTTTTGGTTGTGGAGGAAGTCGGGATCGCGCGAAACGTCCAAAAATGGGAGCCGCCGCGAGCGAATACGCCGACTATGCGATTGTTACATCAGACAATCCCCGCAAAGAGGATCCGGAGGCAATTATCGCTGACATAGTTCCAGCCATGCGTGCCGGGAAGTATGAGGTAATCGTCGATCGCCAGGAGGCAATTTTCCGCGCCGTCGCCCTTGCGGGTCCACGCGATATCGTTCTAATCGCCGGAAAGGGCCACGAAACCTATCAAGAATTCGCAGACAGCACCATTCCGTTTAACGATGTGGAAGTAGTTGCCAGCGCTGTGGGCTCGCTCCCCATCAAACTCTCGGACCAATGAATGCGCTGACGCTATTTCAGATCGCGGAGCTGGCTGAAGGAAAACTAGTCTCGGGTAATCCGGAGACGATCGTTTCTCGTGTCGTTACAGACAGCCGCAGGGTGCAAGCCGGAGATTTGTTTGTTGCTTTAAGAGGAGAAAAATTCGACGCCCACGATTTTGTGCCAAACCTGGCTGTTGCGGCGTTAGTGGATCGTGCACCGGAAAATTTTAGTCCCGGCGCAATCGTCGTTGAGGATACTTTGCAGGGACTACAGACGCTGGCCCGAAATTACCGAAAGACTCTTTCCGCCAAAATCATGGCCATTACCGGCAGCAACGGTAAAACCAGCACAAAGGACCTCACTGCCGCCGTTCTCGGTAGCCGCTTACGGGTGGTGAAGACACAGGGGAACCTTAACAATCACATCGGTTTGCCGCTTTCGGTTTTGAGTATCGATTCGGGACATGAAGCCGCGATTCTCGAAATTGGAATGAACCACCCTGGCGAGATTGCTCCACTTGCAGCGATTGCCGCGCCGGATGCCGCGATCATTACCAATATTGGAATCGCGCACATCGAGTTCATGGGGAACCGTGAATCCATCGCTCAGGAAAAGGGGACACTCGCAAGAATGGTAGGCGAAAAAGGGACCGTAATTTTGAATGCCGACGATGATTTTACCGAATCGATCGCTTCTTTCTGCACAGCGGAAGTAATTACGGCTGGAATTGACAATGGTGATCTTCGGGCGGAGAACCTGACTCTTGCCGCCAGCGGATCGAATTTCTGTATTAACAACATTGAAGCATTTCTGCCGGTTCCGGGGCGTCACATGGTGGCAAATGCGATGCTGGCGGTGGCTGCGGGGGGCGCCTTTGGTATTCCGTTGGCGGATTGTGTGAGGGCGTTGGCTGGTGTCCAGTTAACCGGAGGCCGTTTGCAGACCCGGGAAATCGCGGGCGTCCATTTCATCGATGACACGTACAATGCGAATCCGGATTCCATGACGGCCGCACTGAGCACACTTGCCGCGCTGCCTGGCCGGCGCATAGCGGTTCTCGGTCACATGGGCGAGCTCGGCACATTTGCAGTCGAAGGGCATCGCATCGTGGGCAGGGCTGCCGTTATCGCCGGCCTGGATCTGCTCATCGTGGTCGGCGAGGCGGCAGAGTGGATTGCACGCGAAGCCGACACCGGCGCGTTTCCAGTCGTCCGGGCCGCGGACACAACGGAGGCCGCCTCCATTCTCGGCGAACGAGCTCGTGAAGGGGACAATATCTTGGTCAAAGGCAGTCGCTCCGCGCGTATGGAGCGCGTCATTGAAAACTTCGAACCACACACGACTGCCTGCTAATGTTATATTACCTTTCCAAACTTGGCGATGGCACGACATTGCACGCGGCGCTGAATGTTTTCCAATACATCAGTTTCCGTTCCGCTGCGGCGGCGATCTCTGCCTTTTTGCTGTGTTTGATCTTCGGAAATCGCGTCATCCGGAAACTGATTTCGTTGAAGATTGGTCAGCCCATTCGCACGAAGGAGGAAGTCCACAAACTTTACGAGCTTCACGGCGCGAAAAAGGGAACACCTACGATGGGTGGCGTCTTAATGATGGGCGCGGTGGTTGTTTCCTCCATTCTTTGGGCACGTCCGGACAACCATTTTGTGTGGTTGGTGTTGTTTACGATTGTTTACATGGCGATCATCGGCTTCGTCGACGACTACCTCAAGGTAACGAAAAAGAGCTCTGGAGGACTTCCGGGGCGTTTGAAGCTGGTCGCCCAGTTTATACTCGCCGCCATTGTCACTGCTGTTCTGATTTTGGATCCGGCAACGAGTCTTCAAGCGAAACAGCTCTACGTTCCTTTCTACAAGGAACCGTTAATTGGGTCGTTGGGCGTTGTGGGTGCGTTTATTTTCTATGCAGCGATCATCGTGGGATCGTCGAATGCAGTGAATCTTACAGACGGTCTGGATGGCCTGGCTACAGGCTGCACTGTGACCTCCGCCGTTGCATATGCCGCGCTGGCGTATGCGGCTGGGAATGTGGTTACAGCGAGATATTTGCAGATTCCGTATAACATCTTCGCTTCAGAACTGACGGTCATTTGTATGGCGCTGGTAGGAGGCGGGCTCGGATTCCTATGGTTCAACTGCCATCCGGCCCGGGTGTTTATGGGTGACACAGGCTCTCTCTCAATTGGGGGAATGCTCGGAGTCGTAGCGATTTGCTGCAAACAGGAACTATTGTTGATCGTGGTGGGTGGTGTGTTTGTGATAGAGGCACTGTCCGTCATTATTCAGGTGATCAGCTTCAAAACGACGGGGAAACGCGTCTTCAAGATGTCGCCGATCCATCACCATTTTGAATTGCAAGGCTGGAAGGAGAATACCGTTATCGTGCGTTTCTGGATCGTGTCGCTCATGTTCGCTATGCTCGGGATCGCGACATTGAAACTCCGTTAAGACCATGAATGTCCGCGCAAAAAAAATCGCAGTGTTAGGGCTGGGCCGCAGCGGTGAATCCGCGGCCCGGTTTCTGCGCGATCGCGGCGCAGTTGTGACGTTGCTGGACTCTGGCGCGGGCGAGGCTATCGAAAGGAAAGCTGCCGAAATCGCCAAAGCGGGTTTCAACGTTATCGTAGGGCCAGCTGCGTTGACTGCATGGGGAGCATTCGATCACGTCGTGATTAGCCCCGGCATTGACGCAGGCGAACCATTTGTCAGGCAGTTTTCAGATCGGGGAATACCCATCATCGGTGAGCTGGAACTGGCGTTCGAGTTCAACGATCTGCCCGTCGTCGCAATTACCGGCACCAACGGAAAAACGACAACGACCGAGCTTGTGGCGGCGATGTTAAACAGCGTCGGCGTGGACGCGATCGCGTGCGGAAATATCGGGCTCCCGTTTACCGAGGTTGTCCACACACCGCCAAGAGAGCTGGATGTGATTACGCTGGAAGTCAGCTCCTTCCAGTTGGAAACCATCAAGACATTCCGTCCGAAAGTCGCTGTCTGGCTGAATCTCACTCCCGATCATCTGGATCGCTACCCCGGAATGGCGGATTACCGGACTGCAAAGCTGCGTGTGTTTGAGAATCAAACATCCGAGGATTTCGCGGTGGTGAATGCACGGGATGAACTGCCGTCCCTGGCTGCGAAAAAGATCACGTTTAGCGCATTTATTCAAAAAGCAGATTTTACACTTCGCGATGGTGTCATCTATTACCAGGGAAAACGGATTGCGGCGGTTTCGTCCTTTCACCTGAGTGGAGTTCACAATATTGAGAATCTGATGGCAGCGCTGGGAGTAGCTCTAGCGCTGGAAATACCGTTCGTTGAGGTGCTGCCGGCGCTTCAGGCCTACAAGCCGGCGCCGCACCGGTGCGAGCTAGTCGCGACTGTCGATGGCGTCGACTATATTAATGATTCCAAGGCAACCAATGTGGATGCGTTGGCAAAGGCTCTGGACTCCCAGGGGACTCCCGTTGTTCTCATTGCCGGAGGCAAGGACAAGGGCTTCCGTTTCGCCGACCTGACCGAGCTGGTGGGAACCAAAGTGAAACGCGCAATCTTGATTGGCGAAATGGCCGGCCGAATTCGAGAGGACTGGCAGGGCGCGGTTGCGTGCGAGGTCGCGGATTCGCTCGTCGATGCAGTCGGCCGTGCGCGCAAAGCAGCAGTGCCGGGAGACGTTGTCCTTTTTTCTCCCGGGACATCCTCGTTTGACATGTTTCGCGACTACGCCGACCGCGGCAACCAGTTTCGCAAACTAGCTAACAATCTATTAACCTAATAGCCACGCCCAGCAACCATGAACCTGAAGAACCTGCAAAACATCATCAAGCGCCGGGGGTCGCAAAAAAAAGCGCCTTCGCCGAAACAACTCAAGGCCACGGCGCGCCGTGTCGCCGCGCCCGCTGAGGAACCTTACTATGAGGATGACGAGCCGAACGTCCGCCTATCCCGAGCGTTCCTGGTGGTCATGCTTCTGCACGTCGTCGCGGTAGGCGGAATTTTTCTTTTTAGTTCCTTTAAGAAAGAAGGAGGGAGGGCTGCAAGTCCCGCGAAGGAGGAGAAAACGAAGGAAACTGTCGTCAGCCAGGATGCGCATGCCGATAGCCGGGAGTATGTCGTCGGTGATGAAGAAACGTTGGGCAGCATCGCGTCTGCGTTTGGAATCAGCCGCGCCGACCTCGCCAGTATCAACCGTTTGAGCCCGGATGCGACCGTGCATGCGGGAGACAAACTGCAGATTCCTTCGAAGACCACGATCCAACCGGCAGACCTCGATGTTAAAAAGCTGCTAAACCAGCCCGCGAAGCAGGAGATCGTGAAGGTCAGCGTTACGACCCCGAAGGCTCCCATGGTGGAAACTGCAAAAGTGCAAACCGATCTGCAAGTCGTGCAAAAAGCTGAGCCGGTAAAAACTACCGAGGCACATTCTTTGGACCGGTTCTACGTGGTGCAAAAAGGTGACAATCCCGTCGGCATCGCCAAAAAGCTGAAAGTGAAATATCAGGATTTGATCAGCGCGAATAAAATCACCGATCCGCGCAAGCTTCAAATTGGCCAGAAGTTAATTGTTCCGGAATAGGAGAAAAAGTCCGGCACCAACGCGAGCATGAAATCGAAAGGCATCTACTTGATGTTAATAGCAGTCCTGGGGATCATGGCCCTGGGGCTTGTGATGCTTTCGAGCACGGCGGCGTATGCTCCGGACAGTCACGGAGATTCCACGGTATTCCTGCGGAAACAGGCGACGTGGCTGGGAATCGGACTGGTTGTATGTGTCGTGGTATCGCTGTTGGATTACCATTTCTGGCAGAAAACGTGGCCCATCTGGCTGGGAGTATCGATCGTATTGCTAGTGCTTTGTTTTGTGCCGCCGATTGGAATGAAACTGAATGGTTCCCATCGCTGGATCCGGCTTGGGCCGATGGTGTTCCAGCCGTCGGAACTGGCAAAGCTCGGAGCGATTTCGTTCCTGGCGTCCTGGTTCGCGAAGTATGAGGCCGAAGCGGGGCAATTTTTGAAGGGATTTGTTTATCCTCTCGGGGTTGTTGGCATCATGCTGGTATTGATCGTTAAGGAGACGGATCTCGGTTCGACGATGCTCATCGCGATGACGTCGTTTGCGATCATGTTTGTGGGAGGGACGAATTCGAAGATCTTGATTCCGCTAACCATTTTGGGAGTTGTCGGCGTTCTCGTTGCTGCCGGACACATGGAAGAGCGCCAGGGACGTTTGCTAGCGTTCATGGATCTGGAGAAATACAAGGAGACAGATGGTCTGCAGCAATGGGCGGGCCTGACGGCGCTCGGTTCGGGTGGCGTCGACGGACTCGGGCTGGGGAACGGGCGGCAAAAATTGCTCTATCTACCGTATGCGCACACGGATTTTATTCTGCCTGTAATCGGTGAGGAGCTGGGTTTGCGCGCGACCCTGGCGATTGTGTTCGCGTATGTGGCGATCATTGTAAGCGGGTTATTCATTTCCATTAGCGCGGCGGACCGGTTTGGGATGTTGATGGGATTTGGGTTCGTAATGGTGCTGGCGTTTCAAGCTTTGGTTAATATAGGCGTGACGACGGCGATGCTGCCGAATAAAGGACTGCCGCTGCCGTTTGTGAGTTACGGAGGGTCCAACCTGGGATTTTGCCTGCTGGCAATCGGCGTACTGATCAGCATCCACCGGCACGCTGTTGAAAAAGAGGTGCTGGCCCCCGCCATGATGCCGCAACAAATGCTCGCGGCGCGGACGCGCCGGGCAAAAACAATTCGAATCTGACATGAAAATAGCCATCGCTTGTGGAGGAACGGGAGGGCATCTATTCCCGGGACTTGCCGTGGCCGACGTGCTTTTGGCACGCGGGCACGATGTAATGGCTTTTATTTCCGAGAAGGAAATCGACGCCTTGGCCACGGCGGGACGAAAGGACATCCGGATTGAGAAACTGCCGTCGGTCGGAATGCCGGCCGCGTTTTCGCCAGCCATTTTTAAGTTTTTGGTGCGATTCATCGGGAGTTACAGGAAGTGCGGAGATTATATCCAATCGTTTCACCCTGATGCCGTGCTGGCCATGGGAGGATTTACGTCGGCGGGACCGATCCTGGCAGGAAGAAAACGCAAGTTGCCGACGTTCATTCACGAATCGAATGCGATCCCTGGTAAAGCCAACAAATGGATGGCGCGTTTTTGCACGGCGGTGTTTCTGGGCTTTCAGGAGTGCTCGGCGTTTTTCCCGGCATCGAAATGTGAAGTGACCGGAACGCCTGTCCGACGGAGCCTTCTGGCGCCTGTGGATCGCGCGGAGATCTTTCGGAAATTTGGACTCCGTGAAGGCGTGACCACTTTGCTGATCATGGGCGGCAGTCAGGGTGCCGTCGGGCTGAATCGCGCGGCTGGTGCAGCGCTTTCGGGATTCGGAGCGGATGAGCTGCAGGTGATCCATCTTACCGGGAAACAAGGCGAGGCGACGGCTCGCGAGGAATATGCGAAACAGGGTCGCCTGGCGTATGTGGCCGCGTTTCATCACGAAATGCAGGAGACATATGCCATTGCAGATCTGGCGATCTCGCGTTCCGGCGCGGCGAGCTTGACGGAATTGTCCTATTTCGGGCTGCCGTCAGTCTTAATTCCGTATCCGTTCGCAGCGGAGGATCACCAGACGTTTAATGCTCAGATTTTTGTGCGGGCCGGAGCGGCGCTGCTCTGCAAGGAAGAGAACGCTATTGGCGGAGATCTCGCAGAGATTCTCCGCGAACTCCTTTCCAAGCCGGAGATGGTCCGATCCATGGCGGAGAAAGCACGGTCTCTGTCCACGCGCGACGCTGCGGCCTCCGTGGTTGATTTGATTGAACGTTATCACGCATGATCGCCCTCGAAAAACCACCCATGCTTGATCAAAATTACCTGACCGCCGTTTTCACCGGCGCGCCCAGGCGCATTCATTTGCTGGGCGTTGCCGGATCGGGAATGAGCGGTATCGCCGGGTTGCTGCTTGCGCTGGGGCATCGCGTAAGCGGTTGCGACCGCGCGACCACCCTTGAAGTCCAGCGCCTTATTGGACTGGGCTTGCAATTTTATCCGCAGCAAACGGCCCATTCGGTTCAGGGCGCAGAATTCGTCGTTTATTCCTCAGCGATCAAACCGGGGAATCCGGCATACGACGAGGCGATTCGGCTGTGCTTGCCACTGATTCGGCGTGCCGAGGCGTTGAGTGCGATTTTGTACGCAAAGAAGGGAATTGTTGTGGCCGGGATGCATGGGAAGACGACCACTTCGTCGATGGCCGCCCATGTGCTGCGCGTGGGTGGTTTGCATCCCTCGCACTATGTCGGCGCGGAAATTCCGATCTTGGGAACGAACGCGCATTGGGACTCGAAGGGCGACTATTTTGTGGCTGAGGGCGATGAAAGCGACGGGACCCTCGTAAATTATCAGCCCGAGCACGCGATTATCCTCAACATCGAAGAGGAACATCTCGATTTTTACAAAGACCTTGCCCAGATCGAAGCGGTTTTCGAGAAGTTGCTGCGGCAGACGCAGGGCGCGGTGATTTATTGCGCGGACGACGCGAATA
Source organism: Chthoniobacterales bacterium (assembly GCA_036524675.1). GTDB lineage: Bacteria > Verrucomicrobiota > Verrucomicrobiia > Chthoniobacterales > DASVRZ01 > DATDAW01. The sequence continues at coordinate 86,585 of DATDBU010000181.1, read as the reverse complement.
CCGTCAGACTTTGTGGGGCGCGGCACGGGGCGATTTCGTACGGACAGAATGGGAGCAGCTTTTATCGGTACCGCATTTTGGAGACGGGAAATTTCCAAACCACGTTCGAAGTCGAGCGGGCCGGAAAAAAAATCGGGGAATTCGTGCTGAACATTCCCGGCGTGCATAACGTGAGCAACGCTGCGGGGGTTATCGCGCTTGCGCACACGCTCGGAATCGACGCCGGGAAAATTCGCGAGGGACTGGAAAGTTTCCGGGGCGCAAAGCGGCGTTTTGAGGTGAAATACACCGGGCGCGGGGTGCGGGTCGTGGACGATTATGGGCATCATCCCACCGAGATCAAAGCGACGCTGGCGACCGCACGATCCGGTGGCGCGAAACGGCTGGTGGTCATGTTCCAGCCGCATCGATATACGCGGACACAGGCGTTGAAGGAGCAATTCGGGGAAGCCCTCGGCGCGGCGGATCTCGTGTACGTCACGGATGTTTATCCCGCCAGCGAAAAGCCAATTCCTGGCGTGACTGGGCAGACCATCGTTGATGCGGCGAAAGCGCGGGGGATGGTGCATATTCATTACCGGCCGAAAACGAAGGACTTGTGGAAGCGAATCGCCGCGAGTTTGAAACCGGGCGATCTGGTTTTAAGCCTTGGGGCAGGAGATATTCACGAGCAATCGACCGCGCTGGTCGCGCAACTCGAGCGGGCGACTGCCATCGAGGCGATTACGGGGGAGGGAACAGTCCGCCTCTTCGAGCCCATGTCGTGGCACACCACTCTGCGAGTGGGCGGGCCGGCTGAGTTTTGGGTGGAACCGAAAACGGAGGCCGCCTTCGCGGCTCTGGTGAATTATGCGGCAGTCGAAGAATTGCCATTTATGGTCGTCGGCCGCGGGTCGAATCTTTTGGTGCAAGACGGCGGCATCCCGGGCATCGTTGCGCATATTTCCGAAGGCGAATTCGCGCGGTTGGAAGTCGATGGTCTGGAGATTCGAGCGGGCGCAGGGGTCAAACTAAAGCAGGTCGCTGCAGTTGCCAGGAATGCAGGAATTGGTGGTTTTGAATGGATGGACGGCATTCCCGGTGATGTCGGAGGCAGTCTGCGGATGAATGCTGGGGCTATGGGCGGTGACATGTTTTCACGTGTGGTCCGTTTTCGGTACGTGGACCGCACCGGCGGCAGCCACGAAGCGGGGCCGATGGACATTGACGTGCGATATCGCAGTGTGCCGATGCTGGCATTGAACTATGCGATGTCCGCCGTTTTCCGCGGTGAACCGGGCGATCCGACGACGATCGACCGCTTGCGTCAGGAATCGCTCGATAAACGCAAGACGACCCAGCCAGTCGCAGCAAGCGCAGGCTGCATTTTCAAAAACCCAGTGGAATGTCCCGCCGGCAAACTGGTTCAGGAACTCGGGCTCAAGAACCTTGCCGTTGGTAAGGCGCGCGTGTCGGAAGTCCATGGAAATTTTATTGTGAATGATGGCGGAGCGACCGGTGCCGACGTGCTCGCTTTGATCCGCCGGATTCAGGAAATCGCCAAAAACCAGCGAGGCATCCGCCTCGATACGGAAGTCCAGATCGTCGGTGAACCCGTCGCAACCTTTTGATCGCTAGCTGCTTATAAAAATGAATATCGCTGTTTTACTTGGAGGCCCTGGATCGGAACGCGAAGTGTCGCTGCGTTCAGGCAAAGCCGTTGCCGCAGCGTTGCGCAAGGCAGGACACACCGTCTCCGAGCACGATGTGCAGGACAGAGATTTTACGTTGCCACCCGATATCGACATCGCCTTCAACCTCATCCATGGCACGTTCGGAGAGGACGGGCAGCTTCAATCCATTCTTAAAGAACGCGGCATTCCGTTTACGGGGGACCCGGCGCCTGCACACCGGCTGGCGTTCGATAAGATTTTGTCCAAGCGCGCCTTTGTCGCTGCTGGTGTCCCGACTCCGGAATACGAAGTGGTTGCTCCCGGCAAGAAACCGACCCTTCCTTTACCGCTCGTTGTGAAGGCGCCGTGTCAGGGCTCGAGTGTTGGCGTTTACCTGTGCAAAACGCAACAGGAACTCGATTCTGCGCTGACCAAGGTGCTCGATTATACCGACGAAATCCTCGTAGAAAGACTGGTTGCGGGGGACGAACTCACTGTCGGCGTCGTTGGGGACCTGGCGTTGCCGGTCATATTGATCTGCCCGCCGAAGGATGGCTTTTACGATTTTAAGAACAAGTATCCGTGGTTGAATCCCGGCGGACAGGCCGACCATTTCTGCCCTGCACCGCTTTCCCCGGAAGTTACAAACAAAGTTCAACAGGTGGCGCTCGCCGCGCATAAGTCTCTCGGACTCAAGGTCTACAGCCGCGTCGACGTCCTGCTCCCGACAAATGCCGAGCCGTCTGTTCTTGAAGTGAACACGGTGCCGGGGATGACAGAATCCAGCCTTTTGCCCGAAGCCGCGGGTGTAGCCGGAATCCCGATGGCGGAGCTTTGCGAACGCATCATTTCACTTTCGACGGCCGTTCATCAACTCGACGGAAAGGAGGCTTATCATGGCTCCGCGCCCTAGACCTCGAACCGGCGCCGCCAATCGCCGGCCAATCAATCGTCGTAAGAAACGACCGCAACACCTGCTGGACGTCAATATTCGCGTCCATCGAGCCAAGTCCCAGCGCAATCAAAAGATCGTGCTGTTCCTGTGCAAGATCCTGCTCGTCCTCGGTGTCCTGGTTGGCGTGGCGTATGGCGCCCGCGAAGGACTCAATCGCATGTTTTTTGCCAATCCGACTTACACGGTCAACCATATCGACGTTGATATTGAGGGGACGCTGAACCGCGATCAGGTATTGCAGAGCGCGGGTCTGCGCACGGGCGTGAATGTTTTCTCCGTCAAACTCCCCATCGCAAGGCAGGCGCTGCTCGACATTCCTCAAGTGGAAGAGGCGGAGATTCAACGGCTTCTGCCAGACACGTTGAAAATCACGATCCGTGAGCGCCAGCCTGTTGCGCGCCTCGTTGCTGACCGTGTACAGATCGACACTCTTGCGCCGGTTCAGACTCTGATGCTGGACGCCAACGGCATTGTGCTCAAGAGCCGCGCCAATCTTCCCGAATACACCCGACTCCCTGTCATCACGGGCTATCCGACGGACGGGCTCCGGCTCGGCAAACCGGTCGAAGCGCCGGAAGTCATGTCTGCGTTAAGCCTCTTGAAAAAAACGGGCGAAGAGTTGCCTGGCCGCTACGACATCCAGGTCATCGACCTCTCGAAAGGCTGGTGCATGGAGGTCACCGATCACAGCCGGAGCGCCATTCGGTTGTCATTTGATGACATCGACATGCAGATCCGGCGTCTCGGCATGCTCCTCGACTACTGCGACAAAAATCACCAGCAGGTCGCCACGGTAAACCTGACGATCAAACGCAATGTCCCAGTGACATTTGTGAAGAACGACGCGATCGCCGCCGACGGCGTAACCGCCTCGGAATCAGACTCTAGTAAACCAACTAAACTCGAAAACTCGCAGCCTGTCCGCAAGGCGCTGCCGATCACGAAAAAGAAAGAGAAAGGATCTAAAAATGGGTAGGGATGACATCGTTGTAGGCCTCGAAATAGGCACTTCGAAAATCTGCGTCGTCGTCGCAGAAGATCAGGGCGACGGCACTATCAAAATTCTCGGTGTCGGCCAGGTTGCGTCGCGTGGCGTGCGCAAGGGCGAGATCGTCGATTTCGACACGGCCCAGCAATGCCTTCACGACGCTCTCGTGGATGCCGAGCAGAAGAGCGACATCGAGATCGAAAGCGTCTTCGTCGGCATCAGCGGGTCGCACATTTCAAGCTTTAACAGCCGGGGGGTGGTCACCATTCCTGAGGAAAAAGGCGAGATCGACGAAGAGGATATCGAAGCGGCCAAAGCCAGCGCAAAGGAGGTAAGCATCCCTGCCGAGAACGCGTTCGTGCATCAAATTCTGCAGCATTACTACGTCGATGGGCGCGACGGTGTGCTAAATCCCGTTGGAATTTTCGGGAGCAAACTCGAGGCGGATTACCATGTGGTGCACGGCATTCGTAATCGCATCCACAACACGCTGCGGTGCGTGAAGGAAATCCCGCTTACGGTCGAAGACATCGTTTTGAACGGGCTCGCTTCTGCACAGATCGTCCTCGATCAGGAACAGAAAAATCTCGGCGCCCTGGTCCTCGACATCGGGGGCGGGACGACGGACTACGTCATGTATCATGATGGCGCCGTGCGAAACAGCGGCGTGCTCGCGGTTGGGGGCGATCATATCACCAACGACATCAGCATGTTGCTGAAAATGCCTATCGCTCGCGCAGAGCGCCTTAAGGTCACTGAAGGCAGCGTCATCCTCGGTAATTCGCTTCCCGGCGAAACGGTCGCACTCAAGGACGAAACGGGGTTTGCCGGGCGTGAAATCGAACGGGAAAAACTCAACACGATCATCCACATGCGAATGCGCGAGACGTTTGAAATTCTTAAACGGCGCCTCGAAAACGATTCCGCTTTTGGATACTTGGGCACTGGCCTCCATATTACCGGCGGCTGCAGCCTGCTTAAAGGCATCGACAATCTCGCGCAGGAAGTTTTCGGAATGGAAGTCACGCTCACACACGCGCCGGCAATGGCCGGGATCACGTCGGCTTTTGAGAATCCCCAATATTCCACCGCGATCGGACTGGTGAAATACGCGCAGGCAGTTCGCGCGGAAATTCCAGCCGAAGGAGTCCTGACACGCATTTTCAACCCGCTCAAACGCCTCTTCCGCAGATAAAAACGCCCACCCTCTTAACCTAGCTTGCTCTTGCTCTTTGGCCGACACCGCCCGACCTGGAGCAAGAGCAAGACTCAGCGGACGAGGGAGAAACACCGAATACCCAGACCAACGACAACGCTATGATCGAGATCAACCGCTCCCTGCCCGGCGTCTCCACGCCCATCGAACCTATTCCTGTCAAAATCGTTGGTATCGGCGGCGCCGGTTCCAGTGCCCTTGATCGCATGCTCCTGGACGGCGTGGACGCGAGCGATCTCGTTGCGGTGAACACCGACGTTCAGTCCCTGACTGCTTCCGTTGCCGCCCAAAAAATCCAGCTGGGCAACGCGCTTACACATGGCCTCGGCGCCGGGGGCGATCCCGAAGTGGGCATGCAGGCGACCGAAGTCGCGCTGCCTGCGATCCACGAAGCGATCGAAGGCGCCAAGATCGTTTTTCTAGTCGCCGGATTGGGGGGAGGGACCGGCTCCGGTGCGTCCCCGCTTATCGCCAGCGCCGCCCGCGATGACGGCGCGCTTGTCATCGGTATCGTCACGCTCCCGTTTACGTTCGAAGGCCGGCGCCGCGGCTTGCAGGCGCGTTCCGCTCTCGATCAGCTCCGCCGTATTTGCAATGCCGTTGTCGTTTTCGAAAACGATCGCATGTCCGAGCTCATCGTTCCCAAAGCTGGCATCCAGCAGGCGTTTATTCAGGCAGATCATTGCATTAGCGAATGCATCCGCGCCATTCTGTCCATGGTAGCCCGGCCTGGTGTGATTAAGGTGGGTATCGACGAAGTATTCACAGCGCTCAAAAATCAGGACCCGCAATGCGTGTTCGGCCACGGTGAATCCGACGGTGAAAATCGTTCACATGAGGCCCTTGCGCGTGCGTTGAAAAACCCGCTCATGGAACGCGGCAAACTGCTTGAGGAAGCCGCCAATGTTCTTGTCTACATCGCGGGCGCCTCCAGTCTTACTCTCGGCGAAGTCGAGATGATCATGACGGAGTTGAATCGTCACATCAAAGAGCGCACTCAAATTTTGCTAGGCGCCTCCATCGACGCCCGGCTCGGCAACAAGCTGACGGTCACCATCCTCAGTTCCGTCGGCAACCATCCGCCACAGGAATACGTTCCGCTGTCACTTCCTGCCCGCCGGGAGACGGCTCCTGAAAACCAGGCGCCGATGCCGATACCCGCGGCGGATGTGCAGGTTGAGATTATTGAATCCGTCATTTCCGTTGTCGTCGATGAGCCGGACGTTGTCTCGAAGACCGAACCTCCAGCGGAACTGATCGCCGCCGACCCGAAGACCAATGGCTCCTCTTCCAAGAAGCCGAAAGAAGTCCATCAACAGGATCTCCAGTTCGAAAGCGTAAGCCGTGGCCGTTTCGAGAAGAGCGAGCCTACGATCGTCGAAGGCCACGACCTGGATGTCCCCACGATTTTGAGAAAAGGTTTCCGGATATAAAAAATCTCACTTTGGTAAAGCAGCGCTGAACACGGCTGTTTCCGAGCGGAGAACCAAGGAGAGGCGGTTTCCACCCGCCTGCAAAAGGGTGGTTGAAATCGCCCCTTTGTCCATCAAAACCAGCCCTTTGTTTTCATGTCCTGCGGACGCATTTGGCTCTTCAGCGCCTCCATTTCTCCTTCCAACGCGCCATTTCGCGCTTCGAAGCCGCCATTGCTTGAGTCGAAGCGCCTATTTTTTGCTCCAGAGCGTCCATTTGGAACCTCAGAGCCTTCGTTTACGCCTCCGGTCCACCTATTTGGCAGAGCTTGGTAGGATTTCCCGCTTCGAAGCTGCCATTTTTTGAGCCGAAGTGTCCATTTTTCGCTCCAAGGTCGCCGTTTCTCGCTCCGATGAATCGGTTTCCCAAGGCTGCGCCTCGTTTCCTGCAGCGAAAATTGCTACGGAAAATGTCACACGGAGACACGGAGAACACGGAGGCATCAGGTAAAAATATTCTCAGGGTTTCCGCGCCTCCGTGCGAATTCAACTTCTACTTTACTTTGGTAAATCGTCGTCCGTGGCGTTTTACAAGGAGGGGCGCTTTCCTAGCGCCCGTTTTCAGAGCGGTTGGAAACCGCCTCACCTTGGGTTCTCCGCTCGAAACCGTCGTGTTCAGTGCTATTTACCAAAGTAAAACTACGCCACGGAACCGTACGTGTGGCGGATGTCTTCGGCGTGCACCGTCCAAACGGTGTCTTCGGCGATGTTGGTCGCGTGGTCGCCGACGCGTTCGAGGTAGCGGGCGATGAAGATCAAGTTGAGATAATCCTGAACCCGGTCGGGGTTCTTTGAAATTTGCGCAGTGACCTCGCTGATGAAATCGCGATTGAGTCCGTCGAGATGCTTGTCCCGCTTTTTGAGTGAGAGGGCAAGTTCGACGTCGTCGTCGGTGAAAGCGCGGAGGCTGTCTTTGAAAAGGGAAATTGCCGCTTCGTAAAGGGGCTCGATCTGAGTCGTCTCCGGGAGCGGCGGATGCTGGTTTAGCTTGCGGGCGCGACGGGCGATGTTAACAGCCTGGTCGGCGACGCGTTCGAGGTTCGGGCCGAGTTTCATGGCCGCGACGACCCGGCGCAAATCGGTGGCAACGGGTTGATAGCGGAGCATGATGTCGATGCCCTCTTTGTCGATCTGCTTTTCGAGTTGATCGATCTCTTCGTCGTCGGCAATAGCGATATTGCAGAGATCGCTATCACGCTTGAGCATACCGTTGACGGCGTTTTGCAGATTAAGCTCGGCGAGGCTGGACATCATGAGCACGTCGTTGCGGAGGCTCGTGAGCGCCGTGTCGAAATTCGTTACGATATGGCGAGGAAAGTCGGGCATAGGACTAAAATTTTTTTCCGGAAGAACTTTACGCGTGGAATGTAGCGGCGTTTGAAAATCTCTTCAAAAAGAAACCGGACGCTCTGGAAACCGCCAGGGCGCCCGGCTTTCGATTTGACCAAGGTATCGTGAAACAACACGTCTCCAATGGTGGTCCACCGGAGTGGTGTAAATGATCCCGGGATCGACTGCGCGGGTCAAAAGCGTTGTTGTTACGATTCGATGGCAGTAATGCGGAGAAACGATGACGTGAATTGTGTTCCGGTAAGAGTTTAAACTAACGTGGACGAATCTCGGACTGCAGGCGGGTTAACAAATCGGAAATCTTGATTCGCTCCTGCTGCATCGAGTCGCGGTGACGCAACGTCACGGTGTCCCGTGCCGCCTCGCCATTTTCCCCGAGGGTCTCGAAATCGATGGTGACGCAGAAAGGCGTTCCCGCTTCGTCCATACGGCGATAGCGGCGGCCAATCGCGCCGCTGTCATCGTAGAAAACGTTCATATACGGACGCAACAAGTCCCGCACCTCGAGCGATTTCTGAACGAGTTCGGGTTTGTTTCTCAGAAGCGGCAAAACGGCGACCTTAATTGGGGCGATGCTCGGGTGGAACCGGAGCACAGTGCGTGTCTCGGCTTTGCCCTTTTCGTCCGTAACCAGCTCTTCATCGTACGCATGGCAAATAAGCGCGAGGATGGCGCGATCGACGCCTGCGGACGGCTCGATGACGTGCGGGATGTAACGGACGTTGGCTTCCTGATCGAAGTATTCCTGCGATTTGCCGCTGTGAATCTGGTGTTGTCTGAGGTCGTAATCCGAACGCGCGGCGATGCCCTCGAGTTCCTGGGTGCCGAACGGGAATTTGAACAAAATATCGACACATGCGCGGGCATAGTGCGCGAGCTCGTCTTTCGTTTGGGGATAGAGCTCGAGGGATTCTCGAGGAAGGCCGATGGAGGCGTACCAGCGGACGCGTTCGTGGACCCAGTACGTGTGCCACGCCTGCCAGCCCCAGCCTGGCTGTGGTTCGCCGGGGTGCTTTTCGGGATCGACCGTAATGACTGCGCCTTCTGGGCCGCCGGCGACTTCGTCAGGTTTGATGAAGAATTCGAGTTCCATTTGCTCGAATTCGCGCGAGCGAAAGATGTAGTTGCGCGGCGTGACTTCGTTGCGGAAAGCCTTGCCGATCTGGCAAATGCCGAAAGGAACTTTCTGCCTGGACGTGTCGAGGACGTTTTTGAACTGGGCAAAAATCGCTTGTGCCGTTTCCGGACGGAGATAGGCGATGTTTTCGTCGCTTTCAACCGGGCCGTAGTGGGTCTTGAACATCAGGTTGAACGGCCGCGCTTCGCTGAGTTCGACGTGGCTTTCAGGATGAAAGTCCACGGAATCCGTGACTTCGGCGAGGATCTCGCCTTTCAGAATGACGTCTTCCGGTTTCACTGCGGCGCCGAGCGCGTAGAGCTGGCGCGCAGTTTTGCGAGTACTATCCGGATGGGTGCCTTTGGGCTGGATGACTGCGTAACATTTATCGCTAGTCCAATCCGAGGTTGCTGAAGTTGCACCGGTGAACCGGAAAATCGTGCCGGAAATCGGGTCGACCTGATCCGCACGGACCCGTTTCTTCGTGAGCGGACACTCGCGCATGAGGTCAGCGAAGGTATCGACGTGGCCGGAAGCCTTCCAGACACTCGGATGCATGATGATCGTGGCTTCGAGTCCGACGATATTGTCGCGAAGCCGGGTCATTGAGCGCCACCACAGTTCCTTCAAGTTCAGCTTCAATTCCGCGCCGAGCGGACCGTAGTCCCAGAAACCATTGATACCGCCGTAGATTTCGCTGGATTGAAAAATAAACCCACGCCTCTTGCAGAGGCTGACGATTTTTTCCATGCGATCAGTGGCAGACAGGACGTTGGACATAGTGAATTGAGAAAGGGGTGGAAACAGAACGCGTCCTGAGCCGGAAGGCAATGGAAAAGGTGACACCCGGACGAGCGTTTCTTCAGCTAGTGCATCGTCGTGGCTGAAATACGGGCAATCGATTTTCAATGGCGAAGCCATTCCAGCCACAGCAGCCGGGGGTTGATCCCGCCCTGGCGGGAGATACCCCCGGTTATTGGTAATAAAGGGTCCGATCCTGCAGGGATCGCACCCATGCATCGGACATCCGCCAATCCAGCCATGACAGAGCACTGGTCCAGACGAAAGGGTTCGGGATTCATCCACCGCTGGCGGAAGCTGGCCGGCTGCGTCGTATGCGTCGTATGCGTCGTAATGCGTCGTAATGCGTCGTAATGCGTCCCGCAATTCAGGGGTCACCAAGCTGAGGTGAATTGATCTTACCAAAAATCGCGCTTCTTTTTGAGCCTGTATTTGCCGTCGCCGACACTGAGGACTTCGATGCGGACCCGGGCGAGGCCTTGATCATAAAAGCCGAGCTTCCTGGCGATGGGTTCGGTGACGTCCAACATGCGGCCGGATATGAATGGCCCTCGATCGTTGATCCGGATAATTGTCGAGCGGGCGTTGGCGAGGTTGGTTACGCGGACACGGCAGGGCAGGGGAAGGGTTTTGTGCGCGCCGGACTTGGTCCAGGGATAGAGTTTTTCCCCGGTCGAAGTCTTGCCGGGAAAAAGAAACCATCCCTCCTTGTAATGGGAAGCCATGCCCTCTTCCGCGTATCCGACGGCGACAGCGGGCTGCATGGGATGGTAACGAATGCCGCGAATGGTATACCCCCGCGTTTGGTAGCCGCGATATTGGTGACCGGCGCAGCCCATGAGAAGGACGACGAGTGTGGCGATGATCAGGTTCCTGAGCATGGAAAAAGAAAAAGAGGCAGGACGCCTCTTCGACAAAGCAAAAAAAGCGCGCCGTGTTGGCGCGCCTTTTCGTTTTTTTTTAATCCCGCAGCGTTTTTACGCTCCGACTTCTGCCGCAGCGACTTCGTTGCGATCTTTCATAGCGGCCTTGCGACTCAATTTCACGCGGCCCTTGTCGTCGATGCCGATGCATTTCACCCAGATCACGTCGCCGACATTGACGACGTCCTCGGTCTTCTTGACCCGGAAATCGGCCAATTCGGAAATGTGGCAGAGGCCATCCTTGCCCGGCAGAACTTCAACAAAGGCGCCGAATTCTTTAATGGAAACGACGCGGCCTTGGTAGGTCTCACCAACGGCGATTTCCTTGGTCATGCCCGTGATGATTTCCTTGGCGCGCTTCAGGCTTTCACCGTTGTTCGAGTAAATGTGCACGGAGCCGTCGTCGTCGATGTTGATCTCGGCGCCAGTCTCGGCAACGATGCCCTTAATCGTTTTGCCGCCGGGCCCGATGAGGAGACCGATCTTGTCCGGATCGATCTTGATGGTCTCGATGCGCGGGGCATACGGGCTGAGTTCGGCGCGGGGCGAGGCGATCGCGGACGCCATGACTTCAAGGACTTTTCCACGAGCGTCTTTCGCCTCAAGAATGGCTTCAGTGAGGATCTTGTGGCTGACACCCGGAAGTTTGAGATCGAGCTGGAAGCCCGTGACTCCCGTGTCCGTGCCGCAAAGTTTGAAGTCCATGTCGCCGAAGTGGTCTTCGGAGCCAATGATGTCGAGCAGTGTGGTGTAACGCTCAAGCGCATCACCGTTGTATTCGGTGACAAGCCCAACGGAAATGCCGGCAACCGGTTTTTTGAGCGGAACGCCCGCATCCATGAGCGCCATGACACCCGAACAAACGGAGGCCATCGACGTGGAGCCATTCGATTCGGTGACTTCGCTGCTCACGCGGATGGCGTAAGGGAAATCTTCGACCGCCGGAATGACTGGAGCAATGGAACGCTCGGCGAGGGCGCCATGGCCGATTTCGCGGCGGCTGGTGCTGCCGGTGCGGCCGGTTTCACCGACGGAGAATGGCGGGAAGTTGTAATGCAGAATGAAACGTTTTGATTGCTCGCCACCGGTATAACCGTCGAGGAGCTGGGCTTCGTCGGTCGGAGCAAGCGTGGCGAGAGCGATCGCCTGGGTTTCGCCGCGCTGGAAAAGCGCGGAGCCGTGAGAACGCGGGAGTATGCCGGCTTCCGCGGAAAGCGGACGCAGGGTGTGCAGATCGCGGCCGTCGCAACGACTGCGGCGATCCAGAATCGAGCGACGGAAGGCTTTCTTCTGCAGGTAATCGAACGCCTGAGAGATCTCGAATGGCGTCGCTTCGGGGAATTTTTCGAGAACTGCTACCTTGACCTCGCTGCGCAACGCATCGACCGCTTTGCTGCGGGCAACCTTGCTCGGCGTGTAAAGAGCAGCTTCGATACGATCGCCGGCGACCTGGAAGGCGATTTCGAGGAGTTCATCCTTCACTTCAAGGAGGGCCACCCGGCGTTTCGGCTTGCCTGCGATGCGGGCCAACTCGTCCTGCGCCTCGATGACTTTGATTGCTTCCTTGTGCGCGAATTCAAGGGCGTTGATGAAGTCGTCCTCCGGCAATTCGAGGGCCGAGCCTTCGATCATGATGACGTCATTGCGTGTGCCGACATAAACGAGGTCGAGATCACTCTCCACGAGCTGCGAATGCGTCGGATTGACGACGAATTCGCCGCCGATGCGGCCTACGCGCACGGCGCCGACTGGTCCCGCGAACGGAATGTCCGACACGGCGAGCGCGGCGGAAGCGCCGTTGATGCTCAAAATATCGGGATCAATTTCGCCGTCTGCGCTTAGCAGAATGCTGATGACTTGGGTGTCGTAAAAATAGTTCTTCGGAAACAGTGGCCGCAACGGACGATCGGTCATGCGCGCGGTGAGGATTTCTTTTTCCGAAGGACGACCTTCGCGTTTGAAATATCCGCCGGGGAATTTGCCGACTGCTGCTGCTTTTTCGCGGTAATCGACGGTCAGCGGGAAAAAGTCCTGACCTTCCTTAATGGTGGTGGCTGAAACGGCCGAGACGAGGACGATCGTGTCGCCGCTACGGACGATGACGGCGCCGTCCGAGAGTTTGGCGATTTTGCCGGTTTCGAACGTAATGGGGTTTTGCCCGACGAGGGCGGAAACAGAATGAGACATGTATCTAATTAGGGAAATGACATCCCCGTTCCGGGCCCTGAAACGCAGATTTCAACCCCGCGCATCGTGCGGCGAGGCTGAAAACTGGGGTTCAAGGCGCTGAAAAACGGGAAATGCCGGTTGGTTGGTGGGTTACTACGAAGCCACCCCGCCAATCGGAATTGGAAGGGTGGGCACATCAAAAAAATTGTAATTCTCCGCTCGTGCGGAGCTCTGGTTACTTACGGAGACTGAGCTTTTCGATGACGGTTTTGTACCGTTCACCGGAAGTTCTTTTGAGATAATCGAGCAGGCTACGACGTTGGGCTACGAGTTTGAGAAGTCCGCGACGGGAGTGATGGTCTTTGACGTGGCCCTTGAGGTGCTCGGTCAGGTGATTGATCCGTGCAGTAATGAGGGCGATCTGAACATCAGCGCTGCCGGTATCGTTGCTGTGCAACTGAAACGGTGTCAGATCTTGGGTTGCTGTTGTTGCCATAAATTTAGAGTTCGCAAATATGACGGACTTTTTTCGACGCGCAAGGGGAGTTATCCGGAGATTTTTTACATTTTCACTCAGGCAGCCTGACTAGTTCGCGCAGGCGTTCGGTGGTTTGCCCACGATCCAGCCTGCTCGCGGCAACGTCGAGGACAAGGGTTTCCCAGTCGTCGCTATCAGGCTCAGGCTCAATACCGTTTAGCCGTAGGAAAACGATCGCTGCCGCCATGGCCGTCCGCTTGTTTCCATCGAGAAAAGCGTGGTTCCGGCAAATGAAATAGAGGTATGCGGCCGCGACTTCCACAATGTCCCTATACGGGGATTTTCCTCCGAAACTGGCCTGTGGTGCAGCAATGGCCGATTCGAGTAGCCGCTCGTCCGCGATGCCTTCCAAGCCGCCAAATTCCTTTAAAACTGCCTCGTGAATTTCCAGAACGATGCCTTTTGACAAATGGAAGCAGTCGTCCGGAGTTGCACTCACGAAAGTTTGCGAAGTGTTTTGGCGTAATCCTTGACCGTCTTCTGGATGACGGCACTAACTTCTTCCCGGGATGGTCCATTGGTAACAGGCTCAAGGATAATGCCTCCGCCTGGGTGGATTGTAACACTCAATGGGTCGCCGACCTTCAGGCGAGCCATATCCATAAATGCGGAATCGAAGATGATCCCCTGCGAGTTGCCGATTTTGGTGATAGTTTTGATCATTGCGTAATACTATGTTTTACGCCCCTCGCGTTGTCTACCTCAGACTTTCGCCGAGAAATCGTCTTCATCGGTCACGGATTCTACGAATGCGACCAGCAGCGAGATGACTCGCTCGACGTCGTCCAGGTTCGCCATTTCGATGACGCTATGCATGTATCTGAGTGGCAAACTCACTAATCCGCTCGGAATCCCGCTTCCGACGGTAAAAATCACATCCGTATCCGTGCCCGAATAACGGCTGCTGCTTTCGTGCTGAATTGGAATTCCCGCTGCTTCGGCGCATTCAGCGAGACGTTTGATGACCAGCGGATGATTGGCCGTTCCGTGCGTGAGACTTGGACCGCCGCCGAGTGTTACTTCCCCATGTACGGCTTGGTCGATCCCAGGAGTGTCGGTCGCGTGCGTCACATCCAGCACGACGCACACGTCCGGGGCGAGCCGGTGCGCGACCATTTTTGCACCGTTGCCCCCGATTTCTTCCTGCACGGCATTTACGGCATGAACGGTTGCCCGCAACGAATCACGTTTCTGTGCGAGCCGTGCGATGACTTGCGACAAAATGAATCCGCCGAGCCGGTTATCCAGTGCGCGTCCCGTCAGCAGATTTTTCCCAAAAAATGACGCGCCGTCCGCGTAAACAGCTGGATGTCCCACGCGCAATCCGAGCGCCCGCACTTCATCGGCATTCGACGCCCCGACGTCCACATATAACTCGTGAATTTTAGGGGCCTTTTCGTCCGCGAGGCTGTCTCGTCGCAAATGAATCGCTGTGTTTCCGATGATTCCCCTTACCGGGCCATGGTCTCCGAGAATTTTCAGTCGCCGTCCACGCGCTGTCGCGATATCTGAGCCGCCCGAACGATCCAGCCTCAGAAAGCCTTCCTTCGTGATCTGTTTGATGATGAACCCGATTTCGTCCGCATGCGCCTCCAGCATCACCTTTTTGGGTTTTGCCGATCGGCCTTGAAGTGTCGCCCAGGCTGTCCCGTAAGCGTCATTTTCCACCGAATCAGCCATGGTCCGTAAATACGTCGCCCATTTTGCCTGGCCTGCGAGTTCAAACCCGGTCGGACTCGGTGTTTCAAGGAGGTCGAGAAGGAAAGTTTTTGTGGAATCGTCCATCTCAAACTCCTATGGCAGACCTGCGCTTGCTGAAAAGTGGCAATTTACCGTTCGTAAAATCCTTTTGGCTTTTGGATTCAGGATGGACCTGGACGCTGAACTCGTCTTACGATGGCGCCGGTATGAATCCTGCGGGCCGGCCAGATCTCAATCCAATCACTTCGAGTTACGACGACTCCGCTTTTTCCAGAGGAAAAGACCGTAAACCGTGGGGACTGATGCGAATGGTTTGCCGGATTGCGCCTCTACATTTTGCCCCGGCTGCCCTGGACCCGATCGAGGAATAGTCGATGCACACTAAAGAGGATTTTGCGGGCTGGCAGATGCAGGGAAACCGGGCAAACCAGGAGGATTTTTACGCATTCAAACAACCAGACGATGGTTCGGTTCTTGCCGTAGTCGCTGATGGTGTGGGCGGCCACGCTGCCGGACAGGTCGCCAGCAAGGTGGCGGTGGAAGGTTTTCTGGAAGGGTTTGAGCATGCCGAGGGATCCGAGGCGGCGCGGCTTTCTGCAGGACTCAAACTCGCCAACCGCCAGGTCGGCGCGGCTGTGGATGCCGATCCGCGCAATTTTACTGGGATGGGGACTACTCTGGTGGCGGTTCACGTTAAAAATGAGGGACTCTGCTGGATCAGTGTTGGTGATTCTCCTTTGTATCTATTTCGGAGGAACGCACTCGAGCGCCTGAATGCCGATCACTCGGCGGCCAGTCTTCCGGCTGGTTTTAAACTTTCCCGCAATGTCCTGCTTTCCGCTCTCACAGGCGAGCGCATTCCCCTGGTCGATGCCCCGCGCAAAATGCGGCCCCTGCAATTTGGTGATCTCGTGATTGCGGCCAGCGACGGCTTGCTAACCTTGTCTGATGAAGAAATTGTCGCCTGCTGCAAGAGGGGCAAGAACCGTTCCGCTGCCCGAATTACAGCGGATTTGCTCGCCGCTGTCACTGCCAAAGGGAAGCGTTACCAGGACAACACGACCGTCGCGTTGATCAAGATCGGGTAGAGAGAATTCTGCGGGCCAGCTTTCGCGGCGATGATCGATTTGGCTGATGGGAGTGATCCGTTTTCCAGATTGGACAGAATCTTGGCGCCATCGAAGAATGTCGGCCCATGTCCATTCGAATCACTTACTATCTAGAAATCATTTCGTCGTGGTGTTTTTGGGCTGAACCGGCGTATGGGGAGCTAAAAAAGCGTTTTGCTGGCGTCGCTGAATTTGACTGGAAACTGGCCTTGATGGACCCGTCTGGATTGCCTGTTTCCCGTGAACAATGTGAATGGTTCTACCGCCGCAGCGGGACGATGGTTCGGTCGCCGTTCAAGCTGAATTCGGGTTGGTTTGACCCGGCTTTAAAGGAATATCTCGCGCCGAATCTTGTTGCGGAAGCGGCGAAGGATTTCGGCGTGACCGGTGATGAAGTGCGGAAAGCCATCAGCGAAGCAGCTTTGATCGCTGGGGAGAAAGTCGGGGATTGGGAAGTCTCTGCAAAAATCGCCGCCGCGGCAGCCAACCTGAATGCCGCTGACCTGCTGGCGCGCGCAAAGTCTGCCGAAATCGAGGCCCGCGCACGCGCGACGACGGCTGAATTTCACGCGTTGCAGGTTTCGCAGCGTCCCACATTTGTCTTGGAGAGTAGCGTCGGCGACAAAGCGGTCTTTTCTGGTCTCGCGACAGCGCCGCCGTTGATTGCCACCATCGAAGCCATGCTCCACGATGAAGCCGGATACGCCTCGCACCTCGCTCATTTCGGCACTGTCCCGGCAAGATAGAAAGCGCACAGACGTATTTGCCGTAGTGCTTACCGCTGCTTGCGACTTGCGGCCTGTCCCTCCGGCGTAGAACTCGCCAGCTGATGGCCGCTAGAACATTCTTGCGGTGGCAGATTGTTTGCGCTACGATTTTCCCGTTAATTCACGGCAATGGCAGGAGGAAATGTTGGAGCGGGTTTGAGGCTTTTGGGGCGTGCGTTGCCCTTTAGCTCTGACGCTCCAGTATTAGCGTAGCGACTTCCACTCGGCCACGTCAAAAGGCACCCCCCAATGAGTCAGCGTTACCCCAAGGCCAAACAGAACGTTTCCGGCCGTATGAAGACCCGGGGACGATATGCCGGCGGTTTTCCGCGAGGCGCCATTGTTCATTTCACTGCGGGCGGTCCAAATGCTGTCAACACGGTCGAGGGCGGCATCGGGAATGGGTATTGTTTCTTCGTCATCGCGCCCAATGGCGATGTCTTTCAGAATTTCGATCTCGACGAGTGGGGATACCACGCCGGAAAAAGCGCGTATCCGAGGCTGGGAAGCGGTGTCAGCCAATTCCTGGTGGGCGTGGAAGTTTGCAACGCAGGCAAGCTGCGGCAGTTGGACGAAAACACGTTCCGGCCCTGGTTTAACGATCCTGAATATTACCGGAAAAATCGCGAGGCCGTTCCCCGCGGCGTGCCGAATCCCGCCCGCGATTACCAGCGCGATCTCGTCCGGTTCGTGGAGCGGAAGGACAACTGCGAAGCGGGTTGGTATCTCCGTTATTCCACCGAGCAGGAAAAATCTCTGGAGGAGTTGTTGCTGTGGTTGAAGCGGGAGGAACCAGACATTTTTCAGTTCGATTTTGTCCTCGGGCATGACGAAGTTTCGCCAGGGCGCAAAAACGATCCCGGTGGCGCGTTATCGAGGACGATGCCCGAGTTTCGGGCACGACTTAAGGCACTCCATGCCGGAAACGAGGATTCTGTCGTGCCTGGCGGAGAAGAAGGAACGGCTCCTGGCGCGGAGACCGAAGATAAACCGGAGCATGCGGAGGGCGATTCCTCGGAGCAAGAGGAGCCGGATTCTCTGATTCCAGCCAGGGAGGCGACTCATTTCGGGCGGATTCTGCCGAACTGCCTCTTCCGTACCGTGGATGGCGACTTTTTTCTTTCCTCCAGTAAACCCAACGAATCGGGCGATCCGAAGAAAAAGCCCTTTGCCTCGGCTCGTGAGCGCGAAGGACAGTTTGCGGTCATCAAAGGAAATGCCGTGGACGACGTGATCCGGGTTAGTTCGCTGGTGGAAGGGGTGCCTCCCATTGCTTCCGCGTTGCTTTCCAAATTGCTTGAGCCGCAGCGGGGCATTCGCGAGCAGGTTTTGGGGATCGCGCGGGAGGTCCGCGACGAGTTGATCGGAGACGAGCCGCCGCCTCCGGCTTCCGATCCTTTGTATGTTGCGCCATCGGGGCCGAGGCCATTGTGCGTGATTGACATCGGACACCAGCCGTCTGCTCCAGGTGCTGTCGGAACACTCGATGGAGAAAACGTCTCGGAGTTCGTCTTTAATTCGGATCTGGCGAAGCGGATTGGGGTTCTGGTGAAAAACGCCGAGGTGATCACCATTCATCGTCCCGATTCGCCGGACGGCTATCAGAAGCTCCCTTTGGAAACGAACCGGTTGAACCCGGCATTCGTCGTGAGCCTTCACGCCAACGGCAATGGGTCGACTGCCTCGGGAACGCAAGTGCTTTATTACCAGACATCAAAGCGGGGCAAGAAGCTGGCAAATCTGTTGCAAGCCCGATTCCTTGAAGCCCTGGGACTTGACGACTTAAAAATTAGCGGACGCACCTCCAGCGAGCGTGGCGGATCGCAATTATTCAACACGAAAGCGCCCATCGTCATTGGCGAGCCGTTTTTCATCACGAACCCAAACGATCTCCGCATTGCGACGGAGCGGAAGGACGCGCTCGCCGGCGCCTACGCCGGAGCTATCGACGACTATGCGGCGACGCTGTCGCAACCGCCCGAAACCGCCACATCCGGACACGTCATTGAAAGCCACACGGAGCCGGGAACGACGTTCGATCTAATCGCGGATGGCATGACCAAGGAAAAGTTCCTCGCGAAGAACGAAGCGGCGTTGCTGGGCATTATTCAGGCCGTCAATGCGACGTTAAAGGCGAAGTATGGCGCGGATTTTCTACCCCTAACCAAAGAAGACGCTTGGGTGTTGCTTTATTGCGAGGCGGGACTGAAAACGAATGGATTGGTCGATCCCGACCACCGGCACTCGGAAGGAGAGCGCGGACTGCTGCCGTTGCCGGAGAATGTGCGATTCTGGAACGGTCCTGATGCGCCTGTCTGGAATAAACCAATGCCGCTCGCGCGCAACATCGAGCATTTCTTTCTTTATCTCGGCAATTTGAAAAACAAGGACGTGACAGCTGTTGGCCTGCGCCATCTGTATCGCGACCTGTTCCGCACCGAAGGCATTGCGGGCAACGGCGCGCGCGATGCACGGCTCCTTGCCGGAGTGGTGCACGGCTATTTTTACAGCGCGACCTATCGCAATCGATCTGTTCCCTTCGACCAGCTCCTCGGCGGATTCAAGTCGGATATGCCGCTCTCTGCGCTTATGGCCGGCACGAGGTACATTCACGCCGGCACATCGATCATCCGCGGGCGGGAAAAGAATATAAATGAGGCACTGGCGCTGATGTGATTTCGAACGATTCCACTGGAATTTGCTAGAGTATGAATTGCTAAAGAAGAGCTTGGGAGCGCCAGCTCTCGGCCCACTGCTTTCCTTCAAAACGGATTGTGCGACGACGAAAACCGCCAGTTACTGACCACCGTCGATCCCACGGTAGCCGTCCGTCTCGTCCTTCGCGGTCTGTCCCGCCAGCTGGGTATGTAGTGCGTAGCGAGTTGCGGATGAGAGCAACATGGGAAATGGTCAACGTGAAATCCCAATCAGCGCGTCATTGGTTAAAAGCGATAGGCCACTCCCAGCTGCGCTGCACCGTAGCCTGGCCCTTTCTTTCCGCCTCCGGCGGTCAGAGTCAACATCAACTCCAGGTTGCTTACGATCCGGTAAGCCGCCACGCCTTCGGCCTCGAAATAGACCAGTGTTTGCGCTGGTCCATCGGGCGTCTGGATCGGGGTGGGCAGAAATGCAGCGCCGGCACCGAGGCCGGCTTGGAGAGAGAGAGGGTCGAGATTCAGGCCAAGGAAGACATTTCCACCCACGCGGCCGAAACGGCTTGTATCGAGCGACCCGCGCACGCCGAGTCCGCCGTAAATGAGGGGATTGCTCGTATCGTAGGAGAGAGGGAAGTCGGCGCCGATCGTCGTAACAAAGGAAGGCTTTCCCGCAAATCCCTGGTATCCGGCGGTGGCGAAAATGCGCGGGTTGGGCGTGAGCGTCCAATAGTTGCCGGGCAAGTCCCGCTTCGTTTCTTCGACACTCGTGGCCCGGGCGGATGGCGCCAGGGTGATTAGCAGTTCCACGCCGTCGGGAACCGATTCGTGCTTGATTACGACCATCGCGCCCGAAGACTTGGTTTTCTTTCCGACTAGCGAAATGGTGACCGGCGCGAGCAGCGAGATAGCGTTGGCGTAGCCTATGTATTTCTTCGGTAACTTAAAGTCGAATATTCGCGGATTATCGTTGGGAAAGAGTTGTTGACGAATCATCGCGGCCATACGGTTATCTTCCGCGGGTGGCGCAATCGTGATGACCGCTTTTTCTTCGGCAACCTTCGCCACGATATCGATGTCGGCCGTCGCTTCACCTTCCAGGCTGGAGGCGACCGCTCCCACGATTCCAGTGAGGCGCAACTCCAGTCGTCCGCGAAATCGTCTGCTGAGATCCTGTGGAGGGCGCGACGAGCTATAGTCGATGCCGATCTGACCAACGTTTCCTAACAGCTGGTCCACGATTTCTTTTCCGAGACGCTGCGTCATATAGTCGATCTCTTCCTCGGTGAGCTTTTCACCGCGGCCGACTTTCTCCTTGAGCGTTTCAAGCCGATCCTTCGGCTCAGGCTTCGGTTGGCGCTGCAACTCAGGGCCGACGCCCTTCGTTTGTTGAACAACATGGGTAAGTTCGTGCGCCAGCAGTTTGCGATCTCCGGACGGCTGCTCCCCTGCACCGAATACGATATCCCGGCCGACAGTGAACGCGCGCGCATGGAGCGCGTCCGCCATCTGCGTGGCCTCGGCACCGACGTGGATGCATACGTTTGAAAAATCCGCTCCGAAGCGCGGCTCGAAGAAGGTCCGATCCTGGGTAGACAAGAACGTTCCTCCACCACTCAGGCGAGAGTTCGTCGGGTCGTGCGCGGCTGAACGTCCGTCGCGAATGCCAAACGATTCCGCCGACCTGCAAATACGATCTGCCATTAGGTCGGCTTCCTGTTCGTAGCGGTCATTGGGCGCCCCGATTTTGAGCTTCGCTTGCACGATCGGGTGCGGTTTGGGATGAGCAGCGGCGAGGGTGTATGCGAGCGTCACCGGCTTCCGCAGCTTCGCCCCATGGTCGAAGTGAGGACCCCGGCGTTGGAGAGGAGCCAGAATCACGGTTTTCAAAAATGTCCGACGACTCCAATCCCCACATCAGCCTTCCGGACCTGGGTGACGTCGTCGGGGTTCACACCCAGATTGAAATTCGTCTCGAGCTTCAGTCCGTGGCCGATATCGAATTGAAAATCGAGCACGACTTCACCTTTCGTCGCGAAGGTGAGGCCTTTGAAAAGGATGCCTGATCCGAGGGCGAAACGGCTCGCCATGGTTCGATCGAGCCCGAGGAACCGGAAGCCAGTCTCGAGCACGTTCGCGCCCAGGGCGTACCGGCCGAAGGCTTCTTGCAAGAGTTCGGGCCGATCCGGATAGAGCGTCGCGAGCCGGTAAAAGTGGTGTCCGTAATCAAACAAGTTCTGGCCGATGTCGTCCTCAAGCTTCAATGCGAGATTAGGAAAATCCGGGAACTCAGGGGTATCTGTCTTGGGCTGCCGCTGGATCAACTCCGGGGAAGATTGGGCCGTGCCGTCATCATGCTGCACGACGTGGGCCAATTCGTGAGCCATGAGTTTTCGCCCACTGCTAGTGCCGGGCGCGAACTCGCCCGCGCCGAAGACAATGTCCGGTCCGACGGCAAAAGCCCGCGCTTGAATCGCTTCCGCCAGGTCTACCGCATCTTCGTCGGTGTGGATGCGAACGTGGCTGAAGTCCTGGCCAAACCTCGGGCTGAAGAAATCCCCCAAGGGTTGAGGGAGCGGCTGGCCTCGGCCGTGAAGGGACTGAATCCTGTCGCCCGCTCTGCTGGCGGTCGCGTTCGGCAGTGTCCGTGAACTCGCCGGAATGCCAGCGCCGCGTCGCGGCATCCGCATGACCGCATCGGCGACACGGTCGGCCTCTTGTTCGTGAGGATCGTGACGGTCACCGATTCGCAGCCGGGCGTGGACGGCCGGATGCATGACCGCAGCACTCACGGTCGATGGCAACGACCGGGCAGTGGAAGTCGTCCCCTTTCGCCGGATCGTGTAGACCGGAACCTTACGCGGGCCGTCGAGTTGTCTCGTTACCTGCATCCTAATTTCAGTTAATTTGTGCCGGTTCCTGGATCCGGACTACTGAGCAATGCTGTCCGCCGATTGATGCATCGAACGCCCTAAACGGTACGACAGCTTTGGTCGCGAAGCGGTTCACAATTTCTCGAAGTGCCAGGGCTCCGCCTCGGAGGGACCGTAGGGATTGCTCGCGTCGATGGGACGCTGCAGCTGGAAGCTTTTGATCGTTTCCGCCACGCTGTCGGCCCAGAAATCGGGATTTCCTCTCCAGGTTTTTTCGCTCCAGGGAATCCGCACATCCATGGCCAGGCCGAAGACGTGTTCCGATATGGGAGGGTGCGTCGGATCTAGCGAGTTCGGCAAACGCTCCTTTTCACTGATGCCATATCCTTCATAGGCCAGAGAGGGATCTTCTCCCGGCTTGAGGCCACGGTTCTTGCGGGCCTGGGCGTTTGTTTCCTCCTGGGCCCAGCCCGCGACGTACCACAGATTGTTATCCAGATCGCGAACTTCGAGCGGAGCTGTCGGATCGGGAACATTCTCCTCGCCGCCCGCCTCCCACGGGATGGTGATAACGTCACCGATGTCCAGCCATCCGTAGCGGGGATCGTCCGGTGTCCGGTTCTTAATATTTGGGAGGTCCGGATTGGCCGCGATCAGTTGTGCGAGGCGGTCCTGCCAGCCAGGGTTGGGATAACCCGCAATAAGGGAGAGGGAATCACCGGGCTGTGCGGTATGAGTCTTCGGTTTCTGTTTTGGCTTGGTCGCTGGTGCAAGCAGCGCCTGGAGGTCCTTGAGAGTCACACGTCCTTTGATGATGTGATAGGTCGTGCTCTTGATGTGTGCTTGCTTCTTCGAGCGAGCACCCTGGTCCAACCTGATATTGTCCGTCACTCCTTCGTTGAGGATCAGGTAGCGACACATGTTCATCATGCGTTTCTCGAGCTCGACATCCAGAGTGCCGTCCGGAGTACTCCGCAAAAATTCGGGAACCGGAACCACGCTGAAGAGCGTGACACCGGCCGCCGTGAGCCAGTCGCGCCACGTCATGTAATCCGCGTCGAGAGTCGTCAGGGCGGTCCGGAGGTCGTCTGTGTCCAGGCGCTCGATGAGCTGGTCGCGGTATTTGGTTCCCGTAAGGACGACAGCTCTCTCGGCGCTGGAAAGCGCGGCAAGGTCGCTAAGCAGTGTGGAATCGAGCGTCCATGACGAAGCCAAATCGGCATCCAGCTTTTGCAGTGGAGTTTGGGTTGGGGTCGGCTCCTGGCGCTGGAGCGTGTGCCCGCCGAGGGAGTGACGGCTCCTCCGTTGCTGTACGACGTGTGCCAGTTCGTGGGCGAGCAGCCGCCGACCCAACGATGTCTCCGGCGCGTACTGGCCATGCGCAAAGGCGATATCGCTGCCTGTAGCAAAGGCCCGAGCGCTCACTGCCCTCGCGGCGGCAGACGCGGCCGCACCTATGTGCAGGCGAACCTGGGAGAAGTCGGTCCTGAAGCGTGGCTCAAAGAAAAGGCGCTCAGATTGAGGCAAGGGCTGGCCGCAGCCGCGGAGAGCGTGGATTTGCGCCTCGGCGCTCGGGTCCAGTCGGGGTGCTTTTCCGGGCGCCGCCTTGGCTTGCAGTTCCTCCTCTTCTTCCTCTTCCTCCTCGTTTGGCTGCCGCCGTACTTTCTCCTCCTCGGCACACTCCGGGCAGAGGCCACCAGCGCTGGAACAAGCTGCACACTTGCGTTGGACCGTGCCGCAAGCGGAGCTGGCTTCAAAGGCAGGGGCGGAGTCGCTCACGGGCTTTGGAGTTTTCATGACGGCGTCCGCCATGCGATCTGCCTCCTGTTCGAATCGATCGTTTGAGGCGCCGATGCGGAGCTTGGCCTGAACGATCGGGTGCGAGAGCGCCGGGCCACTTGCCGGGCGCCGTGGCTTGCGCTTTGCGGCTGCGCACCGGGGCTTGCGACATTTCGATTTCTGAAGGGAGGTGAGTTTCATCGCCAGTTTCATCTCGGACGAATTGGTTGGTCGCGAGTGCCACCGTGATGTTTCAGTGTTTTTGCTCAACACGGACGAACGTAAGTCATGGATTGAGACTCCCGAGATGGCCTGTGCCAATGCTGCTCTGGACGACATCCACAGACCAAACGGCGCCGGCTCTCGAAATCCATGTCTTCGTGTGCCAATCGTGCGTCAATGGATCATCGTAGGTGGTGCCATCCGGGCGGGTGATCCGCACGAACTCAGTAAAGTTCGTGATGTTCACATAATCGGTGGAGGTGTCACCCGGAGAAGGCGGCATGAAGCCGGGACCGTCCCAAACATAGACGTAGGGGTTGCCTGCAACAGGAAGGACTGGCGTCAGGCATTCATCCTGATCGTGGGAGTCATCCGGGGTACCTGCCGGCTGGCTTGCGATGTTCGCCCAGAATCCTACGCCGAAAACGGTTCTCCGCTGCCAAACCCGATGGTCCATGGTCCGCTTCACATCATAACTGTAGGCTGGATCATGGTCCAGGATGAGCGCCTGATGCTCGATGCCATTGCCGAGCCATCCTGCCACGGCGCCGACACCGACGTTCTGGGGACAGAGAGTGCAACAATTGTCCGCCGCGGTAGTTCCCGAGCTACTGTGGGTGGACCAGGAGAGAATCGAGGGCTCGCGAGACACGGGCGGCCCGAGGGGAGTGTTCGTGCTGATAGTTACGACCCTGTTCGTCGAGAACTGGTCCGTTTCACCATTTGCGAAAACTTCCAGCATTGCGGGAGGCACGCCTCGGGTGCCCGAGGGAGGCGCGATGAGCACGGCGGCGACGGCATCAGCCCGTGCGCAAGAGAGCATCCAGTTTGCATCGGCTTTGCCGTCGCAACTAGCGAAACCGTCAACCCGGACGGGATCGGTCGCGCCTGCATTGTGCCAGCGCTGGAGGAAACTTTCGAGCGTTGACTCATCGGTAGGAGATAGGGTCGAGCCGTTCAACCCGAACTGAATGGTCTCCACTGTGGGAGCACCCGATGAAACAAGCCCCGGTAGGCACGTCATGCCTGATGGGGGCGGGACGTTTTCGCAAACGGCGCGCTGGATCAGCCGCTGCCCACCCAGCCGAGCCGCCGCACCGGACTGTTGGATGGTGTGCGTAAGTTCGTGGGCGAGCAACCGGCGGCCAGTCTCTTGTTCGGGCTGAAAACGGCCCGCGCCAAAGGCGATGTCATCACCCAGCGTGAACGCCTGGGCACGTATTTGGCGCGCGAGCGATTCCGCTCGGGGTCCCGTATGAATCCGGACGTTGCCGAAGTCCCGTCCGAAACGGAGCTCCATGAAATTCCTCTCCTCCGGGGGCAGGGGCCGGCCTCCGCCTCGCAGAGCAGCGATCCCGTCCACCGTTTCAGTGCGCATAGGCACTCGCGACGGGCTATCGGCCTTGGCAGCCAGGAGCAGGTCTTCGTCCGTGGCGATCGTCCGAACCGGATGGATTTCACTCTCCTCTTCCTGCTTGTCGTCGGGCTGGCGCTGTAACTCCTTTTCGCAGTCTGGGCAGAGCTTGCCGCTGACGCTGCACGCGGTGCATTTGCGCTGCACCCTTGGCGGGCTCGCGGGATGAGCCGAGGGGAAGGTCGCTTCTGGTTCTGAATCAGGCATCCGCATGACCTGTTCGGCGACCCGGTCGGCCTCCTGTTCGTATCGATCGTTGGGCGCACCAATTCTCAGCTTCGCCTGTATGATCGGGAATTCGACCTCGGTCGCCTGCGCTGAAAGTCGCGGAGTGTGCTTTTTCGCGTTGGGCAACCGTTTCGTGCGGCCCGAGTTTTGCAGCGTCGCGAATGTCATGACGGAAGTTGAATGGTTCCGAACCGCGGACGGCGGCAGTCAAATCCGCCATTTAAAACACAATCGTCCGCCCCTGCTCGGAGACGTCCTCCTTGGTGTACTGCACGCCATGAACTTTGAGTCCCTGGCGGTTTAAGAGCGTTATGATTCCGCCCTGATTGCTCAACTGGATCGTGGTGCCGGGCAGGGTTAGCTCCGCGACGGAGCCAGGCCCCAGCCTGACGCCAGCCAGCGGGTGACGCACTTTGTTTTTGTCTGCCAGAGCCCAGCCGTCGAGGTTTACGGCGGTTGCGAGAGTATTCAACAGCAGGACCCGCTCCCTTCCGGGGTCGTCTCCGGCGGGGTTTACGGTGGCGGCGATGATCATGACGCTCTTGTCTTCCGCGGGTTGTTCGGGTTCGCCGATGCAATGACCCGTGACGTCGTCCGTATGCCAGCACTGGGACTGAAAAGCCAAAAACACTGCCACCCAGCGGTCTTCGGAGGGCAGATGGATCAACAGCCCGCCGTCCTGCCAGGCGCCGTCGTCCTTCTTGAATTCCGGGACGTTGCCCTGATTCATGTGAATATCGTGAATGCCGTTGCCGGGCTTAAAACCGAAATACTTATCCCGGGTAATGGGCTCCGGTCCCCAGCGTTCGCCGAAGGCATAGATCATCGCATCTTCCTCGGCCAATGCCCGCTGGACGTGAAAGTCGATCTTCTCATTCAAATCGTTGTTAGGTCCAGGAACCTCAAAAGGCAGCGGCACCATCAGCTGCGGTCGGAAAAGATTGGCACGAATATAGTCCAGCGCCAGGCCTCCCGGCTTACTCTGGATTCGGGTGAAACCGGCCGGCAGATCCTTCAATTCATCGACGAGGGGATGCGTGTAGTTCTCGACAATCAGGTAGAGAAGTTCCGAAGGTGACTTTTTCGACTTCACATTGATCGCGATGCGGTAGTCGTCATCGTCATCGACCAGATGCACTTGATAGTGGGGTGAAACTCCGGCCCCTAGCCGTTGGGCAATGGGGCGGCCTTTCAGGATTCCATAGTTTTCTAGGGACATATTCTGTGCGTGTGTTAGTCGCTTGGTTGAAGTTCCAATGCGAGGGCTGCTTAAGGCAATAGGTTGCCGTTTTCCTGCTCATTTGTAGCGGCGGTCTGCGACCGCCGCGTTGCGCTTTAAACGTTATCTTAAAGCGGCCCAGTCTCCCCGTTCAATGTGCGGGCTAGAGTGAACAGCCGGTCCGTCAAACCGCGCCACGCGCTCGATGGCACCCAGTTGAATCCGATGCGGCGCATCTCAAGCTTTGCGCCGGGAACGCGCGCGCCTTCAGGTCCGGCTTCCTGGGGGCCTGCGGTTGCCGTCGCAAGCGGAGTCGGCAACGCTTCGACGCCCGCTGCGCTGAGAATCGGGGTGTCGGCCAGCGTGCTGTTCACGAACTCGTCCCAGGTGATCTTATGACCGAACTCGGCAATCTGCTTTGCCTGCGCCTTGGGCGGGAACAGGTCTTTGGAACCCGCGCTGGCCGGCGAGGACGTCGCCATGGCGTATAGGTTCGTGCGCGCTGCGGGATCGCCGAAGAGCTCGGTGAATACCATCCGTTCATCCGCGTTCAGCGCGCGATGGAACAGGTCCCGGAAGTGCGTGTGAACGACAATTGGCGGATAGGCCTTGGCGAACACCTCGAAGTCTCGAGGATCAATGACAACGCTCGACCGCAAATAGGAGACCAGGAGAATCATAAAACCGGTTAGATTGTCGGAGAAGTTAGTATTTGTAACTGTCATCCCATTTGACAGGGGCGTTCCCAGCCTGATATGGCGGCGCCTGCTCGCATTCACTTTGCTTTGGGCATGGAAGAGTGCGTCGGAGCGAACACCTGCGCGCCGGGCGTCCGGTCCGGTGAGCGCTCTGCCTGGTCTCTGGCCCTTGCTGCTCTTGATTGCCCGCACGAGAGGATTCACCCCGGCGAGCGGCACGTCCATGGTGCATTGAGGAGCGGCAGAGACACTGCAGGTCGAGCGAAAATACTTGCCGACGCCAAGTGGGAACATGGGTTGGCCGGGCGGCACCGAAAATGGCGCATCGAAAAAGCGGGGCTTGCCAAGCGGCACGCCCGGTCGTTGTGGGTCTGCCGGAGTGGGCACGGTAACTGGGCTTGCCGCTTCGCATCTCGTTTTCAGATCGTCCACGAACGTGAGGATATTAGTCATCGTGTTGGTGAGTTCCATACGGCCACCGTGGCGAATTCCGAACCGCGCCGTATTGATCTCCATCCGGTTGCCATCCATCACGACTTGGAATCCGTCCTTCAGGTCTCTGGCGGGTGCAGGCCCTCGTCGTTCGTGAGAGGTTAGGACGGTCTCATCGGCAATGGCATCGACCGCAGCACGGCTTCCGGTTGGCGGCGACGCCCCTTCGATGCCCCAGTTGAGATCGAACTCAAAATCGATTTTGCGTTGCAGCTTCTTTCTGCCGTTGGACTGCTGAATGACGTGCGTCAGTTCGTGTGCTAACAATTGTCGCCCATCGGGTGTCGCTGGTGCGAACCGGCCTGCACCGAACACTATGTCTTGACCCACCGTATAGGCACGGGCGTTCACGGCCTGCGCCGATCGCGCAGCCGCCGCGCCCGAGTGCACGCGCACCCCCGAGAAGTCATATCCGAAACGCTGTTCCAGATCCTGCCGCAGCGTCGCGTCCAGAGGTCTTCCAGTAATTGACAGTGCTGCGTCTACACTCGAGGGCGCCGGCGTTTCCTTGACCTGATTGGAAGTCGGATTCGCCGCCTGTCGCAACGACTTATTGTTTGTGCCCGCGGAGAGTTTGGTTCGGAGGCGCTCCTCTTCGGCGCATTTGGGGCAAAGCCCATGGCCGTTAGAGCAGGCGGCGCATTTCCGTTGAACGACAGGCGGGGGTGCCGATGGGGCAATGCGAGACGCGCCATCCGAGCGCATCACCATGTCCGCAATGCGATTGGCCTCCTGTTCGTATGGGTCATTAGGCGCACTGATTTTCAGCTTGGCCTGCACGACTGGATGCAACGTGGCGACCGTCAGCGACGGGGCAGCGCGCAGCCCGGGCGCCTCCACCTTTCGGTGTCGCCAGCGCGGTGCGGCTTCCCGCTTGCCGCGACGCTGTGTAAAGGCAAGCTTCATTGATTCAGGCCTGCGCGAAAGTGAAGTCGCGAGCGAGCTAAATATAGTCCTATGGGACTAAACTCGAAAGGTGTCCCGTTCCAATTTCGCTTTCAGATGCATTGACCGACCAGGTTCGGCGCGGGGCCGACGCGATTTCACCTTCCGGCGATGCAAACGCAGCGCGGCTTCGCGCGGGCCGCAATGTTGACTCAACCCGAGCTTCATTGACTCCGGCATGTTCCACTCAACGACTCTGCTCGCTGCTCCGTGGCAGCCTGTTAAAACAAGCCATGCCGACAGCCCTCCTGGACCTAGCCGTGCTTGATCACGCGCAGCAGGATTTCCTTGAGGGCACGGGCTTGGTCAATGTTGCGCAGTTTGAACACCTTGTTCCGTGCCATCATCGCTCTTTGTTACATCTAATCATAGGAAATTCTCCATTCTCCCCTATTCCGGATGGGATACAACCCTTATCTGTGGCTAACTGTTTGAGCGTGACGTCAGCATTAAAATCATCCATGCTTATTTTGCTTTCCAGTACGTAAAAGCAAAAATGGCTGTCTTCATTTATCTCTTTGACTTTGATGTGTGGAGGTAGCGGATTAGGACACCCTTCTTTTGTTGGGGAAGTCCCAGTCGCTGGTGCTGGTTCTCCGCCGGAAGGTTCTCGCTTCTCACACCAATAAATCACCCCGCCATTAGTGAGATTGCGAAAAAACAACTGTTTGTTAGACGAAGCATCAGGGAAGTTTCCCACATTAACGTCGCGATCAGGGACCAGTCTGGCTGGAGCCGGGAATGGTGATATATCATAGTCATTGCCCAAATCGCTTTTAAGGAAAGTTGAATTAAACACTTTGTCCCTCGCTGTCACCGGTTCCTCCGGGCAAATCCCTCTGGGCCGGAAGCGGTTCACCATCTCATTAATACGTCGGGCATAATGCTGATAGTCTTCCTCTGCCTCATTCGATTGATTGCTGGGTTTGATCTCGGCCATGAAAAAATAAGGCTTTTCGTAGTGATATAGATCAGGTGTGCCGTAAGTTCGATTCTCATCCTCTCGAGGGCAAAGAGTCCCAACATACTTGCGATCTTTACCTTTATCAGCTCGCGGTATTTCAGGATGAGGCAGCCAATTCATCTTGACCTCCTCGTGTTGCGCCACCCGTGCTTCTGCTAGCATTCCAGTATCTATGGGTGTTAGCCCATCGGCACACCCCCCGGCAGCATCTTCACACTGAACCTGGTTGCCGGCGCTACTTTGTTGAATAACATGTGTTAGCTCATGGGCGATGAGATGTTTTCCTACATATGTCTCTGGCTCGAACCGGCCCCCGCCAAACACGACGTTGTGTCCCACGGTGTAGGCATGGGCATTCACGTCGCGCGCCGACTCTACCGCTTTCGCATCCGTATGCACGCGCACTTGGCTGAAGCCATGGCCAAAGCGAGACTCCATGAAAGTGCGAGTATTAGAGTCCAGAGGCTCGCCAGGGAAATGAAGGACTTCGTGGACGATCGATGGGATGGGGCTTTGTGTTGTCTCTTGCCCTTGTTGTCCAGCGGGAGAGGAAGGGGAGATTGTCTTCCTATGAACCATCTCCTCCTCCTCTTCCTCTTCTACTGGTTGCCTCTGTACCTGCTGTTCACAGTCAGGACAAAGATGCTGGATTTTGGCGGTTGGGTTATAGCAAGAGAACTGTGCAGTGATAGGCTTCTTTAAGGGGGAGATCTGCAAAGGGTTAGTAGCATCGGGAATTAACTTGCGCTGCAATCTCTCCTGTTCTGCTGCACATTCAGAGCACATCCGTTGAATCGAAAGAGCCGCGTTCTCCATCGGTAATTGTGGGGGTGCCACTCCCACGACCTCGCTATCGGCGACCCGCATGACGTGATCAGCCACCCGATCCGCCTCCTGCTCGTATCGGTCATTTGGCTCGCCGATTTTCAGCCTGGCCTGCACGACTGGATGCAAGGTGGCTACTGTGAGCGACGGGGCGGCGCGCAGCCCATGCGGCAGCACTTTTCGATGGTGCAGACGGGGTGCGGCTTCGCCCAGACGACGTCGTCGTGACAATGAAAGGTTCATTTGATGTTACCGATCCGGCTTCCAAATGCGCGTACTGTCAATCAGTGAGCCGTGCCGTTTCGGCCCATTCTAGGAGCGCTTTAACGACGCTTGATCACGCGGAGCAGGATTTCTTTGAGGGCGCGGGACTGGTCGATGTTGCGCAGTTTGAAGCGGTCCCGCACTTCGGCGTCTTCGTCGGTTTCGGCGATTTTTCGCAGGTCGTCCTCGCTTTGCAGGTTCTGGTCCTCAGCGATTCGCAACAGCTTCGCTTCGGTGGCTCCGACCTTCTCGAAATCCGGTTCACGGGCGGCGCGTTTGATCGCTTCGGCGGCCGTTCGTGTCGGACCCGCACTTCCGGCCTCTTTTTCGCCGATCACGATATCGACCTGACTCCCGGGTGCCACCTTTTCCCCTGCTTTCGGATTTTGGCTGAGGACAAGGCCGATCTGATTGTCGGTCGTTGGCTTGGCTGTGACCGAGCCGAGCTTCAACTTTTGCGCTTCAAGTTTCTCGCTGGCCTCATCGAGAGTCAGGCGAGCGAGGTCAGGGACTTCGACAGTTGGCGGCTCGGTTACGGGCGGCCGCACTTTCAGGTCCACGAATGAACTGCGTGCCACTTGCGTGCCCGCCTTCGGTGACTGGTCGAGAACGACGCCGTCGTTGCCGGGATTGGGCGGCTCGACGGCGCCGAGGCGAAGCTGGGCGCGTTTGAGGGATGCTGTCGCCTCGGCGAAGGCGATGCCCACCACATCAGGAACGGCGACGCTTTCGGAGGCGATGCCGACGGTGATCGTGACCACCGAGCCGGCTTCCGCCGATGTTCCGGCTTTAGGATCCTGTTCCACGACAAGACCCACTTTGTCAGCCTCGACCTGCATGGATTGTTCCTCCGCGAGGAGCCCGGTGCGTTTCAGCAGCGCGATCGCGGAGGAACGGTTAAATCCGACCACCTCGGGCACGATCATTTGTTCCGGCACCGGCGGAGGCGGTTGGGGCGTCGGCTTGCCGGGTTCGTCTCCAAGAACGATCTCGCGGTAGATGACTTTGTTGCCCTCCACTGGAAAGACTTCGGTGCCGCGATACAGGATTGCCTGCTGTGAATCGCTGACGAGCAGCGTGACGACCGGCCGGGATCCGTTGCTGATTTGGCTTGCGGGCACATCGAGCCGGAAATTGCCATTTTCGTCGGTGCAGGTGAAGGCGACCGCGCGGCCTTCGTTGCCGGTCGCGCTGACAATGAGGCCCGGTTTTCCAAGGTGGTCGCGACCCGCAATCCGCCCGTAGAGAACAAGCGCCGCGGGATTTCGAAGCGGCGCCGAGACTTCTCCGCGTTGGATTTCGGCGGTCGCCTGAATCGCGAAAGTCTGCTGCAACTCGACACGGCGCTCCGCTTGTGTAATGCGATCGGTGTCGTCGGGGTGCAGCGCCTGCACGATGCGCAGCTCGCGTTGGAGGTTGCGCGTTTTCGCCGCAGCCAGCGACGTTGTGCGATCGAGCGCGACCAATCGCAGGCGGTCGGCAGCGGGGAGAGTCTGGGCGATTTCGAAGTCCAGTTCGTCGTCAGTGAAACCCTCGTTGAGATCATTACGCGGACAG
This sequence comes from Chthoniobacterales bacterium, assembly GCA_036524675.1. Lineage (GTDB taxonomy): Bacteria > Verrucomicrobiota > Verrucomicrobiia > Chthoniobacterales > DASVRZ01 > DATDAW01. The sequence goes on along the minus strand of DATDBU010000181.1, from coordinate 53,693 downwards.
CGGTCGTCGGAGTTCAGCTGCACGAGGCTACGGTTGCCTGCGATGTAAGAAACCGACTCCGTTCCGACCGGGAAGAAGCAGTGCGTGCCCTGGTTATCGGTAGTGGTATTCATGAGCGCCAGCGAAATGCCCGAGAACAGCGCGTTGAGGACTCCTTCCTTGAAGCGGTTGTCCGCCATGCGTTGCGACCACCCAAACGTCAGCGCGTCGGTAAAAACGAAATCGAGCGCTAGATCGCAGTCACACTGGTTCGCGTTCATCGAGACGTCGTCGAGGCTGCCTAGAAACACGGAGCTGACACTTAACGTTACCACCGGCCCGAGCGCGTCGAGCACGACTTGGTTGTCGTTAAAGAGCACATTTCCCCCGATGAAAAACCGCGGGTCGTCCACGTTTCCGGCGGCCTCCGGAGTCGGCAGATCGTCGAGCAGGAAGAGGCCGCTGAGACCGAAGAGTTGCAGGTAGATTTCGTTCGAGACGCCGAGGTTGAAAATCCAAACCGCCGATCCTCCGAGTGCGTCGAGAAACGCGAGGAACGGGTTGCTCGTGGCGGCGCGGTTTTTGAGCGGCACCCTCGCCGCTTGCGAGACGGAACCGAAGGTGTTCGTCGTAGTCGTCGTTCCCGGCACCGTGGTTCCCGGCAACGGCACCTGGCGAATGAAGGCGCTGCCTTTGGCGGTGAACTGGTTGCTTTCCACGGAGACCGGGCCGAGCGCAAGGATCTCCAGCGCGCGCCCCTGGAAGGCGACGACGACATTGTCATGCACGCGCGCGGCTGGGACGCCGTCCTGCCGGAGTCCCGTGAAGTCGCCGCCGAAGAGTTCGACCGAGAGTTGCTCGACTGCGCGGGCGCGGGCGAAGGCGAGTACGATGCCACCGCGGCGTCCGGCGCGCGGTCGTTGGTCGTCGTCCGCGGCCGGAAGGCTGTTGTGCAGGATGCGATTGCCGTCGATCGCGATCCCGGCGCCATGCAGAACAAAGACGCCGCAGACCGGATCGAGACTCGAACGGCCATTGTTTGCGATCAGATTTTCGCGCATCACGAGATACTCGACATCCGCCAGGGCCACGCCTCCGAAGCCGACCACGTCGCGCAGCGGAAACGGAATCGTGCCGACCTCAAGTCGCATGCACCCCGTGATCCGGTTCTCCTCGATGAGCAGATCCTCGACCGTGATGAAGTCGGGGCTGGTTTCCATGTCGAAAAAGCGATCGACCGTGATCCCGCTCCGGCCCATCTCCTCGATGCGATTGTCCACGATCCGCACTTCGCGCAGCGCGGGACCTGCTTCCAGCACGACATCTTCGCCGTCCGGCGGCTCGAATGGGGGAAAGGGGTCGATGACAACGCAGCCATGTTCATCGATGAAAATGTGGAACCCGCCTGGCGAGTTCACGTCGATCGTGAAGTCGTCCGCGGGGTTGGGATTCTGCACGCGGCGGAGGATCGTGTGACCGAGCGTAATGCCGTTGTTGTTCCCGCCCCGGATGAGGTTGCGCCGAATCTCAACGCGCTCCGAGCCGCCGCCGATGTGGAGCCCGCCGTAACTGCGCTGTGCAGCTTGTTCGCCTTCACCGAGGATGCTGTTGCGCTCAATTAGCAAGTCCTGGCCATGGAGGAAGACTGCGGATTCGCGCCCGAGTGTTCCTTGGCCGGGCAGAGGCGCAGTCAGCGCCAGCACGCGCACGTCGTTGCAGGCAAACGTGACAAATCGTCCGCGGAGCACGGCCACGGAATTGCGATCCCGAGAAAGGATATGCAGCGACGTCAGCACGATGTGCTCAACCGTCGCATCGAGGCTGACTGTGTGACAACGAATCGCCGGGGCCGCGGGTGCTTCGATGGCCAGCGCGGTGATCTCGATTCGCTGCGAATCCAGGATCTCGATCACCGGCGTCCCATCCTGTGCGACCAGGAGTGTGTCGCGCCCGCAGCCGCGAATCCTGATATTGGAGCGGTTCACAATCCGGACATGCCGCTCGTAGCGCCCGCGCAGGACACAGATTTCGCCTCCGGCTGGCGGCAGGGCTTCGACTGCGTCCTGGATAGATGTGAACTCTCCGTGACTCGCCGAACCGTCGCCAACGATGATGGTACAACAGCCTTTCAGCTGGCAGAGCGGGCGGAACCGCGCGCGGCACTCGACGACGGATCCGACCACGGAGTTATCGACCGGATCGACGCTCCAGCGGATCAGCGCCAGTGAAGCGATAAACTGCCGCGGACCAAACGGGGGCACCTCATCGGTCAAGATCCACGGCACGACTTCGTCCGGTGTATTGGGCCGCGCGGCGATCACCCAATACGAGCCGGGCAGGCCGAAGTCGCTGAAGGTCACTTCGAGGCCGGTGCCCGCGAGCGGCACCGCAGTGCCTGGGACAAACGTGTGATCGGGTTGAGCGGCGTCGCCGGAGCCGCCGGTCCAGAGGCGGAGATAAAAGTAGCGTTGAGCCGCAGGTTCGTCCCGGTCGTTCAAGAAGCCTGCATGCGCTGGATCGTTCAACCAGGCGAGCCACGCTGCCGGGATTGGCGTTTCGATGGTGATACGTCCCGTGTCCGGGTCGAAGCCTGTGGCTACAGTCGTCAGGTGTCCCTGCCATTCCGCGGTCTTTTCCAGATTTGGCAAGAGCGCGCCCCACGGTAAAATCTCGACCGCCTGCCCGGCGATTGGCTGTGCGAACTCATCTCGCGGCAGCGTGAGAAAGCGGATCACATCGAGCCCTTCCTCCTCGACGACCTGCACCCGGTAGAGCGGCGCGGCGTTGTCGTAGCCCCAGATGAACCGGTCCGTCGCCGTGAGCTGCACGCGGATCGCCTGATTCTCCGCGCCGAGATATCCGCCGAGCACCGGCGGCTGGCAAAGGTCGTCGCTCGGCGGTCCACCCGTGAAGCCGACGGTGAGGCGAGCCTTCGAGAGCAGTTCGCAGCTTTCGTCGTCGAACGGATGGGGGACGCCCGACGTATCGCCCGGCAGCGGATCGGTGAGGTGGTCGATTAGTTCTTCGAATGCGGTGGCGCAGTCGTCGGCAACACCGGGAAGAACTTCAATCCGTCGCTGCCGCCGCTGAAAGACAGAGGTATCCGGCCCGCCGAGTGCGTATTCGAGCAATTCGCGATCCTCGACCGCGCTGACGCACTGCTCCCAGCCGCGCAAATAGACGAGGTCGAAGCGATCGAATGTGCCGCCGTTTGGATCGGTGAGATCCGCCACGCTCGGAATGAACGGCAGGGCGGCGGGATCGATGTCGATTTGCAGCCAGTCGCGTTGCGTCAGGTAAGTCTCAGGCTGGCCGGGCAAAGCTTCAAAGCGCAGCCCGCCGATGTAGAAGCTGCCGTCCGCGATAGTGAAATCGTAAGCGCTGCGGTCGAGACCCACATCCACCGGTGTCGGCGCGCCGATGCGGAATCCGTGATTCGGACTACCCTTCGAGCAAATGATGTCGCGGAAGGTGAGGCGCTCGTCCTCGGCGTCGAGGCGGCGGTGCGCATTCAAGTCCTCGTCGGTGACAACGCGGCCCTGCTGCATGAAGGTGCCAATGTAACGCTTCTCGGGCTGGAAAAGCTGACGGGAAATGTCGGGGGTAGCCATGGTAAATTCCTCGGCGGTTATGTTTCGAAAATGAACTGCGGGATGAGCCCGAACGGCATGAACTCGATGACCTTGCGCTCGAGGTCGCGGCGTTTGATCGGATTCAGCAGCTGGCTGAAAACCCCGATCTCGGAGCCGTTCTCCGCGCCGGTTACGATGGTCTCCGGCGCGGTTTTGCTAAGCTGGGCGAACGCCGGATCGCCGAAGCGTCGCGAGACGAAGACGTGACGCGCGATGGATGGCGCGAAGAGGTGAGACTCGAACTGGCGCGGCAACCGGCGGTTAGGGTGCTGATCCGTCGCGCTGAAGCGGAAGCAGCCGTGCTGATTGTCGAGCACACGCACGAGTCCGGGGATGAGGGCTTCGCTGGCGTCGAGTCGATTCACCGCGACGTCGCCGAAAACCGTGACTCGCTGGAGGTGCACGCGGCCCATGCGCGTTGCGATGGCGGGCGTATTCGGGAGCAGGTTTTGCACGATGGAATCCCGGATGACGATGCTCCCGACCGAGCACGGGTCGGTGTCGGCGGTTACTTCGCGGATCGCGCCAACGATGGAAGATTCGATTAGCAGCTCCTGAACCTGCCCGCGAATTTCGAGCGCCACGGATGCGATCGGCGTGCATGTGCCCGCGACAAGCCGCGCCCGTTCTCCGCCAGGGTCAAGTGTGCAATGCCGAATGATTACTCGGTCGAACTCGCCTTCAATAGCGAGCACTGCTTCGACCGGCGTGCAGGCGTCGTCGGGATCCACAAGGACTTCATCGGGGATCCCGTCGGGATTCACGCCGATCCAGAGACCGTCGAGCGTAAGGCAACGCACGTCGTCGTCGTTCGCTTTGGGTGCAGCCTCAAAGATCCACTCCCGCTCGTTGTTTTCGGGGACGAGCGTGATGTAGGGTCGCTCACGGTCGTCGGCCTGGATCCAAAGATCTTCGATGTCCGAGAGCCGGTTTCCGGGCGGCGTGTCCGGACGATAGGTTTTGCTGTTAGCGAAGCTGTGTGTGCCGTTGGTGGGCAGGGCGAAGCCGGTCACCGGGCCTGGCGAGTTGCCGCCGTTGGGGAAAAGCGTCACCGCTTCTGTGCGAACGCTTGCTGACCGATCGTAGCTGCCGGCGCCGAGATCGGCAGAGAAGCCGTAGTGATAACGTGGGACGTAAAGCTGGTCGTTGCCGGCCAAAGGATTCACCAGCATGAGCCGTCCAGTGTGCGGGTCGACGATGGCGGTGAATGGAAGGCCGGGAGGCAGCGTCCAGGTCGAAAGATCGCCCGCATGCAGCTCGGTTTCGTCGAGTGGCGGATCTTGCGGCGTCGCACCGATAGTGACGGCGAGCGCATCCGGTACGAGATGCGCCGTCTGCGCGTTGAAAAGTCGGCATGGAATCGCTGCGGGTAATTGCCATTCTTCCACGGGCGTCCAATCCACCTCTGGCCCGCGCCGGCTCGGGCGGAAGAGCGGGATGTCGCGTCCCGAAGGATCGATCGAAAACCGCTCGGCGCCGAAGTCGAAAGGTGTCGCCAGATTCACCTCGAAGACGCGCAGGCGGTAGAGATGGAAATTGAGTTTGGGAATGTTGTATCGGCCCTTGAAACCCTGCAGCCGGCGGAAGTCCGGTGTGTGGGCGAGATCATCGAACGGGCCGTCAATGATGTCACTGATTCTGGCTGCGCGGAACTCGGCGGTGCCGCCGGGCGGCGTGCCCGTGATCGGGCCGGCAAGCGGGTCGGGCTCCGGATCCAGCCGGTGCCGCGTTCGCGCGAGCCGCTTGAAGCTTTCCACCACTGCGCCTTCCCAGCCGGTGATGTCCTGGATGAGCGCCTCCATGACCACCGGGGTTCCTTTTCGCCTCCGATAGAAAAGCGTCTTCGCAACGTCCACACGGCGTCCTCGACGATTCAGATTCCCGACCAGCCGGGTACCGAGCAACGCACCGATGTAGGGGACCGCCCAATCGTCGCATGTGTGAATGAATGCATCCTCCCAGAGACGGTCGGTGCTGCGCCGGGAGACTGCCGCCTGGCAGGCGAGGATTTCCACAAGAGCGCGCAGGACGTGCGGCTCCTCCGCCAGCCCGTCTTCGTGCCGGTAGATCGGCGGAATCCATTCCCACAGCTTCTCGGCGTAATAGCGTTCAAACTCGTCGAGAGCCGGATTGGCGATAGCAAGAGGGTCTTCGGCCATAATCAAGTGTTCGTTGCGAAGAGGGCGTCGCCCGCCGCGGTGTTGCCGACGACGAGACCCGATGAAAAGTCGTGGTACTCGCCCTCGCCGGCGACGATGCCGAAGGGCGCTTCCGTTCCGTTGAAACGCAATGCCCGGACGGAAATCACACCGGCGACAGCATGTATTTGTTCGAGGATCGCGCTGCGAAACAGCGGCAGACCGATCGGAATATTCTCGAGCGCCAGAAGCCCTTTCTCCGGTTCTGTCAACGCCGTTGCGACCGCCAGCTCTACATCGTCGGACCGGAATCGCGGATCGACGATCAGATCGACTGTGAGATTGGAATCCAGCGCCACGGCTTCGCTGACCGCGAGTGGCGTGTTCGGATCGGATTGACCGAGGAGGAAGCTGCGCAGATCGGGCGCGATCGAGCCGCCATCCGAAATGAACCAGAGTTTCACCACTGCGCGTTGCATCGTGCCGTCCCATGCCCAGGTGACGTGTGCATTCACCACGCCGCCAAACTCGCGGGCCAGCGCCTCGAAGTCCGGCAACGAAACCGCGCGCCCAAGGAGCAATGCGCTTTCCGGTGCGTTGCGCCGCAGGTCCTTCGGTGCGTCTGCATCCGCTCCACCCCCTGCCCCAACCGGATTTACCACCCGACGGATACCCGGGACAGGACGGGACATTTGCGTGATGAGATTGGCAGGCGGCTTCGCTGCACCCGCGCCGAAACGGTAGGTTGCGGTCACATTTTTCACCCCGCTCGGAAGACGCGCGCCAGTCTGACCATCACCGAATGTAATGACGCTTTCACCAGCCTCGTTTTGCCGCACGATATAGACTTCGTCCTGCGGACCGGTCCCAAAAAAACTCCCGACTTCGGTCCAAAGAATCCCGTTCACCCGCACGGTGAGCGTCGAGCGCCGACCATTCGGGGCAGATTCGTCATTGTGATAAGTGAGCGGGTTTTTTTTTAGTTTGAAGGCCTGGAACGGCACAGCGGCATCACCGTTTCCGAGCACTTCATTGGGTACGGTCTCACCCCGAGTAGCGTGGATTAGGTTGCCGAAAGCTGTGACCGGCGTGCGTAGATCGGCAGCAAACGGCTCGGCGCTCAGCTGCGGTGTCAGTGATCCGGTTCCCGCGTCTGGGCTGATGGACACGCTGGCGATCAGATTCGCCCCACCGCCATCCCCGCCGGCGAGCAGGACCGCACCCGGCGGCTGGAGTGTGGGCGGCTCGACCGGCGTCTCGAACGCTGCGCTGGGTAGTAGGTCGTCGACACCAAGGCGGGTTCTGGCCGGTGCTGTGAGCGAGCCTGCCCGCACCATACCGTAATGAACGGTCAAGCTGGAAACCGGACTGACCCAACCGGACGGCAACGCCGGGTCGATGGTCAGCTTCGTGACATTGAGGAAGGGATGCACTGCACGCGGGGATACGGGCGGTGGGCCGAGAAGCAACGTGCCCAAACCCAGGTCGGTCACTTCGAACGGCAGCACGGCGTCGCCCCGTTGGATGATGACGCTGTCGCCCACATGGAGACCGCTCTGGAGCGAGTCGAGGTCGACGTTCACCCCGGAATGTGTCACCTGCGAAACACCGCTGCGCGCGGTCGGTTTCAGAACCGCAATGTCGCCAAGAGCCACGCCCGCCCCGATGGAAGGCAGCGGATCGAGATCAAGGTCGATGTACGTATTGCCATCGAGCCGTTGGCTCGGAGTCGCGTTTTGCACATGCGCAGCGGCCGCACCTGAACTGCCCCATGTAAAGAGAGCGAGGTCGTCCCGCGCGAGCCGCGCATCATCGGGTGGCATCGTGAATTGTCCGCTGAAAATGGTGTTGCGGATCGGCGCAAGGGTCCATTCGTTGAGCGCCGGGTCGATTGTGCAATCCTCGTTAGCCTCGAAGATTTGTGGCTTTTCACCCGCGAAAGCGCCTGATCGAAAACCCGTTCCGGTGGGCACGCTGATGAGTCCCTTCCCGGTGTCCGCAAAGAGCGCGAGAGTCACTTCCGCGCCGATTGCCGGGCGTGGGATATAGCCGATCAGATTGATGAGTTCCTGTAACGAAGCGGGCCGGACGGCGGTCTGCAGGTAACCTTCATTCGCGATTCGCTCCTCGTAAAAAGCGAGCACGTCCAGAACGTAAGCCCACATTTCAAGCAACATGATGCCGAGGTCATCGCCCTCCCGCGCGCGCCACTCGCTGAGCGGACGCTGCACGTTCACCGGAAACTCGGCGGCGTCCATCAGCACATGCGCCGGGATTTGCCGAAGCATCGTCAAACGGAACTCGGGGAAGCCCGCAAGCTGGCGAGGGAGCGCGCTCAGACCCGCCGGAATCCGTGGCTTCGGCGGGAAGTCGAGCTGGTCGCAGCGGCAGCCGTTGTTGGAAGAAGCGAGGTGCATGGCTCAATGGGTGCGGACGATGAGCGAGCCGCGGTCTGGAAAGCGCGGGTCGTTTTGCACGCGGAGAATCTGATCGTCGCTCACCGTAAATACGTTCTCTTCGAATAGCCGCCAGTCCGTCAGGCCGCGGACCCGGATGCGAATTTCCTCGACGGCGAGCACGCCCGGCACCGCCTGTACCGCGGCCTCCAGTGAGGCTCGGTAGAGCGGCGTGCCGAAGGTGAAATTGTCGGGGTGAAAGAATGGGGTGGGCGCGTAAAGACCTGGTTGGCGTAGGGTGAGCGCCTCAATTACCCGCTCTTGTACTTGCCCAGCGTAGGCGGACGGTTGCACGCAAATCTCGATCTCCAGGTCCAGGCTAAGGTAGCGAGGGTCGCGGACGAAAACTTCGCGCCCGACCTGTCGCACGCAGTCCAACACGCGCTCCACTTCACCGCGCAACTGGGCACTCAGCGAGAACGCACCGACCGGGTCAACGGTCACAAATTCGGAAAGCCAACTGCCGGTCCAGCGCGCCTTTGCCCCGGCTTGCTGCACGCCGGGGACGCTCTCCGCGTGGGCGCGATAATCTTCATCCCGCACTGCGCGAAACGTCTCGGCACGGAAGGCCTCGGGCGCGAGCTGCTTCGCCGAGGCGGGACTCTCCGGATCGATACCCGTCGCGATGGCGAATGGATTCGTCACGCCGCTTGCGATCCCAACCAACGTCAGCGGCGGCGGGAGCGTCGGATTCGGATCGGCGACTAGGGTGACGGTGTCTTTGGGCAAGTTTGCGCCCGTCCCTGCGCCGGTGCGGTAGCGCGCACGGAAGACCGTCTGCTCGGCCGGTGTCACGCCGAATTCCCCATCGCCGAATCGCACGGTGAACCCCGCCTGGTTCGCGTAATCCTCGTGGCGTATGACCTGTCCGAATCGCTCGACTTCGAAGATCGTTTTCCAGGTCCCATTTTCGAGGGTGAAGAACCGCTCCTGGCTGCCTGCCTCGAGCAGACTCGGGGTGAAAGTCCATTCCCGGTGCGGCACGAGCGGGTCGAGTGTGGCGGGATCGGCTTCGAGCAGTTCGATCTCGGGTGCCGCATTGCGCAACTCGCCCAGCCAGCCGAGCCCGAGTGTTTCCGAGGCGCTGAGCGAATGGAAATACGTGACCGCGCGTTCGCCGGTTAGCTCGTTGCAAATGCCCGGGCGTTCCACGGCGTGCGTGACTTCGCCGGGCAGCGCGCCGTTCGCACCACGACCGATGACGAAGTGGTCAATGAACGTAGCGCCCGCACTGGCAGGCACGATGTTTGCCAGAGCCGTGGTGCTCGGCAGGTGCAGTTCGAACGGCAGCGCTTGGGCTGCGTCCCACGCGATTCGTGTATAGGGAGTCGGCGCTCCGGCTTCGAGGACGAGCTCGTCGTCGCGTTGCTCGACCTCCGTCACGCGCACGAGGTGGTTTCGCTCCGGAAGCGATGGATCGTCCGGCAGGGAGCGCAGCACGATGAGGCGACCGATCCAGTCCCCGTCGTCATCGTTTCCGCCCACATCCGCCGGATTCGGCTGCTGCGCCACAAGGGGAAAATGGCCGCGCAAAAAGATCTCCGTGCTACCGATGGGTAGGCAGGGCTTTGACTCGTCGGGCAGATGCGCGGGGATTGCATTCCACGCTTGGTGCACCCAGAAGCGCCGCGTATCGCGAAGTCCGTTGCCGACCTCAAACGGGATCGCGCTACCGTCATCCGCGCGCCCCCAGACCCGCGTGCCGGCCACGACGAATGCGCCGTTAACCGAGGCTTCGATCGCCAGTAGCGTTGTGGCCGAAAGCCCGTCGTGAATCGGATAATCGACCAGCGACGTGTGCCACCGCAGCGACCGGCGTTGCGTGGCACTCTGAAAGTGCGCCTCCCGCGCGTAGCGATCCTGGAGATAGGAGAACTCGTCGCCAAGCGCAGCCATCACCTCCGAGAGCATCACGCCCGCATCGGCTTCGAGCCGTTCCTGCCAGCCGGGATAGCGTTGCGCCGCGAAGTCGAGCAACGCGAGGCGGAGGCTCGTGAAATCGCGCGCGAGATAATCGACCGGGAAATCTACGAGTGCCTCGTCGGGACAGGGCGGCTCTTTCTCGCGGCAATCGAACCGGCTTGGGCAGCCTTGTTTGAAAGAGAATTCGACGTCGTTGAAGAACGGATCAAGCCGGTCCGAGTCGATGTGTAGCGCGTAGATCGAAAAATCGCCGGGTTGCACCGTTTCGATCTCGAGCACCACGCGCTCCTGGCCGGCGAAAGTCCTGCGAACAAAGCGCGCCGCCGTCACCTCGACCTGTGCGACCGAGTCACCGCCCGAGACGCTGACGATGCGGATGTCATCCGTGGGGAATGGCGTTTCCTGCGGCGCTGGCAGGGGCGGAATGATCGCCCACGGCGGGTCGACGAGATCGGGATCGATCACGAAGAAAACGCGCAGGAGAGTTTGCGTAGCGGGGTCGACGACCTGGATGAAGTCGATCCCCGTGAGCGCATCCTGCTCGCAAAGAGCCGTGAGCCTGTCAGTGCCTGGCATGGTGAGTTTACGAGGAAACGAAGGGAACGAGGGTGTGTGTCAGCAGCGCACCTGAGGCGCGTTCGGCCCTTTCACTTGGCTTCCTTCGTTATCTTCTCTTCTGTGATTCTGCTCGAGTCACAGCGTGGCTTCGAGGTTGAGAAAGCGTTGTTCGCCTTTTTGCAGGACGGTGTAGTTCACATTGATGAGGAGCCTTTCCTCCTCAGCGGCAACGTCGATCTGATCGATGCGGATCAGCGTCCCGAGCCAGGTATTCAGCGCTTGAAAGATCATGGTCTGCGCGAGGGAAGCAGCCCCGACGGAATTCGGCGCAAAGAGAAGTCGTCGCACACCAGCGCCAAATTGCGGACGATTGATGCGCTCGCCAGGGCCGGTGAAAATCACCTGCTTAATGAGCTGGACGATGTACGCGTTGTAATCGGGCTCCTGGCGCAGTCGTCCGACGCTTGCGTTGATGGCGAAGGGAAAGCGGATGCGTTGGACAACGGCAGCCATATTTAGGCAGTGGTTTGTTGTGCGGCGATTTGCGTAACCGAGGCCGGATGCGAATGGCCCCCGCCTGAGTGTGAGTGAGAGCCGTCTCCATGCACGTGCGCACCACCGGAATGAGTGTGGGACGTGTTGGTGACCGCCAGGATGAACGCTTCGGGATGATCGCGCAGGTGTTGCACGACGCCCTGGGCTACCGCGACGAAAAACAAACGCATCGGTACGAGCTGCTCCTCGTTTGGCAGAGGCAGATCGGGATTAAAGAGAGGCCATTGATTCACAAACGCCGCCTCAATCGCACCAGCCATGGTGGTGCTGGCCGTGTCGTTATGTTTTCCTGGATGCAGCATGAGATGTCAGCCCGCTTTGACGCGGGTGGAAATAAGCGCCGGAGTCGGCGGCGGCATCGGCGGCACGGGCGGTGCAGGAGTGACCGGGATGAAGCCGGCTGCCAGTTCTCCGGGGTGCAGATGCGTCTGATAGATCTGCACGATTTGCGTGAGGTAATTCATCAACTCGTCGCCGAACACAATCGGATGCGTGGCGTTTTCGACGAGCTCGATCTGTGGGGCTTCAACCACCACTTTTGTCGCGCCTTTGATGGTGATCTGCCCCCGCTGAACTTCGATGGTCAGGAGGTTCGAGCCGTCCTCGTCGCTAACAGAAATGACCTGCCCGGAGTCGTCCATCGTGACCATCAACCCCGCCTTGGAGCGGATGACTTTGAGCGTGGGTGACGCGGTCTGGTTTCGCTCGCTTTTTGGCGCCTGACCGTCACCCCAGAAACATCCGGTCCAAACCGGATACGAAGGGTCACCGGCTTCGAATTCTACCCACACACCGGCGCCGACCTCCGGGATCAGGTAAGTGCCCATGCCGTCTCCGGCGTAAGGCAGGCACGGCATCGCCCACACTGCTTCCTCGCCCATCACCGCGTTTACCGTTACCTGGAGCCGCCCGCGTTGCGTGGGATCGTTGTTGTCCACCACCAGACCGCGGTATTTCCCGTAGAAATGGCTTGTGGCGCTTTCGAGCACGCTGTTGAGCGTCGGGTCGTCCATGTTGTTTAAAGACCGCAGAAATGCCGCTGTAGCGGCGGTCTGTGACTGTCTGTGACCGCTGATTCGCCGGGCCGGTGACGGTCGTAGACCAGTGTTTCCTTTATGTTCCCAGCGAGTTGCGCCGGAGCTGCACCTCCATGTGATGGTCGGCAGCGTTGATAATGTGCGTTACCGAACTGACTTGGTAGTCGCCGCTGTCGCGGGTTCCGAGGCCCTCGACTGGCACTACGTCATGCGGCTGCACGATTCCGGCGAGCAGATGCGCGGTCGTTTTCGCCGAAGCAGTGACAAACCACCCGGCATCGGTGAGCGCGGCTTCGGAACGCGTTTGCAATTCCTCCTGATTGCCCGCCACGGTGAGGCATGCGCTGCGTTCGGAAGGCGCGATACTCGGCAGCGGATCGCCTCCGACAAAGATGGAAGGCTGCGTGTCCAAGGCGGAGGTCGTCTCGGGTCGCACGGAACGGTCGTCCACGGCACTGCCGCTGAATTGAAAAGCGCGTTCCGAATCGACATTGAGATCGAAGCTTGTGACGTTCTGGCAGCGCCCCGCTTCCACGTTCACGCGGAACGCCACGTCTGTCGAAGCGACGAGCGGGATCTGTGGGAGCGGAAGATTGAGTCCGCCCTCAGGCCGCGACGGCGATGAGGTGAAATTTGCGATTTCCTCAACCGTCAGCGAATCCGCGGCGAGCGGGTTAAGGCCGCCGGACTGACACTCATAGGAAATCCAGAAGCAGAGGTTGTTCGTCCGCGCGAGCTGCTTGACGAAATCGAGGTCGGTGGCGCGCTGATTGAGTGTGCCGGTGTTCTCCTCATACACTCGAGTCGTTTCCTGGGTTTCTGGCGTAAAACCGTGCGAGGACAGGATCGACTGCGCAACTTCCGAAGCGCGTCCAATCCAGGCTCGCCGTGCGCAGACCCGGCTCATTTCGATGCGTCGATCCTGCCCCCGCACTTCATACCACGAGCCTGGCCCTCCGAGGGTCGTCGAGCCTTTGGTCTCGGTAATCGGTCCGCGCACAAGGCACTTGATTTCATCTCCTACCTCCACGGCAATCGTCAGGATCTGCTCCGCCTGCAGCTCGGGCGTCTGGCGGACGCGCGGCTCGCCATCCTCGATGTCCTCCTGAAAACGAATCGCGAAATGGATCGGATTATCGAGCGTCTGCTCGACGCGCACCTCCGTGATGCAATCGAGAAGCTCGTCCGCGAGCAATTCGTTTTCTTCGCCAGATGCGATGATGACGCCGAGGCCCATGGGTTTTTAGCGTTTTCGCGGAATTTTCAGGCTGGCGCCTTGGAGTGCCGCGTCTGGGAGGAGCGCGTCATTGATTTCCGCGATTTGCCAGAAGCCGTTGGGGTCGCCGAGGTAGTGGCTCGCCAGGTGATCCAGCCGCTGCCCTTGACGCAGGAGATGTTCGCCGAGTTGCGTTTGCACAGCCGGCACGGCGGGGGTGAGGAACTGCACTTTTCGTCCACGCCGGTCGGTTGCCTCCAGCATTGTGGCGAAACGGACGTATCGGCTTTTTTTGTCGAAGTGAGCCATGCGTTGAGCGGGTTTGTCAGCTAAATAGGAGTCAGCTAAAAGGGGAGAATGCCTTTTACCGCGTCGACAGCCTTGGCGATGTGGGCGATGGCGAGCGCGTCCTCTTGAAGTTTGGTGAGGTTATAAGCGGCCACCGCAAGGTCGCTGCTCAGGGAGCTCTGGCACTTGAAGACATCGGGTGTGAGCACTTCAAGTCCCAGCGAGACGGTAGCCTGCAAGGGATGGAGCGTCGGCGAAAAGAGCGATTCCTCAACGGAGAAACTCGTGACGCGCACGGGCAGAATCCGGCCTGGTCCCCAGACGAAAAACGCCACCGGCACCGTGGGCCGCGTCGCCTGTGCGCTCGCGCCGCCGACGAGGCTTTGTACACTTGCGACCAAATCGCCGAGCAGACCTTTGGTCGGCAAGATGAGCTTTTTGAGGGCGGCCATACGATCGGCGACACCGACAAGGGAAGCGACTGGATCGCCATCTTCGAGATCGTCGGCGGCATCCAATTCGAGTTCGAGGGTGATGGTGTGCTTCGGCTCGAAGGGCTGGACGTTCGGGGCTTGTGCGCCGCGTTGTGTCTGATCCACCTCGAATGGGTTCCAGGGAGTAATCGTATGGGAGAGTTTCGTGGGGTTGTATTGGAACGGAATGACATTCGGCAGCACGCCGACGATATCTTCGATGAGCTGCACGATTGCGCCCTTAACGAGATTCGGGCTGTTGGCGAGGCCGGTGTCAGGCATCGGAGGAAGGGGTCAGACGACCGAGGATAGCGCGGCTTACGGCGCGGGCGATTTCGGCCTCACTCGCGCCTGCCGGTGACTGCACGCGCAGCCGCAGGGCGGCAATGTGCCGGTTCTCGAGACTCGCGGACGTGGCGCCTGCGGCAAGCAGCTCGGCGGTTTGCTGTGCAATGCGATTGCCAGCTGCCGCATCATGTCCGGGCACCCGCAGGCTCATCGTGCCAATGCTGAGACTGGGAGTCTGTCGAGCGTTTTCCATGTATCAGTAAAATTCGTTGCGGATGTGCTGGCCTGCGGACCGACCTTCCTTGGCCAGCTCCCGTTCGAGCCCGAGAACGAGATGACGTGGCTGCACGCTCCCTCCATTGCGACGCGCGATGAAGACACTGGCCAGGAGTGCATTTTTGATCTGTGCCGCGGACACTTCCACCTGTCGCGCGATCAGCGTCGCGGCGGGTTCGAGGCGGCAGGCTGTATCGCCACCCAACAGTCCTTTCATCAGCCGCAACCAGATTTGCAGCCGCTCTTCGGGACCCGGTTTGGGAAAATCGAAGACGTAACGCAGGCGGCGGTAGAACGCCGGATCGACGTTGCCACGCTTGTTGGTCGTGAGAATGGCAAGGCCGCGATATTCCTCAAGGAGCTGGAGCAGGTAGCCCGTGTCCGCGTTTGCATAGCGGTCGTGCGAGTCACGGACGTCGGTGCGCTTTGCGAAGAGCGCGTCCGCTTCATCGAAGAGCAGGATCGCCGACATTTCCGCGGCGTGGGCGAAGATTTCGCGGAGGTGTTTGGCTGTCTCGCCGATGTATTTGCTGACCACGCGTGCCAGGTCGATACGGTAGAGATCGAGCTGGAGTTCTGCGGCGATGATCTGGGCGGCCATTGTCTTGCCCGTGCCTGGCTCGCCGGTAAAGAGCGCGGTAAGACCGGTGCCGCGTGGGAAGAGTCGTCGCGCTTCCGGGTTTTCCCAAAACTCGGCACGCTCTTGCGCTTCATAGGCAAGGTCGCGAAGCGCTTCGATCGACGATGCCCTGAGCACGATGTCGTCCCAGCGAAAGCCGCAGGTGAGAAGCTGGCCCAGTTCGCCGAGGTCGCTGCGGGTGGCTTCCCGGGCCAGATCCGCCGCTTCGGCCGCCGTTGCCGCTCCGCAGTTTCCGATAGCTACGATCTGCCCGGCGTTGAGTCGGTAGCTGCCCGTGAGTCGCCGCTGGTCGGTTGGGTCCCAGCTTGCGAACCCTGAGCAGTGTTCCTGCCACAGACGCGTCTTGTCGGCGAGCGTAAGGCGCGGCTGCTCGATGAAATGATCCACCGAGGCGTGGCGGTTCGCGATCGTCTGGTCACGTTCGCGCACGAGGATTTGCACCGGCGAAGGTTCAACAGCGGGCGGCCAGGGTCGGTCAAGACGCGACCCGCGCCAGATCAGCGCGAGACCGGCCCATCGCGCGAAGCGCTGGATACGCAGGAAGGTTTCCGGCCAGTCGTGGTCTTCGATGAGATCGGTATCGGCCTGCGCGGCGACCCAGCCGAGGCGCTCGAGGGCGCATGCCGCCAGCGTCGCGCGTCCGCTTCGTTTTGGACCAGTAATGACGACACGCATCGGGATGCGGCGGGTGAGAGCCTGGTGGATGAGATCGGCCAAAGTCTCGTGAGGCCAGTTGCTCAACGGGTCGCGCGCGGGCGTTGTGCGAAGGATGCCGCCGAGCGCCGCGTCCGGAATGGCTTCCCCTGCAATCCAGCGTGAAAGAATCGGGTCGCTGACGAGAGGCTCCGCTTCGCCAGTGGACGCTTCGCCAGCGCGCACAAATCGCCACGCATCAAGCGGTCCGCCCGGTCGCCACGGCAGCGGATTCTCGGTCTCCGCAAAGAGCCGCGAGACGAGTGGCGCCGTGAGAAAGGTGCGCTGGCTGCTGCCCTGCAGGTAGCCAAAGACCGGGCCGAGCGCAGGATCGATACGCAGGGCGACGGATGCTTGGAGAAGGTCGGATTCGCTCTCCGAAAGGCGAAAAAGTTTTGTAAGGCGTTGCAGTGGACCGGCGACCTCAGATTCCAGCCATCGGTCTGCGGTGGAAATGGCGTCGCGCCAGACGCGGCCATCGCCGGATTGCTGCCACGTGCGCTCACGGGCACGCACGTCGGGATCGTTGAAAAAATCTTCGTGCGACAGTTCGCAGACTGTCCGATTCAGCGAATCCAGCCAGGCCTTGCGGCGGCGCGCGCGAAGCCAGATGCGCTGAAGCATTCCCTCCAGCGGATCGATGGCAAAGGGCGATTCGTCCACGGCGTCAACGGGGGGTTCCGGCACCGATGCGGCTGGTTCGTCCATGAGTTCAATTTGCATCGGAGTCAGGGCAATTCGATCCAGAAAGGCTGCGACTCTGCGCCGTTCACGATGAGCCGGAAAGAGTGCGCCTCGGGCGTGAGGGGCGTGAGATTCAAACCGGCGTGCGGCCGGAGGGTGACTTGGTTCGGGCCGGAAACGCGGAATTCGCCGGGGTTTTGAATCGGGGCGATGGTTGTCTGCGTGTAGGCGACGCCAGCCAGGCTCACGCGCAGGTTGTCGGAGTTGAAGGTGAGGGTCGTGAGGTCGAATTCCGAACCGAGATCCACCAGGATGTTCCCGCCGGCGACGGCGAAAGAAACGATGCGTGGCACGATCGCGAATGCCGTCTCGTTGCTTGCGGAGATGATCTGCTTGAGCTGCCCAAGCAGGACCGTTTGTTCCGTGACGGCCTGGACGTGCGCGGAGTAAATCCCGGGAAGCACGTTCAGCGTCTGCACAATACCGCTGGGCGTGCGGACATCGAGTGTCGAGCGAAGCTCCACCTCCACGGCACTCGGTGTAAAGCGCACAGACCAGTTGGGATTGAGCGAAAGGTCGACCGGCGCTTCCTCGATCGGCGCGGGTTGGACTTGCCAGCGGCTGTTGCGCAGGATCAGCATCTGTGAACGGCCGATGGTGAGGTTGGTGCCGAGCAGGCGAAAGCGGCGGTGTTCGGCCGGCGGATTGATGCGATCATCAAGGACCGCGCGCGCCGGGGATGCTTCAATCGGTGGCGGCTGGCCGCCACCCGCGATGGCCGGAAGCGTGAAACGCATCGCGCTCGTGCTGGTGCGCAAATCGGGCGAGCCGAGTTGTTGGAGATACGCACCGAGACTGAGGACGATGCCCGGCACCGATCGCGGCAGCTCCGGTTCGAGGAAAATGACGCGCACTTCATAATAGGCGGAGAGTGTCGTGAGCTGCTGGTCTTCGGTCGTCCAAAAGCCGACGGCGTCCTCGGGCGAAACGGGGCGAAGTATGACCTGGATGGAATTGTTCCGATTCCGCAGGTTTGGCGAGAGAATCTGGATGCTCGTGCCGTTGGGTTGGGGGATGGCGGTGCGGTCCGTGATCACAGGGTTGTCGTGAAAAGTCTTCAAGGCCATGCCCATCATTTCCTGCTGCCGGAGCGCATCGGCGGCGCTCTGGCCGTCGTTGTGGTGCGCAGTGAGAATGTAGAACAAACACAGGCTCATCGGCGCTTTCGCCACGTTGGGAGGATCGTTGCCTTCGCCGATTGCGTTCTTGTAATAGGGATCTTCGTTGACGTGGTAGAGGTGAAGGCTCAGCCGATTCTGCAAACCGGGATCGATACGGTCGGGTCGCATCGGCAGGACCGTCACGTCCGGGCCGAGCCCTTGCTGGAGGTGACCATTCACGTTGGCCTCGAGCAGGACGACGAGCGCGCTCGTGACATCGGCTAGATTCCCGAAAGCCATAAGGCATCAGCGGTGGCGGATCGAGAAGGCGAGGTGTTTGGCCACTCCCTGAAGAGGACCGATTTGTGAAACAAACGCCGAACGCGGGGTCGCGGGTGAAACGGGCTTGGGCGTGGACTTTTCGGCGGGCGGGACAACTTCGACCTCAATGTGGTTGATGATCACGCTGGGGCGTGTGGATTCAGTGGAAGGTTCGAGTCCTGTCTGCTCGCGGTTGCGGGCGGTTGGATGCTCAGTCAATGGGGGCAACTCCATCACTTGCGGCCGCTCCAGACGCCGCTCCGGACGCCCAGCCCTTGGAAAGTCGCGTGCCGAGGCTATTGGTTCGCCCGCCTCGCTCGCTTGAGGCGCTCCAGGAGAGACGA
The DNA here is from genome assembly GCA_036524675.1 of Chthoniobacterales bacterium. Taxonomy (GTDB): domain Bacteria; phylum Verrucomicrobiota; class Verrucomicrobiia; order Chthoniobacterales; family DASVRZ01; genus DATDAW01. Next base: position 35,032 of record DATDBU010000181.1, on the reverse strand, counting down.
TCGGTGGCACTCCAGGATCCGCTTTGGTGGACGCCGGAACCGCCTTTTGAGGTGCGGGCCGTTCCGGCTGCGCCGGCTGTTCGGTCGGGCCATTTACGGGAAGCGGTGATTGAATACTGGATTTTCCCGTTGGTTTAAGAGCGTGTTCGGGGGAAGCCAATGAAATTGCGGGAAGGGGTTTTGGATCTTGCCGCGGAGTATTCGATGGAGTCGCGCTGGGCTGGATGAGTGGATGGGGGATTCTCGGAGTGTTGGAGGTGGATGTCAGATGCGCCCGATGTCGCGAATCCGGCTTTTCCGGCGGAAGTTCCCCGATGGCGGGATGTAAAGGATGGGGAACGGATTCCGCTGGTATATGCTCGGGAATCGCCGGTTCGAGGCGTGTTACTGGCTCCATTGGCTCGGCCGATTCAATCGCCGCGGCCTCGCTTCCGAGGTTGTCTTCAAAATTCCAATCCATGTCCGTCAGCGTAAGCCGCTGATCGCGCTCCGCGATAGGCGATCGGCTCCGGATCGCCGGCGAAAGTGTCCGACGGCTTCCCGCACCGGCAGAGGCTCCGGCGGCGATCTGGGAAAGATATGCTGGCATTGAAACGGCTTTCGTTGATCGCACGTTTTGTTACCCAGGTAGCAGTAGCTGCACATGCAGCCTTCGGTCTTCGCGATTCATGCCAAGGATGTCGGCACGACTCCAACCGTAGCTCCTCGCAAGGTAGTGGACCTCATAATTGAGAAATCGCCGCTCGGACGCCAGCGCTTCGAGAAAGAATCGTCGCATATGGAATCGCGTCATTTGAGTTGCCCGGCAGTGCGGGCAGCTCGCGTTCAACTCCTGCGAGATGAGTGGACCGCAGCTTTTCATGGCTGCGTCGAGCACATCGGGATCGGACTCGAAGTCTCCATGCAGGACGCAGCGCGAGCGCAGTTCGCTGGCGGCTTCTGCGGCGTCAAGATCGGCCACGACAAGTTCGTCGGTCCCCGTGGGCAGCCGAAACTGCCGGCCATCGCGAAGGGTGAACACACCGTTCTCGTCCGGCCCGTTAATCTCCGGGTGACGATGTTTCCCAAGTCCTTCGACGAGCGCACCGAGGTCGAATGAAAGTTCGAAGCCCCGTCCGCAGCGCGCGCATTGCAGCGAGCTTTCGACCCGATCGCCGTAGTAGACGCAATGGAGTGTTGCGGCGATCGCTTCAAGATCGCATACGGCCAGTTCGCGTACCCTGCCGGGCGGCACACAGCCGTCGTCGGCTTTTACCGTCAATCCGTCCAAAAAGTCACAGAAACCCGTCCGCCCGAGCGGATCCAGATTCAATTCATCGCGCCCTTCCAACGCGCGCAGACGGATTCGGCGTGAGCCCGCGACTTCCAAATTGAGGCGAATCTCCAACACGCAGCAGATGCTTAACTTTACTTGGGTAAACAGCACTGAACACGGCGGTTGCGAGCGGTGAACCAAGGAAAGGCGGTTTCCAACCGCTGCAAACGGGCGCTTGAAAAGCGCCCCTTGCGCATGAATGCGGTGGCCGAAAAACGCCGCGGACGACGATTTACCAAAGTAGAATTACGTTTCGGCGACTTCTACGACCGCCTCATCCCGTTCGAAGCCTTCGTTCTGGATCGTGATGGACTCGAAGGCGATGGCGTTGGCATTCGCATCCAGCTCGGGCAGCGCGGTGAATTCTGAAACCCAGCAACGGAAGACATTGTATGCTTTCACGACTGTCCCCTGGAGATTCAGGAGTTCGATCTTGATGTCCTTGCGGAAATTCGCGAGCGAGACAGCGCCGTCACCCTGATGGTTATACACGAGATTCGCCCACTCCCGGAACTCCGTGGCGAAACTGATGCCGCGCTCGAGCATGATCGGCTCGAATTTCGAACTCGCCGGCGAATGGCGTGGGGTGCTCAGGTCGCCGCCTTCACGGTGGCTGACGACCTCGGTGGTGCGCTTGAGCGCACCGACTTTGCTGACTCCCGCGACGACTTGTCCGTCCCACTTCACGCGGAACTTGAAGTTCTTGTACGGGTCAATCCGAGTGGTATTAACAGTGAACTGAGGCATGGCTTGTTTCCATCGGTTAATGTTGAGGTAGTGGGCCTGCGATCAGACCTGCACCTGCCCTGCGAGTTGCTGGAGTGTGATGATCACGAATTCGGCTGGTTTCAGCGGAGCGAATCCGACCACGACGTTGACGATGCCAAGGTTGATGTCGTTCTGCGTGGTCGTTTCGCTGTCCACTTTCACGAAGTAGGCATCGCTTGCCTTTTGCCCCTGAAAGGCGCCGCGACGGAAGAGACCATTCATGAACGCGCCGGCTGCAAGGCGGATTTCGGCCCAAAGCGGCTCATCGTTTGGTTCGAAAACGGCAAACCGCAGCCCGCGGTAGAGACTTTCCTCGAGGAACAGCGCCAGGCGCCGCACGGGGACGTATTTGTAGTCGTCGTTACCCGAGTTATCGAAACCAACCATCGTCCGGGCGCCCCATGAGACGACGCCGTTTGGAAAGACACGAATGGCGTTCACCGCGAGCGGATTGATGACGCCGTTTTCCGGGTCGGACATGACGCGTTGCACGCCGCGCACGTTGCGGATCGTTGCTTCTGTCCCCGCCGGGGCTTTCCACACGCCGCGATTCGAGTCGGTCCGCGCCATGAGGCCTGCGATCGATCCGCTCGGCGCGATGGCTCGTGTGGTGGCGCCGTCGGCGACGAGCACCTGCGGCCAATAGACAGCGGCATGATCCGTAGTGACGCCGATGCGGAATGCGGCGATGCCGCTGCTTACGTCGGCTATGGAGTTCCATCCGGTGCCGGCGTCTCTGGGCGGATCAACCAGGAGGAATGCGCGGCGTTGCTGGCAGAAGATACTTGCTGCGCCCCACAGGTTTTGCATCGCGTTGTCGTTCTGCGTCGCGGCACGCGGCAGGATCATGATGTTGAACAGATCGACGTTACTATCAAGAATCGCGTACGCGGCATCGTAGTTCGCGGGCAACGGCGTGGTGCCATCGCTGCCGTTGTTTCCCGCGGTGGTCTGGTACTCACCGAGCGCGTTGTTATCGAGGCTATAATAGCGGGTGTTGTTGCGATTTGCGCCCACATCCAGACCGTTGTTCGCGCCGCCGAGATCGTAACCGCCGCCGGCGCCGTCATCCGTCGCAAAAGCTGTCGCTCGAGCGTTGGCGTCGCCGAAGGTCGGCGTCAGGACCAGCCGGTATCCGTGCAGGGCAGCACTCCATTGAAAGTCGGGATCAAGCCCAGCCTCGAGATTGATAGCGTCTTCGATTTGCCCGAGTCGTGCGGCGAAATTGTTGAGAGAAACTGTCGGCCCGTCGATGAGCAGCCCGCCTGCGATGGTGGCCGGCGTTAGCGCGATCGGATTTGTCGGAGTGTGCGAGCCGATCGAGTCGTCGAGTTGATAGTTTGTAATGTCCCCGGGCACCCGACTTGCCAGTGCCGTGAACGCGCCGAGCCACGCCGGGTCTACGGGATCGAGCGCGCCGGGGCGAAAAACAAGTCCGCTCGCCATTGGCCGTAGCGCGGCATAGCCGTCGACCGCTATCGCGCCGCGCTCGACCGTCAGCTCGAGGACGGACGCGATGTCGTCCGCGGCGCCGGGGCTGAAGACGACCGATCCGTCGCTGGCGTCGGTCAGGACGCGGAGATAACTGGCGGGATTGCCGCCGTTGGCCGGGCCGACAGGCATATCCACGACCACGCCCAGTCCGAGGCCGAGAGCGCTCAGACGGTTGTCGATTGCCTGTTCGAGCGCCACCACCGGGTCGGTGGCTCCCGGAATGGTGGCCAGTGTCACGTTGACAAAAGGCATGCCGTCGACACTCACGCGAAACTGCCCTGCCACGCCACCCGCGGTCGCCGCGATGGCTGCATTGATGCTCGCGCGCAAATCATCGACCGGTGCATCCACTGCGTTTCCAAACAACCGGCCTGAAAGCGTGTACCCGCTGAAAGTTTCATTGGCCACGTTAAGAGCCGCGGGAAGTGTCGCATTCACCAAAGCGGATTGCTGCGTGAGTATATTAACGGCGAAGAGCCCGCTCGCTGGGTTCATGCTCAGCCCCGAATACTGTTCCTGAGCTTCCTCGACAAGATTGCCATTCGCGTCGGCGAATTGTCGGAACACGCGCAGGTTGAACGACGCTTCCGGCGAGGCGGTATCGTAATCAACCTCCACACGCAGGCTCTGACCGATAACGCCTTCCTCCTTTGCGGTAAGAGTCAGCACCTGCAGTCCGAACTCGTTCTCTATCGTCGCGCGGGCGGCCAGAGCACCGTCGGCGATGCGCAGGATGTACGCTTGCTGACCGCCGTTGAAAAAGAATTGCCGAACCTGATCGGTCATCTCGCTGACCGACCGGTCATTGCCGTAGTTGCGCTCGTATTCTGTGAAGCTGAGTACGCGCACGGGGACATCGACACGCCCGCGATTGATCATGCCAATGAAGGCGGCGATGGACGTGGAGACTCCGGTAATCGTCCGCACTCCAGATGGAATTTCCTGGACGTAGACCCCGGGGTAGGTTGGTTGAATTGGCATGAGCGATTGCTGGTGATGCGGTTTGTTTATTGCCGAGCCGGTCCCATGTGTGCTCACAAGCACCGGCCAGTATTGAAATTTTGAACAGGCTCCGCACACCCGGTCACAGCCGGGACTTCTCGAAAGGGTGTCCGTTCCCCTTATGCCGCTTCGGCTTCGGCCAGGCAGCTGCTGTCGATCACGACCCGCGCGGAATGCAGAGCTTCCAGAAAAATAGTCACTCGCGTCCTGTCGGCTGACTCCCTCTCCAGCACGCCGAGCAACCCCTTGAAAGGCCCATCTTCGACGCGGACCCGATCGCCAGGCCGGAGACGAGGTGCCCCAATCTCAAAGAAGCCTTCATCATCCGTCCGCGCTTTGATCGTCTCAATGATGGTGTCGTCCACAGGCAATGCCAGTTGCCCCGAACTGACAACCCGGACGACACCGAGCGCATAGCGGACTTGATCGAGCCGCGTCGCAGGGACAAATCGCGCAAAGAAGTAGCCGGTGAAAAGAGGCCTGATCCGCGGCCCGCGGCGATGTGAGCGCTGCCTCAGCCTCGGCAACATAATCTCAATCCCGAGTCGTCCGACGTTAGCCGCCGCAAAAGTCTCCCGATTCGGCGTCGACTGAATGGCGTACCAATGCGCCCGGCGCCACCAGTCATTGCGGTAACCATCATCCACCTGTGCCCCACTGCCTGCGGAGTATCGCACAGGTTAAATTGTTAGCATTGTGCGTGCCAGTTAGCAGGGTTCCTGCGGATCCATCCCCGGGCTGTGGCGTATGTCGTTGACTTTAAGTGAAATGCGATGCGCGTCGCATATGGCTGGCGGCCATGAAATTACAGGACTAAAAAACGTTGACTCGGCTGTTTTTGTCCATGAGCGCCGCCTGGAAATAAGCTGTTTCCGCCGGACTCGCCTCGCCCCCACGCGGCACGATAACGCGGTAGCCGAGGTGGGATCAAAACGTCCTAGTGACGCCGCAAGAATGTCCTGAATGGTCAGTGACGGCGAAACCGTCGCGGTTGCTTTCAGTCGTCTCCGTCTCGTGGGCGGTAACGTTCCGCCACAATTCCGTGCTTGCGGATAAGCTCCCAAAATGAGCGACGATTCTTTCCGGCCGCTCGCGCGGCACCCGAGATGTTGCCGCGATGCACCGAGAGCAGGCCTTCGATGTAGGCGCGCTCGAACTCCGAAATCGTGCGCAATTTGGCCGAACGAAAATCATTGGGAAGCGTATCCTCAAGACCAGGTAGGTCGATGTCCCGGACAAACACGGCCCGGCCTCCGGACATGACAACTGCGCGCTCCACCACGTGCTCCAGCTCGCGCACGTTGCCGGGCCAGTTGTAACGCAACAGCTGCTCCATGGCATCGTCGCTGAAACTAGCGCCTGGATGGTTCGCGAATTTACTCAGAAAGAAACGGGTTAGCATCGGGATGTCTTCCCGCCGCTCGCGCAACGGCGGCAGGCGAATGGGAAGGGTGTTCAGGCGATAGTAAAGGTCGCGGCGGAATTTTCCCTCCCGCACATCATGCTCCAGACCCGGATGCGCCGCGGCGATCACCCGCACATCGACCCGGTGCAGCGAAGAAGCACCCACCGGGCGGACTTCTTTCTCCTGAAGAAAACGCAGGAGTTTCACCTGCATGTGCAGCGAGAGCGATGGGACTTCATCGAGAAAAAGGGTGCCGCCCGCTGCCTCGCGGATCATTCCAAGAGACGCGGTATGCGCCCCGGTGAAAGCGCCGCGTTCGTGCCCGAAAAACTCGCTCTCCGCGAGGTCCACCGGGATGGCGCCGCAATTGATCGGGACGAACGGTCGGTTGGCGCGCGGGCTTAGATCGTGAACGGCGCGCGCAAATAGCTCCTTGCCGGTGCCCGTTTCGCCACTGATCAAGACGCCGGCATCGCTTCCGGCAATGAGCGGCAACCGCTCGACCTCGGTCAGAAAAGCAGGGCTTTGACCGATCAGCGGCGAACCGCCATTCAGACGCCTGGTATGCAGTACCGGAACGCCTCGACGCGGGTGGGCGAGCAGGCGCCAGATGCGCGGAAAGATTTCCTCCGGTCGCACTGGCGGCAGGACGAAATCGTCGGCGCCGGCCTTCAACAGCGCAAGTGCGTCTTCCGGCCCGCCTTCGGCGATCACGGCGATGACGGGAAGCCGCAGCGCCACGCGCTCGGGAATGTCGAGCACAGCTCGCGCCTCGCTCCGCGCGAATCGGCGCAAGAGCAGAACGACGACATGTGGCTCGAACGAGACCAGCGCCACCCGGGCGTCACGTGTTCCAGTCTTCACGCAAAGCTCAGAGCCGGGACTTCCGTCCGCCTCCAACGCGGTCATTAGTGCCGCCACGATGGCATTCGGCGGGTCCGCGTCCCAAACCATAATTCTCTGGGGGTTCATACCTTTTGATATTTGATGCAGGGGTCGCCCTTGGTCCCTAGTTAGGGGGATTGCCTGTGTTTCCCTTCGGAACAGCACGGTTCGATCACCGCGGTCAGCCTCGCCCAAGGCACCATTTCCTCCCTTTCCCCAAGGACGCGCTCCCGGCGCGTTACACCCTTCTGAGCCGCAAACTCAGATTGCGCGAAACTGATTTGCGTTTCCATTCTCGCCATTCTAACGAGACAAATAACTCAGGACTACCTGATTCTGAAATCAAGGAGCGTGCGGCGTTCGTGACGCGGTTTGGTCCGGTGGGTTGCCCAGTCTCCGATATTCGAGGTCAGCTCTCCGAGCATTGAAAGGACCGGCTATTCGCCTGTGCATCGCCGCGCCTGGCAAATTGGACGGCAATTCGTTCTGATTTGTGGCGCCAGTCCGAGTTCTCTCGTTGAATGTCGTCGGACAAATCCTTGGTTGCGAATGGCTTGCAATGGAGCCGATGACGGGACTCGAACCCGTGACCTGCTGATTACGAATCAGCTGCTCTACCAACTGAGCTACATCGGCTTGACAGCACGTGAACCGCGCAAAACGCGCGGACGTGCATATTGCACGGTTTCTGCCAGGCGGCAAGAGGTGTTTTCCTGCGGCGCGGAACCAAACCCTACGCCTTTCGTCCGGTGATCACTTTGCGAAAAAAGGCGACAAGGGCGACTACGCCAAGGATGACGAATTTTTTGCCGGCGACGAGGGCTCCAAGGATCACCTTGAAAAGACCCGCTTTCGCTGCAACGCCGCCTGCGACCAGGGCGGCGAGGCCGTAGGTAGCGATTTTGTCGGTTTTTGGGTCGAAGTCGGCGTAGCGATGGCCATCGTTGAAGTTAACCATGGCCAGGATTTCCGGTGAACGCGCTTCGATTTCCTTGAGTTGAGGCATGCCTGCCACACAGTTGAGCGAGAGCACGCCGCGGCGGCCCAGGACTCGGATGTCGTAGTTGAGCGTGTGATCGGAGCTGTTGCCGAATTTGAGCTCTTTCGCCCAGTAGAGTTTCTTTGCGTCTGCATCGTAACGTGGCGGAGCGGCCCAGCCGACGAGATCAATGGCTTCGTAGCCGTTTTTGACCCGCTCTTTGCTGCCTTCGGCAGTGTCTTTTTGCATGTCTTTGAGCAGCTGATCGTATTTGATTTTCGCCGCGTCATCGTCTTTGACGTATCCGCTTTCGTCGTAGCTAATGACGACAGCCCAGGAGTTGGGGTCCGCCAGGCTCAACCCGGTGGGAACGAGCATTCCGAGTGGCGCTTCGGCTGGAGGATTTCCCCAAAGATCGACAAGGACGGCCTGGGCTTCTTTCGAATCGAGAAAACGAAATGCCTCGGGGACTTTGAGCGTGGCGAGTCCTTTACCAATGGTGATGTCGCCTTTTTGAAAATGCAGACTGGCAAGGAATTCTTCGATGGTTCGTGGTTTAACCGGGCCGGCCGGCTCGACGCCATTTGTTGCTGATTGCGTAGAAGAAGCGGCCGGGGACGAGGCAGTTTGTGCGAACGCAACGGAGAGATTGAAGACGGCTGCGAGCAGAAAAATACCGAGAGTTTTCATAGGGAGACACGTATTTGTTAGAACAAACCGGGATACAGCAAGCGAACGGCTGCCAATTGGACGGGATCATAGACATATCGGAAAACGTTCCAAGCCAAAATGATGCCAGCCCAGCTCATGGCCGGGTTCCAAAGAAAGGTCTGTAATGTCTCGGCCAGCAGCCCGCGCACGAACAGGAGGGGGAGGGCGCTGCCGTCCAGGGGCGGGATCGGGAGCAGGTTGAAGCAGCCTAGGAGGAGATTTAGCGAAAAGAGGAGGCTGACCATTTTGGCGCAAAAAATGGATATGCCTCCTGCTGCGCCCTCGGTGACCGTTATGAAATCGATCGATGCTGGCGGGGTGAAAACTCCTGTGGCGGTTCCGATTTTGATGAGGATGACGCTGATGAGGACGAGCAGAAAATTGGCTGCCGGTCCAGCTAGAGCCATGACGGCTGAGCGTTGCGGGAAGCGCAGCGCCCACTGCGGGTTGTAAGGAGCGCTCGCCCAGCCGACCATCCAACCGGATGAGAAATAGGTTGCGAGAGGAATGAGGACCATGCCAAACGGTTCGCGTTTGATGTGCGGCACCGGGTTCAGTGTGACTTGTCCGCCTCGAGCGGCGGTGTCGTCTCCTAGCTTTAATGCGGTCCACGCGTGGGCGGCTTCGTGCAGCGTCGTGGAAAACAAGAACACGAGATACCATTTGATGCCGTCTTCGGGATTGAACATGGCTGGGAGCATGCGGAAACGGAGCCGCTAAAGTCCAGTTCCGCGGAAAGAGCCGCGCGTGTTGGCCGCTCCCCGGGACGGGCGTCGCTTTTCAGAAATCGTGATGGCGCTTCTATTTTCGACGGTGGGCATGCAAGTTTAGCGGGATGTATGTCTGGAAGAAACGCTGCCGGGAGGAAAATTTGGATGCCTGGAAGGATGTCCTGTCGGAGCTGCCTGGAGTTGATCCGACTTGTGTGGTCGCGACGCGAAAACCTGGCAAAGTCTGGCACACGGTCGAGGTTTTTGCGGAGTCAGCGGCGGAGCTGGAAGGCATCTCGCGACTTTTAGGTGGAAGTATTCGCCCGATTGCAGACGAAAGCTGGAGCGCGGGCCTAAGGGCAAAACGGGATCCCATTCACATTCGGAACCGGTTCTCTGTCTTGGAGACGGCTTCTGAAAATCCGGTCCGGCCGGAGATCGTGATTCCTGCGGGGATGGCGTTCGGGACAGGGGATCATCCGACGACGTCGACGTGTTTGCGCCTATTGGTCGATGTGGCCGAGCGATTTACGGCCAAGACCAAATGGTCGCTCCTCGATGTTGGGACCGGGTCCGGTGTCCTTGCGATTGCCGGCCGGATGCTAGGGGCTGAGACGGTGGAGGCGTTCGACTTTGACCCGCATGCGGTGCGAACGGCGCAGGAGAATGCACGGTTGAATCATATATCCGGCGTGAAATGGAACGTTGGCGACGTCCTGAAATTCGAAGCGACGACGGATTTCGATGTGGTTGCTGCCAACATTTACAGCGAACTTTTTCTCGAGGCATGGCCGAGTCTGCAAAAGGCGGTGAAACGCGGCGGTTGGTTTTTGTTGTCGGGTATTCTGCGTGCGCAAGCAGCTGACTGTGAAACGGTTTTGCGCGATGCCGGATTTGTGATTTTCCGCAAAGTCGTTCGCGGCAAGTGGGTGACCCTGATTGCGCAACGGGGAATCGATGAAAGGGTGGGCGCATGAATTTTGCGCGCCATTTCGCCAGTGACAATTATGCAGGGATCTGTCCGGAGGTTTTTGAGTCGTTCGCTCAAGCAAACCGCAATCACGCGCCGAGTTATGGAGCAGATGAATGGACGGCGAAGGCGGTGAATGACATTCGCGACGTGTTCGAAACCGAATGTGCCGTGCACTTTGTATTTAACGGCAGCGCAGCGAATTCGTTGATTCTGTCTTCCATGTGCGACTCGTTCGGCGCGGTCGTCTGCCATGAATTCGGACACATCGCGAATGATGAATGTAACGCCCCCGGTTTTTTCAGACATGGATTGAGCCTGTTGCCGACGCAGAGTGCGAATGGGAAACTGACGCCGGAGCTGGTCGAAGCAACGGCTTTAAGGAGGACGGATGTCCACGCGCCGAAGGCTCAGGCCGTTAGTGTCACGAATGCGACGGAAGTGGGCACGGTTTACACGGTTTCGGAGCTTGGCGCGGTCGGTGAAAAAGCGAAGTCGCTTGGGCTGAAAATGCATCTCGATGGGGCACGGTTTTCAAATGGTGTCGCAAGCCTGGGTGTTGCACCCGCAGATATCACATGGCGCGTTGGTGTGGATGCGATGTGTTTTGGGGGAACGAAAAACGGCATGGGATTCGGAGAAGCAATCGTGATTTTCAGCGCCGAGTTGGCGGAAAACTTTGACTACCGAGTGAAACAGTCGGGACAACTAGCGTCCAAGCATCGGTTCCTTTCATCGCAATGGCACGGGTTTTTGCAGAACGAAGTCTGGCTTCGTAACGCTCGGAATGCCAATGCGGCAGCCCGACGTTTGCGTGCCGGTTTGGAGGGTGTCCCGGGTGTTCGCATTGCGTTTCCAACCGAAGCGAATGCGGTTTTCGCGTATCTGCCGCCAAAAATGGCCGATGCGTTACTAGCTTCCGGACGAAAGTTCTATACGGATGTTGGTCCGAATGGCTGCGCACGTCTGATGTGCGCCTGGGACACGACGTTTGAAGACGTGGACGGTCTTGTGGAACAAGTTAGAACGCTCGCCGTTTAGCTTTCAATGCTCACGGACGAGTGTCCGAGTGAGCCGTCGAGTCGTTGGAGGCTCGGGCTCAGTTCCAGATAAAATGTTCCAGCTGCAGCTGTTTCATCCGGTCGGCTGCTTCTTTCGCGCGTGGCCCGCTGGAATCGGCTAATTTTCGATAAATAGCCACGGCGGCTTCCCATTTCTCGCCCGATTCCAGGATCTGAGCAGCATCAAAACCGGCCCGGTAAAACCACAAATATTCCGGCTCCGTCGAATCGCCTTTCGGATTGATCACATCGTAATACGCCACCAGGGCCTCGTCCGTTCTGCCCAATTTTTCGAGCGATTTAGCCTTTTTGTAGAGGGCCAAATTTCGCCAATAAAGCGCGATGGAAGGAGTCGTCGCAAGCGTGTCAAAAACGCTAACGGCGCGCTCGTACGCTTTCGTATCAGTCGCGCCTTCGAGGTAAAATGTCTCTCCTTTACGGGCGAGGGCAGCGGCTGCGAGATCGGGTTCCGGGTTTTGCGAAAGGAGATCGTCGAACAGGACGATGGCGTCATCGAGTTTGCCTGTGTCTCGCTTGACGATGGCTTGTTCGTAACGTGCCCAGAGACTCAAAGGGCCTTTCATTCGAACGACTTTATCGAGCGTATCGATGGCGCCATCGACGGCGTCGGGGTTCATTGTCCGGATCGCCGAGCGCGCGGCGAGAAAACGCGCTTTTTCGAGCAACGGCGAGTCGTTGAAATCCTTTGCTACCAGTTCGAATTGAGTCTGCGCGTTGGGAAAGTCTTTCTGGCGAAAGTAAATCTCGCCCATTTTCATCCGGACATCGGCAACGAGCGGGGAGGCAGGATATTTTTCGATAAAGCCGACCGCTTCCGCGAGCAGGTCCGCATCACTTGTTTTTCCCTGCGTATCGTGAAGGAACAACGCCAAATATGCCGCCCGTTCGGCGACGTCAGCAGAGGGGATGGACTGGCTGGTTTGTTTCAACTCAGCTGAAGTCGCAATCAAATCGGGCGGGTCTGCAGTGAATGACATTTCGCCAAGCGCCAGATGAGCCGCCGGAATCCGGCTGCGTTCCGGGAAATCGCGGATGAACAAGTTGAACGTTTCCCGTGCGGTTTTACGGTCTCCGGTACGCGCCTGGAGTAGACCTTCCTCGAGCAACAGATCGCTTCGCAGGTTGCTCTGCGGAAAGCGCTTGCTGAATTCCTGATAAGCCTCGACGAATTTTTTAAAGTCCCCGGTCTGCAGTATCGCGAGCGCGCTGTTGAAGAGAAGCGGTTCGGCTTGGGAAGGACTTGCAATAGCAGCTTTGTTGAAACGGTCAGCCGCGGCGGGGAAATCCTGCAGTGTGAAATACGCGGCTCCTGCGGCGGCCTGCAGCTGGGCGACAACATCCGGCCCAGGTTGAGCGGCGAGACCTTTGTCAAACTCGCCAATGGCCTCCGCTCCGTTATTTTCAGCTATCAAAATGCGTCCCGTTTCGAAATGGACTTTGGGCAACAGCGGATGCGACGGAAATTTTTGGACCCAGCTTCGAAGATCCTTAAGGGCCTGATCATTGCCCCGTTCTCGTCGGTCGAAATACGCCAAGTACAACAGGGCCAGGGCTTGGCGGTTTTCGGGTGGCATATCGCGCCAACGGCGCAGCTGTGTCGCTGATGGGTTATCATCAGCCTGATAGACGTGATCCAGCTCCGCAAAGGCAGTGTCGAGACGCGGGTTGTGGGGCTGATCGGCGATGAATGATTCCAGAACATCTTCGGCGGCGTCGCGCTGGTCTTGGCCCTGCAAAGCGCGCGCGAGCCCGACATGGACACCGGCGAGAATCTCCGCGGAAAGAAAGGCTGGGTTTTCGCGCAATTGTTCGAAGCGGTCGCGTGCTTCGGAAAAGTTCTTTTGAGCCAGCGCGAGGCGGGCGTGCAAATAGCGGCCTAGCTGTTGATCCGAAGTGGTCTTCGGCCGGAGCTCCTTGAGCAAATTTGCAGCTTGCGCAAGATCGCCGGCGTCCAGGGCAATATCGGCTTGGCGCAGAGCTGCTGCAGTTCCCAATTTGTGATCGTTAACGAGTGGCGCATAAACGTCTGCCGCTTCTTTTGTGCGCCCAAGCCCGCGCAACGCTTCTGCTTTCGCGAAAAGGGCACGGGTTTTGAATGGCGAATCGGTCGAAACCAACGAACCAAGCGAATTCAACGCTTCCGCCCATTCGCCTGCCGCAAGGTGTATTTGAACGACCAGAAACTGGCGTTCCGGTGTATCGGGAGCTGACTGCAAGATTTCCCCGGCTTCAGAATACGAACCGGCGGCCAGCAACGCTTCCGCGAGACGCAAAGTCGCCGCTGTGCGACCTTTTTCGGGCGGAGTCCCTGCCAGGTACTCACGGAGCTTTTGGATTCCTACTTGCGGAATTCCTTCGTTGATGGCTTGGATGGCTTCCGTATAAAGCTGCTCGTTCGCAGCCGCCACGTCTCCGGCAAGGCAAACGGCAAAGAGCGACGCTGTCCAAATCCCATTTGCGAAAGTTCGACGGCGCGCTGAAATCCACTTTCCTTGTAGCGTCATCCTACATACCTCCGCAAATACTTGCCCGTCTCGCTGTTTTCACAACGCGCCACCTGCTCAGGGGTGCCCTCGGCAACTATTTGTCCGCCACCTGCGCCGCCTTCAGGACCAAGGTCGATGATCCAATCCGCACATTTGATGACTTCCAGATTGTGCTCGATGACAATCAGCGTATTTCCCGACGCTCGCAGTTTGAGGAGCACTTCGAGTAGTTTTTCGATGTCGGCAAAATGAAGGCCGGTCGTGGGCTCATCCATGATGTAAACCGTTCTTCCGGTGGCCCTTTTGGCGAGCTCGGTTGCGAGTTTTACGCGTTGCGCCTCGCCGCCCGAAAGGGTTGTTCCGCTCTGACCCAGCCGCAAATAACCGAGGCCGACCTGTTCCAGGGCTGTCAGTTTGTCGGAAATCGCCGGCACCTGACGGAAAAAGCGGCTCGCCTCATCGATGCTCATGTCGAGCACGTCCGCGATATTTTTGCCTTTGAAAGTTACCTCCAGTGTCTCGCGGTTGTAGCGTTTGCCTCCGCAGACTTCGCATTCGACGTAGACGTCCGCCAGGAAGTGCATTTCGATGCGGATCATCCCGTCGCCCTGGCAATTTTCGCAGCGGCCACCTCGGACGTTAAAACTGAAACGACCCGAGTTGTATCCGCGAATGCGGGACAAGGGCAGCCCGGCAAAGACATCACGAATCGGCGCGAAGGCTCCGGTGTAAGTTGCAGGATTTGAACGAGGTGTACGGCCGATGGGCGTCTGATCGATGATGATAGCCTTGTCCACCTGGTCGATGCCGACAATGCCCTTGTGAGCGCCGGGCCGTTCTTTTGCGCGGTAGAATTGCCGGAAAAGTGCCCGCCGCAGGATATCGTCGACGAGTGTGGATTTACCGCTGCCAGAGACACCGGTGACGCAGGTGAAGAGCCCGAGTGGAAATGCGGCGTTGATGTTCTTGAGATTATTTTCCTGGGCACCGGTGACCGTAAGCCAACCGACGGAATGCCTCGCATCGGCCAAGAGATCTTCACGGGGGCGAAAACGTTCCTTGGGAACGGCAATGCGCTGGCGTCCGCTCAGGAATGCGGCGGTGAGGGATGTTTCGTGGTTAACCAGCTCAGCATAAGTTCCTTGGGCGACCAAATATCCGCCGCGAGGACCGGCGCCGGGACCGAGGTCGAGAATGTAATCCGCAGCCCGGATCGTGTCCTCATCGTGTTCGACGACGATGACGGAATTGCCGAGGTCGCGCAGCCGCCGGAGCGTACCCAGAAGCCGGTCATTGTCGCGCTGGTGAAGTCCGATGGAGGGCTCGTCGAGAACGTAGAGAACGCCAGCCAGTCCAGAGCCGATTTGGGTGGCGAGACGGATGCGCTGGGCTTCGCCTCCAGAGAGTGTGCCACTTTCGCGATCCAGCGAAAGGTAGCCGAGTCCAACTTCGCGAAGGAATCCCAGGCGGTTGCGGATTTCGCGTACAACTTCTTCCGTAATGGCGACTTGCTGCGTTGTTAATGAAAGCTCTTCAACAAATACCGCGGCTTCATCGATGGTCTGCTGACAGAAGGCGTGGATGTTGAGCGCGGTGTTTTTCGAACGGACGGTGACTGCAAGAATCTCCGGTTTCAGCCGGGCGCCGTCGCAGGTCGGGCATGGCTTGCGAGACATGAAACCGCGCAGCCGGTTCTTCGTGAATTCGCTTTCCGTCGTCTCGTAGAGCCGCTCCATTTGTGGCACGACCCCTTCGAACGCGCGGCTCACAGATTTGCCGTTGGCGTTCATTTTCATCGGGATCGCCCGATCTCCAGTTCCAAATAGAACGGCTTCCCGAAAATGCTCCGGCAATCGAGCCCACGGACGATTTGTTGGAACTTTAAAGTGCTCCACCAGAGCGCCTTGCAGCGTCCGATAATACGCCAGCATCCGCTTGGTGCCTTTGCTCCAGGCCGTAATCGCGCCGTCATCGAGCGATTTGTCGGGATCCGAGATCAACAGATCGGGATCAATCACCTGCCGGGTGCCAAGTCCATGGCAATCCGGGCATGCGCCGAGGTGACTGTTGAAGGAAAAATGCTTCGGCGTTGGCGGGATCATTGTGAACCCGGTGCGGGGATTGCAAAAATTCGTGGAAAAAATCGCTTCGTCCCAGTTCTCAGGAGGCGAGCCCGCGGGCTGCGACAAAAGCCGGAGCTGATTCTGGCCCCATTTGAGGGATGTCTCGACCGAATCCGCCAGACGCGCCCGAATTCCTTCGCGAACGACCAGCCGGTCGACAACGATTTCGATCGTGTGCTCAGCGTCCTTGGCGAGTCGCAGCGGCTGTTCGGACGGGGCAGTGTTCAAATCGACCATTTTGCCGTCGACACGAGCGCGGACAAAACCTTCGCGCTTCACTTTTTCAAGGACGTCGCGGAACTCGCCCTTTTCATCCGTCACAATGGGCGCAAGCAAAATGAGTCGCGTGCCTTCCGGATTTGCCAGGATCTGATCGACAATTTGCTGTGGCGATTGCTTCCTGACGGGTTCGCCGGTTTCCGGGTCGTGCGGTTCGCCAACCGATGCAAAAAGCAGGCGCAAATAGTCGTAAATCTCTGTCGTGGTGGCGATTGTGGATCGTGGATTTGCTCCGGAAGACCGCTGTTCGATGGCGATCGCCGGGGAGAGGCCCTCGATAAAGTCGACGTCCGGCTTTTGCATTTGATCCAAAAACTGCCGTGCGTAGGCGGACAAACTCTCCACATATCGCCGTTGGCCTTCCGCGTAGAGCGTATCAAAAGCGAGCGACGATTTACCGGAGCCGCTCATGCCAGTGATTACAACCAGCCGTTCCCGAGGGATTTCCACCGTCAGGTTTTTCAAGTTGTGCTGGCGGGCACCGCTGATTTTGATAGTCTGAGCAGGCATTTGGGAGCGTCGACTCGAACTTTCAACCAAAGCACAACAGCATTTCAGCCTCCAGCCCATTCTTTCCTCCGCCGAACCATGATCGAGCCTTCCGCATCGCCGTCGTCTCCGGGGAGTTTTGACGAGTTGATTCTGGAATACCGCAAGTTGCGGCACGACGTAAATAATTCGCTCGCCGCGATGATGGCCCACGCCGAGCTCGCCGAACGCCGTCCAGACTATGTTCCCAAATTGATCGCGATTGTTCTCGAGCGGTCGCAATTGACCGTTGAACAAATGGCGGCGTTTCATGAGCGAATGGAGCGGTTTAAGGTCGCCAAAGGCAGATAGAGCTCGACGCGTGCTGTCGAAAATTGGGCACATGCGAGCTTTCTCCTTTCACTTCCCGCCTTTCGCGCTTTAGTGAGCACGCTTTGCCCAAGTTACTGAGATTCACCAACTTAACCCGCGACACAGAAATCGGCGCGAATTGTTACTTCCTCGAATGGGGCGACAAACGGATCGTTATCGACAGCGGGATGCATCCGAAACTCGAAGGCTGGAATTCGTGTCCCGACTACACACCCATCACTGACTTCGGCGTTGACGCGATTTTTCTGAGTCACTCCCACCAGGACCACGTGGGGACGATGCCGTTGCTCATGCGGCAACAGCCGCGGGCACGGGTGTTTATGACATATCCAACGGGCCGACTCGGTGACGCGATGCTGCATAATTCGGTCAATGTCATGGTCCGCCAGCGTGAAGAAACGGGAAACACGGCTTACCCGCTGTTTACCCATCGCGATGTCAACAATGTCGTCTCGCGATGGTCCTACGTTCCGCTCCGGCACCAGATGAACCTCGCTGGCGATCGCGCGGTGCCTGATCCGGCAGAATTTACATTCGAAATGATCGATGCCGGCCACATTCTTGGCTCGTCAGGCATCCGGTTTCGGTACGAAGGACGGACGGTTTTTTATACGGGCGACGTCAACTTTGGCAATCAGACGCTCAGCCAGGCGGCGCAATTCCCGGAAAAAGACATAGACATTCTCATTATTGAAACCACCCGCGGAGACAATCCGACTGCGCCGGGGTGGACGCGTGAAGGCGAGGAAAAACGTTTCGCCGAAGCGTTGGGCGCAGCCTTTGATCGCGGCGGCTCGATCTTGATCCCGGTTTTCGCCATTGGCAAAACGCAGGAAATTTTAACCATCCTGCACAAAATGCGGTGTTCCGACCAGTTGCCGGCTTCTGTCCCGATCTATATCGGTGGACTAAGCGCAAAAATGACGATGATTCACGACGAGCTTGCGCGGGGAGTGCCACGCCAGCACGTCGGGCTGCAGCTGCTGGATACCGTTGCGCCGTATATTCTTGGCGGGAAAGAGGCTCAGAACGCGTCGCCTGGACGCGGCAAAATCTTCGCCATTTCCAGCGGCATGATGACTGAGAAAACGCTTTCCAATGTCTTTGGTCGCAAGTTTTTAGCGGACAAAACCCATTCGGTTTTCTTCGTAGGATACGCCGACCCCGAATCACCAGGGGGCAGGCTGCGCGTCGCTGCGCGCGGCAGCGAGGTCATACTCGACAAGGATGAGCCGCCGGTGCGCGTCAATGCCTCTCTCGAGAAGTTCGACTTTAGCGCGCACTCGGGTCGCGAGCAGATTCTGGATTATATCCTCCGTGTTCACCCGCCTGTTGTGATCCTGGTCCACGGAAGCAAACCAGCCGTCGGATGGTTTCAGGCGCAGCTCCGGGAAAAAGCTCCGGATATCAAAATCATTGTCCCGCCGCCTGGCGAGCAGATCGAGCTATAAGGAAGCACTGATTTAATCCGCAGATTTCGGGCAGATGGACGCAGATTTCTTAAAAATCCTCGATTCAGGCCTTCAAAATCTGCGAAAATCTGTGAAATCTGCGGACAACCTCTCCTCATTAGATTTAATCATGGCGCCGTTTCGACAAGCTCAAAGGAGGCTTTCAACCTTTTCGCCGACAGCTGAAAACGTTTTGCCGTCAGCCGAAAGCATTTCGCTGTCAGCGGAACAGCGATCGTCCCTCGGCTGAAGTGCTGTTGCCCCTCAGCCGAAGTGCAGTTGTTCCTCGGCTGAAGTGCTGTTGTCCCTCAGCCGAAGTGCTGTTGTCCCTCAGCTGAAGTGCTGTTGTCCCTCGGCTGAAGTGCTGTGTTCCTCAGCTGAAGTGCAGTTGTCCCTCAGCCGAAGTGCAGTTGTCCCTCAGCCGAAGTGCAGTTGTTCCTCAGCCGAAGTGCAGTTGTCGGCGAGGCGAAAGCATTCGGTTGTGAACGAAAAGCGTTCGGCTTTCGTTGAGCGGCGCCGACAATGCCGTCGTTGAGCCAGTTGTAGCGGTCTGCGAGGAGTTCCTGGGCGAGGCGGTAGCCTTCGTTGTCCGTGTTATGGCGTAGGTTTTCGAAGGCGCCACGGATGCGCAGGCGGGCGTTTCGGCAAAAATAGTCGGCAAGCGTAAGTGCGCTGCGGTTTCCTTCATTGATAAGGTTTTGCGCACGAGCACACGTAGTTCCGATGGCAAACAATTCCGCGCCGATGACGACGCATTGGCCCAGTAGGAGCTGACGGTGTTGCAATCCGGGGCCGAATCGCACGATGGCGTGGAATAACGTTCGGGCCAGGTGTCGCGCCGCGCGTGAAGCGGCTTTGAGATGCGCCGCGAGTGTCGGGTGAAATTCGTGGCCGGATGAGAGAGAAGGAATCCACTGTCGCGGATACCAAGCCGCATAGAAAAGCGTGGCGCGAGTTGCGGCCTTGAACCGGATCGAGGCCGACAGTCGCGAGTCCAGCGCCGGTGCGCCGATCTTCAGGTGCGGATCGAGCGCCTCACGGGCGATAAATAGGCGCATGATCTCGCTCGAACCCTCGAAAATCGTGTTAATGCGGCAGTCGCGCAGAAACCGCTCAACAGGAATGCCCGGTTCACCCCGTGCCCGGAGCGACTGCGCGGTTTCGTAGCCGCGTCCACCGCGGATTTGCATCGTGTCATTGACGATCCGCCAGGTGGCTTCCGTTGCCCACATTTTGCAAAATGCCGCTTCGAGCCGAACGTCGGTTTGCTTGTTGCGATCGACCAGGCTCGCTGCGAATAGCGTCATGGATTCCATCGCAAACGTGTCTGCTGCCATGTGTGCGAGCTTTTCGGCAATGGCAGCGTGCCGGCCGATAGGGGAACCCCATTGTTCGCGTTCACACGCCCATTCCCGGGAGATTTCGAGGCAGCGTTTTGCGAGCCCTGTGCACGCGGCGGGCAATGTAAGCCGGCCTGTATTGAGCGTCGTTAATGCCACGCGAAGTCCTTTTCCTTCCGCCAGGAGAAGGTTTTCGCGTGGGACACGGACGTTATTAAATCTCAGTACGGCGTTGTAGAGCGCCTTGAGGCCCATAAACCGGCACCGGTGCACGACTTCGACGCCGGGCATGTCCATCTCGACAATGAATGCGCTGATTTGCTCTTTGGCGTGTCCGTTGACGAGTTTCGGCGGGGTCCGGGCCATCACTACGATGACCCCGGCTTTCGTACCATTCGTGCACCAGAGTTTTTCGCCGTTCAGGATGAAACTGGAACCGTCGGCGTTGGGCTCTGCATGTGTCGTCATCCGGGCTGGATCGGAGCCGGCGCCGGGCTCCGTGAGCGCAAATGCAGAGATCTCGCCCCGGGCGACTCGGGGAAGATATTTGCGGCGTTGTTCTTCGTTACCGAAAAGCAGAAGGGGCTGGGGGACGCCGATGGATTGATGTGCTGAAAGCAGGGCGGTCAGATTGCCGCACCAGCTTCCAAGAAGCATCGCGGCCCGGCAATAATTCGTCTGCGACAGCCCAAGGCCGCCAAATCGGGTTGGAATCTTAATGCCGAATGCGCCGAGCTGAGCCAGCCCATGAATCACTTCTTCCGGAATCTCCCCGGTTCGATCGATTTCATCCGGATCCGTCTCATTGCGCAGAAACGTTTCCAGACGCGTAAGAAAGGCGTCGCCCTGATCGCGATCCTCGTGCGATTGGGCAGGGAAAGGCGCTACGGAGTCGAGATCGTAATGCCCCATAAACAGGCCCGCGGCAAATCCGCGATCGCTTGCCGCCTCGCGGGCTGCTTCCGTGATTTCCAATGCGGCGCGTTCACCCGGAGACAGCTTCGAGGTGTCGATCGTATCGGACTCCACGGGGGCGGAATCAGTTTTCATGGAAACGGCTGTTTTCCAACGCGTGCCGCGACAGCAAATCGCACGGTTCAAACCGACTGCCTTCGACAGCGGCGAGCTGCTTCAAATCATCCAACACGCGTCCAGCTCCACGAGCGTCAACTTCCCGGAGCGGGCCACCGCGAAACGGTGCGAACCCGGCTCCCATCACCATGCCAAAATCCACGTCATCCGCGCTGGCGACAATCTGCTCCTCGGCGCAACGAGCGGCTTCGTTGAGCATGAGCAGCGTCATGCGGTTTTGGAGCGCCGCGCGATCCAGGGAAGCGGCGCGATCGTTTTCGCGGAAATTGGCGATCTTCGGATTCGACCTTGGGTGCTCCTTGCGGTGATCGATGTAGAAGCCTTTTCCGGATTTGCGTCCGAGGAATCCCGCAGCAACGAGGCGGGGAAGTGCGGAAGGCATCGACAACCGGCTCGGAAAAGCTTCGATCAAGGAATTCACGACATGGGCGGAGACGTCCACACCGATTTCGTCAATTAACCGCAATGGCCCCATCGGCATGCCGAAATCCAGCATCGCCTCGTCGATTTCCTCGATTCGGGCTCCCTGGACGAAGAGATTTCCCGCTTCGATCAGGTAAGGCAGCAGGATACGGTTGACAAGAAAACCGGGGCTGTCTTTTACCAGAACCGGCAATTTGCCAAGGCTTTGCACAAACTTAAGCGCCTCGTCGATGGTGTCGCGACGGGTCTGCGGACCGGCAACCACCTCGACAAGTTGCATGCGGTGGACTGGATTGAAAAAATGCATGCCCACGACGCGACCCGGGTCGCGCGTCGCGGAAGCGATGGCCGCGATCGAAAGAGCGGACGTGTTCGTGGCGAGAATTGCATCCGGCGGTGCGCTGGCGTCGAGCTCGGCAAAGAGTTCTTTTTTAAGGTCCAGCCGCTCCTCTGCCGCTTCGATCACGAGCCGGACACGCGACAGAGGGACAGGTCCAGCTGTCGGTGAAACACGGTCCAGCGCGTCTCGGGCTTCGAGTTTGGTGAACCGACCCCGATGAACGCCGTGTTCGGTGAGGGAGGCGATATTTCGCATTCCAGCGGCGATGCGATCCGGGGCGATGTCGCGTAACATCACGCGATGCCCGCGGGATGCGAGCCATTGAGCGATCCCGGAGCCCATGGTGCCCGCGCCAATGACAGCAATACGGTCGCCTCCTTCGCTCCCGACTTTCCGAGGGATTGCATCCGAAATCGGAAGGGCCGGGAAGGCATTCACAGTGAGTTTTTTTGCGCGTTCCTGGAGGAAAAAGAGACGAACCAGGTTACGGCAGGTGTCTGTGGTCGCCAGCTTCAGGACT
Source organism: Chthoniobacterales bacterium (assembly GCA_036524675.1). Taxonomy (GTDB): domain Bacteria; phylum Verrucomicrobiota; class Verrucomicrobiia; order Chthoniobacterales; family DASVRZ01; genus DATDAW01. The sequence continues at coordinate 12,796 of DATDBU010000181.1, read as the reverse complement.
GCGTCCCGCTCACGGGCGAAGGACTCCGGGTCGTGCCTTGAAGTTCCCGCGTGGCTGACGACTTCGAGTGCTTGGAGGGGGGCAGGATAGTGACCGCGGGTCCGGGCGAGCACACGACTCCGGGCGCCTGGCGCAATGGCTGCGCCAACGAGGGGATGGATCGCCGAAGTGTCCACATGGAGGAGATGATGGCGTTTTCCCTTTCGCGTAAGATGCTGAGCTGCTTCGACAAGCATCTCCCGGGGAACGAGCTCGTCGATCATCCCGAGGCGCAGCGCCTGTTTCGCGGAGAGAACCTTGCCGTGTAGGATCACGTCGAGCGCTTTCAACATCCCGATCAATCGTGGCAGGCGCGTGGACCCGCCCCATGCCGGTAGGATGCCGAGACTGACTTCCGGCAGGCCGATTCGAGTCGCACGATCGTCGGTTGCGCAACGATGGTCGCAGGCCAGCGCGAGTTCGTATCCGCCGCCTACGCAGGCGCCGTGGATCGCTGCGACCGTGGGAACTTTCAGATGTGAGACCCGGGAGAAAACCGCCTGTCCCTGCTCGATGTAGGCGCGCAGTTCATTGGAGTCGGCCGAGATGAGCGCTTTCAAATCTGCGCCGGCGATGAAGATGCGCGGCTTCGCGGTCGCGAAAATAACGGCGCGGATACCGGAGTCGTGTTCGATAAAATCGAGATGCTCATTCAGTTGCCCCAACGTCTCGCAGTCCAGCAGATTGGCGGACGACTCAGGCCGGTCAAATGTCAGTGTGCAAGTATCGTCGCGGATTTCTCGAAGGATGGTTTGCATGAGGATTAACTCCCTTCCAGCCACAGTGCAGCGCCTTGCCCGCCGCCGACACAAAGCGTTACGAGGGCACGATTTGCATTGCGACGCCTCAGCTCGCGGAGGGCGGTAAGCACGAGTCGCGCGCCGCTCGCGCCGACGGGGTGGCCGAGCGCAATGGCACCGCCGTTCGGGTTGAGACGGTCGGCTGGCAGCTTTCCAAGCGGGCGCATTCGGTCGAGTTCATCCCGGGCGAATTGCTCGGATTTCAGGCATTTCAAAACCGCCAGGACTTGAGCGGCGAAGGCTTCGTTCATTTCGACGAAATCGACGGCATCGAGCGTGAGGCCGGATCTTTGAAAGAGCCGGTTCATGGCATAAACGGGCCCCAGCCCCATGCGCGCCGGGTCGCAGCCGGCGACTGCGTAGTCGCCAAGGGCGCCAAGTGGCTCAATGCCGAGCTCGTCTACGCGGCGCTCCGACATCGCCAGCAGGGCAACCGCGCCGTCGGTGATTTGGGAAGCATTTCCTGCGGTGACGGTTCCAAAATTGGGATCAAAGACGGGATTGAGTTTTGCCAACGCGTCGAAGGTCTGGTTCGCGCGGATACCGTTGTCGAATGTGACGGGACGGCCCGAATTGGCGACATACACTGGGCATATTTCTTCCGCGAATTTTTCTACAGCATTGGCCGCCCGACGATGGCTTTCGAGGGCGAAAACGTCCTGCATTTCGCGTGTGATGCCGTATTCTCGCGCCAGCAATTCTGCGGTTTCCCCCATCTTCAATCCGCTAACGGGATCGGTGAGACCGAAATTGAGGCCGGCTTGCGGCGAAAAATCGGAGGGTTTAAGCGCGGTTGCCGCAGTCAATTTGGAGAGGGGTTTTCGGGCGCGTGTAATGGTCGCGAATTTCTGCGCTGCCTCCGCTTTGAAGAAACAAGGAATGCCTGACATGCTCTCCGTGCCGCCGACGACAAACACCGAACCCCGCCCGGCCATCATCCGTTCCTGTGCGGTAGCAATCGCTTCCAACCCCGATGCGCAATTCCGGTTAACCGTCGCAGCCGGCACGTGCCGGGGAATACCGGCACGCAGTGCGATGACGCGTGCAACATTGGGGGCTTCAACGGGCTGGGAGACGCAGCCGAAAATGACTTCATCGATTGAGCCGGGATCGATTCCCGTGCGGGTGAACAGCGCGTCAACTGCGATCCGGCCGAGGTCGTCAGCGGTGAAGCCAGCCAGCTCGGAACCCAACTTACAGAAGGGCGTCCGCACGCCGTCCACAATCATGAGACGGCCATCAGACATGGGTAACTCCTTTCGTTTCAGCGGTTGGCGGGCGGTGATCGACGATGCGTTGTTCCTTGATTTCGACGCCGATTCCCTGGATCCGGCTCATTTCCGATGCCGAATGAAATTCGATGCGGTTCGGACGCAGCTCCACGCGGGATGCAAAAAGGTCGTTCAGTTGCGCTTCGAGGATCTCATCGTCTCCCTCGTCGTGTTTCATGACGTGGAGAATCAATTCGTCGAGATCGAGCGGATCATCGTCGTGTTTGCGCAGCTCGATTTGCCACGTGCCGACATCCTGACAATCGTCGAGCACGTGTTCCAGCACGTTGAAATCGACGAGCGTGCCTTTGAGTTTCTCGAGTTGAAGGGAGCGAATTTCCGATTGTCGGGAAATGTTGCCGATGAGTCGTGGCACCCGCCGACCGCAGCCAGGGCATGGCTCCCAAACGATTCCGCCGTCAGTGACGTCGCCGGTTCGATACCGGATGGCCACGGATCCGCGCGCACCTATCGGCGTAAAAACAATTTCGCCTGGCTCGCCTTCGCCCACGGGTTCGAGTGTGTCCGGGTCGAGGATTTCGATGATCCCGAGGTCGGGGTACAGATGGTAGCCGCGGGATACATCCTCCGGAGTGTGCGGGCATTCCGACCAGGCCATTTTCGCTTCGGTAAAAGCGTAGGTCGTGATCACATTCACCCGTTCGGCGCCGAGTTCCGCCGCCATCGCCCGTAGTTTCCGGCGCATGCCTGGCGGCGCTTTTTCGCCGCCGAGAACGATTTTTTTCAGATTCGGCATCTGGACGCAGTCCTGAATCGCATGATGCAGGACATGATAAACAAACGTCGGGACACCTATGAGGACGTCAGGCTCCAGCCGGGCGATGGCACGCAGGTTGCCATCGGTCCCCATAACCTTTCCGCCTCCCGTGCTCAGCATGAATGTGCCGTAGGACATCGCCGCGTAATGCGTGATCCAAAACGCCAGGTGCGGCGCGTAGGGAAACATATTCAGCATCCGGAAATCGCGTTTCGCCCCGCACACTTCCATGACGCGGGCGCCGGCGTCTCCGAGTCGGGCGATGTCGCGTGCCGTGTAAACAAAAGACACCGGTTCGGCCGATCGGCCGGTCGTCGTTGTCATCAGGATTGGGCGAAACTCGCGCTCCAACATCCGTTGGGTGTTACGCTTCCCAATAATCAGCGTTGCGGCGATTGTGGAGGGGCGATGCAGAAGCTGGGAACGCTCTGGTGCAAGAATGAAGTCGCGGGATTTTCGTGGATGCGCGCTGTCGGGAAGCAGGTCTTCTTTTAAAGTCAGTGGAATCCGGCGTAGATCGTCCCAATCGCGGAGTTTGTTTGGGTCGAAACCTTCCCGTCGCCATTGCTCGTGGTAAAATGGAGAGAACGGGAGCACAATGTCCCGCAGATACCGGCGGAGCGCATGGATCTGACGTTGTCGGATTACCCTGTCATGCGACGAGCGCGAGGGATGGTTGAGGATGATCATGGGAGGAATCGTTTGCCAGGCTCAGGATTTCGGGGAGCCGCTCTTCGGCAGCTTGCCGGCCCAGGGCGATGTATCTGGCCGGATGGGCGAAATCATGCCATCGCCCGTCGCAATCGAGGGGACGTAGCACGATGTCGATATCGTGGCAGGCGATCTCGGCGACACGCATTTGCACGCCGTAGATGGCCCGCATCATCGTATCGAGGACATTGCCCCGGGCGAAGTAGTTGAAGTGTCTGAATAGCGTCGAACGGATCCGGTGGGGCGCGACATGCTCGGAGGTTTCATGTTCGACGATGGCCCACTGGCGCATTTGTTCCGGGGTCGGAATCGTGTTGACTGCGATGATGCGATCGATTCCGGCCTCGCGGAGGACATCCACGGGCAAAGGATCAGAAATACCGCCGTCGATGAGCATCTCGCCGTCGCGTTTCACTGGAACGCAAACACCCGGGATTGCGATGCTTGCGACCACGGCGTCCGCAACTTCGCCCGTAGAGAAAACAATGCGTTCCAGAGAATCCAGCGACGTGGCGATCACCTTGAGCGGGATGCGGAGATCCGAAAATCGAACATTTCCAATGGATCGCCGGAGACGACGCTCGACTTTCCCGACACGCAAGAATCCGCGGCGAGGGGGAAACACGGGAGCGATGAGTTTTAACAATCCCCAGCGGCTTTCGATCTCTCGTGCGAGACCTTCGATATCCCGTCCGCGAAGGCCGTGGCACCAAGCTGCACCCACATAGGCGCCGATGCTGGAGCCGGCGACCAAATCGATTTCGATGCCGTTTTCCTCGAGAACCTGAATGACGCCGATATGGGCCAGCCCTTTTGCGCCGCCAGACGACAACGCCAGGCCAACCTGCCTGCCGGCAATCTCGCGGGCCAGATGGCGAATGTGAGCCGCAAATTGTTCCGTGATTTCCGGGTGGCCCGGGGTCGGGAAACCCCGCGCGAAGTCGCGCGGCGAATGACCGTGCTCGCGCAGCGTGTCGTAAAATGCGGCGAGGTCTTTCGTTTTCGCGGATCCATCCAGATACATGACCGGCCGCACGTGATCGCAGCTTCCATTTGCCTGTGCGCAAAGCTGGCGGGATAAAAGCTGAAAATCGTAGATCGCCTGCGCGTCAGGCTGGAGCAGGATATAGGTAAGATCGGTCTGGATCATCGCTTCCATGGCGACGCTTACCGGGAGTTCTGGGAGTAGGTGGAGAATGACGAAATCGTAGTGCTGGCCAAAGTGACCGAGCATGGGAGCAATACAGGCAGCTTCATGGGTGTTGCCTCGTGCCGATAGATGGAGCTCCGAATATCCGCCAGGCGCTTGGCGTACGTGCTCGCTAAAACAGAATGTATTCGAAGAGCGCACAGCGAATGTCTCCCAGGATTCCAGCGCTGGTTCCGTGTCATCAGGAACAAGCCACGTCAGCAGGACGCGGCGACCGGTCAACGTTTGCAATGCCGCCGCAAGGTGGCCGGAGACTGTCACGTCGTTGATGCCGGCAGAAAGCGAACTGATTCCGACGACGCGCCGGGCGTCGTGTTCGGCGCGGGCTTCGTGCATGTGCCGGATTTGCTCGTGGATGCGATTCGATAGCAGCCCGGAAAGCTGCGGTTTCTTGTCGAGAATGGCGCGCAGAGCGCTCGCGTTGATGCACGCCAGAACGCTGTCTGTTACCACATGGACGGTAGAGCGATAAGGTTCGTCGTGGATACATTCCAGCTCGCCGATCATGTCGCCCGGCCCGAGCACATGCCCGGTGCCCCTTGTTCCTTCAAAAATTTTGCACCGCCCGCTGAGTACCACGTAAAGGATTCTGCACGGAGCGCCGGCCCGGCAGAGAACGGTGCCTTTGGGGTAGGGATGAATGGATTCGGAATCCACCAGGCGCCGAAGCGTAAACCATGGCAACAGAGAGAGGACCGGATGATCCTTCAAAATTTGCCGATGAGTTTTCATAGGCGCCTCCTGCGCTGCCAACGCGATGACCACGCCTTTCCCCTTCCGCCAATTTGCACGGCAATCGGCTCCCGCGCGGCACTTGAATAATCCAATATATCGACGAAAACCGACCGGTCAAAAAGTGGCCTTCCGAAGGGCTTATGAGGCAAGTGGTCGTCAAAGATTTCTACAACTTGTCAGATTGAGCGCTTGCACGGATAACTCGCGAATGGAATTACGGAATCTGATTGCTGCAAGTGTCTGTTTTCTGCTCGGCCTGCTGACCGCTGGGTTTGCCGAAGAGCCATTTTCATTTGAGTCGACTCCGGGGCAGCTGCCAAAAACGGTGATTCCGGAGCGTTACGAAATTTCGATTACACCCGATGCCGCAAACGGGACGACGACCGGGTCCGTGACGACGAAAATCAAAGTGCTGAAACCGGTTAGAAAGATCGTTTTAAACGCGTTGGAACTGGATGTTTCTGACGCAAGGCTTGTTCAACCCGAGCAAATTGCGCTGAAATCCAGCATCGATCCGGACAAGCAGACGTTGACTCTCGAGGCTTCCACCGAATTCGCTCCGGGTGACTACACATTGGCCCTCAAATTCCGCGGAAAAATTGGCACGACATCCCAAGGACTGTACGGGGTCAAATACAAGACACCGGCCGGCGCGGAAAAAATGATGCTTGCCACGCAAATGGAGGCGACAGACTGCAGGCGAATGTTTCCGTGCTGGGATGAACCGGTCTATCGCGCCGTGTTTCAGCTGACCGTTGTTGTTCCGGAAAAACAGCTGGCTATTTCCAATACTTCGACTGTCAGCGAAGCTCCGGTGGGCGAAGGGAAAAAGAAGGTCGTTTTCGCAGAAACGCCGTCGATGGCGTCGTATCTGATGCTTTTCTGTCTCGGTGATTTCGAGTTTGTCGAAGGCGAAGTGGATGGCGTGAAGCTGCGCATCCTCACGACGGAAGGCAAAGCCGCAACGGGCCAATACGCCCTCGAATCGACCAAGAAAATTCTCCATTACTACAACGACTATTTCGGCACGCCCTATCCGTTGTCCAAACTGGATCAGATCGCGATCCCTGGCGGATTTGGCGGCGCGATGGAGAACTGGGGCGCCATCACCTACAACGAAAATTACCTGCTGTTCGACCCGAAGACGAGTTCCGAGACGACCCGGCGGAGTGTATTTGAAATCGTTGCCCACGAAGTTGCGCATCAGTGGTTCGGCAACATTGTCACGATGGCATGGTGGGACAATCTGTGGCTGAACGAAGGATTCGCATCCTGGATGGCGACCAAAACGACGGACCATTTCAACCCGGAATGGGAATCGTGGCTCACCGCAAACGCGGACAAAAACAGAGCCATGAGCCTCGATGCGCGGAAGGTCACGCACCCGATCCAGCAGCCGGTTGCCACCGAAAGCCAGGCGATGGACGCTTTCGATGAGATCACGTATCAGAAGGGCCAGGCGTTCATTCGGATGATCGAGAATTACCTCGGCGAGAACGACTTCCGTGCCGGTATTCGCGCTCATATGGCGAAGCATCGCTACTCCAGCACGACAACGGCTGATCTTTGGAATGCGCTCGGCGCGGCCTCTGGCAAGGACGTCCGGGCAATCGCGGCAGACTGGACGGAACAACCGGGCTTTCCCGTCGTCTCGGTGGAGGCCGAGTGCGCCGACCAAAAGTGTCGCATTAAACTTCGCCAGGAGCGTTTCGCGGTTGGCGACAAAAATGTGCCCAATTTGGAATGGCAAATACCAGTCGCCCTTTCAACCGGGACCGATACTGGCTACGAACTTCTGAAAGGAGCCAAAGCCGAAATCGCACGTAACGGATGCGACGGTGTTCTGCATGCGAATACAGGGGATGGCGGTTATTTCCGGGTTCAGTATTCGCCTGAATTGCTGGCGAATCTGCGGAAAAACATCAACGCTCTGCCTGCCATCGACCGTCTTGCCTTGCTCAATGACACTTGGGCGCTTCTAGAGGCGGGACGTGTTCCGGCGTCCGCTTACTTCGACCTGGCGGCGGCTTTGAAAAATGAACGAACACTGGCCATCTGGCAGCAGATTCTCCAGAGCCTGCAAACCATCGATGAGATGCAGGTCGGTTCGTCGCAACGTCCCGATTTCCAAGTATTTGCAGTGTCGATATTGAAACCGCAACTCGAATGGCTCGGGTGGTCTGCAAAAGCGGGCGAATCGAGTCAGGTCGAGGTCCTGCGCAGCTCAGTCATTCGGGCGTTGGGCCGATACGGGGACCAGGAAACCATTGCCGAAATTCGGAACCAATTCGGTAAATTTGAAAAAGATCCCGATTCGCTATCCCGTGATTTGCGTGAACCGGTCATCCAAACCGCCGGACGTTATGCCGACACTGCGACCTGGGAAGCGCTTCATCGTCTCGCGATCCAGGCCCCGACCACCGAAGAAAAGCGGCTTTTCTACTCGGGAATGCAGGCTGCCCGGGACCCGGTGCTTGCCAAAAAGACGCTTGAACTCTCGCTGACCAACGAAATGAGCGTCCTGGACGCCAGTCGCAACGTTGCGAATGTTGCCCGTTTGGGGGAAAACGATCGTCTGGCATGGGATTTTGCCCGCGAAAACGCCCACATCCTCCTCGCAAAAGTCTCCTCGATGGGCCGAAACGGCTACTTTGGCCAAATCGTCAGCGAATCATCCGACGCAACATTCGCCGTCGAACTGGAAACCTTCGTCAAAGAAAAACTTCCCGCCGACGCCCTTCCTGAAACCGAAAAAATCTCCGATGAAATCCGCGTCCGAGCCGACTTCAAGAAGCGACTCCTTCCCGAAGTGAACCAGTGGATTTCCGAACGAAAATCCGCTCCTCAATCCCCGTAAGAGCGTGCATTCCAGTTCTGCCCTCTGCCTTCTTCCTTCTGCCTTTAGAAGAAGTGGGTCGTCAGGGACTCGAACCCTGAACCTAGTGATTAAGAGTCACGTGCTCTACCAATTGAGCTAACGACCCGTGAAGGGCGGTTTTATTAAACCGGGTTTGCTTCTCGCGCAAGGATAAAGCCCAGACAATTATATCGCAATTGAGGACGTGGCGCCTTTGGGACCGTGGCAGACTCTTGCTCGCGATGACGGAATTGATTCACAAAAATTTGTGAGAAATCCCACTTGCGCCCATCAGAAATCTGTCCATCATATGCACTCCGCAACGCGGGTGTAGCTCAGTGGTAGAGCACTTCCTTGCCAAGGAAGACGTCGAGAGTTCGAGTCTCTTCACCCGCTCCAATTTCCCTGGCAAGCCAGGCCTTTCCTGAATGGACCGTCTTCGTCAAATTCTCGCGACCAAGGAGGACGAGGTTCGCAAATTACTTCCGCGCAAAGAGTTGTTGCGTGCTGCGGCGCTTGAAAGGGATGATTTTCGACCCTTTCGCGTCGCAATCGATCGTGGCGACGAAGCGCTGGGCTTGATCGCTGAAGTAAAGAAAGCGTCGCCGTCGGCCGGTGTCATCGCGGAGAATTTCGACCCGGTTTTGATCGCGAAAGCATACGAAAGCGCCGGGGCGCACGCCTTGTCGGTGCTTACGGATGAAGTGTATTTCCAGGGGGCGCTCAGATATCTGATCGACATTCGAGCTGCAGTTTCACTGCCGGTCTTGCGGAAGGATTTCATCATTCACGAAGTGCAGATTTACGAGGCGGCCGTTGCTGGAGCCGACGCGATTTTGCTGATCGTCGCCGCGCTCGAGCAAAGGGATCTGGTGCATATGCTCGAAGTGGCTGAGACGTGCCAGCTCGACGTGCTTGTCGAGGTTCACAACTTGGAGGAAATGGAACGCGCGCTGAATACCAGCGCCCGGCTCATCGGCATCAACAATCGCAACCTGCGCACCTTCGAAGTCGATTTGGCCACGACTGAGGCTCTGAGCGAAGAAGTCCCCGACAGCGTCACGCTGGTGAGCGAGAGCGGTATCAAAACCAACGCCGACGCCCGGCGCGTCTTCGACGCAGGGGTCAACGCATTGCTTGTCGGCGAAACCCTTATGCGCGCAGGCGACGTCCACGCCGCAGTCGATGATCTGTTGGCAGTAGGATAGGGCTGCTCTTCTGAATTCGAAACGCCTCAGGGGGAGTTGTCTGCCCTTTTTCGTCCCTCGTCATTGCGGCACTTCGAGGACGAGGACGATGACGAAGGACGAGAACGATTAATTAAGATTTTCCCATTTCCTCGACTGCGGCATCGTCAATGAGGAACTCGGATTCCGCGGAGTCGGTAGTGATCAAAATGGCGCCAGTGTAGGCATCCGGCGGAGCAGTGATGGTAAATTGGAGTTTTTGCCACGAATCGGATTGCGCCGGGAACGCGACAGGTACCGATTTTTCCGCCATCACGGGACCGTCGTCGATCGCGTGGAAGCGAAACTCGAAAGTCACGGGGCCCGGGCGGACCGTCCGAACCCAAAGACTGATGCGATAGGCGTTTCCGGGAATAACCGGGAAGCGGGGGCCGTCAACGTGAACCGCGTTTGAAGCATCCGTGCTGATTCGAAGCGAAGCGACGCCTGCATGTGCGCTGGATTTTATAACGGCGACTGGCGCCTTTTCAGGCCAATCCCAGCCGTCGGCGCCTTCCTCAAAACCCCCATTGGGAAGATACGGCGGATGGTTGTCAGTGAATTCCCGCTTATTCTCATCGCAACCGACCAGGAGAGAACAAGCCGTAGCTGCCGCCAGATTCTTCAAAATAGAGATTCCTCGTTGCCCGACGGAGATTTTTTTCATTGGATGAGCGTTTGCCAAACGCCCCACAGCTGGCAACTGGAAAGATAGGGACTCTGGGAAGGAAGCACGATGACGGCTAACGAATCGCCAAAAGGCACGGACACGGCTAAAAAATCCGTTGGCGCGCTCAGAAATCTGGGCGGCGTCCTTCTTTACCTGCGCAGGTACTCCACTGGAACGGCAGGGGCGATCGGAATGTTGCTCGTAATCATGGCGATCGAACTGTCGCTTCCTCAAGTGGTCGGGCAGGCGATTACGGCGCTCAAGGATCATCTTGAAAACGGCACGCCGTTTGTTCCGCTGGCATTCGCGGGCGTTTTTCTAGGATTATCCCTGTCGCGTGAGACGTTGCGCTTCGGGCTGGGGCGATTGCGGAGCAAAGTGATCCAGGGGGTTCTCGCGGATATTCGGGGCGACATTTACAATGCCATTCAATGGTTGCCGTTCAGTTTTCACGACAGGAACAACACGGGCGAACTGATTTCACGTTCGACGAGCGATATCCAGCGACTGCAGGAGTTCCTGTTCGCCTGCCTCTTCTTGAGCGTAGACATTTTTGTGTTCGTCGCCGGATCGATCGTGTTGATCTGGCTGACGAATTGGCAACTGGGACTTGCTGCATGTTGCGTGCTCGCACCCGCGATCGGGTTGCTGGTGTTTTATTCGCGCAAATTGCATCCGCGCTGGCGTCAGGTTCACGACCGGTATGCCGAAATGACGACTGTCATCCAGGAAAATATCGCCGGGGTGAGGGTGGTGAAGGCGTTCGCGTCGGAGGAGCGCGAGATTGAGAAATTCCAGGCTCGAAATGCCGTGTTCATCGATGTGGTAACGCGGACGGTGAATTTCTGGGCGGCACGGGTGCCGATGGCACAGTTTTTCTTTGGACTGGGAATGCCGGCCATTCTGTGGCTGGGAGGGAGACAAGTCATTGCCGGTGAGCTGCTTGTGGGCGATCTGGCAAAGGTCGTTTTTTACTTGCTCGCAATTGGTAACCGGATGCAATCGGTGGGGATTTTTGCGAACGTCATGCAAAACGCTAGCGCCAGTGCCGGCCGGATTTTGGAGATCATTCACGAGCCGCCGGCCATCGTAAGTGGAACGCGGGATTTGCCCATTGGGCCCGGCGCGGTTTCGTTTGAGAACGTGTATTTCCGTTACCGGGATGGGCGGGCGTCGCTGGAGAATTTCTCGCTGCAAGTGGCTCCGGGCGAAACCGTTGCGTTGGTCGGTGCGACGGGGGCCGGGAAGACGACTGTAGTAAATCTGATTCCGCGTTTTTACGACGCGACGGACGGGATCGTTCGCGTGGAAGGGGTGGACGTGCGCGAGCTTCGGCTGGATCAATTGCGTCGGACAGTGGCGGTAATTTTTCAAGAAACGTTTCTTTTCAGCGCGACCGTGGCGGAAAACATCGCGTTTGGGCGTCCGGATGCGACACGGGAACAGATCGTGGCAGCGGCAAAAGCGGCTCAGGCGGAGGAGTTTATCGAAAAACTCGAAGACGGATACGACACCATGGTCGGCGAACGCGGAATGTCGCTGAGCGGTGGCCAGAAACAACGGATCGCCATCGCGCGGGCATTTCTGATGGATCCGCGGATTCTGATCCTGGACGATGCGACTGCTGCCGTGGATTCGAAAACGGAACGTCACATCCGGGAAGCGATGGTGCGTTTGACGGCCAACCGGACGACGTTCCTCATCGCCCATCGTTTTTCGACCGTCCGTCACGCCCAACGAATCGTCGTTCTGGAAAAAGGCCGCGTTGTCGAGACCGGGACGCATGCCGAACTATTGGCAAACGAAGGCGCCTATTGCCGCCTCTTTGCGGCGCAACTTGGAGAATTGGAAGCGTGCGGAATCCATATCGCCGGGATAAATCGTCGGCTCACCGCGTCCGCTTAAGAACGCCAGCGAAAGGGTAGGTTTGCCCCTCCGGTTCGTCCGCAATTTGTCCGTCAGATTGCTGCTTTCGATGCGGCACTGCCTCATGAAAACCGGGTGGTAGAACCACGGCGCTCATGGTTTGGAGCCACTTACTTACATCAGCTCACGGAATTGCTCAGGTGTGAGGCCGGCGTCTTTTGCAATACCCGCCATAGTGAAGGCGTTGATGGTAGTGTGGCGAGGAATTGTGAGGCGGACTTTGCCATCGGACATCACAGTATGTTTCCCTTCTCGAGCGATACGAAAACCAACCCTGTCAAAGACGCGGACTGCGGTCGCGGGGCTGATGCCGGGCAGCTTGGGCATGGCTCACAAGGTAACAACGTCCTCTTCCACTTTGGTGATGCCGGACTCTTCCGCCTCGACTTCCAGCCATTCGTGGATGGCGATCTTGATATTCTCGACAGCTTCTTCGCGAGTCGCGCCTTGAGAATGGCAACCAGGAAGTGACGGGCAACTGACCGCCCACCCTTCTTCGGATTGCATAAGGCGAATTCGATATTGCATTAAGCCTTTATGGCGCACGTTCAGCGAGGTTGCAATGCGGTGGTT
>DATDBU010000180.1:0-80396 GCA_036524675.1 Chthoniobacterales bacterium | reverse complement strand
CCCTCGAGAGCCTTTTTCAGCAGTGCAGAAAGATTCGCTCGAGCTTTGGTCGGCGTCAGTGTCAGCACCCGGCCTATATAAGACGCGAATACGCACACTTCAATCACCACGTGTAGCGCACCGTGTAAGTGACAACCTTTTCGCCGTCTTTCTCGATTTTCACAGGGATATGGATCGTGTTGGAATCGAACTTGGTCCAAGCGTCGCTGGATTTCGTGATCTCCCATTCGTTCCAGCGATAAAGGATCTCTTTGATAAGCACCTCGACGGGAGTGTCCTTGTGGTTGCGAATCTTGATTTCGAAGGTTTCGCTGGCGGTTTTGCGGCCGCTGTCGAGTTTGAAATCGGTCCGTTTGCGTTCACCGACGATGTCAAAGGCGTCCCCCGTTGTGACCCGGATCTTTTCGTCTTTCGGCGTGTGATCGATCTGGTCTTCGCCGATGAATTCGAGGGAGTTGTCCGCCGGATCGCGTTTCGAGATGCGGATCTTTCCTTTGGGCAGGGCCATGCCGAGGTTGTTCTCCTTTTTGTTGTCGATCTCGAACTGGACATTGACTTTTTTGTTCGGAGAGGTGCTGCCGAAATCGTCGCTAATGTTTAATCCTCCATAGAATGGGTAGGGTGAACCCCTATACGTGTAGATTTTTTTAACTGGGATGGTGTTGGCGGAGAGGAGTTCGATTTGTTTGGTCTGGTTCTGCGCGACGGTGGCGGGGCGTCCGAGGGTATAGAGGTGGTATTCGAAGAACGATTTTTCTTCGAAACCTGTTTGCTCTTGGGCTTTTTGCAGCCCGGCTATGGCAAACCGAGCACGCTCTTCCAATTGAGGCGGTTGCACACGGTGCACGTCGCCAGCGACGAGCTTCAATTTCGCGTCCTTGAATGTTCCGCCCGATTGATTGTTGATGGTGACCCAGCCCCCGAGGTCGGCCTTGGTTTCGTCGTCATTCAAAACGAGGTTGTAGTCCGCGTTCCAGGATATTCCCTGCGTCTGATACGCGATTTCGACGGTCTGATCGCCCGGTTTTTCGGTAGCGACTTTCCAGACGAGCGAAGGTCGAGTGATAAGACCGTCAGGCAGCGAGCCAAACTGGATATCGACGATGTTTTGCGGACGCTGGATCATCGCGATGCCGCCGTTTTCGCCTTGATCAAGAACAATTTGGCCAACGTCAAAGCTCTGCAATTTCCCTTTGTAAACGGCGCCTCCGGCCGTTTTTACGGTAATGTCCCGATCGATATATTTCTGGAGGAGTTTATCCGCGGAAACGAGGTCGAACTCGTAGTTTTGCTCCAGCACTTTTGCCTTAGGATCGGTCAGCGATAAGAAGTGGACGCTTGTAGGATCGATCTGCGTGGCAACATCGGTGAACCGGACAATGCCATCGTGGATATTCAACTTTCGCGTCTCTCGAACGACACCAAAGTTTTGGTTGTAGATCGTAAGGGCGACGCTGTCCGGGGAAGCTGTTTGAGCGGAGCCGGTCGAAACCGCACCGATGCTAGCCAATGTTGCCAAAAGAGCTGCGGGGAAAAGGATCTTCATCATACAAAAAACGCAGGAGAGGGGATTTTCTTAGCCGATGTTTACTTTCCGTTGATTTGTTGGGGCGCGTTCATACGATCAGCCGATGCACGAAATTGCCAGTATCGAATCGTCTGCTTCCTTGAATCCGCTGGATACTTTTGCCCGAAGGCACATCGGGCCGGACGCGGCAGAACAGGCAGCGATGCTCGAGCTGGTTGGCGCTGAAAATCTGGATGTGCTCATCGACGCAGCAGTGCCCGAAAACATCCGGCTGCAGCGTCCGCTGGATCTACCGGAAGCGATTGGTGAATCGGCTGCGTTAACTGAGTTGAAGGGGTTGGCGGCGAAAAACAAAGTCTTCAAGAATTACATCGGCATGGGCTATTCGGACACGCTCACTCCACCGGTTATTCAGCGAAATATTTTGGAGAATCCTGGCTGGTACACGGCTTACACGCCGTATCAGGCGGAGATTTCGCAGGGGCGCATGGAGGCATTGTTGAATTTTCAGACCATGATCATGGATCTGACGGCGCTGGAGATTGCGAATGCCTCGCTTCTCGACGAAGCGACCGCTGCTGCGGAGGCGATGCATTTGACGCTTTCAGTGCGCAAGCCGGGCACCGTAGACGTCATTTTTGTCTCTGAATTGTGCCATCCGCAGACCATTGCGCTCGTAAAAACCCGGGCGCAACCGCTCGATATTGAGGTCGTCGTGGGAGATCATACGACGTTCGACTTTGCCGTGAAACCGTTCGCCGTGCTTGTCCAATATCCGGCGACGGACGGCTCTGTTTTCGACTATGCCGAGTTTGTAGAAAAGGCGCATGTCGCGAACGCACTGGCGATTGTCGCGGCGGATTTGCTGGCGCTCACGCTGCTGAAGGCGCCGGGCGAATTCGGCGCAGATGTCGCGATCGGCAGTTCACAGCGTTTTGGTGTTCCGCTCGGTTTCGGCGGTCCACATGCGGGATACATGGCCACGCGCGACATTTACAAACGGTCCATGCCCGGCAGGCTCATCGGTGTTTCGGTCGATTCCGAAGGCAATCCAGCGATGCGTCTCTCGTTGCAGACCCGTGAGCAACATATCCGGCGCGACAAAGCCACCAGCAACATCTGCACCGCGCAAGTTTTGCTCGCGGTCATCGCTTCAACATATGCGGTTTATCATGGTCCGGAAGGTCTCAAAGCCATCGCCACGCGCGTGAGCCAGCTCACGGACGCGCTTGCGATCGGCCTGCGCCAGGGCGGCGTTAACATCTTAAATGCCAGCTACTTCGACACGCTGCGGGTCGCTCCGGCCGATACGAATCTCGTTCTTAAAATTGCGGCGTCGAAGCGGATCAATCTTCGCGATTTCGGTGACGGCACACTCGGTATTTCTCTGGATGAAACAACGACTGCTGCCGACGTCGCAACTCTCCTCAGCCTCTTCGGCATCCAGAAAACCGTTGCGACGCTCGGAGGTGACGGCCTCCCCAAAGGGCTCCTGCGCTCCTCCGATTTTTTGAAAGCTTCCGTTTTCAACACACACCATTCCGAGACCGAACTCCTGCGTTACCTCAAACGCCTCGAGAATCGCGATCTGTCGCTCACCACATCGATGATTCCGCTTGGGTCATGCACGATGAAGCTCAACGCTACGGCAGAAATGTTCCCGGTGACGTGGCCGGAATTTGGAAAGCTCCATCCGTTCGCGCCGCTGGATCAGGTGGAGGGTTATCTCGAATTGTTTTCCCAGTTGGAGAATTGGCTCGCGGAGATCACCGGCTTTGCCTCCGTCTCGCTTCAGCCAAACTCCGGCGCGCAGGGGGAGTACGCCGGGTTACTCGCCGTTCGGGAATATCACGCTGCTCAAGGGCAATCCCATCGCCGGGTCTGTCTCATTCCGACTTCCGCCCACGGAACCAACCCGGCGAGCGCCGCGATGGCAGGCTTTAAAATCGTCCCTGTTGCTTGTGACGCTGCCGGAAATATCAACGTCGATGATCTCCGCTCCAAAGCCGCTGCGCATGCAAACGATCTTGCGGCGTTGATGATCACTTATCCGTCCACGCACGGTGTTTTCGAGGAAACCATTCGGGAAATCTGCGACATCATCCACGCCAACGGCGGCCAGGTTTACATGGATGGCGCGAACATGAATGCGCAGGTTGGCCTTTGCCGGCCGGGCGATATCGGCGTGGATGTTTGCCATCTCAACCTTCACAAAACCTTCTGCATTCCGCACGGTGGCGGCGGTCCGGGTGTCGGTCCGATCGGTGTTGCGGAACATCTGAAGCCATTTTTACCGGGTCATCCTGCGCTCGGAACTAAAGGCGCCGTCAGCGCCGCGCCGTGGGGAAGCTCCAGCATCGACGTCATTTCGTGGATGTATATCCGGATGATGGGCGCCGGTGGCCTGAAACTCGCCACGGAGATCGCTATCCTGAACGCCAACTACATCGCGCGCCGGCTGGAGCCGTATTTTCCCGTGCTCTACAAAGGCAAGAACGGTTTGGTGGCCCACGAATGCATTCTCGATACGCGCGGCTTCAAGGCGACTGCCGGCATCGAAGTCGAAGACATCGCCAAGCGACTCATGGACTACGGCTTCCACGCGCCGACGATGTCCTGGCCCGTGCCCGGCACGCTCATGGTCGAGCCCACCGAATCCGAGTCCAAAGCCGAACTGGACCGTTTCTGCGACGCCATGATCGCGATCCACGGCGAAATCCAGGCCATCGAGCGCGGCGAAGCGGACCGCAAAGTGAATGTCCTCAAAAAAGCTCCACATACCGCGCAGGCACTTCTTTCGGACAAATGGGATCGCCCGTATTCCCGCGAACAAGCTGCTTATCCGGCTCCATGGACGCGTGCCTATAAATTCTGGCCTGCCGTCGGTCGCATCGACAACGTCTACGGCGACCGCAACCTGGTTTGCTCGTGTCTGCCGATGGAAGCGTATTAGGAAAGGCAGAAAGAAGAAGGTAGAAGGCAGAACGGACGAAAAGAGAAAGCACGCACGCAAAGGGCGGGAAACGGCTTACGAAAGGACGTTTTATTTTCCAGTTAACATTCGTCTTATCCCGCGGTCACTGGCGCATAGAATCTTCACTACTTCATAGACAATGACCGTGGTAAAAGTGACGGCCATCCACAGAATTACGGCCTCCAGCGGCAACTTCGTCCAGGCGTACACGTAGATGCCGAGCATGGGGCCTGGCTCATATCCCCACCAGCCGTAAGGAACGGCCAATGTGGCCTCCCAAAGCAGGCTAACCAGCAGGATCATAAAGAAAGTGAAACTCACGGCGCGCCAATTGATGAAACGCTTCGCCGCGTCATAAAGCAGGATACTCGGCACGATGGCTGCCACGACCAGGAAAGTGAAATAGCCGGGAAATCCCCGCTGATCGGAAACCGGTCCGAAATTCTTGTACAACCAACCCGCCGCAATTAGCGCGACGCCGATCCAGAGAGAAGGCCAGTGGAGATGAATGACCCGGTCCAGTTTATTGGCTTCAACCCGGTAATCCGGGACGTTGTAAGCGCCAAACCAATACTCGTCGCACCAGAGATAAATCAACAGCACGGCCATGAATCCGGTGGCGTAAAAAACAAACTCCTCCAGAGGCAAACGATCCGGTTCAATCCGCAACGTATTCCAATCCCAACCCGGTAACCAGCATCCCAGCGTGGCCTCTCGATTCGGGTACTGGAAAAAAAGCGTCCCGAACACAAAATCCAGCAGAAAGCCGGTGAGGGCCAGCGGGATCACGGTCCAATAAAAAGCCCGGCGTTGAAATCGAAAATCCCGATGGATGTGCAGCCACACTAATACTGCCAGGATAGGCGAGATAAAGAGAGACAAACTGCGGGTATAGCCCAAAAAGCTGGGCTGCGGAGTCAATAGCACAGGTTTTTGAGCCACACGCGCCGATAGCAGCGCGACAACCGCAGGCACCGCTACTACGGCAATCAGACCGAGAACGACTTTGAAATCCCGCTGAGGTGTCAGTTGCATGGAACTTTTACTCCTCCCGTTATCACCCAAAAAATGCAGAGCGGAATGATCGCTTCGAATCGAGCCACAATTTTATGGCTTCATAGACAATCACCGTTACGTAAGTCACGGAAAGCCACAGATTCGGTTCTTCGACGGGCAGTCGCATCCAGGCGTCGATGGTCAATCCGATCATCTGGTCGTATCGATACCCCCACCATTGGTAAGGAACTCCCAGCGTGGCTTCCCACAGCAGACTGATAAGCAGGAGGATAAATCCCGTAAAACTCATCGCACGCCAGTTGACTACGGCTTTCACACTAGGAAAAAGCAGCATGCTCGGCACAACGGCCGCCACCACCATGAATGTAAAATACCCTGGGAAACCCTCGTGATGGGGATGCTGACCGAATTTCTTGTAGAGCCACGCCGCCAGGATCAGGGCGCCCCCTATCCAAACCGATCCCCAATGGAATTGAAAAATACGCTTAAGGTTACGGCCCACCGCTCCTTCATCCGGAACCTTATAGGCTTTGAGCCAATACTCATCGCACCACACATACGTGCACAAGGCAGCAGCCACACCGGTGGTATAGAACACAAATTCTTCCAACGGCAGTTGATTGGGAAGCCATTTGAATTCCTGCCAGTTCCAGGCTCCGACCCATATACCCAGAGTTGCCGCCTGATTCTCGAACGTAAAAAAGAGCGTTCCCAGAAAGAGATCGAGCAAAAAGCCGAGCAACGGAAGCCCAAGAGCCGTCATATAAAAGGCTTTCCGCAGGCCGCTTTCCCGCGGCTTGATGTGAAACCAGACCGCCACTGCCAGGATCGGAACGATAAATAAACCGAGGCTCCATGTGTAACCATAAGGGCTGGGATTTCCCTCAACAGGAATCATCTCCCTCGCAACGTCAATCGAGCGAAGCGTGAAGATGGCGGGCAGAAGAACAATGAAAAGAAGGCCGACGACCACCTTGAAATCCTTTTCCGGAGTCAGCTTCATACTGCAGGAGGTATGCTGTTTCTTCGCAACAACAGGGAAATCCTCGTAGTCATCCGCGACGGACAGCGGGCGGACGAGAAAGACATAAGAGCGCGGTGACAAGGATGCGCATATTTCTGGCGAAGGTTGTGTCGATGAAAGAAAATTTACTAGTTCAATGTGGCGAGGGCCGCGGTGAAACTCCCGAGACGGCTTACGAACTTATCATTCATACGAACTACTAAGTTAAAGAGGGAGGTCGAAGACTGGCATTTTTTGCCTATCAAAGCCAAGCGTTCGTTTTTATTTCCTGCGGACGAATCCATCTCTCCGGAGCGTTTATTTCGGATTCGAGCGCGCCTGTTTCGAGGTTCGAACCGTCCATCGTTAACGACAGAGCGTCCATTTCGGGCTTCAGTGCCGCCGTTGACTACTCCAGTCGGCGTGTTTCGCAAAGCTTTCGGGCGTTTCTCATCCCGGTGTCGTCATTGCCTGCGCCGAAGTGTCCGCTTCCCGCTCCGAAGCGCCTATTCAGGGTCCGGAAGTGTCGGTTGTTTACCACAAAGCGCCATTTAATGCGACAGCGTTGTCGTTTTTCGCTTCGAAGTGTCGATTGCGTGTTCCGAAGTGTCGATTTCTTTCGCCATGGCAACCGTTTATCGCTCCGGCTTTTGTCTTTGACACTACTTCAAAACAACCGCAAAGAAGGCAGAGAGCACAAAGACAACTCGAAGACCTTTTAAGGTCGTAACCTGTTCTTTTGGCGCTCTTTGTGCCCTTTGTGGTCACTTTGAATCGTGAGAGGCCGACGGATTAAGATTACGAGTAAGAGTAGGATCTGGAATGCGCTCCTTGGGGTGGGGCCAATGCTGCTGCACTCTGCCGGTTATCCAATGGTCTCGTCAGCTTACCGCAGCCATGGCCATAACGGACGTCCGGGCCGTTTTGAGAATCTCGTCGGACATCTTGGGGTCATCGACGGCCCTGGCCAGCAGGATGGCGCCGATAATCGTGGTGTAAGCCGCGACGGCTTTTTGGCGAGCTTCTTTTTCGGAGCGGCCTGGCATCAATCCGGCGAGCAGGTCGAGGATGTCGTTGATTCCATTTGTGACCTGATGCCGGGTTGCGGGATCGGCTCTTGAAACTTCGGCGCCCAACGCTGCGATCACGCAACCCTCCGCCGGATCGTCACGGTGGATCGCAGAGAGCAACTCGGTCGCGATAGCTTTGACCGCCCGACGCCGGTTTCGCGCGGCCAGCTGCTTGTAGGCTTCCAGATTGTCGCTGATGGCGAGCGCACAGGCCTGGGCGATGAGGTCTTCCTTCGATTCGAACTGCTTGTAAAAGCCGCCGTGGGTGAGCCCTGCTTCCTGCATGAGATCGGCCACGCTGACCCCCTGGAAGCCGCGTTCGCGGAAACGGCGCGAGGCGAGGTTCAGGACGCGGACGCGGTTTTCACCGGCTTGTTGTCGGGAAACTTTCATGATGACTGTAAAAACAAGTTTGACACAGCGATGATGGGTGTCATCTAATTTCCCTTAGATGATATCCATCATCTTAAACTTCACCATGACCTTGATCCCATGAGAATGCGTTACAGAATTTTTGGCCAAACCGGTCTTCGTGTCTCGTTTCTCGCTTTGGGCACGGGCAATTTCGGCAAAGGGTGGGGCTACGGCTCGGACCGCGAGGAAGCGCAGAAGATTTACAGCCACTATCGGGAAGCCGGGGGCAATTTCATCGACACGGCGGATCAGTATCAATTCGGCGAGTCGGAAACGATGGTCGGCGATTTTATTGCCAATGAGCGAGATGACGTCGTGCTGGCGACGAAGTTTTCGCTGGGCGACAGTCCCAGCAGCGGCCTGCAACGCACCGGCAACAGTCGCAAGGCCATGATCCAATCGGTGGAGGCCAGCCTGCGCCGCCTCAAGACCGACCGCATCGATCTGCTCTGGGTTCACATGCCGGACGGCGTCACTCCAATTGACGAAATCGCGCGGGGTTTGGATGATCTCGTCCGTTCGGGCAAGATTCTCTATTCCGGTCTGTCGGATTTTCCGGCCTGGCGCGTGGCAACCGCGGTGACTTTGGCGGAGTTGCGTGGCTGGGCTCCGGTCTCCGCCGTTCAACTGGAATACAGCCTGGTGGAACGCACCGCAGAACGGGAACTGCTCCCCATGGCGGCGGCATTCCACTTGGGAACTGTGACGTGGTCTCCGTTGGGTGGAGGCCTGTTGACCGGCAAATATCGAAAGGGAGAAACCGGCCGAGCCCAGGGCTTGGGAGCTGTGATCCACAGCGAAAGCGACTCCCGCAAGACCGGCACAATGGACGAAGTGTTGGCAATTTCGCAGGAGACCGGCTTGCCCGCCGGACAGATTGCCATCGCGTGGGTCCTGACCAAAGGCACGATCACAATCATCGGGCCGCGAACCTTGGAACAACTTTCCGACAATCTCGCTTCAACCGATGTGGTTCTGTCCGCCGAACATCTGCAGAGGCTGGATCAAGCCAGCGCAATTGCCATGGGTTTTCCCCACGACGTGGTCGCGCGTAGTGCAGGTGTCCTGTCGGGCCGCATGGCGGAACAGACGGACTTCCCAAGCCATG
Source organism: Chthoniobacterales bacterium (assembly GCA_036524675.1). Lineage (GTDB taxonomy): Bacteria > Verrucomicrobiota > Verrucomicrobiia > Chthoniobacterales > DASVRZ01 > DATDAW01. The sequence goes on along the minus strand of DATDBU010000180.1, from coordinate 71,282 downwards.
CCGTTCGTTAGAAGGCGCTGAATAACGAGCGCGGCTCACTTTAGGTGCGGTCTGCGACCGCCCATTCCGCGGATACCTGCGCCTTCCGGCGGGCACAGACCACCGCTACAGATCATTCCAATTTACTAACTATAAAAAATGCCATGCCCAAAAAACTCGAAAATAAAATAGCTATCGTCACCGGCGCATCCAAAGGGATCGGCGCCGCCATCGTCAAAGCCCTCGCCGCAGAAGGAGCGGCGGTGGTCGTCAACTATTCCTCCAGCAAAGAGGCAGCTGAAAAGATCGTCGCGGATGTCAGCGCCGCCGGGGGACGTGCGATCGCGGTGAAGGCCAATGTGTCGAAGCTTGCCGACATCGAGCACCTCTTTTCGGAGACGAAAAAGGCGTTCGGGCGTCTCGATATCCTCGTCAACAATGCCGGCATGTATGCGGGCGCGCCGATCGGCTCGATTACGGAAGAGAGCTTCCACAAGCATTTCGATCTGAACGTCCTCGGGCTCATTCTCGCATCGCAGGAAGCGGTCAAATATTTCGGCCCCGAAGGCGGCGTCATCGTCAATGTGAGTTCGGTGGTCGCAAAGCTGAGCCCTCCCGGAATCACGGTTTACAGCGCAACAAAGGGCGCGGTGGATTCGGTTACCCGCTCATTTTCCCGCGAATTGGCGGACCGCAACATCCGGGTCAATGCCGTGAACCCTGGCCTCATTGCTACAGAAGGAGTGCATGCCGCCGGATTTGTTTCCGACCCTTCCGAGCCCAGTCCCTTGGGTCGCATTGGCAAGCCGGAAGACATCGCGCCGATTGTGGTTTTCCTTGCCTCCGACGACTCGCGCTGGATCAATGGAGAGGTCCACTACGCCACCGGCAGTCTTATTTGAGAAAAAGTTCTGCCTACTCGATTCGAAACTATGAGCACCATCACAACTAAAGACGGAACGGAAATCTATTACAAAGACTGGGGCGCCGGGCAGCCGGTGGTATTCAGTCACGGCTGGCCGCTCAGCGCGGATGCCTGGGAGAACCAGATGTTTTTCCTCGCGGAAAACGGTTATCGCTGCATCGGCCACGATCGACGCGGCCACGGACGCTCCAGCCAGCCGTGGGAGGGTAATCACATGGATCAATACGCGGACGATCTGGCGGAGCTTTTCGAGGCACTCGATTTGAAAGACGCGGTGATGATCGGCCACTCGACCGGAGGCGGCGAAGTGGCGCGGTTTATCGGGCGTCACGGCACTGCGCGCGTCGCGAAGGCGGTGCTCATGGGCGCTGTTCCGCCGATCATGGTCAAGACGGAGGCTAATCCGGGTGGACTGCCCCTCGAGGTCTTCGACGGTTTTCGCAAGGCGTATCTCGCTGATCGCGCGCAGTTTTTCCTCGATGTCGCAAGTGGTCCGTTTTTCAATTTCAACCGGCCCGGTGCCAAGGTTTCGCAGGGTCTCATCCAATCGTGGTGGATGCAGGGAATGATGTCCGGATTTAAGAACGCCTATGATTGTATCAAAGCGTTTTCGGAGACGGATTTCACCGAGGACTTGAAAAAGTTCGACGTCCCTACGTTGATCATTCACGGCGACGACGACCAGATTGTCCCCATCGGAGCTGCGGCCCTGCTTTCCTCGAAGCTGGTTCCGAATGCAAAGCTGAAGATTTATCCGGGCGGCTCGCACAGCTTGGGCGACACGAGCAAGGACCAGCTCAATGCGGATCTGTTAGAGTTTATTAAATCCTAACAGCGAAAAAGGGGCATCATGGGACTATCTATTTTCACACTTGTTCACATCCTGATCAGTCTGGCGGGTCTTGTTTCGGGCCTGGTCGTCCTGGGCGGCTGGCTCGCCGGGAAAAGTCATGGCCGTTGGACCGCCTTTTTTCTGGCGACCACAGTGGCCACCAGCGTGACCGGATTCTTTTTTCCTTTCCGCGGATTCACGCCGGCATACGCCGTGGGCATCCTGTCGCTGGTCCTGCTGGCGGTGGCGATCTATGCGCTTTACGTTCGCAAACTCGCGGGCAAATGGAGCAAAGGTTATTTGTGGACCGCCCTTATCGCGCTTTACCTGAATTTTTTCGTGCTGGTGGCGCAGCTATTCCAGAAAACTCCGGCTCTAAAGGAACTAGCGCCGACCCAAAGCGAGCCCGCTTTTGGCATCTCGCAGGGACTCGTATTGGTGGTGTTTCTCTCCCTGGGCATCGCCGCCGTACGCCGTTTTCGCGTAACGCGCTGAAAAAGAACGTCGAAGGGGCTCCTGGCTCCATTGTCGGAGCCGGGAAGGGGGATCTTCCTTTAATGGGGAAAACAGCTTTGGGATTAACCCTGGCCTTAACGAATGTCCTTCGCAAAACACGCTTTGCAAACGCAACGATCCATTCCAGGTGTTGCCGTCTGCCAATCGTTTGTCCGCACCTGACAACCGATGCAGACAAGCCCGGCCGTCGTCCACACAGGAGGCTCGTAGGCCGTTACGCGCTCATTGCGGAGGCGCGTTCGCAAACCTAGATTACTGCATGAGCGGACGCGAGTCAGTCTGCTTCAACTTCGCCGGCGACGTCCTGGAGCGGTGGGCGAAAATGCGCCCGCACGACCTCGCGCTCTGGTGCGTGGAAGAGCGCACCGAGCGTGAGCAGCGGTTCACGTTCATCCGGCTCGCGGAGCAGTTTCGGCGCGCGGCCCATTTCTTCCACACGCTCGGCATCCGGCGCGGCGACCGCGTGCTCGTGATCCTCCCGCGCGTGCCGCAGTGGTGGATCGCGATGCTTGGGCTGACGAAGCTCGGCGCCGTGCCGATTCCCGGAACGCTGCTGCTCACCGCGAGGGATATTCGCTATCGCCTCGATGCCGCGGAGGTGGCCGCCGTCATCACCAACGCCGAGACCGCCGAGCGGGTGGGCGACTTCACCGGCCTCAAGATCGTGGCGGGCGAGGAACACGCGGGCTGGATGAGCTTCGATGAAGGATTGCGCGTGGCCCGAGCCGATTTCGAGCCCGAGCCAACAGGCGCAGCCGAGCCGGGAATCCTCTATTTCACGAGCGGCACGACCGGCCCGCCGAAGATGGTCCTGCACACGCAGGAAAGCTACGGCCTGGGCCACCGCGTCACCGGCGGGCACTGGCTCTGCTGCAAGCCGCACGACGTCCACTGGAACCTCGCCGACAACGGCTGGGCCAAGGCCGCGTGGTCGAGCCTCTTCGGCCCCTGGCACATGGGCGCGTGTATCTTCGCGGTCGATTCGCCCGGGAAGTTCGATGCCGCTGCTTCGCTGCACACGCTCATGCGGTATCCGATCACCACCTGGTGCGCGCCGCCCACGGCGCTGCGTCTCATCGTGCGCGAAGATCTCGCAGCTTATCGCTTTCCGCGCTTGCGCCACTGCGTCAGCGCCGGCGAACCGCTGAACGCCGAAGTGATCGAAACGTGGAAGCGCGCGACCGGCCTGACAATCTACGAAGGCTACGGCCAGACCGAGACCGTCGTGCTGATTGCCAATTGTCTCGCCCGCGGCGACGAAGTGCGCCCCGGTTCGATGGGCCGGCCGGCGCCCGGCTTCGACGTCGCGTTGCTCGACGAGGAGTTGCGCGAAGTGCCGCAAGGCGTCGAAGGCGAGATCGCCGTGCGCGTCGCGCCGCGCCGTCCGCTCGGGCTCTTTCGCGAATACTGGCGCAACCCGGAAGAGAACGCCGCCCGCTTCCGCGGCGACTGGTATCTCACCGGCGACCGCGCCAGGCGCGACGCGGAGGGCCGCTATTGGTTCGTCGGCCGCGCGGACGACATCATCAAGAGCGCCGGTTATCGCATCGGGCCGTTCGAGGTCGAGAGCGCGCTGGTCGAGCATCCCGCCGTGCTTGAGGCCGCCGCGGTCGCCAAGCCTGACGCACTGCGCGGCGCGATCGTCAAAGCCTTCGTCGTCCTGCGCAAGGATGCCAAGCCCGGCGACGTGCTTGCCCGCGAACTTCAGGAGCACTGCAAGCGCGTGACCGCGCCTTACAAATACCCGCGCGAGATCGAGTTCATTGCCGAGCTGCCGAAGACGATCAGCGGCAAGATCCGCCGTGTGGCTCTGAGAGCACGAGCTTAGCAGCCGTGCGCTCTGCCCTCGTGCGTTCGTTTCATGGGGCTCCAGCCCCGGGACTTTCGAGACACGGCGGCAGAGAGCCGCCGCGCCAGCGCGCATGTTGTTCGGTACCGTTTGCGCGAACGTCGCGAACGCCGGACTTTCCCCCATGAGTCCTTTCGACCCCGGAGGACAAATCGTCTGGCAGCCGTCCGCGGCACACAGCAATCTTCGCCGCTTCATGGACGCGCACGGCATCGAGTCGCTCGATGAGCTTCAGCACCGCTCTACGAGTGATATCGCGTGGTTTTGGAACGCAGTGCTGTGCGATCTCGGCATCAAATTCTACAAGCCATACTCGGAAATCGTGGACCTCACACGCGGCATCGCCTGGCCGCGCTGGTGCGTGGGCGGCGAGATGAATATCGTCCACAACTGCCTCGACAAGCACGCTGGCACACCGGCAGACGAACGCATCGCGGTGCGCTGGGAGGGCGAGGAGGGCGCAGTGCGCACGCTCACCTGCGCCGAGCTACGGCGCGAAGTGAACCAGGCGGCAAATGCGCTGCGCTCGCTCGGGCTCGGCAAAGGCGACGCCGTGGGTGTCTTCATGCCGATGACGCCGGAGTGCGTCACTGCAATGCTCGCGGTCATCAAGATCGGCGCGATCTTCGTGCCGCTCTTCTCCGGCTTCGGCGCGCAGGCCGTCGCTTCGCGTCTCGCCGATGCGGACGCCAAAGCGCTCTTCGTCGCCGATGGCATGATCCGCCGCGGAAAAGTCGTGTCGATGAAACCGGTGGCCGACGTTGCCACGGCCAAAGTCCCAACGCTCCAGCACATGATCGTGCTCCAGCGCACAGCCTGCGAAGTACCGTGGAATCCCGTACGCGACCATTGGTGGCACGAGTTGATCGCGCGCCAACAACCCGAGGCCGAAACTGAGCGCACGAGCGCGGAAGACGTGCTGATGCTCATCTACACGTCCGGGACCACGGGCAAACCGAAGGGCGCCGTGCACACGCACTGCGGCTTCCCGATCAAGGCCGCGCAGGACATGGCGCACGGACTCGACCTGCATCCGGACGAGACGCTCTACTGGGTCACCGATATGGGCTGGATGATGGGCCCGTGGCTGGTCTTCGGCACTCTGCTACTCGGCGCGACGATGCTGATCTACGACGGTGCGCCGGACTATCCCGGACCGGAGCGGCTCTGGAACTTGATCCAGCGACATCAGGTCACGACGCTCGGCATCTCGCCGACACTCGTCCGCGCGCTGATCTGCCACGGCGATGCGCCCGCGCGCGCACACGATCTTTCATCATTGCGGAAGTTTGGCTCGACCGGCGAACCGTGGAATCCCGCCCCGTGGCTTTGGCTTTTCCACACGGTCGGCGGCAGCACGCGGCCGATCATCAACTACTCCGGCGGGACCGAGATTTCCGGCGGCATCCTCATGGGCAACGTGCTCACGCCGCTCAAGCCGTGCGCCTTCTCCGGCCCGCTCCCTGGCATGGCCGCAGACGTGGTGAATGATCGCGGCGCATCCGTGCGTGGCGAGGTCGGCGAATTGGTCATTCGCCAGCCGTGGATCGGCATGACCCGCGGCTTCTGGCGCGATCCGGACCGCTACCTCGCCACGTATTGGTCGCGGTTTCCCGACGTCTGGGTGCACGGCGACTGGGCGGCGGTAGAGGATGACGGACTCTGGTTCATCCTCGGCCGCTCCGACGATACGATCAAAATCGCCGCGAAACGCGTCGGCCCGGCGGAAGTCGAGTCCGTGCTTGTCGCGCATCGTGCAGTCAGCGAGGCCGCGGCGATCGGTGTTCCCGATGAGTTGAAAGGCGAAGCGCTCATCTGCTACTGCGTGCTCAAGCCCGGGTGCGAGCCGGACGATGCGCTGCGCGAGGCCTTGCGCTTGGGTGTCGCCAGCGCGCTCGGGAAGCCGCTCCTGCCGCGCGCGGTGCATTTCGTCCGCGACCTGCCCCGAACGCGCAACGCAAAGATCATGCGCCGCGTCATCCGCGCCGCGTTCCTCGGGCTCGATCCGGGCGATGTTTCGTCGCTGGAAAATCCCTCCGCCGTCGAAGACATCCGGCACCCGAGATGACGCAGATCGCCTCCCCTGAAAACAGCGAACCGCCCGCAGTGGCTGAAACAGATTTCAGATCCGCAGGCGGCTATTTTGGAAGCGCCTGAAAAGTGCAGCGCTAGCTCTTCTTGCTGGTCACCGCGAAGAACGGTTCGGGCACGGCTTTGGTCTTTGTGCTGCCACACTTCGGGCACTTCGGCTTTTCCTTCTCGTGCTCGGAGATGCTCGTCTTGACCGTAAATCTCTTCCCACAGTCCGGGCACTCGTAGTCGTAGGTCGGCATACTTCAATCACCTCCTTTAATCGCATGTTGCGGCGTATTCTTTTCGACGTTCAGCACGCGTGCGGTTGCCCTCAAGTTCGACTTTGTGCCGCCCGTCGTTTGCTCGCTGCGTCGCCAGGGCGTAGGATTTTTTTAACTTCAAACAGGAGGTTCGCATGTGCATCGGAACCATTGAATCTGAGCCGCTCCGCAAGCCATCGGCGGAGGTGCACCAGACGAAAATGCTGATCGACGGCGAGTTGGTGGATTCGGTCAGCGGACGAACTTTTGAGACGATCAATCCAGCGACCGGCGAAGTGATCACGCGCGTGGCTGAAGGCGATGAGGAGGACGTGGATCGCGCGGTGAAGGCCGCGCGCGAAGCCTTCGAGAGTGGGCCGTGGAAAACGATGTCCGCGCGCGAACGCGGCCGTCTGCTCTACAAGCTCGCCGACTCGATCGAAGCGCACCTCGACGAACTCGCCGCGCTCGAGACGCTCGACAACGGCAAGCCGATCAGCGACAGCCGCAACATCGACCTCCCGCTCGTCGTCGAGTGCTACCGCTATTACGCCGGCTGGGCGGATAAGATCGAAGGGCGCACGATCCCCGTGAACGGCCCGTATTTCACCTACACGCGGCACGAGCCGGTGGGCGTCTGCGCGCAGATCATCCCGTGGAATTTCCCGCTGCTCCTGCAGGCGTGGAAGTGGGCGCCCGCGCTGGCCGCAGGTTGCACCGTCGTGCTGAAGCCCGCCGAGCAGACGCCGCTGAGCGCGTTGCGCGCGGGCGAGCTGGCGATGGAAGCCGGCTTCCCGCCGGGCGTCGTAAACATCGTGCCCGGCTTCGGCGAGACCGCCGGCGCCGCGCTCGCCGAGCACATGGACGTGGACAAGATCGCGTTCACCGGCTCGACCGAAGTCGGCAAGCTCATCATGCGCGCCGCGGGCCGCACGAACCTCAAGCGCGTCTCACTCGAGCTCGGCGGCAAGAGCCCGAACATCGTCCTCGCCGACGCCGATCTCGACGCGGCGGTCGAAGGCTCGTTCTTCGGGCTGTTTTGGTTTGAGGGCCAGTGCTGCACCGCAGCCTCGCGGCTTTTCGTGGAGGGCAGGATTCACGACGAATTCGTCGAGCGCATGCTGGCGCGGACGGAAAAGCAAAAGGTCGGCGATCCGTTCGATCCCGCGACGACGCAAGGGCCGCAAATCAGCCAGGAGCAGTTCGACAAAGTGATGGGCTACATCCACAGCGGACGCGAGACCGGCGCGAATCTCCTCACCGGCGGCCGCCGCTGGGGTGAGCGCGGATATTTCATCGAGCCGACGATCTTCGACGACGTGCGCGATGAGATGAAGATTGCGCGCGAGGAAATCTTCGGCCCGGTGATGAGCATCCTGCGCTTCGACGACGTCGACGAAGTGCTGGAGCGCGCGAACCGCACGACCTATGGCCTCGCCGCTGCCGTCTGGACCCGCGACATGAGCAAGGCCCACCGGCTCGCCGCCGGGCTCAAGGCCGGCACTGTCTGGATCAACTGCTACGACGCGCTCGACACCGCCGCGCCCTTCGGCGGCTACAAGCAATCCGGCCTCGGCCGCGAGCTCGGCGAATACGCGCTCGAAAACTATACCGAGGTGAAGACGGTCACGATGGCCGTGTAGCCTGTAACGCGGACAATCCTGTCCGCGTTTCTGCCGGCGCGGGCAGGATTGCCCGCGTTACTTTCTCGCGCTCGCGCGAAGGCCCTATGCCCTCGTGCGAGCATTTCCCGGGGCTCCTGCCCCGCGGACTTTCACCGAGCGCCTGAGAGTATTGCTGGCCATCTGCGCATCCCGGCGTCAAAGTAATCCCGGTTCCAGCCGCACTATGAACACGTATCGGACTGCGGATCTCCGCAATTTCGCCATCGTGGGTCACGCCTCCTCCGGCAAGACCATGCTCGCCGAAGCCATGCTGGCGTGTAGCGGCGTCATCGGGCGCATGGGCCGCATCGCCGACGGCACCATGGTATCCGATTACCACGCCAGCGAGAAGCAACGCCAAATCTCGACGCAAGCCTCGCTCCTGCACACCGAGTGGCTCGGGAAGAAACTCAATATCATCGACACACCCGGCTATCTCGACTTCCTCAGCGAAGCGCTCTCTGCGCTGCGTGTCGCGGATTTCGCGCTCGTGGTGGTCAATGCGCTGCACGGCATCGGTGTCGGCACCGAACGCGTGTGGAACTGCGCGACTGCCTGCGGCATCCCAAAGATCGTGGTGGTCAACGCGATGGATAAACCCACCGTACGCTTCGACGACGCGCTCGCCGATGCGCGCGAGCACTTCGGCCCTCGCGTCTTCCCGCTGAACGTACCCGTGAATCCAGGCCCCGGCTTCAACCAAGTGCTCGACGTCCTCCGCAGCGACATCGTCACCTACGACACCACGGGCCGCGGCAGATTCCGCGAAGAGCCGGCGAAGGGCGCGTGGAAGGAGCGTGTCGCGCAGCTTCACCGCGAGCTGGTCGAACTCATCGCCGAGTCCGACGATACCTTGCTCGCGAAGTTCTTCGACGAGGGCGGGCTCTCGGAAGACGAACTCCGCGCCGGTATTCACGCAGCCGTGCAGCGGCAGCTCTTCATCCCGCTTTTCTGCCTCTCAGCCGAGACCGACGTCGGCGTCGCGCGGTTGCTCGACTTCATCGCGAAGTACGGCTCCTCGCCCGCCGACCGGCAGAAAATCACGGCGCGGGACGGCTCTGGCGCCGAGGTCGAAGTCGCCCTCACCGATCCCGACCCGGTCGCACAGGTTTTCAAGACGATGGCCGAGGAGCACTTCGGCGAGCTTTCGTTCTTCCGCGTCTATTCCGGCACCGTCTCGACCGGCATGGAACTCTTCAATGCGGACCGCAACATCACCGAGCGCATCGGCCAGATCTATTTGCTCAACGGGCGCAACCGCATGGCCACCGACAGCCTCTCCGCCGGCGACATCGGCGCCGTGGTGAAGCTCAAGGACACGCACACCGGCAACACGCTCTGTGCTTCGGGCCGTCCCGTGAGATTGCCCACCGCCGAGTATCCGAGACCGACCATCCACGCGGCGCTCCAGACGAAAGCCAAAGGCGAGGAGGACCGCGTCGCCGCTGGCCTCGCGACGCTCCACGACGAAGATCCGGCGTTCCAGTTCCACGTCGATCCCCAGCTGCACCAGACTGTCATCTCCGCGCAAGGCGAGCTCCATCTCGAGGTCGTCGCCGAGCGGCTCCGGCGACGTTTCAATGTTCACGTCGAGCTCGTCGAGCCGCGTGTCGCTTTTCGCGAGACGATCCAGCTGCCCGCCGACGCGAGTTACCGGCACAAAAAGCAGACCGGTGGCGCCGGCCAATTCGCCGAGGTCGCGCTCCGCATCTCGCCGGCGCCGCGCGACTCCGGCGTCGAGTTCACCGAATCGCTTTCCGGCCAGGCGGTCGATCGCGTCTTCGTTCCTTCCGTCGAGCGCGGCGTGCACAACGCGTGCGCCGAAGGCATCCTCGCCGGCTACCGTGTGGTCGATGTGAAGGCCGACTTTCACGACGGAAAAATGCATCCGGTGGATTCGAACGACATTTCCTTCCAAGTCGCCGGATACTGGGCGTTCAAGGAAGCCTTCGCGAAGGCGAAGCCGTGCCTGATCGAGCCGATTCACGAGGTCGAAGTGCGCATCCCCGAGGACTGCGTGGGCAAGGTGATGGGCGATCTTTCCGGCCGCCGCGGCAGCATCCTGGGCGTGGACGGCGATGGCGCTTTCCAGGTCATCCGCGCCCAGGTTCCCGCGCAGGAACTCTACCGCTACTCCAGCCAGCTCCGCGCGCTCACCGGCGGCCGCGGCGTGCACAGCGAGGAGTTCAGCCACTACGTGGAGATGCCGCGGGAGCTGGAGCAGAGGGTCATCGACCAGGCGAAGGGCAAGCGCCCGGGCAAGTAACGCGGACAGGATTGCCCGCGTTACTTCGCTGAGTTGCACCACGGAGCAATTGCGCGGATGAGTAATCATGCGCCCCGTGTATATGCTCAGCGGCGGGATCACGAAGTTCGCAAAGGCGCATCCAGACAAGGATTTCAGGCTCATGGTGAAGGAGGCATTGGACGCCGCGCTCGGCGATCTCGGCGGGCGGCTCACCCCTGCGGACATCGACGGCAGCGTGATCTCGTATTTCTCTGATCATTTCACCGGCCAGCTCAAGGCCGGCGCCATGGTGCAGGATTTCGTCGGGCTCTGTCCGAAGCCGAACATCCGCATCGAAGGCGGCGGCGCGACCGGCGGGCTCTGTTTTCAAGCGGCTGTGCAGGCGGTGGCGAGCGGGCGCTTCGACGTGTGCGCGGCGATGGGTTTCGAGACGATGAGCACGGTCGAGACGTGGAAGGGCAACGACTTCATCGCGCTAGCGAGCGACACGCGGTTCGACTATCCGCTCGGCGGCTTCTACACGGGCTACTACGCGATGATGGCCGTGCGGCACATGCACGAGTTTGGCACGACCGAAGAGCAGATGGCGCGCGTGGCGGTGAAGAACTACGGTAACGCCACGCACAATCCTTTCGCGCAGCATCGGCATCCGGTGACTGTGGAGGAAGTGATGCAATCGGCCATGATCGCCTACCCGTGCCGGCGGATGACGACGTGTGTGATGAGCGACGGCGCCGCGGCGGTCATTCTCGCGAGCGAAGAGCCGGCGCGGAGATTCTGCGACCATCCGATCCGCGTCGCGGGCATCGGCTCCGGCTCCGACACGATGCGCATGGCCGATCGTCCGCGCGGCCGCGTGCCACTCCTGCCGCACGAGAGTGAGAGTGACTACCGCGATTTGAAATATCCCGGCGTGCATTCGTTCCGCGCCGGGCGCATGGCTGCCTTGGAGGCTTACCGGCAGGCGGGCGTCCGCGATCCGCGTGAGGACATTCAAGTCTGGGAGTTGCACGACGCCTACGCGTCCGCCGAGTTGCAGCAGTACGAGGACGTGGGCCTTTGCAAATACGGCGAAAGCGGGCGCTTCATCGACGAAGGCCATCCGGCGCTCACCGGCCGCAATCCCGTGAACCCAAGCGGCGGCCTGCTCGCCTGCGGCCATCCCGTTGGGGCAACCGGCTTGATGCAGATGGTGTTCTGCTTCTGGCAATGCCAGCAAACAATCGCGCAGCATTTCGGCGATCCATTCTGCCAGGTGCCAAACGTCCATCGCGCCGCCGGCTACAGCCACGCGGGAACGGGGACATATGTGACGATTTCCATTTTGGAGAAGCCATGACGCTGCCCGAAAAATCCGAAGGCCCGTGGGTGACGAACTTCGATCCGCTCACCCGACAATGGTCCTACACCGTAACTTACAACGTGAGTTACGCCGAGGACTCGCCCTTCTTCCACGCGCTCGGCCAGGGCAAGCTGCTCGGCAGCGTCTGCAAGAAGTGCGACTACCGCTACGCCACACCGCGCACCGTATGCATGTCGTGCGGCGGCAAGACCGAGTGGTTTGAGCTGCCGCTCGAAGGCCGCGTGCATAGCTGGACGACCTGCCATTTCAGTGGCGAACCGTACCTCGCCGAATGCCCGTTCATGCTTGGCCTCATCGAGTTCGACGGCGTGGACACGCTCTTCATGACGCGGCTGGTCGGCATCGAGCAGCCGCAGATCGGGATGCCAGTGCGCGCCCGGTTTCGCCGGAAAAAAACGTGGTCGGTGAACGACGTGTATTTCGTCGGCGCGAACACGTGGGAGGCAACGTCATGAGCCACGCGACTGTCCGGCGTGAAAAGCAGATTCACGACGCGGAAGAGTTGCTGTTTGCCGGCCCGGAGAAGCTCGGCGTCGGGAAGGGGCTTTTTCTCGGGCGCTTCGTCGAAGATTGGGTGATGCCGTATCCGGCGCTCCGTGCGGAGGAACGGAGCGAAGTGGAAACGATCCTCACGCAGCTGCGCGCCTTTCTCGATGAGCATCTCGATCCGGCGTCCATCGATCGGAACGCGGACATCCCGCGCGAAGTGATCGCGAGCCTCGCAGAACTCGGTGTTTTCGGGATGAGCGCGCCGCGCGAGGTGGGTGGACGTGGAATGTCGCAGATGGCGTATTGCCGCGTGATGGAGGAGATCGGCTCGCGCTGCGCCTCGACGTCCATCTTCGTGAATGTGCAACACTCCATCGGAATGCGCGCTCTGCTGCTTTTCGGCACGCCGGAGCAGAAGCAGCGCTGGCTGCCGCCGCTGGTGCGCGGCGAGCAATTCGCTGCGTTCGCCCTGACCGAACCCGAGGCCGGCTCCGATGCGGCAAACGTGCAAACGCGGGCGGAACCGAACGCCGACGGCACACACTTCATCCTCAATGGCGAGAAACGCTACATCACCAGCGGCGGCATCGCGCAGGTGCTGACGGTGATGGCGCGCACGGGCGATGGGATCACGGCCTTCCTCGTCACGCCGGACATGCCGGGTTTCACCGTGCTCGAGCCGCGCATGGAAAAACTCGGCATCCGCGGCACGGCGACCGCGCGGCTAGCGTTCCACGACATGCCGGTGCCGCGCGAAAACATCCTCGGCGCGCACGGCAAGGGGCTGCGTGTCGCGCTGAGTGTGCTCGATTTTGGGCGCGTGAGTTTTGGCGCGTGCTGCACCGGCGCGGCCAAGACCGCGTTGCGGCTCGCGGTGCATCACGCCCGGACTCGCCGGCAGTTTGGCCGCACGCTCGGCGAGTTTGAGCTGATCAAGAAACGGCTCGCGCGCATGGCCGCCTGCACTTATGCGATGGGCGCGATGACGACGGTGACAGCGTCGCTCATCGACCGCGGGCTGGAGGATTACATGATCGAGACGGCGATGCTGAAGGTCTTCACGACCGAAGCGCTTTGGACGATCGTCAACGACGCGTTCCAAATCCACGGTGGCGCCGCCTACTTCACCGATCTGCCACTCGAGCGGATGCTGCGTGACGCGCGCATCAACCAGATCGGCGAAGGCGCGAACGAAGTGCTCACCTCGTTCATCGCGCTCGTCGGCATGCGCGGACCCGGCATGCAGCTCAAAGAAATCTGGGACGCGCTGCACCATCCGCGGGGACACGCGCGCAAGGCGTGGCTGGTCGGCCTGGATCGCGCCGGCGCTGCGTTGCACGCTCCCGAAGTGCCGGTGCAGAGCGATCAGCTCGACCCGCACGCGCGCCGGCTCAGTCGGATGATCTCGCGTTTCAATCTCGCCGTGGATCGTGTGCTGATCCGGCATCGCGAAGAGATCCTGGACCGGCAATACGTGCAGGAGCGCCTCTCAAACGCGGCCATGGAACTCTTCGCCTCGGCCTGCGTCCTGAGCCGCTGGGACGCGGATTTGCAAACGGGCGTCATGCATCGCGACCGGGCCGCTGCGCTGTTTCTGCGCCAGTCCGCGCGCCGCGTGCGCCGCTGGCTCGCGGACCTGCGCGACAACGACGACGAAGCCGTCACCGCCGCCGCAGAGGCGGTGCTCCGGCACGAAGGCGTCGTGTAGCTGCCAGTGCGATGCGATTCATCACGTCTGCCGCTCACAAACGCCTGGCCGTGCTGGCGTCGCTCTTGCTCGCCGCGTTGGGATTCGTTTGCTGGTATGTGATGATCCGCATGCCGCTGAAGAGCTACCGCGGGCCGCTCCTTCCGCTCACTGCCGAAGAGGCGGCGCTGCGCGATGCGCTCCGGCGCGACGTGCAAGCGCTCGCTGGCGACATCGGGAATCGCAATTGGTGGGCTTACGCGCGGCTCGTCGAGGCAGCCGACTGGATCGAGTCCAGTCTCACGCAAGCCGGCTACCAGGTGCGCCGTCGCGGCTACGACCTGCGCGGCAGAAACTGCGACAACCTCGAAGTGGAAATCCGCGGGCGAACGAAGCCGGACGAAATCGTCATCATCGGTGCGCACTACGACTCGGTCTTCGGCTGCCCGGCGGCGAATGACAACGGCAGCGGTGTCGCCGCATTGCTCGCGCTCGCACGCGCCTTCGCCGATGCGAAACCCACACGCACACTACGCTTCGTCACCTTCGTCAATGAAGAGGCGCCCTTTTATCACACGGCGCAGATGGGCAGCCTCGTCTATGCCCGCGAATGCCGGCAGCGCGGCGAAAACGTGGTCGCGATGCTCAGCCTCGAAACGATCGGCTACTACAGCGAGGAAAGGGGAAGCCAGGGCTATCCCGCGGGCGTCGGCTTGTTCTATCCGTCGGCAGGCAATTTCGTAGCCTTCGTCGGCAACACCGGCTCGCGCGCGCTCGTGCGGCAGTGCATCGGCACGTTTCGCCGCGAGGCAAAGTTCCCGTCCGAAGGCGCCGCGCTGCCCTCGTGGATGATGGGCATCGGGTGGTCGGACCACTGGTCGTTCTGGCAGGCGGGTTATCCGGCCATCATGGTGACGGACACGGCCATCTTTCGTTACCCGCACTATCACGCTCCGAGCGACACGCCGGACAAGCTTGACTACGACCGGCTGGCGCGCGTCGTCGCGGGGCTGGAGCGCGTCGTGCACGACCTAATGGAGTAACGCGGACAATCCTGTCCGCCGCCTCCGCCACCGCGGGCAGGATTGCCCGCGTTACGTCGTTTGCGCCAGCACTATCGCTGCCGGAAGCTATCGCTGGAGAGCGTGTCATGATCCCCAGCTACACCCACGGCGTTTCCAACGTGCCGCTCATCGGCAAGACGATCGGTGCGATGCTGGATGATGTCGCCGCGGAGTTCGGCGGGAACGAAGCGCTGGTATCCATGTTCGAGAATCAGCGGCTGACCTACAGGCAGCTTCGCGAGGAGGTGGATCGTTGCGCGCGGGCGCTGCTCGCGCTCGGCTTCGCGAAGGGCGAGCGCGTAGGCATGTGGTCCACCAACTGCGCCGCGTGGGTAATCGTGCAACTCGCAACTGCAAAAGCGGGCGCGGTGCTCGTGAACATCAATCCCGCCTATCGCCTTTCCGAACTCGAATACACGCTCAACCAATCCGAGACGAACTACCTCATCATCGGCGAAGGCTTCAAGGACGTCTGCTACGCGGACTTCGTGGCGAAGCTGAGCGACAGATTGCCGCACTTGCGCCACGTCATTTCGCTCGTGCGTAACGCGGACAATCCTGTCCGCGACGAATCCAACTCTAGTATCTCGCGGACAGAATTGTCCGCGTTACGGCCGCCAGCGCCAAATGCGGGACTGACCACGTGGGACGAGTTCCTTTCCGGTGGCGACCGCGTCGAGCCGGCCGCGCTGGCCGAGCAGGAGGCATCGCTCGATTTCGATGACGTGATCAACGTTCAATACACCTCGGGCACGACCGGCTTTCCGAAGGGCGCGATGCTCACGCATCACAACCTCCTCAACAACGGCTTTTGGGTCGGCGAACGCATGCGTTTCACCCACCGCGACCGGCTCTGCATCCCGGTGCCGTTCTATCATTGCTTCGGCATGGTGCTCTCGAATCTCGCGTGCGTGACTCACGGGGCGACGATGGTCCTGCCCGCGCCGCATTTCTCGCCCGTCCACACACTCGAAGCCGTCGCCCGCGAACGCTGCACCGCGCTGCATGGCGTGCCGACGATGTTCATCGCCGAGCTCGATTATCCGCAGTTCCGCGAGTTCGACCTTGCGACGCTTCGCACCGGCATCATGGCCGGCGCGCCGTGCCCCATCGAAGTGATGAAGCGCGTGATGAGCGAGATGCACATGGCGGAGATCACCATCGCCTGCGGCATGACCGAGACCTCGCCCGTCTGCAACATGACCGAGGTGGACGACCCGATCGAAGTCCGCGTCGGCACCGTCGGCAAAGTCATGCCGCATCAGGAGCAGAAGATCATCGACCCCGCGACGGGCCGCATCCTGCCGCGCGGCGAGCCGGGCGAACTTTGTTACCGCGGCTATCAGGTCATGCGTGGCTATTTCAACAATCCCGAAGGCACGTGCCAGACGATCGATGACGCCGGCTGGCTGCACGGCGGCGACCTCGCCGTGATGGACGAGCGCGGTTACGTGCGCATCACCGGACGGCTCAAAGACATGATCTGCCGCGGTGGCGAGAAAATCTTCCCGCGCGAAGTCGAAGAGTTCCTCTTCACGCATCCGAAGATCGCCGAGGCCTATGTCATCGGCGTGCCCGACGAATACTACGGCGAGCAAGTCATGGCCTGGGTGAAATTGAAGGAAGTCGCGACGATGACGAGCGACGAAGTGATCGCCTTCTGCCACGGCCAGATCATGGACTACAAGATCCCGACCCGCGTGAAGTTCGTCACCGAGTTTCCGACGACGGTGACTGGGAAGATTCAGAAATACCGGATGCGCGAGATGAGCGCGTAACGCGGGCAATCCTGCCCGCGAAAACCACAGCGGCGCGGGCAATCCTGCCCGCGTTACGTCGCCAGTACTTCGCGCATGGCCAGCGTGTATTCGCCTGGCTCTAACTTCGCCTTCACCGGATTCGCTTCGATGTATTGCCGAAAAGCCCACAACTCCGCTGCGTCTCGAACGATCCGATTGTAAGCGTCCTCCATCCAGAACGGCTCCCCGGTGCGCCCGAGCAGTCGATTGCAATTTCGAGCGCTCACACCCTTCATGCCTTCAGCAAATCGAACAACGCCCGGCCTTCGCGCGGAGCAAGCAGGGCGTGAACGTGGTTCGGCATCACCACGAAGGCGTCCAGGTCGTAGCGCACGTCGTCAAAGTGCAGCAGACAGCGTTCGACTTCGGCGCGAATTTCGGGCTGACGCAGTTGGCATTTGCCCATGCCAGCATCGAGCCACTCCTCCTGCCTCTCGGTAAACCGTGTGCGATACTCCGTTTCGGTTTCCTGCTTCCACGGTTCCAGATGCCAGCGCAACCAGATTTCGCGTTCCTCCTGCCACTGACGCTACAAGGTCAGCGGCACCGAATCACCCAGCCGGAACGTAATGAAATAGGTCACGCCACCTTGCGTCCAGTGCGGCAGGCGATGGCGCGTGACGCAGACCTCGCCGTATTCGTCGAAACCACGGAACAGCACACGAGCCATTCCCGTTCGTAACGCGGGCAAGCCTGCCCGCGAAGCAAAATCGCCGCGGGCAGGATGCTCGCGTTACACGCTCGGCCGGTAGCGGCCGACGAGCTCGAATAGCCGGCTCGTGATCTGCCCGAGCGAGCAGCATTCGACGGTCTTGATCAGTTCGGCGAAGACGTTGCCGCCGCTCTCTACCACGCGCGCGAGGGCGTCAAGCGCCCGCTCTGACTTCGCGGCGTGACGGCGTTTGAACTTCCTCAGGCGCTCGACCTGATGCTGCTTCCTGCTCCGCGGGGTGCGGACGACTTTCGGTTCGGCAAGCTTTTCCGCCGGTGTGACGTAACGGTTGAGGCCGATGATGGGGCGGGTGCCGTCCGCGATTTGTTGCTCGTAGCGATGGGCGGCGGCCTGGATCTGCGCGCGCTGGTAGCGCAGCTCGATGGCCGCGAGCACGCCGCCGAGACGGTCGATCGCACGGAATTCGTCGAGAATCGCGCGCTCGACCGCGCGCTCCACGGCTTGCATCCCAGGTGAGCCGCCGAAGAGATTCATTGTGTGCCGGAAGAGGCCCGTTTCTTCGAGCAGGATCGACTGCGCGTGCGCGGCGAGGCGGACGTATTCCTCGCCCGGCGTGGTGAAGGGCTCGTCGGCGCTGTTGCTGTGGCAGGAGTTGGTCGCGGTGATATACGCTAGCAAAAGCTCGACCGCCGTGCGCGTGAGGTTGTTTTTGAATTCGTGGGCGATCAGCGAGCGGCCGCTCGTTTGGGTGTGCAGCCGGAGAAGCTGTGCGCGCTCCCCGGCGCCGAAGACATCGCGCATGCCGATGGCCCACAGCTTCCGACATACGCGAGCCAGCGCGACGTATTCAATGTCGAGCCCGCAATCGAGGAAGAACGAAAGCCGCGGGCCGAAGCGATCCACGTCAAGTCCGCGCTCGCGGAAGAGTTCCACGTAGGTGAAGCCATTCGAGAGGGTGTAAGCGGCCTGCTGCACGGGCGTCGCGCCGGCTTCGGCGATGTGATAGCCGCTGATCGAAATGGGATACCAGCGCGGCATGTGCCCGGTGGTGTATTCCACCATGTCGGTGAGGAACCGCAGCGAAGCCTCCAGCGGGAAGATGATTTCGTTTTGCGCCTGCACCTCCTTGAGGATGTCGGCCTGGACGGTGCCGCGCAGTTTGCCGACGACTTTCGAGCCGAAGCGACGGCGCGCAGCCGCGACATACATCGCAAGGATGATGGGCGCCGGGCCGTTGATGGTCATCGACACGGAGAAATTTTCGTCGCCGAGAGGGAAACAATCGTAGAGCTGCGCCATGTCCTCGACCGTGTCGATGGCCACGCCACCTTCACCGATCTTGCCAAACACGCCGTCGGCGTCGCTATCGAGCCCGTAGAGCGTCGGCCCATCGAACGCAGTGCTGAGCCGGGTGTTGCGCTGGTGCCTGGTGAGGTAGTGGAAACGCGCGTTCGTATCCTCAGCGAGGCCAAGGCCGGCGAAGAGGCGGGTGGGCTCCTCCCATTTTGGATTTTGGATTTTGGATTTCGAATTCTCTGCCGGAGGCGGGCGGTAGATCTCGTGATGGATGGAATTCGTGAACGGGAACTCGCCGGGCAGGCCTTCGCAGAAAATGATCCGCGCGATCTCGCCCGGCTCGTCAGTCATTGGCAGAGCGACTGCGGGAAGTTCGAGGCCGGCAGGCGTGTGCACCGTGGCAATGCTTTCGCGGATCGTTTCCCAGCGCGCGAGCAGCTCTTCGCGAAACGCGGCATCTTCGCGGGCGCGGCGGATCTGATCGGCGACAAAGCGCGCGTGCGTTTCGACGCTGTCGCACACGTGGCACAGCGCACTCATACGCGCACCTCCTCGAAGAGCCGGTCCACACCCGGGTCGCGATGACGCTTCGCGACGGTGGCGATGACGCGCTGGCCGCGCCGGTTCACGGCGATGCGCTGTTCGATCTCGGCCACGGCCGTCGCGGCGCCGGCGAGATCGCCTTTGTTGACGACAACGATGTCCGCGGCATCGAGCATCGCGATTTTTTGCAATTGCAGGCGACCACCGTAGTCCGTGCCGAGAACGAAGACCGTCTGGTCAAAATCCCGCGCGCGAAACGGCAGCGCCTCCTGCCCGACGCCGACTGTCTCGGCGAAGATCACATCGAATCCGCCGCTGCTCTTCAACCTGCGCAGCCAGCGCGCCGTTTCCGGCGAAAGGCCGCCCGCGCGCCCGTGGGTGGCGAGGCTGCGCATGAAGACGCGATCGTCTTGCGAATAAATCATCGCCGCGCGGTCGCCCAACAGCGCGCCTTTGCCGACAATGCTCGGATCGTGTGAAAGGATCGCGATGCGGGCGCGCGGATTTGCCGTGAGCAGACGAAGGACGAGCTCGTCGATGAGCGTCGTCTTCCCCGCACCGCCCGGGCCGGTGATGCCAATGCGTCGCGCGGGTAATCCTGCCCGCGAGGTGGAAAGCGCCGCGGGCAGGATTGCCCGCGTTGCGGCTCCGTAACGTTCCTTCACGAAACTCACGATCTCCGCCAGCGGCGTTCCGGCAAAAAAAATGCGGTCCACGCCTTTGCGCTCCAGGCGCGCGGCGTCGGCCCTGGTGATGGTGCCGCCGCCTCCGCCGAAGACGCCGATGTGCGCGGCGTGTTGCTTCTTCAGCAGCGCCAGCACTTCGCCGAAAAACTCGACGTGCCCGCCGTTGTAGCTGGAGATGCCGATCGCGCGCACATCTTCCTGGATCGCCGCGCGGACGATATCGCGTGTCGAGCGATGATAGCCGAGATACACGACCTCGATCCCGTGGCGGATGAGCTCGAGATTAATCGTGTTGATCGCGCTGTCGTGTCCGTCACAGATCGGCACGGCGGTGAGCAGTCGAATCGGCTCGGCCATTTGAGAGCTGAGAGTTGAGGGTTGAGAGTTGAGAGTTGAGAGGCGCGTCGTCAGGCGAGCCGCGGAATTGCCGAAAGCGTGCGTCGAATCGTTGCGCCAACCGGAGGCCGCTCGCCAAACCGCGCCTCTCAACTCTCAACCCTCAACTCTCAACTTTCCAGATGCCTTACGATTTCACCGGGAAGGTCGCGTTGGTCACCGGCAGTTCGCGCGGGATCGGCGCGGGAATCTTGCGAGCGCTCGGAGAGCGCGGTGCGCGTTGTGTGGTGAACTATGTCGCCGACCCGGACGGGCGGAACCGCGCCGATGCCGAAGCGGTCGCTGCGTCGCTACCCAACGCGCTCCCCGTCGGGTGCGACGTGAGCGATGCCGGGCAAGTGCAGACGATGATGAGCCGGATCCAGCAGGATTGCGGAGCGCTCGACCTCCTGGTGAACAACGCCGGCATCCTGCGCGACCGGACGATCCGGAAGATGAGCGAGGACGAATGGGAGAGCGTGCTGCGCGTGAACCTCTCCGGCGCATTTCACTGCATCCAAAGCGCGCTGCCGCTCCTCCGGCCCGGCGGGCGGATCGTGAACCTCGCCTCGGTGAGTGGACAGCTCGGCTTGTTTGGCCAGGCCAACTACGCCGCGAGCAAGGCGGGGCTCATCGCACTGACGAAAGTAGCCGCGCGCGAACTGGCCCGGCAGCAGATCACTGTAAATGCGGTCGCGCCCGGCTTCATCGATACCGAAATGACGCGCTCCATGCCTGGTGAGGTGACGCAACGATTTCTGGCAGAAATCCCGATCGGCCGCTTTGGCAGCGTCGAGGACGTGGTGAACGCGGTCTTGTTCCTTTGCTCGGAAGACGCCGGCTACATTACGGGACAGGTGCTCAATGTGAACGGCGGCTTTTTCATGTGAAGTAGGCGGGTCTTCCCAGAGCCGCACGTGCGAGCGCGAGAGTGGTTTAAGTTGCAGTGCAGCCGTGGAGCGGGCGACTTGAATAGCCGTGGCCGTGCGAAGCGAGGCCACGGTGTTTCGAAAAGAACGCCGTAGCCGCGGAGCGGCGAACCGGGGACAGCTATCATCGATCGAGGTTGCGCCGCTCCGCGGCTTTCGCTTCCGCTGTCCTCTCCGTGGCCTCGCTTCGCTCGACCACGGCTATTCACGTTTCCGCCGCTCCGCGGCTTAAATCGGCTACAAAATTACTTTAACCGCTCCAGCCCAAGCGGCTCTGGGAAGAGCCGCCTACGCCGCTTCCCAGATCATCACCACGGTTGTGGTGATGCTGCCGCCGATGTTGCAGGTGAGGAAACGCTTTGCGCCCGCGATCTGCCGGATGCCAGCGTTTCCCGTGAGATGCTGATACGCTTCGACGACCTGACGCACGCCGGTGGCGCCGACCGGATGTCCGTCGCCTAGCAGGCCGCCGCCGGCATTCACCGGACACCGCCCTGCCGGCAGCGCCGTCGCGCCGCTCTCGAACAGCTCCATACCTTTGCCCGGCTCCGCGAAACCGAGCAGTTCGTATTGCACGATCTCGGAGATCGAGAAGCAGTCGTGCACCTCGGCGCCATGAATATCGCTGGGGCCCACACCGGCCATCCGGTAAGCATGAGCGGCGGCGCTGGCGGCAATCGGGAAGTCCGGAACGTCCTTTTTTTCGAGCGGGAGATAGTCCGTCGTATGGCCATAGCCGAGCAGGCGCACGGCATGGTGCGGGCGCAGGCGGTCGAGGAAACGTTGCGAACAGAGCACCAGCGCGGCGGAGCCATCGGTGATCTGCGAGCAGTCGCTGACTTTGAGCGGCGGCGCGATGAACGGGTTTACCTCGCTCGCTACGGATGCTTGCTCGATCGTCAGGCCGGTGTCCCGCATTTGCGCGAGCGGGTTGAGACGAGCGTGCGCGCGGCTTTTCACCGCGACCTTCGCGAGCTGCGCTTCGCTCAATCCGTAGCGTTTCGCATACTGCTGCGCGATGCGGGCGAAGAGCTTTGGAAACATGAAGTCGCCGTGACGGGCGCGCTCTTCGTGGTAATCGGCGGCCGCACCGAGCACGTCTGCGCCTTCCGCGGGCGGCATCGTCTTTTGTTGCTCGGCGCCGATGACGAGGACGACTTCGCGCAGTCCGCCCATGATCTGTTGCGCGGCCGTGAGCACGGCCACGCCGCCCGAGGCGCACGCCGCCTCCACGTGCATCGTCGGAATCCCGCGGAGCGCGGAGTCGATCTCCGTCACGAAAGCGCCGAGGTGAAGCTGCCGCGTGAAAAGCCCGCCGGCGAAATTTCCGACGATCGCCGCTTCGATCGCGCCCGGATCAATCCCCGCGTCGGCAATGGCCGCGGCGCCTGCTTCGACGATAAGGTGCCGGATGGTCTTTCCCTCCTTGCGGAGGTTCCGCAAAAAATCGGTGCGCGCTGCACCCACAACGTAGCAAGGTTCACTCATCACGAAGTCACCCCACTAAACCCTTAGCCCCGTCGCCTCCGCTCCTCAACGAGCGAGAGTGATCATCCGGGAAGCTTTTCGGTCCCCGTAGCTCCTCAGCGCCTATCGGCGGTCCGCCGGTCGCAAGTTTCCAACGAATGAATGCGCCCGGACACCCCCGATTTTCTTGCAGCCGAAATACACGCCGGTCGGTTTGCGGAAGAGATTCGGGACGAGCTTGTCCATCTGGCCCCAAGAGCCATTGCGTTTGCGCGGACCTTTCAACGCTGGCGATGTCCGCAGTCGATTGGGGCTCGAAGTCGGCATGCCACCATTATCGGGGTACCACCACATTTTCGCTTCAGCCACTTAAAGTGGTGGAGGTAAGGGGATTCGAACCCCTGGCCTTCTCATTGCGAACGAGACGCTCTACCAACTGAGCTATACCCCCATTTCCAAACAGTCCGGCAAAAGTCGGGCCCTTACTATGCAGCGGACCGGCCGACGGGCAAGGAAAAATTCCGCGTTTGGCTCGTGCCGATTTGCCCGAGATGCGCAGAAATAGCGCAGGCGCGAGTTGATTTCCTTTTCAGGGACGACGGTCGCAGACGGCCGCTACGGGGTGGCGTAGACCAGTTTCGCTCAACTGCTCGCGCTCGAATACCTCCGCAGGGCCCACAGCCAGAAAATGCGGCTCAACACAACGACCAATGTCGCTGCCAGGGCGAGGTGCACCAGGCGCCAGCCTGTTTCGCCAAGGCCGAAAAGCACACGCGCGGGGGTGTTCGCGACGATGATGATCGGAATGAGCCAGCTGAACGTGAACCGGAAAATACCGCGAAAGACCACGTCCGGATATCTCGCCAGTTCGGACAAACTGTAGTAGCCGCGCAACATTCCCTGGGCCCGAACGATCCAAAAGCTGGCCGACGCCAGCGCCAGGAAAATGGCGTAGTGGATCGCCACGCCAAGCCCGCAGGCGACGATGTAAACCGCGACCTGCGCCACTGACGGCTGGATTCCCAGTCGGAAAAGGGAATAGCCGACGATGGCTATGCCAGCGGTCATGTTGACGAGGCTGTCGAGGCCGAATTGGCGGACGGAAACGGCGAATTGGGAATCGATCGGCTGGAGCAACAAGAAATCGAGGCGCCCGGTGCGAACGAGTTCCGGAAGGTTGGCAACGTTGGCGTAGAAGAAAAGTTGGAAGATCTGTCCGATGATTTGGTGCGTGCCGACGAGCAGCACGACCTGCCATTTAGTCCAATCGCCGATTTTGTCCACGTACTGGAACAGCGCTTCGATGAATAGGATCTGTCCGGCGAACCACAGGAACTCGACAGCCAGCCACAGGAGGAAATTCGCCTTGAAGTTCATCTCCCGGATCAGGGAGTTGCGAAGCATAATCCAGAAAATCTGCCAGTATCGGCGCATGTGGAAAGGATGTAGTAGGAAGGATTATTTCTGCTCTGATAAATGGTGCAGTTCGTCCTCGTCCTTCGTTCTCCTGCGTGTCCTCGAAGCCACCGCGCTCGAGGACGAGGGACGATTACGAGAACGAGGAGGGAAAGACCGCTGTTGTTGGGACGAGAAGCATTAGACAATACCCAGCCGGATTCTGGAACTCCAGAACCAGAGTTTGGGATGAGGGCCGAGTTTGGTTTCAGCGAGTTCACGAAGGCGGTCGATACCAATGTTCGCTTCCGAAAGACCGGCTTTGAGGAGGGATTGGACGCCTCCCTGACTCAGGGCCAGGCCCACGAGACGCTCCGAATTGCCTTTGTCGATGTGTTGCACGACAACTTCACGAACGTAGCGAAAACAACCGCTCTCTTGCATTCGTCCAAAGTGACCGGATTTGTCCCAGCGTTTCAGGCCATCTGAGACGCCATGTTTGATCTCAAGGCGTCCGGCAATCCGATCCATCTCAGAATAGGCGAGATCGGTTTCCCAAGATGTGGTTAGAGGTGGAAAATCATAGTCCAATGCAACGAAGACTCCGCCGGGTTTGAGAATCCGTGCGACTTCCTGAAACGTCGGTAGCGGGTCCATCCAATGCAGCGCCTGCGAGCACGTCACGATTTCCGCGCAGTCGTCCGGCAGTCCAGTCGCGTGGGAAAAGCCTTTGCGATATTCGATGCCGTTACCGCCAATGAATTCGGCGCATTCGAGCATCGCATCCGTGGGTTCGATGCCGACGGTTTTGCCGGCCCGACCGAGCCAATAACGCGTCGAAAGTCCAGTTCCAGAGCCCAGATCGACGACAAGCGCCGGTTTCGACACCCGTGTAATTTGGGTGAGCAAATCCGCCAGAAGAGCAGGAGGGGAGGGGCGGAATTCATCGTACAGAGCGGCAAACCCGGTAAATCGTTCCGTGTTTGCCTGAAAATCGGAGTCGTTCATGAAAAGGAAAATAGCCTTTCAGCGGTCCCGCGAGGGCCTTTTTGCATGAAGGAATCTGCGATGTCCTCTTTTTGACAACTTTCTCAAATCCGGCGGAAAATTAGGTTGCTTATAAGAAAATGTAATACTTTACTTTCACTCCATTCCGACTGGCCCCAAGTGGCGAACCGGAGAGGGATATGACAGCCTCGTTCCCCCGATTCGATCCTCAAAAGGCTTGCCGGAAAATAATTGATAACGACCTGCGGATTCGTATCCTCGGCGCCGGTTTGGCGCTTGAGGCCCGAGACCGGAGAAGGTCCGAAGACAAAGTCACATCAAGCCCCCCAGCGAACGTGAATTCCCCTCACACAAAATGGCCGTGCAGTTTTTACCCGCCACCGGGAGCCCTTGGCGCCTGACCTGACTCTGTCCCATGCCGAATCTCTTCCCCCGCTGGACCAACAGGCTTCCCGTTCAAGTTATCACAGGTGTCGCCGTTCTCGGAGCGCTGGTCAGCATTGCCGTGGCATATTTTTTCACTCCGAAGTACACCCAGGTTGGCTATCAGCCGGATCAGCCGGTGCCGTTTCAGCACGATATCCACGTGAACCAGCTCGGAATGGACTGTCGGTATTGCCATTCCAATGTGGAGGTATCCGCCGCGTCGAATATCCCCACCGCGCAGACGTGCATGAATTGCCACAGTCAGATCCAGAAAAACAATCCGAAGCTGGCGCAGCTCAGAAAGGCATGGGAAACGGGCGAACCGCTGCCGTGGGTCAAAATTCATTACGTGCCGGATTACGCATATTTCAATCACTCGGTGCATGTGAATCGCGGCGTGAGCTGCGTGAGCTGTCACGGCAATATCAACAAAATGGATGTCGTCTATAAGCACGAGCCGCAGAGCATGAGCTGGTGCCTTGATTGCCATCGCGACCCGGCCAAACACGTCCGGCCTACTGAGGAAGTCTTCAATTTGGATTGGAAGCCGAGTGGCGACGATCCGGTCAAAGCCCAACGCGAGCTGGGCACGCAGCTGGTGAAACAGTGGAAAATTCATCCGCCCGAAAATTGCGGCGGTTGCCACCGGTAAATATGAAACGCGCTTTTCAACATCCGCCAGAACCGAAGACCGGGAAAAAATACTGGCGTAGCGTCGAGGAACTGGCCGACACGCCGAAGTTCCGCGAATGGCTGACACGCGAATTTCCCGCGGGTGCGGCGGAACTGGAAATGGACGGTCTGTCGCGCCGGAGTTTCGTGCAGTTGATGGGTGCGTCGCTTGCTTTGGCGGGCATGGGATTTGCCGGATGCCGGCGGCCGGAAATTCATTTTGCGGCGCTGAGCAAGAGCGTGGAATGGAGCATTCCGGGCAAGGCCCTCTATTACACGAGTGCTATGCCAACGAGGACCGGGGCGGTGCCGTTGGTGGTGACCACGTATGACGGGCGCCCGACGAAGATCGAGGGAAATCCCCTGCATCCAGCTAGTAATGGCGGCACGACGGTGCATGCGCAGACGTCGATTCTCGACCTATACAACCCGGATCGCTCGAAGGTTTTCCTGGAAAACGGCAAGGAATCGGACCGGCAGAAATTTGAAGCGTATCTGGCGAAGTTGCTTCCAAAACACGCGGCCGACGGCGGCGCAGGACTCGCATTTTTGGCCGACGTCAACAATTCGCCGACCCGCGAGCGGCTTAAACAGGAGATCCTGAAAAAGTATCCGCAGGCGAAATGGGCGGTGCACGATCCCACGGGCAGCCGGCAGGCGGAAGCCGTAGCCGCGGCATTTGGTCTAGGAGTGACGTTGACGCCACAGATCGAAAAAGCGGATGTGATCGTGGCACTCGACTCGGATTTCCTCGGAGCTGACAGCGAGAGCACAGAGTTTGCGCGTCAGTTCGCCGTTCGCCGGAAACCACCGACGGAAGGCGGTGGAAAAATGAACCGGCTCTATGCCGTCGAAAATCGCTATACCCTGACGGGCGGGATGGCGGATCACCGGCTGCGTTTGAAGGCAAGCCAGATTCCGGTGTTCACCGTCAAACTGGCGGAGGCAGTTGGCAGACTGACCGGGAACAGTTTCGCGGTCCCTTTGGTGGAGATCGCTCTGCCGGTGGATCAAAAATGGATTGAGGAATGCGCGGCGGACCTTGTCTCTGCGAAAGGCAGGAGCCTTGTTTTCATCGGTCCGCGTCAGCCTGTTGCAACGCAGATTTTGGGATTTGCGATCAATTCGTTCCTGGGAAATATCGGGCAGACGATTACAGGCTTCGCACAGACCGTCTCGCCGCAAATATCTTTGGCCGAGCTGGTTAAGGCGATTCAAGAAAAAGCCGTTTCCACTCTTTTCGTCCTGGAATCAAACCCTGCCTATACCGCTCCCGCCGATTTAAACTTTGCCGATGCGCTGAAAAATCTGGCCGATGTTGTCCATCTCGGTTTGCGAACGGATGAAACCGCGTTGGTCGCCAAATGGCATGTTCCGGGCACTCACTATCTGGAGAGCTGGAGCGACGCCCTCAGCCCGGACGGAACGTATGTGCCTGTGCAGCCGATGATTCTGCCGCTGTTTGGCGGGTTGTCCGTGAACGACGTCCTGGCCGCTGTTGCCGGACTAAAAATTCCGGAGGGAGCGGAGCTGGTGAAGGATACCTTTTCGAGAATTAAAGAGGCTGTTGGTTCACCGTCCGATTGGTCTGCTTTTCTCCGAAACGGTTATCTCGAAACATCGACGCCTGCACCCGCTGCACTCAACTTTTCGGCGTCTCTCGTTGGGGCACTTTCCGCGCCACCGGAAGGCATCGAGATCGTTTTTCCGCCCGACTACAAAATCCAGGACGGCGCCTTCATCGACAATGGTTGGCTCCAGGAATTGCCGGATCCGGTCACAAAACTCACGTGGGACAATGCGGCGCTCATCAGCCGGAAAATGGCTGACAAACTCGGCATTGGCTCGCCCAATAATTCGGATGAGGAGCATCTGGAAAGCGAGATAATCAAAATCACAGTTGCTGGCAGAAGTCTGGAAGTGCCTGTCATCGTTGCGCCGGGTCACGCCGACGACTCGATCACACTGACGCTCGGCTACGGCCACGCAGAAGGCGCAACGGGCAAAGTCGGACACGGGTCAGGATTCAACGCCTATCAATTAGTGACAACTGCCGCTCCATATGTCGCCGCGGCGAGCGTCGAGAAAACGGCGAAGACCTATCGACTTGCTCTCACGCAGGAGCACAACCAGATGGAGGGGCGTGCCGTCGTTCGCGAGGCTACCTTGGAGCATTTCGAGGAAAAGCCTGAGTTCGCGAAAACGATGTTCATGGATTCGCATATCCCTCCGAACATTTCGCTCTATAAGAATCCGGATTACACGAGCCCGGAGCGGAAGTCGCCGGAGCAGTGGGGCATGGTCATCGACCTCAACTCCTGCATCGGTTGCAATGCGTGCGTAGTAGCCTGCCAGGCGGAAAACAACATTCCCATCGTCGGGAAACAGCAGGTCATCAATAACCGCGAAATGCACTGGCTGCGTATCGATCGTTATTTCGCCAGTGCCGAGGACGAGCATGACGAGACCGAGCCAGAAATGGTGATGCAACCGCTAGGCTGCCAACAATGCGAGAACGCGCCGTGCGAGACAGTTTGCCCGGTCAACGCCACCGTCCACAGCGACGACGGCCTTAATGTGATGGTTTACAACCGGTGTATCGGCACCCGGTATTGTGCAAACAACTGCCCGTTCAAAGTCCGGCGTTTCAACTTTTTCAATTACAATGAGCGTCCTCTTGAAAAGACGAAAATCGGCCCGTTGCCTGAAGCCGGAGGCCTGTATTACGGGCCGTTGACAAAAAAAGGCACGGAAGAACTTATCAAGATGCAGAAGAACCCCAACGTCACGGTGCGTATCCGCGGTGTGATGGAAAAGTGCACATATTGCATCCAGCGGATCGAAGATGGCCGCATCCAATCGCGCGTGAAGGCGGGAGCCTCGGACAACCTGAAAATCCCGACCGATTCCATCAAGTCCGCATGCCAGCAAGCGTGTGCGGCGGAGGCCATCACATTCGGAGATTTGAAGGATCCGGATAGCCGGGTGGCGAAATTGCAGGACAATCCGAGGCGCTATCGGCTGCTCGAGTATTTGAATGTCCGGACGCGGACAAGCTACTTCGCGCGGATCCGGAATCCGAACCCGAAAATGCCGGGAGCCGGGAAGGTGGCCGCCATCTATGCCGAAGCGCACGCGGAAGGGCATGGAACCCAAGAACACCACGCGGAGGAGGCGAATCATTAAGATGAACGCGGTGCTTCAAAAACAAAAGAAAAGCCCGGGGAGGGCAGGCCGCTGGCCTGCAGTTTCCAGCGGCTCGCTGGAAACACGATTCAAGTCTATTCGGCGAGCCGCCGAACAGGACAGGCCAGCGGCCTGTGCTACCCAGAGCTCGTTTGGCTCCATTCGAAACAAAGGAGGATCGACTAATGGAACAGCCTAAAATCCTTGGCATTCCGATCGGACCGCACGCGACTATTGAAGAACCGCTGCCGCGTGTTCCGCACGTCTATAATGATCGCTCGATGGGTTGGGTCACCCAACGGATCTGCGGCATCGTCGAAGGTCCGGCCCCGCTTTGGTGGTGGCTCGCGCTCGCGTTTTTTGGCTCGCTCGCGCTGATCGGTACAGGATGCATCGTCTATTTGATTTCGACGGGGGTTGGCGTTTGGGGACTCAACCATCCCGTTGGATGGGCGTGGGATATCACGAATTTCGTTTTCTGGATCGGTATCGGTCACGCCGGGACCCTGATTTCCGCCGTTCTATTTCTCACCCGACAAAAATGGCGCACGTCCATCAATCGCGCGTCCGAGGCGATGACGCTTTTCGCCGTTATTTGTGCCGGTATTTTCCCTGGAATTCACGTGGGGCGCGTATGGATGGTCTGGTTCCTCGCGCCCGTCCCGAACTCGAATGCGATCTGGCCAAATTTCCGCAGCCCGCTGCTTTGGGACGTTTTCGCCGTTTCGACTTATTTTACCGTATCTGTCATTTTCTGGTACATGGGCCTCATTCCCGATCTCGCGACATTGCGCGACCGGGCATCGAATAAACTAGCCAAATACGTCTACGGCTTCCTTGCCCTCGGGTGGCGCGGGGGAAATCGTCAATGGGGTCACTACGAAATGGCCTACCTCATTTTGGCCGGCCTTTCCACGCCACTCGTGCTCTCCGTGCACTCGGTCGTTTCCTTCGATTTTGCGACGTCAGTCATCCCGGGCTGGCATACGACGATTTTTCCGCCGTATTTCGTGGCGGGAGCCATTTTCGGTGGGTTCGCGATGGTGTTGACCCTCATGTTGCCTGCGCGGGCGATTTACGGACTGCATGATTTGGTCACAGACCGGCACATTGATGTGATGTGCAAAATCATCCTGCTTACGGGCTCCATCGTTGGATACGCCTATTGCATGGAGTTTTTCACCGCGGCTTATAGCGGCAATCCGTACGAGCAGTGGGTCTTCCTCCGGAACCGCATGGCGGATCCGTGGATTTTCAGCAAAATCTTTGACGTGCCCGTTGCACCCTACTGGTGGGCGTATTGGGCGATGATGACACTCAACGTCATTTCGCCGCAGGTTTTCTGGATGCGATGGGCGAGGCACAACATCTACGTCGTTTTCGCGGTGTGCATGTGCGTCAACGCGGGCATGTGGTTCGAGCGTTTTGTTATCATCGTTACTTCGCTGCACCGGGATTTTCTTCCGTCGTCTTGGGGTATGTTTCACCCGACGTGGGTAGACATCTGGACGTTCGTAGGCACGCACGGCATTTTCATTTCACTGTTTTTACTGTTTATCCGGTTCCTGCCGATGATCGCGATCGCCGAAGTGAAAGGTGTTCTGCCTGAAGCAGATCCGCATTATCACCCTCCCGAAAAAAAAGCGTATCCAGCGCATGAAACGGAGGTCCCGGTATGAACGCTGTTACGTCCCAAGGCATTCATGGAATCGGCGCCCGGTTCAGCAGCGCCGCGGAGCTCTATCAGGCGGCCATCAAAACCCGCGAAAAAGGATTTTGTCGTTGGGACGTGCATTCGCCGTACCCAATCCACGGCATGGATGATGCCATGGGTTTGAAAATGTCGGTTCTGGGAAAGATCGTATTTTTTGGCGGACTCACCGGAACCCTGACGGCACTTAGTCTGGAGTTCATTCCATCGTCGTTCCTGTATCCGCTGATCGTTCAAGGAAAGCCGACGAATTTGTTCACGATTCCGGCGTTTTTCCCGATCATCTTCGAACTGACGATTCTCTTTTCGGCATTCACGTCGATCTTCGGGATGCTAATTTTGAATGGCTTACCCCGGTGGAATCATCCCGTTTTCAACTGGGACGCTTTTTCCCAATTCAGCGATGACGGTTTTTTTCTCATCATCGAGGCTGCCGATCCGAAATTTAGCGAACAGGGGTCCGCAGACTTTTTGCGGGACGTGGGCGGCAAGGACATCACCCTGATTCACGACGATTAACCGGCCAAAAGAATGCGCTATTTTCTCCTCATTCTGGTTCTCAGCGGCGTTGCGCTCGTGACGGTGACAGGCTTGCGCGGCGCGAAATCGACCAGGCCGCCCATTGAGATTTTTCCTGACATGGACCGTCAGCCAAAGGTTAAAAAACAGACTGAAAGCGCCTTCTTTGCTGATGGACGTTCGGCGCGTCCACCCGTCGCAGATACGGTTCCGATTGGCTACAATTTCCCCAGTAAACCCATTGCCGGACAGCCGGTGCCGGAAGGTTTTTACCGAGGGTTCACCGACGGCACGGATTATCTGGATACCGGCAAATTCGATGGAGGCAATTGGGGCAGCGGCATTCCAGTGCCAGTCACCAAAGAGCTAATTCTGCGTGGACAACAGCGGTTTCAGATCAATTGCGCGGTCTGCCACGGAGCGACAGGTGGAGGCAACGGCATTACTACGCAATACGGGTTGGTGGGCGTCGTGAATCTGCAGGACAAGCGGATTCGCGACATGGCCGATGGCCAGATTTATAACACCATCGTTCACGGCAAAAACACAATGATGCCCTATGGCGACAAACTGAACATTCGTGATCGTTGGGCGATCGTTTCCTACATCCGCGCGTTGCAACGCTCTCAAAATGCGGTGCTTGTGGATGTTCCCGCAGAGAAACAGAAAGAACTGGAGGCCGGCAAATGAGGAATTTAGACTTCAGAGTGCAGAATGCAGAGCTGCACGCCGGTCACCGTGTTCTGCATTCTGCCTTCTGCGTTCTGCCTTTACTAAGATGAGCGACCATTCTCACGTCATTACTCTCCCGGAACCGGAACGATTTGATACCAACAGGTCGAGTGGTTTGTTCGGTATCACCGCTGGGGTTGCTGTGGTGGCATTCGTCATTCTGGCAATCACGGTCACTTTGGGCCGGAATAATCCCGCCTTGATTCAGCAATTCTCGTATTCCTGGTTGTTTGGCTTCCTGTTTTTCTTCACCATTTGCGCGGGGTCATTGTTTTGGATCATCGTGCATTACGCGACGGACGCATGTTGGTCGGTCGTCGTGAGGCGGCAGCTGGAGAACGTTGCGGCGCTCTTTCCGTTTTTGGCTGTGCTTTTTGTGCCGCTCATCCTTTTCCGCGAGAGAATCTGGCAGTGGATGTCTATTGTTCCGGGAACAGACCATCTGTTTGATTCAAAAATCTGGTATTTTTATCCAACCATCAATGGTGTGACGGTCCCGGTTTATTGGATTCGGCTCGTATTCTATGCGGTGTTTTTCATTGGTGCCGCGTGGACATTTCGCACGCAGTCGGTGCGCCAGGATAAAACGGGGGACCCGAAAACGACGATACGGTTACGTGGTAAATCGTTTTGGTTTCTGCCGCTTTTCGCATTGAGCATCACGTTTGCGGCCATCGATTGGGTCATGGCGCTCGATTACAAGTGGTACTCGACGATGTGGGGCGTCTATATTTTTGCCGGCTCCGCAGGGAGCTCGATGGCGATGCTCGTGCTCATCGTTACGCTGCTCAAGAGCAAAGGCTACCTCCAGGTGGTGAATCTCGAGCACTACCACATCATGGGGAAATGGCTGTTCGTGTTTACGATCTTTTGGGCCTACATCGGTTTCAGCCAATACATGCTCATCTGGTATGCGAATATCCCGGAGGAAACATCGTATTTCCTTCTGCGAAACACAGAGAGCTGGAACATCCTGAGCACGTTCCTGGTTGTTGGACATTTTTTCATCCCATTCACGTTGCTGTTGAATCGATGGATCAAGAAAAAACCCGCAGTGTTGAGTATTGCTGCGATCTGGATTCTCTGCATGCACCTGCTGGATCTCTACATCATTGTGCTGCCGAACATTCATCGCGAAGGGTTCGCGCCGAGCTGGCTGGATTTCCTCTGCCCGATCGCAATAGGGTCCGTGCTGGTTCTCGGCTTCCTGTGGCAGATCGGAAAACGTTCGCTTTTCCCCGCACGCGACCCTCGGTTATTGGAATCGCTCCGGCTCACCAACTAGAAATATGTCCACATCCGTTCTTCCAGACAGCAAACCCGGGCTCGGCACCGCCGCCAAGGCGTTGTTGACGTTGGTGGCTGTCGCTTGGATTGCATGGGTTGCATTCCTGCTGTTCCGCGCCACGAACAAAACGGATGAGGAACGTGTATCCAAACGAGTCGAAAATCTTGCCAAGCTGAATGAGGCAAATGTCAAAAAACTGAGTTCGTATGCCTGGATCGATAAAGCCAAGGGAACCGTTCAGATCCCGATTGATCGTGCTATCGATCTGACGGTTGCAGACCTTAAAGATAGAGTCCCGGTCAAAGCCGGCCCTATTTCTACGCCGGCACCCGCAGCCAGCCCAGCGGCAGTTTCCCCGGTGCCATCTGCGGAAGGTCAAGCTCCATCGCCCACTGTTCCTGCCCCATGAATCGCTTATTTCGACTATTCCGGTTTGGACTTACTCAGCGCGAAAGCTGGGGGAGGATAGGCCGCCGCGTCCGTTTGTTTCATTGATCTCATGAGCGCCCCTTCAGAAACCGAAATTTCCGGGAAAACGCCTGTCGTGAGCTCGGCGCGTTCAGCGGACTATATTGAAAAACTCGCACTTGCCGAGAGGGACGCGGCTGTGGCGTTGCCGGTTCTGCTGTTGTTTGCCTCGGCAATTATCTGGCTCGTCGGCTGGAGCGTTCTCAATTTCATTCTTGCCATCAAACTCGTAACGCCAGGGTTTCTTGGCGACAGCAGCTTCCTCACGTATGGCCGGCTCCAGCCTGTCGCCACGAACATTTTCACCTATGGCTGGGCTTCTTGCGCAGGAATGGGCACTGCTTTGTGGGTGATGGCGCGTCTTTGCCGTGTGAGGATTGGGATGCCGATCACTGTTCTGATAGGCACCGCTTTCTGGAATACGGGACTTCTCTTGGGCATCATCGCGATCCAGGCTGGTTCGGGACGTCCCTTGGAATATCTGGAGCTGCCCGTCTGGTCACATCTCATCATGCTCCTGGGCTTCGCCTTGATCGCTGTCTACGTCATCAGCCTGTTCGTTCACCGCCGTCCGGGTCCTGGATTCATCTCGCAGTTTTATATCGTCGCGGCGTTTCTCTGGCTCGGCTGGTCGCTGCTTACCGCGGATATTTTTGCCAGTTTGCCATGGGTGAAGGGTGTCATTACCGCTGTGAACGGCGCGTGGTTTGCGGGAAATTTTCAGGGCTTGTGGTTCACGGCGCTCGGACTGGCCGCCGTGTACTATCTGATTCCGAAAGTTACCGGCAAAGCGATCCACAGTTACTACCTCGCCAATCTCGGATTCTGGACCTTTGCGTTTCTCTATCCATGGACGGGCTTGCACCAATACAATGGCGGCCCGATTCCGGCCTGGCTCATCACGTTGAGCATTGTGGCGACGACACTAACGATCGTCCCCGTCGCGACCGTTGCGGTGAATCATCATGTAACGATGGTCGGCTCGCATTTCATGATGCATTACAGCCCGACGCTGCGGTTCACTGTTGCTGGCGCAATGTGCTATACGGCATCGGCAGTCACTGGCGTTATCCTCGCGCAACGCTCGGCAAGCCATGTAGCCGGGATGTCCTTTACCGGTATCGCTCAGGATTACTTCGTCCTATATACATTTTTCAGCTTCGTGATGTTCGGAGCGATTTATTTCATCATGCCCCGGTTGGTGCGCCGCGAATGGGTGTCGGCACGGCTGATTAAGTTCCATTTTTGGGGTGCCGCATACGGTATCGGGCTGACCATCCTGTTTCTGGTCGTTGCCGGACTATTCCAGAGCTCGGGTTGGAACAGCTCCGTCATTCGACCTGTGATGGTTGTTCAAATGGCAGAAGCGCCGCTGCGAGGCACGATTCTTGCCGGATTTTTATTGCTGGTAGGGCACGTCGTCTTTGCCATCCATTTCGTCCTTATGGTCCTCCGTATGGGACAGGTGAGTTCTGAGCCGACCTATCTGGCTTCTCCGACCGCACGGTATGACTACGACGAAGAGGAGCAAAAAATGCACGAGGAGGCAGCATGAAATATTTTTTCCCCGGCATCCTTGCGGCGTTCCTTATCGGCTGGTTTGGGCAGATCCTGCTGCCTTACAGGGCGTTGAGCAGAATCGATCCGTTTGTCGATGCTGACACGAATGAAATCTACCCCGTTAACGTTGCCGGTATAGCCAATCAGGGACGCGAAGTTTACATCGCCAATGGGTGTGTGAGCTGCCATACGCAGCAGGTTCGTGCCGACTATATGGGGGGTGATCTCGAGCGGAATTGGGGGACCCGGCGGACGGTTGCGCGGGATTATATGTATGAGAATCCAGTTTTGCTCGGAACTCTGCGCGTCGGGCCTGATCTCGCCGGGGTCGGTGCACGCGATTTGGCAGGGACGGGCGAAGCGGACCTCACCACGGCTGCTAGCCAGGAAAAACTCGCGCGATGGCATTACATCCATCTCTACAATCCTCGAATTGTTTCTCCGGATTCTAACATGCCCGCCTACAAGTGGCTCTTCGAAGAACGCGAAATTAAAGGCCAGATCTCATTGAATGCGTTGAACCTTCCCCCGGCGTTCGCTCCAAAACCCGGATATGAGATCGTCCCCAAGCCTGAAGCTGAAAAGCTCGTCGGCTACCTGCTTTCCTTGAACAAGAATCACAGCTTACCAGAAGCCAAAGCGGCCGCGCCTGCCGTTTCACCTCAAACCGGAGGGGCGGCCACGAAATGAGCGAACACAAGATCCCGGAATACCTCATTCCGCAGAAATATCCGAAGCACGAAATGGAAGGCCGGATGGATTACAACGAGGCGGCCGATGTTGGCTCCTTGCACGGCGCGATCGCCCGGGAGAAAGGTGAGCCCGCTTACGAAGGACAGAACAAACGTCTTCCAAACTGGCTCACCGTCTTTTTCTGCGTCCTGCTCTTTTGGTCCGGCGGCTACTTGTTTCTATTCGGTGGTGGCTTCCGGAACGACGTTTTCAGTGAGCGCGACACAGCCGCCGCTATGTATTTTCCCAAATCGCCGACAGGCGGTGGTGCTGCGCCTGAGGTTGAAAAAACGCCCTTTGAGCTTGGTAAATCTCTTTTCACCGGCACCTGCCAGGCGTGTCACCAGTCCACTGGACAGGGCGTGCCTGGACAGTATCCGCCGCTTGCCGGGTCGGAGTTTGTCGTTGGCGGAGAACGCCGGCTGGTATCGATTGTCCTTAAAGGTCTGCAGGGCCCGCTCACCATTCACGGCCAAAGTTTCAACGGCCAGATGCCCGGCTGGGAAGCTTCGCTCAACGACAAAAAAATCGCGGCCATTCTGACCTACGTTCGCAATGAATGGGGCAATAAAGCTTCCGATGTTAGCCCTGAAGGAGTAGCGGCTCTCCGGGCTGAACTTGCGAGCCGCGCCGAATCCTGGAACGAATCCGAAGTTCGGGCCATCCCCGAAACAGCGCCGCTTCCCGGGGGCAAGGAATCCGGCCCGGCGCCGGCAGCCGCACCGCATTAGACGAGACGGCTAGAGAACTCTTGCGATGACGGGAAATTCAATCGTCCCGCGCTGCGTTTGTGCTTTGATCCGGATCGATTGAAGAACTCTGTGCTCCGTAGAGACAGGTGTGATTTCCAGAGCGGGTTCCTTGCCGTTTGTTCCGCGAATAATGCGGACAGAAAAAGCGTTGCCGCCCGGATCAACGCCTTCGAGGGAAACACCTTTGTCCTGGCGAAGGAGGATATTTGTTGTTTTCGGTTCCGGCTTTTCACCCCGGGTCCAATAGACAAAACGCGACGCAACATTTGCGAGCGTTTCGATATCGATTTCAAAGATGAGTACGGTCGATTCCGCAGACGGATCATCCGTAATGACTTTGATGGTTTGGAGCTGTTTGCCAATCCGATCCCCAATCGAGAAAACGACTTTGACTGACCCCGTTTTGCCCGGCTCGATAACGGACGCCGAAGTGGAGGCTGCCGTGCAATGGCAATCCGGCTGAATTTCCAGCAGACGGATATTGTATTTTCCCGCGTTTTTAAAAGAAAAATCGGTTATTGCAGTGCCTGCGTCCGAAAAAACTTTCGCGGAGGCGGATTTGGCCGTCCATGTGAGTTGGCCATGTGCCATCCACACTGGAAGAACTAGGAGAAGTAGCAGGCTCTTGAGGATCTGAAACGAGATTAACACGGATAGTGCGAATGCAGATGAAAATGCAAATCGCCGCAGCTGGCAAGTCAGCTGCGGCGATTGCTCCAGGCTTAGACGGGTTATGGAGTCGGCTGCGAAGTAGTCACAGTGATCGCTTGAGCTTCCACTTTTTCTTTGGCGTCATCGAGAAGCAAGAGCAGACCCGTCTGGCTGGGCGAATCGATTTCGGACAGCGGATCGTAGAGGACTCCCAAAGTCGCATTCGCATTCTGTGCAATCGTGAAGCTCCAGGCTGCGGGCAGGAATTTCGGGTAGACCGGCGTATAACGCATATTCTCGATGCCATCTGTAAAATAGCCCGTGAAATAGTTATCCCACGCGTATACCGAAACCGTGAGCGGCGTTGCGTAGGTTATTCCGCCCAGATCGGAGAACAGAACGCTCATGAACGTATTCGTCGAGTTCAGATCCGCATTGTTATAGAATCGAACGGTTCCCGAAGGACTCCCGTAAGGGCCAACGGCGACAATATTTTGACCGGTGGCGCCGAATCCGGTGAGTTCCGCATTGAATACCGTGTAGTCCGGGTTGCTATCTCCAGTTGTATCGATGTCGATAATGTACCCTTTGGGGTAGTTCGGATGCGCGTCCGTGCCCCAGGACGAGATACCAAACTGGAGTCCGTAGCCGCTGGAGCCAAAATCAACGAGACGGACGCCAACATTTTGGACGTCGGGAAGAGCATAATTAGATCCTGGTGTCGGCAGCCAGGCCGTCGGCACGCGCGGGCTTGTTCCGATGAGCGAAAACACGTCCGCGTATCCCGCCGTAGCGCTCGGTGCGTTTGAAATGACAGTGCTTCCGGATGTGCCGTTGATCACGAGTCGGCTGCTGGGCGCACGGGTCCCGGCCGCTTTGTGCGGCAGGATTTGGAATGGCAACGCTACAGTGTCGATGGCGTCTTTGATTGTTACATAGCCGTCGAATTCGACCGTTTGTAGCAGCGATCCAGTGCCTCCCAGACTACCACCGTTCAAGGTCCAGTCCGGCAACAGGGCCGGGGTAATCCGTGCTGTTACGTCGAAACTTGCGGTGCCGTTTGCAGGAACGGTTAATGAGGATTTCGAGAGATTTATTGTTACAGCTCCACTTGCCGCGTCATTTGCATAGCGAAAGCTCGAGGCAATTTCGTAAGTGCGCTTGGACGAGGCATAGTTTCTAACTGCAACGGTTTTGGTGACATTTTTAGGCGCGACCACGCGATGGAAACCGAAGGACAGACTCGGAGCGCTTCTTTCGCCCAGAACTATGGCGGTCGTCTTCAAGGCAGCCGCTTTGTCGACCCGAACTTCGCCGGCGCCTATGCGCGTAATTGGCGCCAGAACTCCCGGTGCCGTCTGCGGATTGGTGACGATGTTGCGATACGCAGAATTCATCAGGCGCGCCTTGATGTCGAGAGGCGTGGCGGCGGGGAATTTTTGGAGGAGCAAAGCAGAGGCGCCTGCAACCATAGGAGCCGCGCCGGATGTTCCCCCGAAAGCCTCTTCGCCGGTCCCTGTTCCAACGAGCGCGGAGACCGACGCCCCTGGGGCGCCGATGTCAGGCTTGATTTCGTTATAGCTGACGCTTGGCCCGCGGGACGAAGTGCTGGCCATTGCACCTGCCAGGCTGACTGCGTTGGCGTCGGAGATCGTTGCCGTCACGGGACCTGCAGCAAGAGCGACACGTAGCGGACTTGTTGAACCGAAACCAAGTGTGCTGGTGATGACGATGGTCGGAATGGGATTGAACGGGGTGCCGTTGTAGCTGCCTCCGAAGCTAAACGAGGGTGGATCGCCTGCCGCATTGTTCGCCAATACGACACCGAGCGCCC
The DNA here is from genome assembly GCA_036524675.1 of Chthoniobacterales bacterium. Lineage (GTDB taxonomy): Bacteria > Verrucomicrobiota > Verrucomicrobiia > Chthoniobacterales > DASVRZ01 > DATDAW01. Next base: position 31,631 of record DATDBU010000180.1, on the reverse strand, counting down.
CCAAATCTGCAAAGTAGTCGACTTTTGAGCTGATATTGTAGCTGCCGCGATCCACCAGGACGATCTTTCCGGCAAAGTCGGCCTCGGTCGTTCCCGGAGGCAGTGTGCTGGGACCACCGCCCAGGCCGCCGTAAATCAGCGGAGCCGTCAACGTTCCGGCTACCGGAGCCCAATCGACGGTATTCGTATTGGGATACGTTCCGGATGCGGAACTGCCCGGCTGGATCACCAGCGGAAATGCTTTCGCGCTCGGGACGGTGGTTTGAGCGACACTGATGACTTCTGGTGTTGAAGATGGAGAGCCGACAATATACGGACGATCAGCTGAATTGCCTGCAGAAGCGACTACGACGACGCCAAGTTTTACAGCATTTGCCAAAGATGTGCTGCCATCGTCTTCTATCTGGCCGTAGCTGGCGCCGAGGGAAAGGTTGATAACATCCACGTGGTCCGACGTGTCTCCATCTCCGTTCGGATCGAGCGCATATTCAACGGCTAAAAGCTGGGCGACGCCGCTGCAAGAGGTCGCTACCGCACTGCAGACTTTGATGGCGTACAAGCTGACGTCTGGCGCCACGCCCTTGTGCGTTCCGTCGACGCTTTTGCCTCCAATAATGTCGGCAACATGAGTGCCGTGGCCGTTGAAATCGATGGGGTTGGGATCACTCGAAAGAGGAGTGTCCGGCCAGGATTCGCCTACGAAGTCGTAACCGCCGATCACTTTGGCAGTGGGGAAAGTGCCCGGAGTGATTACAGCTGGATTTGCATGCGCCTTGTTGTAAGCGGCGACTGTGCCCGGCCCGCCCAGGTTCTTGTGTGTGTAATCGATGCCCGAATCCAAAACAGCCACCGTAACGCCAGCACCCGTCACGCCAATGTCTTGAAGCGCTGTTGCGCCAATATACGGCACCGTTTCGGAGAGGTGGAGTTGATAGTCGTTCACGATTCTTGCGGATTTAACTCCTGCCATCCGCCGGATGGCAGGGAGTTTTGACGCGTCAACCGCGACGATGAGCGCGTTGAGGCTGTGTTTCATTCGACCCACTTCGCGAGCACCGAGAGCGCTAAGTTTTGGGCTGAGAGCCGTTTGCGCGACCTGTAGCCTTCGAGAGAGAGATTTTTGTGCATTCGCGGAAAGGCCAGCCGCGCCTGCTTTGATCCTGGCGACGGCAGTTGAGTCCTCGTTGGACAGCTGGACGACCACATTCACTTCACCCGTTCGCACGTTTAATGGTTGCTGGAATGCCATCGGGGCGGGGACACGATCTTTGTTAGACCCTTTGATTGCGGGTGGTCTCATCAACGAGACCGGCCGGGGAAGGGCGCTTCGGGAGGGGCTGCCGGTGGTCTGTGCTTGGATAGCTGAAACTGTCGAAGTGACCACTGCTCCGGCCAAAATCAGGCTTGGAACTGAGCGGTGGCGAAGTCTTCTCCGGCGCGTGCCGGAAAGGAAAAGAGCCGCAAGTCCGACTCCGGCGAGCGCCCATGTGCTGGGCTCGGGAATGACTGTGAGAGACAAGGTCGCCGACTCGAAGGTCAGAGGTGCCCCCGCCAGGGTGTCCTCAACCAACAGCGACCAGGGAACTGACGCGGATGAAGCGAATAAAGTGCCCGTGAATAAACTCAGGCTTTCGATCGGCTGAAACGTTCCCGATTGAGGCTTGTTGAAATCGATGTTAACGGGGGTTGGGGCAAGATCGCTAAGCACAAGGGTTCCTGTGAAGGCGTCGCCGTCCGCGCCCCAGTCGAACGATCCTTGCGGAATGAGCCACACACCGGCGGAAAAATCGGGACTCAGCAGTCCGATGTTAATCTCATCGTAAAAGGGAGCTGAAAACGGGTCGTCTGGCGCCTTTGAAAAGGTCAGCGATATGCTGACATCTGTGATGCTTGTCCCGTCGTATGCCGAAAAACTTGAGAAATCGAACTCGTGAATGCCACTGCTTTCGTCATAGACAGCAGCATCCAGGTTAGTGCTGGTCAGCACGTCTGCTGCCGCATTCCAGGTGGTCGCAAAATAGCCTGCCACCAGGGACCACGCCGCGCAGGTGCCGATGATAGTGGAAAAGGAGCTTCTTCGCCGATTGGTTCTATTCTTCATGATGATAATTCTGACTACTTAATCGCCAGAGCTCTTGTGGCCGGATGATCGGCTGCAGGGGGCTGGTCGAATGCTGTTGATTGTGTTGATTCCCTTCGTTGCCTCGGAAGAGGCCCTTCTTGCGAAAGCAAGCCGTATGCGCGGCATCGATATCAAAACGGCGCAAAATGAGGCAAGGGAAAAAGAAAGGTTTTTAATAATTAGTAGTTTCCGGCTCGGTGCCGGCAGGCCGTCGCCGCCCAGCCCGCACGCAGGTTGAAACGGATTCGAGCCGCTTTTTTGACGGTTGATTGCTGGCGAATTAGAATTGGCGATGAGAGCCACGGATTATCACAGGCGTGTCCGGGTGTTGTTCGATGAAATGCATTCGGAGAGCTGGTCGGCTTCTGCAGAGATTGCCGCTCAGATGAGCCCTCATGATCCGGCAGCTTCTTCGTACGCGGGAGCTGCAGCGTTTCTTGGAGAACGCGATTTTGCTATTCAGCGAAATGAATCGGAGCCGCTGTATTCGGATATTTTGAAAGGCACGGACGTTCTGGCGATTCTTCACCCGTGCGATGCGAAATGGGAGCCGGTCGTGCCGGGATCCGGTTTACCGCGGTTCACGGAACGGGAAATTGCAGACACCGGGAAATGGGTGGCCGAAGGTGGCGCGCTCCTGGTGATTTCAGAGTACGAGCATAAAAAGTATGGCAGCAATTTGAATGCGCTGCTTAATCCGTTTGGAATTAGCTTCCAGAACGACACGGTTCGAGACGTGTCAAATGCGATCAACGGGAATCCCTCATGGATTCCGGGCTTCGCCGTGGACAAGGAATGCCTAGGACATGGTGTTGAGTGTGCGCACTTTTATCGAACGGGGAGTTGCCGTATCGAGGAAGGCAGGGCAACTGCCGCATTTGTGACTTCTTCGGAGGCACGTCCGCCCGTGGCACCGCTCATCGCTCAGGCGGAATATGGAAAGGGCAGGGTTGTTGCGGTCGCGGATTCGAGTCTTTTCGGCGATCGGCATTTTGAGGAAAACGATCATCGTGTGCTGTGGCGAAACATTTTTTACTGGCTCGCGGTTCCTGCTTTTGGCCGGCTGCAGGTGCTGATCTCAGAAAGCCCGCATGTTAGATTGTCGGCGTGGCAGCAGTTAAAGGAAGCGGTCAATCAACTCCGGCTATTGCAGGCTGCGGATGGGTCGGTCCCGATGTCCATGAAGGAAGCAGCTGCCGCATTGGTGCCGGGCATTAATGAATCGATCGGGCAACTACTATCATATTTTCCGCATCAGACGGTGTATTTGGAGCAGGTGCGGACGGATCTTCGGTCGTGGGCGGACGCGGGCTTGGAAAAGCCGAATTTTGCTGCGTCTTTGGCGGCGTTTTCGCCGCATATCGACCGGACAAACGAACGGGAGCACCTGGTCGTTTGTCCGCTCTATACGCCCAACGCCTCGAAAGATACCCGGTTTGAGGCCCTAATAGTGCGGACACCGTGGCCGGACTGGCTGGCGGAACTCGAGCGGACGATGTATCGAAACAACAAATTCGTACCGGGGCACCTCGTCGATTTCACGGACGGTTATGACAGCGAATGTGCGGTCTTGTTTCCCGAAACGATTTCGCTAAAGGAACGCGCGACGAACAATTTCGCGATCATTTTCTGCGATCGCGAGGCGGCGCGGCTCCAGCGGTATACGTTAAGGGCGCAGCAGTTCACGCAGTTTTCGGTTCATCCGCAGCTCGATTGTTTTTTGAAGTCTCTGGCAGTGATTCGAGACACGACGGGACTCTGGGATTTGATCCACGACAAATCACACAGCCTGGGTGAGTTGCCTTTTGATCCATTTATGATCCGGCAACGGGCTCCATTTTGGATGTATTCGCTGGAAGAATTGCGTGTCGATTTGAGAGCATTTGGCGAAGCGGAACGGCTCGCGTGCGAGGGATTTTCTTTCGCACATTACGTGACGTATGCGGTGCTTTTCGACCGGATATTCCGTTTCGCCATCAGCGGTGACCGGGTGCGTAACTATGACGCGCTAGGTGGGCAGTTGTTGTTTTCATTTTTACATCAAAAGGATGTTTTGCTCTGGCATGACAACCGGCTGACGATTCGCTGGGATTTGCTCTCGGACGCCGTTCGCGAACTGCGCGACGAATTGGGAGCACTTTACCGCCGCGGAGCGGATTGCTCGAAAATGACATTTTGGCTCGCGGCACACGATCTGATCTCGAGATACGTAGCGCCCAACGTGGCGTCAAAATGGAGGAAGGATGCTCGCGAGGTGTCCGACGAGGAGCATCTGAAAAAGTGGATCGATCTGGTGCACCCGGATGAATTTCCGCTGGGGAATTTTCATCTGAACTTGCTTAAAAAGATGACAGCGGCGTTGTAGCCTGGCCATGAAGGTTACGCGCCAAGCGGCACATTTTCCGGGTTTAGCCTTTGGTTTACGGCGGCAACGAGGTTTTTCAGCAAGAACGGCTTTTGCAGGGTATCCACGGTCTGTCCGTTGTACTCGGCAGTCAGCGTAGCGGTATCGGTGATGTAGCCGCTGCAAATAATGACCGGCATGGTGCAGCCAAGGCGCGCCATGCCGCGCAGGGTTTCGATCCCATTCAGCTTCGGCATATTCATGTCGAGGAGGATGAGTTCGACCTCTGACGGGTGAGTTCTAAGGTATTCCAATGCTTCAATGCCGTTGGCCATTTCGACGATCTGATACCCGGACCGGCGTAAAATGCTGGCGGCAACGGCGCGCACGTCCATTTCGTCATCCACAATCATGATGGTTTTGGATTGTGCGGCGGGAATCGTTGCAATTGGCTGAGTTTTTCGGCGGGCGGCGACATCGGGTGCAGGTGCTTGAGGGGCGGTGTCTCGCGGCAGACAGACGATGAATCGAGTTCCGACATCGACCTCGGTGTGAAAATCGATCCAGCCGTTGAGTTGGCGAGCGATCCCATAGCACATGGCGAGACCCATCCCGGAACCGCGCTCGCGATTTTTCGTAGAGAAAAACGGCTCGAAGACGTGTTTGCGAAGGTGTTCGGGAATGCCAGCGCCGGTGTCCGCGACCTCAATGATGACGCTGCCGGCTTCGTGCGGCACTTCGGTCTCGCGTGGCGGTTCGACCTGACGGGCGTGGAGCGTTCCCGGTGGAGCGTTGTAGGTGCGCACGGTTATGGTGCCGTGGTCTGATATGGCGTCGCGCGCATTGAGGAGCAGGTTCATTAGCACCTGCGTCAATTGAACATCGTCTGCAGAGACCAACCAAAGATTGTCGTCGAGAGAAAGTTCCACCTCGATCTGCGGTGGAATCGTTGTTCCGAGCATGGTGATGGTATCTCTGATAACGCCGTTGGCCGATACGGGACGAATCGTGACGACGCTGTTGCGAGCAAAGCCGAGCAATTGCCGCACAAGCCTGGCTGCCATCTGGCCAGCATCCGAAGCCAGGGCGATGTGATGGCTGAGTTCCGGAGAAAAATTCTCCGATTCGGTCTCAATGAGCTCGAGGTGGCCATTGATCACCGTGAGCAAGTTATTGAAATCGTGCGCGATGCCCCCGGCGAGCGAGCCGATAGCTTCCATCTTTTGAGACTGAATGAGCTGCCTCTCGAGTCGTTTTTGACGGCTCACATCGCGCATCAGCCAAAGCCGGGCAAAAATTGCGTTTGGTGTGTCGGCAGCAGCGACGCCAAGCGGGATGCATTCACAAATCAGGATTCGGCCAGTGGGAGTCTCTACTTCGACTTGGGCGCCCGGCTCAGAAAGAAGACGATCAAACGCTTTGGGATCAAAGGAGCGGAACTGCTCGAGCCGTGGGAGGCGGATCCCGTCGCGTACGGCGAGGATTTCCCGGCAGGCCCGGCTGGCACGAAGCGTGTGTCCATCCGGCGCAGTGACCAAAAGGCCATTGGGGTTATCTTCAAAGACAGCTTCGAGGAGACTGTTGGCTTCACGGAGCTGTTCACGCGAGGATTCGAGGGCGGCGGTGCGTTCGCGAACGAGTTGAGTGAGGTGTTCCCGCGCTGTCCTCTGGCTGATAAGGAGAGTTTCCACCCCCAGCCAAACGCGGTCGAGTGGCTCGGGCAAAGCGGATGGCGTAATAGGCTGCTCGCGGATTAATTGCTCGAATTGAGCCACGAGTTGTCGCATGGGCTGTATAAGAATGCCTGCGACGACCCAGGCGCCGAGGAGGGAAAGAATGGCAAGAATACCGCCGGCGATGATAGCAGTCTTCCAGGAGACGTCGAGCCGGGTAAATATCAGAAAAGCTGCCAACGGAAGCAAAGACGCGGCGGCCAGGAAAACGAAACCCCGTTGCTGGTAGGTATTCATGGGTTCGGCAGTTCTGGGGGCAATTGGCAGCGTTCAGCTGTATGCTCCAACCGCCCACCCCCGACGGTTGTACAATAGAGGCGCCTGTTTACACAACATTCCTCAGAGTGCGATTCTTCAAATCGGAAAGATTTGCAGCGCGCGCGGGGGGAGAATCATCACTACGACGTGCGTGCCCGGAAGCACCACGTCGCGACGGGAATGGTAAAAAGAGCGATGACGAGCATCGGCCACGTGTTCCCCCAGACGACTTCCGGAGGCATGTCTTTCAAAAATACGCCCTTCACGATGACCATCATGTACCGCAGCGGATTGGCATAAGTGATCACTTGCAGCCATTGCGGCATGTTCTCGATGGGACTCGCGTATCCCGAGAGGAGCATTCCCGGAACCATAAAAGTAAACGTCCCCAGCAATGCCTGCTGCTGCGTGGCGCTGAGCGCTGATATGAAAAGCCCCACTCCGACGATGGATGTAATAAAAGTCACCAACGCGAGGTAAAGCAACGGCAGCGAGCCATGGAACGGAATGCGGAAGATAAAAACTGCGACCAACAGAAAGAGCGTGGCTTCCGCCAAGGCGAGCAGGAAGGCTGGAATCGTTTTCCCGATCATGATCTCGATCGGCTGCAGGGGGGAGACCAACAATTGGTCGAACGTGCCCATCTCCCGCTCACGCGCCACCGACATCGACGTTACGTTCAGCGAAATGAGCAGCGTGATGATTGCCACCAGGCTCGGAACGGTGAACCAGATGTATTCGAGATTCGCGTTGAACCAGTTTCGCGGCTGAATCAATTCGTCGGTGATAGCTACGCGGCCGGGAGCCGTCTGCTCGGCAGCGAACCGCTGAACGATGGTGGTGATATAGCCGTTTACAATCTGCGCTGCGTTCGAACGGCGGCCATCAAGGATAACCTGCACCGACGCATCTTGTCCGGTGACAAATCGTTCGGAAAAATCCGGCTGAAAACGCAGGCAGGCGATGGCTTTCTGGCGGTCGACGATATCCGTTACGGCTTCCGTCGATGTCACAAATGTCACGTAACGAAAGTTCCCGGAAGCTTCCAGACGCCTGCAGAGCTCTGCCGATGCCTGGCCGGTGTCCGGATTGAAAATGGCGATGCCGATGTTTTTGACTTCCTGTGTTCCAGTAAATGAGAAGAGCAAGAGCTGGATGATGGGCGGAATGACCAGTGCCAGTCGCGAGCGCCGATCGCGAAGCGTGGCGAGCAATTCCTTGATGACGAGTGCAACGATCCGGTGAAACATGGTACTCCTTTCAGGTGAGTTTCTTGCGTGTCACACGAGCGGTCAGGAGAAAAAAAACGGTGGCAAACCCCAGCAAAATCAAGCCGTTACGCCATAGGACGGCTCCGATGTCGCCAGCCAGAAAAATCGTGTGAAGCGATTGCACGAAGTACCGCGCAGGAAAGAGATATGTCAGCGCCTGGATCGGCGCCGGCATGCTGCGGATCTCAAAAATGAATCCTGAAAGCTGAAATGACGGCAGAAAGCCAAGAATCAATGCCGCCTGACCTGCGATGAACTGGCTCTTGGCCAGGGTCGATATGAGCAGTCCCTGTCCGAGGCAAGCCGCCAGAAACACCGAAGTCACCAGAGCGAGCGCGACCACGGATCCGCGCAGGGGCGTGTGAAAGATTCCGACCGAGACCAGCGTGCAAAACGACATTGAGCCGACCCCGAGTAGAAAATAGGGAATCAATTTACCAAGAACGAGTTCCTGAATCGATACGGGTGTCGCCATTAGCGCTTCCATCGTGCCGCGTTCCCATTCGCGAGCGACGACGAGCGACGTAAGCAGTGTCCCAATCAGTGTCATTACGATCGCGATCGACCCTGGAACGAGGTAGTTTTTGCTCTCGAGCGAGGGATTGAACCACATCCGCGTTTCGATTTCGATGCCCGGGTGAGCGTTGGAACCCTGGTCGCGAGCTCGCGCAGCCTGCCATCCGCCAATCGCCGCCCGGAGGTAGTTTTGCACAAAACTCGCCGTATTTGGCTCGCTGCCATCGGCGATGATCTGTAGCCGGGCGCCGGTGTCTTCCCCTCCGGTATTCTCCGCAAATAGTCTGGAAAAATTTACCGGTATGACGAGGATCCCGCGCAATTTTCCGGCGACCAGCTGACCCTCCATTTCCTTAAGGGCAAATCCCGGCGTAACCGTGAAATATTTCGAATCTCGCACCGCCGCCAGAAGACTCTCGCTGACAGGCGTGCGCTCCTGCATCACCACTCCGATGCGGAGTTTGGTCGAATCCAGCGACACGGCGTATCCGAATAGGAACAGGAGAATCACCGGCAGGATGAACGCGATAAGGATACTGCTGGGATCGCGTAAAATTTGCACGCCTTCCTTCCGGATCAGCGCTAGCAATCGCCGCGGATTCAATTTTTGGACCATGAATGGATGCGAATCACCCAAGGGAGCAGCGGTTTCCAACCGCCGTTTGGCTGATGGCAGGCGCCTGAAAAGCGTCTCTCCTTGGGAGTTAGGGCTTTCCGTTTTCATTTCATTCGTGAAAAAGGGTGTCCGTTCATGCTTAGGCTTTACCCCCATTTTCCTGATCGAATTCCCGGATCAACGCGATGAACGCGTCCTCCATGGTCGGGTTTTCCAGTTCCGGCGTTTTGACGTTCCGCTTCAGCTCATCCGGTGGCCCGAGGGCGATGAGTTGGCCGCGATAGACCAATCCAATCCGATCGCAGTATTCCGCTTCGTCCATGAAATGGGTCGTCACCATGACCGTGACTCCTTTTTCGACGAGACCGTTGATATGTTTCCAGAATTCGCGGCGCGTAATCGGATCGACGCCTGAAGTCGGCTCGTCCAGAAACAGCACGTCCGGCTCATGCATCAAAGCGGCGGCCATCGACAGCCGCTGTTTGAAGCCGAGCGGCAATTGCCCCGACGGCACGTCCGCCTGATCGCCAAAAGCAAAGATCTCCAGCATGGAATCCACCGCTTTTTTCTGCCCGTTCTTCAATCCGTAGATTCCGGAAAAAAAATCGAGGTTCTGGCGGACTGTCAGATCGGCATAGAGCGAAAACTTTTGCGCCATGTAGCCGAGGCGGCTGCGGGCTTTGCTCCCGGAATGCTGCAGATCCAGGCCGGTGACTCGCGCAGTACCTGAGGTCGGTTTGAGCAGGCCGCACATCATTTTGAACGTCGTCGATTTTCCAGCTCCGTTCGGGCCGAGAAGACCGAAAAGTTCGCCGCGTTTCACGGCAAACGTCACACGGTCCGTCGCGGCAAAGTCGCCGAATTTCTTGGTCAAATCGTGCGCTTCAATGACGGCGTCGCCATCGTGCGGGATCTGCCGGAGCGCCTCCGCGATCCGCGATTTGCCACGTCTGGGGCCACCCAAAGCGTCGATAAAAGCGTCTTCGAAACGAGGTTTCACCTGCCGCAGCTTTCCCTCGAGGCCAATGGCTGCGGCATCGAAATCTTTTGCGCCCTTGCGCAGAACCAGCCGCAAATGATTTCCCTGCACGACGCCGTCCACGACCGAGTCGACCTCGAGGGCTCGTTGAAGTGCCTGGCGCTTATCCTGGGTGACCGGTAGAATAAATGTTCGATCCCCCACGCGATCGGTCAGTTCCCCCGGCGCTCCTGAGAAGATCGATTTGCCTTCATTTAGGACGATCACGCTTTCGCACATTTCCGCCTCGTCGAGATAAGCTGTACTCCAGATGACGCCGATTCCCTCAGCGACAAGGGCTTGCACCATTTTCCACAATTCGCGTCGCGAAATCGGGTCCACTCCCACGCCTGGTTCGTCGAGAAGAAGCAGTTCCGGCTTCGAAATGAGGGCGCACGCCAGACCGAGCTTCTGTTTCATCCCGCCCGAGAGGGCCCCGGCTTTCCGGTCCGTAAACCGTTTCAGATCCGTAAATCCCAACAGGCGCTCGAAAGTCTCTTGTCGCTGTTGACCCTGGACGCCGCGCAGATCCGCGTACAAATCCATGTTTTGCTGCACACTTAAATCTTCGTACAGCCCAAAGCGCTGCGGCATGTATCCCGTCCGGATATGAATTTCCTCTGCCTTTGTCGCTGGATCCACGCCGAGCACGGTTAGTTCGCCCTCCGTAAGGTCGAGCAAACCCGCTACCATCCGCAAAAAGGTCGTCTTGCCTGCGCCGTCTGGACCGGCAAGACCGGTGATCCGTCCGGGAAAAATATCGGCGTCCAATCCTTCCAAGGCGGCCTTTTTTGCCTTCGGAAACCGCTTTGTCAGATTGCGCGCCCGGACGATGGGCTTGTCAATTCGCGACATTTCCGGTTGGGACGGGTTGTTCACGGTCTTTGTCCTCCAAAAGTCGTACAGTTACCGGCATACCCTGACGCAAGAACTTGTCTGGTTTCGAAATGATGACTCGCAGGCGATATACCAAATCCGTGCGTAACTCCCGCGTTTCCACCGATTTCGGCGTAAATTCCGCCACCGGCGAGACAAATCCGACCTGCGCCGGGATCGCCTCGTCCGGTCGGGTGTCGGTGAAGACGTTCGCCTGCATGCCGGGGTAAATTCGGCCCAGGTCACGTTCGCTGACGTACGTACGCACCCATATTGGCGAGGTCAGATTCAGCGAACAGGCGGTAGTTCCTGCTGCCACGATCGCTCCTGGTTCAAGAGCCCTGGTAATAATGACGCCGTCGCTCGGCGCCACGATGCGGCAGTCCGCCACGTTCCGTTCGGCAGCTTCCAGATTCGCTTTGGTGCGTGCCACTTCGGCCTTTGCTGCGTCGATGTCTTCATAGCGCGATCCCGCTTCCAAGAGCGCCAGATTTGCCTTGACCGAAGCGAGTTGCGCTGCAGTCGAGTCACGTGCAGCCAACGCCGCGTCGTAGTCCGATTGCGCGATGACCCGTTGCGCTCGCAAATCCCGCTGACGGATAAAATTTGCCTCCGCGTTCACCAAGTTCGCATTCATCTGTCCTACCTGCGCCCTGGCTTGATCGATATCCTCCTTGCGCGAACCGTTGATCGCTTTCGCCAAAGCCGCCTCTGCCGATGCCAGTTGTGCCTCCGCCAGATGCACCTGATCCAGGTAGGGGCCGTCCTCCAGAACGGCAATCACGTCGCCTGCCTTGACCACATCGCCTTCATCCACGCGGATTTCCTTGATCCGTCCACCGACGCGAAATCCGAGATTTACCTGGCGAATGTCGATATTTCCCTGGACCAGCAACTCTCCGTTTTGCGCAGCCGACCGCTGTTTCACGAAATAAACAGCGGCGGCGACGAGTGCCAAAATCAAGAGAATCAGAACAAGCCTGCGTGGTCTCACTGGTTATTTCCCTTTCCTGGAGTGTTCGTTGCGTACAAAAAAATAGCTTCCAGATTTGCGCTCACGGCTGTCTCGATTTGGCGCGCTTCGTCTGCTGAATAACATTGCCAATGCATCCGGCGCCGGACCGTCTCGCGGCCTGCCAAAAAAATGATGAACTGCCCCACGAGCGAATGCGCCCGCAGAATCATTTGGGGATCTTCCGGATCACATTCATGTGCATCTGCAAGCAGGCGCGCAAAAGCCCGATGGATATGCTGGATGACATTCTCGTATAAATAATCAAAGCCTTTCGTTGGTTGCATTTGTTCACGCATGACGATTCGCGACCATGAACTCGCCATCGGAAACCGGACCAATGTTCCTAGAAACGCCCTAATAATGCCTTGTGCCAGCTCCAGGGCCTCGCGGCGTGTGAAACGGTTCACAGGATCGCGGTCACGGATTGCGATTACGGCCGGCAAAACATTTGCTTTGATGATGCCAACTGCGAACTCGATAACGGCCATGTAAAGCCCCTCTTTCCCTCCGAAATAATAGGCGATCGCGGCCTGGTTGACTTGGGCTTTGAGCGCGATCTGACGTGTGGTGGCTCCTTCGAGGTTGTAGGCGCCGAAAACTTCGAGGCCGGCCATGATCAAGCGCTGCCGCGCGTCTGGGTCGCCGCCTTTGTCCGTGAAAAAAGAGGCGGGCACAGCCAGCAGATCCCAGTCAGAAGCCTTGGTCATAGGAGTCAACGTATGCAATCATTTGAATGAATCAAACGATTAAATGAAGGGATGGAATCATGCGTTTTGAATCAGGGAGCGACGGTGGTCCTCCTATTTTTTGTTTTCCGACTCCGATAATGTGTGCAAACATGCGGCTCCCTATGGAAATCGGTATCCTGCATTACTCGATGCCGCCCATAGTGGGCGGGGTTGAGCGGGTTATCGAAGCGCATGCCCGATTGTTTCTGCAGCACGGGGATCGCGTCAGGTTGTATCACAACGGACGCCAGCAAAGCGTCCTGAACGGATTCCTCGGAACCGCCGTTCCGGGCATGGGTTCCCAGGAGCCGTTCGAGGAGCGTTGTGACGAAATCGTCCGCTTTTTTGAACGGCGACCGCTCGATTGTCTGATCGCCCACAATGTTTTTACGATGCCATTTGATCTTGCGGCAACGGCTGCTCTTTGGCGGCTTGCAGACCGGATGCCTGTCATCTCATGGGTGCACGACCTGGCGGCAGCGAGTCCGTTTCACAGGATAGGCAGCTCGGCTGCCGAGAATTTATTGAGGCGCCATCCAAGTAACGCGACCGTCGTTGCCGTGTCCCACCTCCGCGCAAATGCGTACCAGGCGTTGACGGGGTATCCGGTTTCGGCTGTCATTCCGAACGGGATGGATGTGTTGGGATCGATTGGTTTATCTCCCTATCTTCGGCAGCGGCTCGACTTATGCGCATCGGAGGCTTTCCCGGTGTTCCTTCATCCGGCACGTATTCTGAGAAGAAAAAATTTCGGATTGGGGCTCCGACTGACCGCGGCATTGCGCGACAAGGGATTGAATCCCCTTTACGTGATAACGGGTGCTCCCGAGCCGTTCACAGGCAAACAGGCGGCGTATCGGGCGGAGCTCGACAAAATCATTGCCGAAAATCACCTGGAGAATTCAGTGGTTTTTCTGAGCGACGAGGGAGCGCTGACCGATTCAGACGTGCGAGCACTGTATGGTATGGCGGATGCCCTATTTTTTCCGAGCGAGGAGGAAGGGTTTGGATTGCCTGTGCTGGAAGCAGGTGCGCAGCGGCTGCCGATTTTTTGCTCTGAAAATCAGCCACTTGCGGACCTGGCTCGCCTCAACGGACTTGTGTTCCCGCCCAGTACTGACCCAGCGGCATTGGCCGCTGATATCGTTGTGTTTTTGTCCCGTGACCCGGCCAATCGAGTGTGCAAAATCATTCGCGATAAATATAATTGGCGGACCATATTCCGGAATAGCATTCTCCCTCTACTGCAACGCGCTGCTTTATCTAAAACCCCCGAACCCACCCTATGAACGCCACCGTCACCTTGTCCCCCAATGATCTCCATTTGCTGGCATCCGCTTTACATCCCGATCCGTTTTCCGTGCTCGGCCGGCACAGGGTCGCAGACGGAGAGACCATCCGCGTGCTGCGGCCGGAGGCGAAGGAAATTCTCGTCGTTTCCGACGAGGATTCTTCCCAGGTATTTCCTGCGGAAAGAATAGGCGACCCGGGCGTGTTCGAGGCGTTCATCGATGAAGATGCGCAGCTGGGGGCGTACAAATTGCGAATCACGACTTGGGACGGCGTATCTTTTGATGTTGTAGATCCGTATTCGTTTGGGCGCGTGCTTGGCGAAGTTGACACGCATCTTTTTGCCGAGGGAAATCATTACGAGATTTACAAGAAACTCGGGGCGCACATTCAGGAGATCGGCGGATACTCGGGTGTGACGTTTTCTGTGTGGGCGCCGAACGCGTCGCGTATAAGCGTCGTTGGCGAGTTTAACAATTGGGATGGTCGCGTTCATCCGATGCGGAAAATCGACAGTGGTATCTGGGAAATTTTTATTCCGGGCTTGGGCGAGGGGGTTCACTACAAGTTCGAAGTGCGATCGGCGTATGGCCACTTGCAGTTGAAGAGCGATCCATTTGCCTTTTACGGCCAGCACGGTCGCGAGACGGCTTCCATGGTTTTTGATATCAACCGGTTTACGTGGAGTGATGACGAATGGATGGAAAAACGGAAAAGCACCGAGTGGCAAAAGCGCCCGGTGAGCATTTATGAAGTCCATCTCGGTTCGTGGCAGCGGGTGCTTGACGAGGAGAACCGGTTTTTGAGCTACATCGAAGCGACGGAGCGGCTGATCGATTACGCGATCGAGATGGGGTTCACGCATATCGAGTTTCTTCCATTGGCTGAGCATCCGTTTGATGGATCGTGGGGATATCAGGTTACGGGCTATTACGCCATTACGAGCCGGTTCGGAAACCCGGACGAGTTTCGGCATTTCGTGAATCGGGCGCATCAGCGCGGATTGGGCATCATCCTGGACTGGGTGCCCGGGCATTTTCCGAAAGACGCGCATGGGCTGGCACGTTTTGACGGTACAGCGCTCTACGAACACGAGGATCCGCGCCAGGGCGAGCATCAGGATTGGGGTACGCTGATTTTCAACTATGGACGTAACGAAGTGCGTAACTTCCTTATTGGAAACGCCTTGTTTCTCCTGGATGAATATCACATCGACGGTCTACGCGTCGATGCGGTGGCGTCGATGTTGTATCTGGATTATTCGCGAAAAGAGGGTGAGTGGGTGCCGAATGCCTATGGCGGACGCGAAAACCTGGAGGCGATTTATTTTCTGAAACGCTTCAACGAAGTCTGTTACGAGAAGTTTCCGGGGATTATGACCATGGCGGAGGAATCGACCTCCTGGCCGGGTGTGTCCCGACCGACGTATCTGGGAGGGCTGGGTTTTGGGTTCAAGTGGAACATGGGCTGGATGCACGACTTCCTCGTTTACATGAGCAAGGAGCCGGTTTACCGGCGCTACCATCAGAGTCAGGTCACATTTTCGTTGTTATATGCGTTCCAGGAACACTTCATTCTGGTGTTGAGCCATGATGAAGTAGTGCACGGCAAAGGTTCGCTCATTGCAAAGATGCCGGGAGATGATTGGCAGAAATTTGCAAATTTGCGGATGTTCTACGCATGGATGTGGGCGCATCCGGGCAAGAAATTGCTGTTCCAAGGCTGCGAATTCGGCCAGTGGGCGGAGTGGAATCACGGTCAAAGTCTCGACTGGCATCTGTGTAGTTCGCCACTGCACGCCGGCTTGAAACGGTTGGTGCAGCACCTCAATCACCTGTATCAAAACGAACCGGCGTTCTATGAACTCGACGATACGTGGGAAGGATTCGACTGGATTGATTTCCACGATGCGGACAATAGCGTTGTGGCGTTTTTACGCCGGAGCAAAAACGGTGGAATCATTGTTTTCGTCGTTAACGCGACGCCGGTGCCGCGCTTCTCGTACCGGGTCGGCGCACCGTTTGCGGGATTTTACCGAGAGGTGTTAAACACGGATGCCGAAGCCTACGGCGGAGGTAACATTGGCAACTACGGCGGTTTTCATGCTGAAGGGATCGCATGGCAGGGCAGAGACTATTCGCTCAGCCTCAATTTGCCGCCGCTGGCGACGATCGGACTCAAGTGGGAGCCGTGAATTGAAGGCAGAAAGCAGAAGGCGGAACTGAGAGTGCAGAACGGGGAAATCTGAGGTCACGCTGAAAGTTGAGCGTTGAAAGATGAACTGCTGCCAGCTTTGATCGCTGGAAATGTGCAGGCTTTTTCTCGTTTTGCCGCTGATCGGTCTTTTGCTGTTCGCTGGATGCGCCGGTCCACAAACTAAACCGACGCCATTGGTAAAAGTGAATGTGCTCCCGCTCGCATTGAGCGACGCTTTCGAGTTTCGCAAGGCGAAGACGTTCTTCAATGGCCCCAGTTTTATTCCGGGACGCGATCCGATGGTGTCGATCCAGAAGCGGCGTGCGGACTTTGGGGCCGTGGACAACCTCGACCAAGCCGAACAGGCGGGGGATTATTTCACGTTCTGGTGGCGGGCGAGCCGGAAAACGGACATTACCGTTCGACTGGAATACAGGGCGACGAACCTGGGTGACTACGTTCAGGCGCAGGAATTATATTATCCGGGCGCTCTGGGAACGTACCAATCACAGTTCAGCGTTATTGGCTCCGATTACGCCGATGACGGGCGGATCACGTCCTGGCGTTGTGTGCTGATTGAAGACGGAAGAATTGTGGCGCTGACGCAATCGATGCTGTGGTAGATGGACTCGCGAGAGTCGCCGGCTTGTTTCCGGAATTTCTAGCCCCACAGCTGGTCTAGGCCACGTTGGATCGATTCGAAAAGCTGATCGATTTCGGGGCGAGTGATCACTAGCGGTGGCGAAACGGCGATCAAGTCGCGGATGCCCCGGACAATAGCGCCGTGCTGGCGGACCAGACCGGCGGCCTTTGCTCCGAGAGCGGAGGAAGGCGTCAATGTTGCACGGCCCTCGCGCGGCACGAGCTCCATCGCGCCGATGAGGCCATATCCGCGCACTTCGGAAACGGTGTGATGACCGGCCATGGCACGAATCTTCTCCTGAAAATAGGGCCCGATGTCGTCTTTGACGTACGGGATGAGTTGCTTCTTCTCGATGACTTCGAGATTGGCAAGAGCGGCGGCAGTGGTGACAGGGTGACCGCTATAAGTAAAACCATGGGCAAAATAGCCGCCGTTGATAAGAGTTTCCGCGATTTCATCGCTGATAAGGGTCGCCCCAAGCGGTAGGTAGCCACTGGTGAGTCCCTTCGCGGTGGACATAATATCCGGGTCGAGATCCCAAAGCGTCGATGCGAACCAGTCGCCAAGGCGTCCGAATCCGGTGATGACTTCGTCGGCCACAAAGAGGATTCCTTTCTCACGGCACAACTCGCGAATCGCGGTGAGGTAGCCGCGGGGCGGGACGATGACGCCTCCGGCGCCTTGGACGGGCTCGACGAACATTGCTGCTATCGTATCGGCGCCCTCCTTTTCGATGAGTTTCGCCGTTTCATCAACGCACCATTTGCCGAATGTCTCGGGATCGAGGTCGGAATTGTAACCGTAAGGATGGGGAGCGGGTGCATGAAGAAATCCATCCAGTGGTAGATCGAACGGTAGATAGCATCCGGGCAGACCCGTCAGGCTCGTCGTCGCGATCGTGACTCCGTGATACGCGAAGTTTCGAGCGATGACTTTGCGTTTCGTAGGTTTGCCGAGGAGATGAAAATAATTTCGGATAACCTTCAGTGCCGATTCGTTGGATTCGGAGCCGGAATTACAAAACAGCGTGTGATTGATGCGCGGTGGCGCAATGGCGGCCAGCTTCGCGGCCAGTTCGATGGCAGGTTCCGTCGTCGAGTTAAAAAAAGAGCAGTAGTACGGCAGCCGATCGATCTGCTCGATTACGGCGTCGCGGATTTCCGGACAATCGTATCCGACATTCACGCACCAAAGGCCGGCTAGCCCATCGAGAAGCGGCCTTCCGTCCTGATCGAAAACGAATACTCCCTTCCCACTTTGAATGACATTCGTCCCCGCCTTGAACATGTCGCGGTGGTCCGTGAACGGATGAAGGTGATGTGCTTGATCGATCCGGCGCAGATACTCGGTAGAGGACATGATTTTAATAGAACGTAACGTGCGAATGGGCGCCAGCTTTCAGTTTTTAGCGCCGCGTGCGCTCGCCGTAAGCTGCCCCACGAGACGCTGGAATCTGAGATCTCAATCCTGAAAACTTTGTTTTTCTGTTGAGACTAAATCTCAGATACCATAGTGTCGCCGCCGTGACCCAAAACTGCGCTCCCGGTATCGGACTTTTGACTCCGGTGACTTTGCTGACTGCTCCCGTCGGCAAAAAAATGCGGCTACATGCGCTCAACACGAAGCCGGAATTATGTAAACGCCTCCGCGAAATGGGCTTCTGCGAATCCGCGCAAGTTATCAAGCTTTCCAGCGGATCGAACTTAATCTGCCAGGTCTGCGGTGTCCGTCTGGCGTTGAGCCGCGACCTCGGTGAATGCATCCTGCTCGAGCCCATGGATGCTCGGCCGAAAACGGTTGCTGTTCCGAGCAAAAATTCGGACGTCTGACGTCGTGTTGCTTTCCGATCTAACACCGGGCGGCCGTGCAAAGGTCGTGCGATTCCTGGGAGACTCTGTTCGCACCCAACGACTCCGGGAAATGGGGCTTGTTCCGGGGACAACCGTCAAATTCGTTCGTCTCGCTCCATTGGGTGATCCGCTCGAAATCGAGCTTCGGGGCTACAAACTTTCTTTGCGTAAACACGAGGCCGAATTGATCGAGATTCAACTTCTGGAGGCACCGCATGGCGGCTGAAGTCGCAACTTCCTCCGTCGTCAAGGCTTCCACTTCCGCTACGTTCGCTCTCGTAGGTAATCCGAACTGTGGGAAGACGACGATTTTCAATGCTCTTACCGGTTTAAGGCAGAAAATCGGCAACTATCCGGGTGTCACCGTCGAGAAAAAAGACGGTGTCTTTTTCACCCAACACGGGGTCAAACAATTCCTCGTCGATTTGCCTGGAACCTACAGCCTGGCGCCGCAGTCGCCTGATGAAACGGTCACGCGCGATGTACTCCTCGGCGTCCAGGAGGGAACACACCCGCCAGATCGCGTCGTCTGCGTGGTCGATGCATCCAATCTGGAGCGGAACCTGTATCTGGTCTCCCAGGTGCTCGAGCTCGGGATCCCAGCGGTCATTGTGCTGAACATGATGGATTTGGTGGAGGCAAAGGGTGAAAGAATCGATGCCGAACGGCTCGCCAAATTACTGGATTGTCCCGTTGTGGCGGTCAGGGCGAATTCTGGCGATGGCCCGGCAAAATTGCGCGTTGCGCTATCGAAGCCAGCGGCGCAGCCCAGTGGTTTTTCCGTTACAATTGCTGAAGTGGTGTCAGCAACCTTGGGGTCGCTGATGGAAAATCCGCCAACTGGTTTTTCGGTGGATGACCCAGCTCTCCGTTCACGACTTTTGCTCGCCCTAGCTGCGACTCCGGAAAAACCGGATGCATTGACTCCGTATCGTGAGCAACTGTCGCACGTCCTCCCTTCCTGGCGGGACGACGTGATTGCCGCGCGCTATTCGCGCCTCCAGGAAATTGTCGAAGAGACGATTCATTATACGGGCGGTGCGCAGGCGGACTTCACGGACCGCCTGGACTCGATTGTCACTCATCCGGTCTGGGGCTGGGTCATTTTTCTGGGGCTAATGACAACGATGTTCCTGTCGATCTTTGTTTTCGCCAATTATCCGATGGATTTTGTCGACGGCATTTTCAGAAACCTATCAGGCTGGGTAACCACGCATATGCCGGAAGGCGATTTGCGGGATTTGTTAACAGACGGCGTTATCGCCGGTGTAGGTGGCGTGCTCGTTTTTCTGCCGCAGATCATGATTTTGTTCCTGTTTATCGGCTTGCTCGAGGACAGTGGATACATGGCGCGAGCGGCGTTCATCATGGATCGCGTCATGAACAAAGTTGGCCTGCACGGTAAATCGTTCATTCCACTGCTCAGCTCGTATGCGTGTGCCATTCCCGGCGTTATGGCGACGCGGACCATTGAAAATCCCCGTGACCGGCTGGCGACGATCCTGGTGGCTCCATTCATGAGCTGCTCTGCACGATTGCCCGTGTATACATTGATGATCTCCACGCTCATTCCGGGTGGGATCGCGTCCGCGGGGAAAAAGGCAGGCATCATGCTCGCGATGTATTTGCTCGGGACAGGCGCTGCATTTCTCTTCGCTCTCATTTTTAAACGCACCATACTACGAGGGGAGCCGCCTCCTCTGGTGCTCGAGCTCCCGCCGTACCGGATGCCGGGACTGTGGACCGTGCTGCAGCACATGTTATCTAGGGCAAAGGCGTTTATTCAACGTGCAGGAACGATTATTCTGTCTCTGTCGATCGTTCTCTGGGCGCTTTCGACATATCCGAAGAAGCCGGGTGCGGACCACGCGGAAAACCTGGCCGACAGCTTCGCTGGGAGAGCTGGGCATTTTATGGAGCCAGCCATCGAGCCGCTGGGATTCAATTGGAAAATTGGGATCGGCCTTATCGGCGCACAAGCAGCACGCGAAGTTTTTGTGAGCACGATCGGCATCGTGTACAGCATTGAAGGTGCCGACGAAGATCCTGAGCCGTTGCGAGAAGCATTGCTTAAGGACAAATGGCCTGATGGTCGTCCTGTTTTTACGCCGCTTGTGTGCGTGGCCGTGATGGTGTTTTTCGTCTTGTCCATGCAATGCATCGCCACTCTGGCCGTGGTTAAAAGGGAGACAAACTCCTGGCGCTGGCCGATCTTCCAGTTTGTCTACATGACGAGTTTTGCCTATCTGGTGACGCTAATCGTTTACCAGGCGGGCCGGGCGCTGGGTCTTTGAGAAGGCGGTGGGTCGTCGGATCGCCCGGATTCCGATTTGAAACGGGCAGTTTCGGGGACAACGATGTCGTTGGTGTTCGGATATGATCGGGACGACCACCGGCTGCGAGGATTGTTTTCGAAGAAGTGACCTCGGAGCCGCATCGACGCAAAACACGACTTTTCTAATTTCGGCGTCAATACAGCTTTTAAAAGGGCGTCGTCCAAGGGGGCATTGATCAACGCATCGCAGCCGGGGTTAAGTTACGCCGATGTATCCACCGATACGAGCCGAAGTTGAAACCGCGTGCTGAAACAGCCTTTGTTGTAAGCGCGGCAGCAACTCAGACAGGCCGAGGCGCGCGCGAATGGGCGGACGCGAGGGTAGGTTTTTCGGCAGTGGGAACACTGGTAAATCAGGCGTTTTTGAACCTTCCGGCGGGGCAGGGGAAGGTCATGCGTGCGTTTTTCGTCGGGTAAACCGAGGTCGTGGCAGGCTTTTTTCCATTCGCGCCCGTGCGGCGAAATCCGGCGGCGTCCCGCACGGAAATGCGCGACAAGATGGGCGAGTTCATGACGAAGCGTCCGGTCGATTTCGCCATCGCCGAATTCACGCAAGCGCGGGTTAAGGGTCACTTTGCAGTCCCGATAGTGCGCCAGTCCAGCTGTCGTCGTAAGTCTCGAATTCCAAACCACCTGCACGTTCCGAGCGAGATCCTCACAACCGACCTGTGTCAGCATCTGTGCGGCTTTCTGCCGCAACGCACCGTCCGCGACGATGCCGGTGAGCCGAGACAAATCTTTGTCCAGCGCGGCCACCGGAGATGGTAGTGCCGACGAGGCTCGGAATAGGTCAAAGGTCAGTTGTTTCCATGAGCGCACGGTAAACCTCAACCATGCACGCGACTTACCACTTTGCGCAATTTTTCAACGGTGGAATCCATTTCTTCGATCGTATTTTCCCTCCCTAGTGAAAAACGGACGGTTGCCTGCGCGACATCGGCCGGGACACCCATCGCCAACAGCACGTGCGACGGCTGGATGCTGCCGACCATGCAAGCGGATCCGCTCGAGACGCACACACCTTCCAGATCGAGCCCGAAGAGGAGCGCCTCGCCGTCGAGACCGGGAAAGCTGACGTTGAGCGTATTGGAGAGGCAATGGTTCAGATCGGTATTTAGAATTGCCTCGGGAAATGCGGTGTGGATGCTGGCCCAAAGATGGTCTCTGAGGGCGCGCTCGCGTGGTTGCTCGTCTGCCATTTCTTCGATCGCTTCCTCGGCCGCGGAGGCCATTCCAGCGATCGCAGCGGTATTTTCCGTGCCGGGACGCCGCTGATTTTCATGGGCGCCACCGTGATGCAGACTCTGGATGGAAATTCCACTCCGAAGATACAGCAGCCCGGCGCCGGTGGGTCCATAGAACTTGTGCGATGCAAACGACGCGGCATCCACCAAGGACAGATCGATCGGCTGTTTCCCGAGACTTTGGATCATGTCGCTGTGCAGAAGAACGCCCTTTTCACGGCAGATCGCGCTGATTTCCTCCAGAGGCTGAATGGTTCCGGTTTCGTTGTTTGCCGACATGATCGAAACCAGTGTGGTATCGGCGCGGATTGCTGACCTAAACGCTTCGATATCAACTACTCCCGCAGGATTTGCCGGCAAATATGTAACCTCAAAGCTTTCCTGTTTTTCGAGGTATTCGCATGCGTGCAACACGGCGTGATGCTCGATTTGCGATGTGATGAGGTGTTTGCCCGTGTCCGCAAACTGACGCGCCAGTCCCATGACTGCGAGATTATCCGATTCCGTACCGCCACCCGTAAAAATCAACTCATGCGGACGGGCCCCTAGCAGTTGCCCCAGCACGTCGCGCGCGTCGTCGATCGCGGCCCGTGCCAATCGGCCGGCGGCGTGAATGCTGGACGGATTGCCGTGGAACAACTCCAGAAACGGCCGCATCGCAGTCAGAGCGGGTGGCGAGAGGGGAGTTGTTGCGTTGTGGTCGAGATAAATCATGGAGATCAAGAAAGCGGTTTAGACCTGCCCCCACTGCGGGCGTTCTGGAACACCCTTCCTTGAATCTAGCATCAAATCGCCGGCACAAACTCCTGAATCTCTCGCAGTGTTGGTCCCATTCCTGGAGGTCGCCGTTTCTCGATAATCCGGTGATGGATCTCCTGCGGATAGACCAGCGAGTTCGGAGGAATGCTATGCGTAAGGAAAACGTTGCCGCCGATCGTGCTGTGTTCGCCGATTACCGTATCTCCGCCAAGGATCGTGGCATTGGGATAAATCGTCACGTTGTCCTCCACATCCGGATGCCGTTTTCCGCCCTTCAGAATGTGACCCTGTTCGTCTTTCTGAAAGCTTTTCGCCCCGAGCGTCACGCCATGGTAAAGCTTCACGTGCGACCCGATCCGGGTTGTTTCACCGATGACGACGCCCGTGCCGTGATCGATAAAAAAATGGGATCCGATTTGAGCGCCAGGATGGATATCGATCCCGGTCCGTGAATGCGCCCATTCCGTCATCATGCGGGGAATCAGCGGTAATTTTGTCCGGTAAAGCACATGCGCCATCCGCTGAATCGCGATGGTTTCCACGCACGGATAGGCCAGGATGATTTCATCAAAATTCGGCGCCGCGGGATCGCCTTCGTAGGCGGCCTCAACGTCCGTTCGCAGCAATTGGCGGATGGCAGGCAGCCGATCGAAAAAATTCTCCACAATGCTGATCGAACGGGCATCGGGGCAATCGGGCTCGGCCAGGCGCAGGCTTTTGCAGGCTTCCACCTTGAGACGTTCCGCCACACGCGCGACCCGCCTCTCGGTATAAGATTCGAGTTCTGACGAAAGGACCGCCGACGCATCCAGGTAACCGGGAAACGCGAGACGCAGCAGGTCTTCGCAAATATCTTCGATGGCGTCTTTGGTAGGGAGGTTCGCCCCGTCGAGGTGGTTGATGCCACCGACCTCGTTATAGGAGGCGATGATGCGCGCTACGGTCTGCGAAATGTTCATGGAAAAGGGCGGACAATATAATCTCGATCCGCTGGAATCCAAACGGTTCCATCAACGGAACGGGAATTGGTCGGCCTTAGGAACTATCCGCAATTTTCGCAGATATTCTTAAAGAAATAATCTGCGTAATTTCGCGGATCAACTCCGAATTTCTGTTACCTGGCGCCCTGGGACAGGCGGGACAGGTAGGTCTTGCATTCGATTCCGACTTTTTCCACGTAACGCTTTTGAATTTCGGAACTGATCGCATCTGCTTTGCCGGCATCGATCAACGACACGGTCGCTCCGCCAAATCCTCCGCCCGTGAGCCGCGAACCGTAAACGCCGGGAATTTGATGAGCGATTTCCACCAACGCATCCAATTCCTCCGTGCTGTTCTCGAAATTCACTCGCGAACTTTCGTGGGACGCCCACATCAATTCCCCGAAACCCGCACCATTGCCTGTTCGCAACAGCTCGACACCGCGGAAAACGCGTTCGATTTCACCGGTTACATGGAGCGCGCGGCGACGCACGACGTCATCCAATGGGGCGGCAAGCACGGCTTCGCTCGTCGTATCGCGCAGGGCTTTCACACCCAACACTTTTGCCGCCTCGAAACATTGGGCGCGGCGCTCGTTGTATTCGCCGCCGGTTAGCTCGTGCTTGACGCTGGAGTCAGTGATCAATAGCTCAAATCCGTCCGGAAATCCCACATTGGCGACCGTTTCCGCGCGACAATCGAGAAAAATAGCGGCGTTCTCTGCGCCGAAAACGGACGAAACCTGATCCAGTAACCCGCAATTTACGCCGACAAATACGTTTTCGGCTCGTTTGCAAAGCTTTGCCCGGTCGAGGGGCGACAACGAGAAACCAAACAGTTTCTCCGAGAACAAACACGTTGCCACTTCCAGCGCTGCCGAACTCGACAACCCGGCTCCCGTCGGAAGTGTCGAGGATATCTTCGCCGAAAAACCAGCAACCGGATATCCCGCCTCGAGTAATCCGCGTACGACGCCCAACAAATAATTGGCCCACGTATTTGTCGCGAGCGGCTCCGGCAATCCGTTTGCCAGATCAATAGTCACTTCGCGATCGGCTGATTGCAGGGAAATCAACGAACCTCCTGAGGCTTCTCCCGTAATCGTTATTCCGCGATCGATGGCTGCGGAAAGCACGACGCCTTCGTTGTAGTCGGTATGGTTGCCGAGAAGTTCAACCCGGCCGGGGGCATAAGCGGTCATTTGCATCGGGGCATGAGTTTTAGAGGTAGTTTCGGCTCCGTGCAAGATCGCGTTCAAAATTTGGCCGAAAGAAGGATGGATGGCTTTCCGTCTGGCCTGTGCGCTTTAACGTCATCCCCTTGAGCCCAGACCCCAGCGGTTCTTTCCGCGAAACCGGCTTCGAGGGAGGAACTGAAAGGCCATTCGCGAATTACTCGACCAGGCGGAGAAGAACGTCGGAAGGGCCGGCAATGAATCCGGCTCAAAACCATCGTGGAACGTCTCGGCTGGACGCTCATCGCTCATTCACCGTTCCAAATCTCAATCTCGACGTTCCCGGTCGCTACAAAATCCAGCTTTCCGACGAGGCAACGTAGGGACCCACCGCTTTCGTTTCGACCGCAACACGCCGCAGCCGTTCGTCATCAGGTGCCGAAAGAAGGCAGATTCTTCTCGCTGACAATTTCTTTCAGCATCTCCAGCGCTTCGTCGCGGGTCGTGACTTGTTTTTCCAACTGAGCCGTCTCCACGGCGTCGAGGATTTCCTTGAAAATCGGACCAGGTTTCAGACCAAGCGCAATCACGTCGTGACCGGTTAACAACGGGGGCGGAATGAGCGGTTCGTTGGCGAATTCTTCGGCCTTCTGCCGTAGGAAATCGACGTTGCTGAGGTCGCCGTGACTGCTTTCGCAATCGACCCGGTGTAATTCGATTTCCCGATCGAAATCCGGGCGCGCCATGAAGCGTTTCAGCCTGGAAACGCGCATTTTGGTCACATCCTTAAAGACCATATGATTAGCCACCGCCGCGACAACGCGGTCGATTTCTTCGTTGGGAAAACGCAGGCGCTGCATCACTTCTCGCGTCATTTTCGCGCCGACGGCGTCGTGGCCGCTGAATCGGATTCTGCCGTCGGGATCAACGCTGAAGGTCGGCGGTTTGCCGATGTCGTGGAAAAGCACGGACAGGAAGACCGAGTCCGGCACTTCCGGTGCCAACAATCCCAGCATGATCCGCGTATGCACAAAGACGTCGCCTTCCGGATGAAACTGCGGCGGTTGCTCGCATCCTTTCAATGCCGCCACCTCCGGGAGTACTTCGGTCAGCAATCCGCTGGCATCCAGCAAGTCCAGACCGCGGACTCGGTTCGGTGAACGAAAAAGCCTCAGAAGTTCCTCTCGAATTCGTTCAGTGCTGACTGCATGAATCTGCGGCGCCTGCGCGACGATGGCTGACCAGGTTTTTTCTTCGATCTCAAATCTCAGCACGGTTGCGAATCGCACCGCCCGCAGGAGACGCAGTTTATCCTCTGCAAATCGCTGCGCCGGTTCGCCCACGGCCCGCAAAATTTTTCGGCTCAGATCCTCGCGGCCGTTCACGAAATCGATCAACTCCTCGGCAACGGGATCAAAAAACATCGCGTTCACCGTAAAATCCCGCCGTTCTGCGTCTTCACGCGGCGACGTGAACCGGACTGAAACGGGGCGGCGCCCATCCACATACGCGTCATCCGAGCGAAATGTGGCGACTTCGAACGAAAACCCCGATTCCAGGACGATGATAACGCCAAAATGCGCGCCGACCGCCACGTTGTGCGGGAAAAGCTGTTGCACCTCCTCCGGACGGGCGCTCGTTGCCACATCGAAATCGTGTGGCTCGATCCCACGCAGCGCATCCCTCACGCAGCCGCCCGCAAAATACGCCACATACCCTGCCTCCTGCAGGCGGGCGACGATTTTCACAGCGGCGGAACGTTGGGACGAAGACATGGGGCGAGCATATTACATCATCCCGAGGGCGACCGCTGATATGTTTGGCTCGGCTGGTTCATGGTGCGTCAGGCGCGAGCCTGGCTGACCGACCGACACTGCGTGCTGGGACGACGAGCTCTGATTTCGATGTGCGACAGAAAAGTGATGCACGTGCATCCTATTTTGGTCTTTGGGGGAAGTTGAGAGATTCGCCGGAAAGTTATTCGACGAGAATTCTGCCGCTCATGCCCGGGTGCATGAGGCAGGCATAGGCGAATCTGCCCTTTTGACTCGGCGTAAAAGCCAATGCTTCCGACTCGCCCGGTGAGAGACTGTGGGAGGTTTTCACTTCCAGCCCTCCGATGATAAAACAGTGCAATACCGGACCGGGCTCCTCGTTGCGCACCACCAGTTTCACCGGCTGACTCCTTTTCAGCACGAGCGTTGGATTGATTAGATTGGGTTGAGCGGTGTCGCGGAAGACCATTTCCTTTGCTACGAGTACCAGCTCGCGAGGCGGCGCCTGCGGCTGTTGTTTTTGGCTGAAAGCCATCATCACTGCGAGAACGCTCAGGCTCACGGCGAACCCTGCCACGAACATTTTGCGACTGTTTTTCTTGATCCGTTCTGTCATGATGCCTCGGGTGGTGGTTAGCTATGCAGTGACAAGCAGCGCGGTCGCATACATCAGCAGCATGCCCAGGAGAAAACCGGCCGCGTTGCTCAGCTGGAAAAGACTGCCGGCAGGGCTTGACATCATTTGTTTGCCAATGCTCCAGACGACCTGGAAGATTGCGCCGCTGCCGACTGCAAGGAAGAATACGGTCCAGAAATCCGAGTACGTGAAACCGCCCAGCCAGCAGCCCAATATAGCCGGTCCTCCAGCGAGCAGCCCGAGCAAGGCGAGGTGAAAGACCCTCACCCGCGAACGTGTCAGCGGAGAGACAATGGCAAGGCCTTCGGTCGTATTGTGGATCGTAAAGCCAATCAAAAGCAGCGCACCGAGCGTGATTTCGCCGACCGCATACGCGCCGCCGATGGCTAGACCCTCACCGAGGTTATGAACGCCGATACCAAAAGCGATCATGTAGGCCAGAACCAGTGCTGTGTCGCCGCCGCGCGCGGACACACCCGAACGTGCGGCGATGTCAACCGCGGTGATGACTAAGAAGGCGAGCAAGAAACCAATAGCGCCGAAAGCGACACCTTCGAATACGCCTGGCAATTTCGCTGCGACTTCAAAGCCTTCTTTGAGCGCATCGATGCCGAGAAAGACCAGCAAGCCCATTGTCAGACACAACAGAAAATTGAATGCCCATCGTGATAGTCGGCGTAAAAACGGCAACCACAAGATACCAATCAAAACCGGCACGATTCCGACGTAGCCACCCATCGCCGCAAAGACCCAAAACATCCGGATGCTGGGTTTCGGTGTCTCCGTGGCGATGGCGACCTCTTTTTCAAAAAAGACCCCGGTGGATGTAAAGAGAGCGATTTTGTAAGGATCGCCTTCCACCCAGTCGAACGGGATGCGCACCGTCGCCTCTTGCAGCCGCTCCAGCCGGCGGCCAGGGCTGAACTCGGCTTTCCAGATCGCTTCGTCCACCGTCACAACCGTCATCTCCGTTGGGGTTGGGCCGGTATTGCGGATGGTGAGCTTGATTTCGCCGGGCGAAAACTCCGCGCGCCGGATGGCGATCTCCTCGATCGGTGGCGCGGCCCGCTCGATCAAGCTGCTGCCGCCGTGAAAAAACCAGTAAACCAGTCCGCCCAGGAGCAACAATGGCGTGATCGCGCTCAGGACGGCGACTACCGGAGAAAGCCTATTCGCGCTGGATGCCGTCGTGTTCATTCCTTCACGTGGAAAAAGCCCATCCAGCCCAGCTCTGCGAACTCGGAGGTGTGAGCATGAAACATGTACATGCCGGGAAATTTGTAGCTGAACTCAATGATTCCGCGTTGCCCCTGGCAGAGGTTGATGGTGTCGGTGCGCTCAGCCGGACTTAGGGTCGTGCCGTTCGGGTAGTAGTCGAACATGTTCGCGTGCAGGTGGAAGTTGTTCACCAAATCGAACTCCGTCATGTTGGTGAGATAGATGCGCACTTTTTCGCCGGCTTTGATCGTGATCGGATGCTCGGCGTAGTAATTGGCGTAGCCGTTGACAGCGTAGAACTCGTTCTCCATATCGAGATTCACGTCGAGGCCGTGCATGACCATCATCATCTCCGTCGCTGGCGGACGCGGCGCGGGTGGATCGACGATCAAGGTCCCGTAGAGGCCCCGTGCGATGTGTTTGCGCAGAGGCATCATGTGGCAATGAAACGGGAAGAGCCCAAACGGTTCGGCCGTGAAGTCGTAGGTGAACGTTTTTCCGTGCGGCACGACCTCGAAAACACCGTCCATATTGGCGGGATGAATACCGTGAAAATGGATCGTATGCGGCTTGTTCGCGCGATTCTCGAAATGAACGAGCAGCCGATCGCCCTCGCGCGCCCGTAGCGTGGGCCCAGGCAGGAAACCGTTGTAAACCCAGGCCGGAAACTTAATGCCCTCTGCCACCATCAACTCCTTGTCCTCCGCCCAGATGAAATATTCGCGCTGAGACTGGCCATCCGGCAGTGGCGTGACCTTGCCGTAGTCAAAAGCCGTCAAATACGTCATCGGAGTCATTTCGCCTGCCTGCGATTGCGATGGCTGTTCCGCCTTGGGCGAGGGGACACTGTCCACACTGGCTGGGAAAACCGAATCGCCTGCGACGCGGGTCTTCCCAATGGGAAATTTGCCGTCCAGCTTTTCGGTCAAACACTCCATGCAAGCCCTGGCGACGCGGGTAAGTCCGGTGACACCCACTGTGCAGAGCAAGCCGGCGGAAAGGAAGCTCCTACGCGTGAACCGCGTCGCGCTCATTGAAAAAGTAGTATCACCATCAAATGGAAGCCTCAACAATAAATATTAGCCTAGGCTATATTTCTTTGTGCCGCCAAACTCATGCATCGCACCGCAGCTCTTTGCCGTTAACCGATTTGTGTGGAAGGGACGTTCCCTTCGGAAACATCGGCGCTCGCGGGCTCGACGTGAACGATCACGTCTTGAATGCGAGGATCCGCAGAAAGAAGATGATTCTTTACGTCGTGACCGATCTTGTGCCCTTCGAAGACGGAGATTTGCGGGTCCACACGCACGTGAAGTTCCACGAACAATCTGATACCGCTCTTTCTGACCCGGCATTTCTCAATGTTTTCAACGCCTGAAACCGAGGCAGCCAAGTCGCTTACGTGACTGCTGATATCCTTGGGCACGCTTCCATCGAGGACATCGTGCAGCGCGCCTTTTAGGATCAGCACCCCATTTACCAGGATAATTCCGCATGCGGCCAGTGCTGCCCAATCATCTGCGGCCTCGAATCCGTTGCCTCCGATCAAGGCGATCGCGATGCCTGTCGCCGCTGCGCCGGACGTAATGGCGTCGGAGCGATGGTGCCAGGCGTCGCCTTTGAGGGCCGTACTATCCACAGCTTCGCTGGCGGACAAAACGCGCCGCGATAAGAATTCCTTCACGATTACGACCAGGATCAAAACCGGCAAGGTGAACCAAGCCGGTGCATGGTGCGGGGTCCGAATCTCCAAAATCGAGTGATAGCCAATGATGCCTGCCGCGGCCAAAAGGGAGAACCCGGAAAACATGCCCGCCAGCGATTCGATTTTGCCGTGGCCGTAGGGATGATCCTCGTCCGCTGGCTTCAGCGAAATTTGGAAGCCGGCCCAGGTGATCAGCGAGGAAAAAATATCGGCGGCCGATTCGATGCCATCGGCCACCAGTGCGTACGAATTCCCCAGGAGACCCACGCCGATTTTTACCAACATCAACACGATGTTGATACAGGCAGACAGGATTCCGAGGCTGAGAAGATCGTTTGGAGAGCGTGGCGCGTTCATCAAAAATGAGCGTTTATCGCAAATGCATCCAGCCCTGAACGCCAATATAGATGCCGAGGCAAGTCAATAATGCGCTGGAAAAATACGGAGCTTTGCGGGCAAATTCGCCGAAACCTTTGAAGCGTTTCGACGCGTGCCGGAGGCCCCACGCCGCAGCGGCGCCGGTGGCGACCATCGTCAATGCCAGTCCGATGCTGAAACAGAGCACCAGTGTGAAACCGAGGGTGAATTTCTTGAGTTGCAGGCAGACCAGCAGAACTGTCAACGCCGCAGGGCAGGGAAGCAGACCGCCGGTGAGCCCAAAAAGGACGATCTGCCCAGTCGTCACATTTCGATTGGCGAACCTCCGCGCAATGTCCGCCGCGTGTGCGCGCTCGTGAGCGTCCTGAAAGTCGCCGTCGGAAACATCCAGACCTTCATGGTGGTGGTGATGATGATGCCCGTCCTCAGTGAACACGAAATCATAATCGTGTAAATGATCGCCGTGCCCCAGCGACAGCCTGGCGCCGAATTCATGCGGCTCGGGCAATTCGGAAGTCGCCTCCAGAAATCCGTCGCCTGGCTGGAAGGAAAACAACTGGCGCGCGCCGTCCGGACGGGTCGTTTCCAGCGTCACGCTATTTGCGTGCGGGAGGCGTGACACCTTTTTCGCGGCATCGGAAAAGAAAAGCCGGAACCGTGGAGGAACTCCGGTCTCAAAAACGCTGACTTCCACATATCCATGCCCGGTATCGATCCATTTTCCGCCGTTTGGCCCTTCGTCATCGTGCGCGTGATCGTGATCATGCGAATAATCTGCCGAGGCGATCTGATCGCGCCGGGTGCGCCTGAACATCCACGCGGCCAGAGCCACGATGATCGCTCCCGAGGCGATTTGAAAATACGGCTCGGTCGATTCCGCATTCCAGTTGGAGCCAAAGCGCAAAGCCACAGCCGCGAGCAACCAGATGATCAACGAATGCGAAAACGC